>PLZB01000086.1 GCA_003151955.1 Acidimicrobiaceae bacterium
GGGGCGGGGGCCGGCGGGGGCCCGAGCCCTGCGGCCGGGGACGGGCCGGGCCCGGGAGGCCGTGGCCGCCCGGGCCGTGGTCTCGGCCCCGTCGACCCCGTCGTCGTCGAGCTCGTCCCATTCCTCGACGTCCCCGTCGTCCTCGACCGGGGCGGGTGCCGGCTTGCTGGCGGGCCGGACCCCCGGTCGGAGGACCTGGCCGCTGCGGGCCGGGCCCTGGCGCTTGGCTGCGGCTCCCCGGGCGGTGCCGGAGCGTCCCGCTGCGGCCCGGCCGGAGCCTGGTGTGGCCGCCGCCGCCGTCATGAGGGCGGCCGCCTTGGGGGTGATCAACCCGGCGCCGTCGGCCCGGTTGGCCAGCTTCTGACGGATGGTCCGGTAGCGGGGCTCCCGCTCCTTCATCTGGGCCAGCAGGGGGGAGGCGATGAAGATCGACGAGTAGGCCCCGGAGAAGAGGCCGATGACGAGGGCCAGCCCGAAGTACTGGAGGGTGCTGGCCCCCAGGATCTGGGCCCCGATGACGAGCACGGAGAGGACGGGGAGGATGGCCACCAGGGACGTGTTGATGGAGCGGGCCAGGGTCTGGTTCATCGACAGGTTGACGACGTCCTCGTAGGTCATCTTCCCGGTCGAGGCCCCGAAGTTCTTGGTGTTGTCGGCCACCCGGTCGAAGACCACGACGGTGTCGTAGAGGGAGTACCCGAGGATGGTCAACACGGCGATCACCGTGTCCGGGGTGACCTGCAGGCCCGACAGCGAGTAGATCCCGGCCACGACCAGGAGGTCGTGGATGACGGCCACCAGGGCGGCGATGGCCATCTTCCATTCGAACCGGAACGTGATGTAGCCGACCACCAGGATGAAGAAGACGATCACGGCGATGATGGCCTTCTTCGTGATCACACCACCCCAGGTCGGCCCGACATTGGTGACGTTCTGCTCGGCGTCGGTCTTCTGCTTGGCGGTGGCGTGCGTGGCCGTGGCCAGGGCGTCGGCCACCTTCTTCTCGGTGGCGGCCAGGGCCGAGGCCGACAGCTTGGACAGGTCGGCCTGCACCTCGATGGTGGCGCTCGATCCGACCCCGATCCCCTGGACCAGCGAGGGGTTGACCCCGGCTGCCTTGACCGCCTTGGTGGCGGTGGCGGCAGAGGTGCCGTTGGCGGTCACGGTCCAGGCCGTCCCGCCCTTGAAGTCGATGCCGAGGTTGAAGCCCTGGGCGAAGAGTGAGATCAGCCCGGCCACGATCACGGCGGCCGAGACGCCGTACCAGACCCGGCGACGGCCGACGAAGTCGAAGGAGGTCTCCCCCCGGTAGATCCGGACGAAGAGGTTCGGTCGGGAGCCGGTGGTCTCGGGGGAGTCGAGGGTCGTGGTCACGCCTGACCTCCGCTGTCGATGGCGAGCCCCCGGGCGATACCGATGATCCGGGCGTCGGTCACGGTCCGGCTCCGTCCCAGCAGGATGACGAGTGGCCGGGTGAAGAACCAGGTGGTGGCCACGTCCAGGATGGTCGAGATCCCGAGGAAGAAGGCGAATCCCTTGACCGAGCCGGCCGCGATCAGCCAAAGGACGGCAGCGGCCAGGAACGAGACCAGGTCGGCGGCCAGCACCGTCCGGAACGCCCCCTGGAAGCTCTTCGTCACGCTCGACCGGACCGACCGACCGGCCCGCGCCTCATCTTTCAATCGTTCGAAGTAGACGATGTAGGAGTCGACGGTGATCCCCACGGAAACGATCAGACCGGTGACGCCGGCCAGGTCCAGGGTGATGTGGAGGCTGCTGTGGCCGAGGGCCGAGATGAAGGCCCAGAGGATCATGGAGGTGAGGGCCAGGCCGGAGACGACCACCACGCCCAGGGCCCGGTAGTAGAGGATGGTGTAGATCAGGACCAGGAGGAGGCCGCCGATCCCGGCAGCCAGGCCGGCCTTGAGCGAGGCCTTCCCAAGGGTGGGGGTGACGGTCTGCTGGCTCAGGGGGATGGGCTTCAACGCCACCGGCAGCGACCCGTAGTTGAGACTCTGGGCCAACGACTGGGCCGACCCCTGGGTGAACGACCCGCTGATCTGGACCTGGCCCTGGAAGGACGAGAAGGTGGCCTGCCCGGGCTGGGTGATCGGGGCCGAGATGATCGTCCCCCCCAGGTCGATGGCGATCATGGCGTGGAACTGCGCCTGGGCCAGCTGGTCCCACGCGGTCGAGCCGGCTGAGTTCAGACTGGCGTCGACCGCCCATACGCCCGCCGAGGAGAGCTGGGCCGAGGCCTTGGTGATGTCCTTGCCGGTCAGACCGGCAGGGCCGAGGAGGTAGCGGCCCCCCCCGGTGACAGGCAGCAGGACGGTGCTGCCGGCGGCGTCGTTGTCGGGGTTCGTCGACGGGTAGCCAGCCAGGTTGGGGTCGGACGGGACCTGGTTGCTGTGGTCGAGGCCGTTGCTGTCCACCGTCGGATTCAGATTGGTGGCGTTCAGCTCGGTGCCGGCCGTGCAGGTGGTGGGAAGGGCGCCGGTCTTGGGCGGCTGGGTCTGGGTGGAGGCCGAGCACAGCACCGGCCGGAAGGTCATCTGGCCGGTCTTCCCGATCTGGGCGATGACCGACGCCGGGTCCTTGACCGCCGGGAGCTGGACGACGACGTTGCCACCCTGGGCCTCGACCACCGCGTTGGAGACTCCGGCTCCATTGGCCCGGTTGGTGATGACGTTGACGATGGACGACATCTCGGAGGCGTTCACCGGTCGGGCCGGCTGGAAGATGACCTCGGACCCGCCGGCCAGGTCGATCCCGAGCTTGGGAGTCCAGCCCACGCCGAGCGTGGCCACGAATGCGATCACCCCGATGAGGACCGAGACGACGAGGCTGACGACCAACGGAGAGCGCTTCACGGCTTGTCACCTTCTCCTGTCGGGCCACCGTCGCCCTCACCGTCGGCCTCGTCGGCACGGTCCCGCTCGTTCTGGTCGTCCACGTCGCCGAGGTCGTCGACGGTGTCGGGCTCGATCCGGCGGGCGATGGTCGATCGGAGCACGGTGATCCGGGTCCCCGGGGCGGTCTCGATGGTGACCCGGTCGTCGGCGACGTCGAGGACGGTGCCGAAGATCCCGGCTCCGGTCAGGACCTCGTCGCCGGGGCCGAGGGTGCTGAGGACGTTGCCCTGGCGCTGGGCCTGGAGCTTCCGGTTCCGTCCCATGGACCGGTAGAGCATGTAGCCGCACAGCCCCAGCACACCCAGGAAGACCAGGTTCCCGGCGGCGCTGCCCTTCGGGGCCGCCGCCTTGGTGGTCGTCGGCGACGATGCGGCCAGGAGCATGGTGAGGAGGATGGGGGGGATGGTCATGTGAGGAGTCGTTCTCCGCCGGGGGGCATGGGGAGCCCCCTGGGGGCTACGAGCGCCAGACCTTAGTCCAGGGGACCGCTCCGGCCCGAGCACCGGTCCCCGGGCCGGATCAACCGCCCCAGACGGCCCCGGTCTCGGCCCGGAGCTCCTCCAGGGTCCCGTCGGCGACGGCGGCCCGGATCCGGTCGACGAGGTCGAACATGAAGGCCAGGTTGTGGAGGGTGACGAGCCGGAGGGCGGTGGGCTCGTTCACGAGGAGGAGGTGCCGGAGGTAGCCCCGGGACCACCGGCCGCAGGTCGGGCAGGGACAGTCCCCGTCGATGGGCCGGTCGTCCCGGGCGCAGGCCGCGGCCCGCAGCGACAACCGACCGGCCCGGGTCCAGGCCGTCCCGTGCCGGGCCGTCCGGGTGGGGGCCACGCAGTCGAAGAGGTCGACCCCCCGGGCCACCGCCTCGACCAGGCCGACCGGGTCACCCACGCCCATCAGGTACCGGAGCCGGTCGGCGGGCAGCTCGGGGACGGTGACGTCGAGGGCGGCCAGCATCTCGGGGCGGCTCTCCCCCACCGAAAGTCCCCCGATCCCGTAGCCGCCGAAGTCGAGCTCCACCGTCCGCCGGGCGCTCTCGACCCGGAGCCCGGGGTCCTGGCCCACGGCACCCCCGAGCAGGTGGCCCGCTACCTCCGGCCCATGTTCACCTGCGAGGAGATCTGGTGCCAGCTCTTCTCCGAGCCCGGGGCCGGCTCCGACGTGGCCGGCCTGGCCACCCGGGCCGAGTCCGACGGGGACGAGTGGGTGGTGAACGGCCAGAAGGTCTGGACCACGCTGGCCCACACGGCCAAGTGGGGGATGCTGGTGGCCCGGACCGACCCCGAGGTCCCCAAGCACCGGGGGATGACCTACTTCATCGTCGACATGGAGGCTCCGGGCGTCGAGGTGCGGCCCCTCCGGCAGATGACCGGGGACGCCGAGTTCAACGAGGTCTTCTTCACCGACGTCCGGGTCCCCGACGGCCAGCGCCTCGATGCCGTGGGGGCGGGCTGGAGGGTGGCCATGACCACGCTCATGAACGAGCGGGTGGCCATCGGAGGTGGGGTGGCGGCCCGCAGCGCCGGTCCCATCGGCGAGCTCCTCGAGATCTGGAGGGGCATGGACGTCCACAACGCCGTGGACCGGGACCGGGTCGTCCGGCTCTGGGTCGAGACCGAGGCGGCCCGGCTGACCAACAAGCGGGCCCGGGAGACCCGCCGGGCCGGCACCCCCGGACCGGAGGGGTCGGTGGCCAAGCTGGCCTACGCCGAGCTGAACCAGCGGATCTACGAGGCCTGCGTCGACCTCCTCGGCATGGAGGGGACCATCTTCCCCACCCGTTACGAGATGCGCCGCCCCGAGCGGGCCGGCTTCGCCGGGGAGGACCCCCGCTGGAGCTTCCTGCGGGCCCGGGCCAACTCCATCGAGGGGGGCACCTCGGAGATCATGCGGAACATCCTCGGGGAACGGGTCCTCGGCCTCCCCGGCGACCCCCGCAACGACAAGGACCTCCCCTGGTCCCAGGTGCCCAGGAGCTAGACGGGATTCAGCCCACCAGGGCGGCGGCGGCCCGGGCGGCCAGGGCCACCAGGGTCAGGGTGGGGCCGTAGCCGGCCGAGGTGACGAAGACCGAGGAGTCGGCCACGACCACGTTGGGGAGCTGGTGGAGCCGGCCGAAGGGGTCGACCACCGAGCTGGCCGGGTCGGTCCCCATCCGGGTCGTCCCCATGACGTGCCGGCTCTGGGGGACCGGCGAGCTGAAGTCCCGGCCCGGGTCCCCCCCGGACCCCGGTGAGGTGGTCGACACCGTCCAGGTCGCCCCCATCTCCTTCAGGATCGCCTCCAGCCGGGGCCCGTGGTGGGCGGAGGCCACCAGCTCGTGGCGGTGGGGCCGGTAGGTGATCCGGGGGGCCGGGAAGCCCCGGACGTCGCGGACGGTGGGATCGAGGTCGACACGGTTGGTGGCCTGGGCCAGGTCCTCCCCCTGCATGGTGAAGGCCCAGAGGTGGTCCCGCAGGGGTGAGGACCGCATCAGCTTCTTGTGGTCGGGGCCCCAGGGATAGTTCCGGGCCTCCATGATGGGGAGGCTCGGACCCCCGTGCTCGACGAGGCCGCCCCGGATCCAGGGGAGGTCCGCCTCCCGGGCCGCGGCCCGGGCCGCCGGGTCGTCGATCATGGCGTCGTCGTGGACATGGGTCACGGCCCGGCCCCGTTCGGTGTGGAGCCGCTCCGGGAGCTGCCCCACCGAGATGGTCTGGAAGTGGACCATCAGGTTCCGGCCCAGGAGGGGGTGGTCCAAACCGGACAGGAGGAGGAGCCGGGGCGTCTCGATGGCCCCCCCGGCCACCACCACCACCCGGGCATCCATGGACCGCTCCACCCCGTCCGGCCCGATGAAGTCGACCCCGGTGGCCCGCCGGCCGTCGGAGCGGATCCGGGACACGAAGGTCTCGGCGTGGAGCTCGGCCCGGCCGCTGGCCATGGCCCGGGTCAGGAGGGCCACCGGGTCCCCCTTGGCGTGGATGGGGCAGCCGAAGAATGCGCAGAAGCCACAGTTGTTACAGGCCGGCCGGCCGTCGTAGGGGACGGAGTTGGCCGCCGTCGGCGCCTCGTAGGGATGGAACCCCAGCCGCTCGGCGGCCCCGGCCGAGAGGGTGGCCCCGTACATGGGGGCCCCCGGGGGCATGGGATAGGGCCCGGACCGCCAGGCCGCAAAGGGGTTGCCGTCGGCGTCCCCGGCCACCCCCACCCGCCGTTCCACGTCGGCGTAGAAGGGCTCCAGCTCGGCGTAGTCCAAGGGCCAGTCGGCCACGTCGGCCCCCTCGACGGGCCCGTAGCTCGAGAGGAGGGTGAAGTCCTCCTCCCGGAACCGGGGCACCTTCCCGTCGGCGTGGGTCCCCCCGCCACCCATCGTCGAGGGGATCGAGTTGACCTCCCCCACATGGAGACGGTCCCCGTCCTCCGGGCCGGTCCGGAAGGTCCGGGGCTCGAGGAAGGGGTCGGGGCCGAGGAAGTGGCGGGAGAGGAACTTGATCTCGTCGTTGGAGTAGTCCCCGGCCGGCCGGCGCGGGTCGGCCGGGTCGAGGAGGTGGTTCCGGCCCTTCTCCATGATGGCCACCGTCCACCCCGCCCCGGTGAGGACGTCGGCTACCGTCGACCCACCCGGCCCCGACCCGACGATGACGGCGTCGACGGTCACGGCCCCGACACCTCGGCGTCGGTGAACCCCCGGGGCTGGACGTCCCCCTCGAAGCCGATCCCGGTCCAACCCACCCCAGCCCGGTTCCCCCCGTACTCCGGGGCCCCGTACATCCCCTCGCAGCAGTGCCCGTAGAGGAGCTCGACGAACTCCCCCGCCCCCCGGAGCCGCTCGTCCTGCTCCTCCCCCGGGACCTCGGCGAAGTCCGCCCCCAGGGCGGCCAGCCCCTCCCGGTACCGCGCTTGGAGCCCGACCACGGGCCCGTTGAACTCCCGCTCCGGTCGCCCCCCCGATCCCTCGATCCGGGTCCGCCAGGCCAGCTCGTCGAGGGCGTTCAGGGCCAGGAAGGACCTGAAGGCGGCCTCGCCCCCCTTCCGGCCCGAGAAGGGCCCCCCGGCCCAGATCCTGGGGGGATCGAAGCTGAACGCCCCGAGCAGGCCGTCGATGTAGTCGGCCACCCCCGCCTCGGCGGCCCCGGCGGTGACGTCGGTGGGGATCATCCGGCTGCAGGCCGCCTCCAGGATCCGGAGCTCCGGCCCGCTGAGCCAGACGGGCATCAGCCGGGCCCCCCGGCCGGCGTCAACCGGCCGCAGCGGTGGTCGTGGTCGCCCCCGGCACCGTCGTGGTGGTCGGGGCCGGCGAGGTCTGGGCCCCGCCGTAGAGGACGTTCACGTCGCAGGCCGACCGCTGGGTCCCGCAGCTGACCGTGACCACGAGGGTGTCCCCCTGGTTGAAGACGATGGAGGGAACGAGGGGCTGGGTGTCCTCGGTCAGGGTGGCCAGGTTGTAGAGCAACAGGGTCTGCCCCGCCGTGGCCCCCGAGGGGAGGACCTGGATCCGGACCTGGCCCTGCCCGGTGGAGAAGCTCTGGATGACCAGGTCGGCGATGGACAGGGTGTCCCCCACCGGGACCTGATAGCTCCCCGTCTTGAGCTGGCCGGGCTGGGCCACCACCTCGATGGCGGCGTAATTGTTGGGGTTCGTGACCGTCTTGGCCGGCGGTGGCGGCAGGGTGGTGGTCGTGGTGCTCGGCACGGTGGTGGAGGGGCCGGTGGTGGTGGTGTCGGACAGAGCGGCGATGGCAGCCTGCTGGGCCGCCAGCGTGGCGGCCGTCTTGGCCGCGGCGGCGTTGGCGGCGACCGCCGCCGCGGAACTTGCCGTGGCGGCGTTGGCGGCGTTGGCGGCGGCGGCCTGGGTGGCCGGTTTCACGGCGTTCACGGCCGTGTTCTTCACCACGGGCCGGATGAGGAGGAACCAGACGGCGATGGCGGCCAGGATGCCGAGGACCCCGACCGAGCCCCGGGGCAGGAGGGACCGCTGGACCAGGGTGGCGTCGAGGACCACCGGCTCGACGTCGCTGATCTGGGGCTCGACGAAGACCTTGAACCGGGCCTGGCGCTGGGGCCCCCGGAGATAGGTCTTGCGGGGGACGACCCGGAGCCGGGCGAAGGCGGCCTGGCCGGGCTCGAGGACGATCTGCCGGGGCTTGACGGTGATGGCCAGGGCGTCGGCCGGGTCGCGGCCCCGCAGGATCACCGGCATCGGCATGTTCCCGTTGCTGTCGATGGCGATCCCGAGCTTCCCCTTCCGGCGACCGGTGATGACCTGGGGGATGAGTTCGGCGTTGACCTCGGTGAAGTCGCCGACGAGGAGGACCCCCTCCTCGACGATCGACCCCTCGGGGTCGTTGGCCGGGGAGATCCGGATCCCGAAGGGCATGGGCCCGGGCGAGACGTGCCAGAGCCGCGGCGGGGAGAAGGTGACGGTGACGTCCTGCTGGGTGTTGGGGAAGAGCGAGAGGGTGGCCGGCTCCACCACGGCCCACTCGCTCGTGTCCCCGACCACGTCGACGGTGAACTGCTCGACGATCCCCCCCGAGTTGTAGACGCTCAGCTGGCAGCTGACCTGGTAGCCGGGATCCACCTCGAGGTGCTGCTCCCGCAGGATGGCGACGGTGCTCATGGGTTGGTCCTCGTCACGTGAAGAGCTGTTGGACGTTGATGACGGTGTCGAAGGGGTCGACCGAGGCCTGGTTGAATCCACCCACCCCACCGTTGATGTAGTCCGGTTGGCCGTTCTGGGCGAAGATCGTGTTGTTCCCGGAACCGCCCAGGATGGTGTCGTGGCCGGCGGCGCTGGCGATGAAGGTCACGTTCCCGGCTCCGCCCTTCAGGGTGTCGAAGCCGCCGTACCCGCCCTGGAGGGTGTCGTTGCCCCCCAGGCCCTGGATGAGACCACCGGGGGCGCCTCCGACGATGACGTCGGCGAACTGGGACCCGATGGCGTTCTTGATGCCGGTGAGGGTGTCGGTCCCGCCGAAGCCGTTGTTGGCGGTCCCGTTGGTCAGGTTGACGTTCACCCCGGTGGGGGCGTTCGAGTAGTCGATGGTGCAGTTCCCGCCGCCGCAGTCGACCGAATTGTTCCCGGCCCCGGTCATGAAGATGTCGTTGCCCCCGCCGCCGATCAGGGTGTCCCCCCCGCCGTTGCCCACCACGAGATCGTTCCCGGCCCCCTCCTGGATCCGGTTGGTGTTGGAGTCCCCCACGATGACGTCGTTGAAGGACGTCCCGATGACGTTCTCGACCCCGTTGATGGTGACCCGGCCGCCCCAGCCCCCCGAGGCGCTGTGTCCGGGGAGGACGCTGTTCGAGATGTAGAACGTGCCGGGCAGATTGAGGACGAACGGGGTCCCGGACAGGTTGACGTTGACCCCGGTAGGCGCCCCGGAGAAGTCGAGGGTCCCGTTCCCGGTCCCCCCGTTGATGGCCACCGTCCCGCTCCCGGGGACGAAGACGTCGGTGCCCGATCCCCCGTTCAGGACGTCGTTCCCGCTCCCGGCCACCAGGGTGTCGGTGCCCGATCCGGCGTTCAGGGTGTAGTTCCCGGCGCCGGCGTCCAGGTAGTCGGTCCCCGACCCCCCGTTCAGCGTCCCGGTGGCAAGACCCCCGAGGACCCGGGTCCCGAAGGGGGAGGCCACCACATTCTGGATGGTCCCCGGGACGAGGAGGACCGAGCCGGCCCCGCCGGTGTCCTGGAAGTAGGGGTCGTTGAGGTCGATGCTGACCGTCGACTGGGTCTGGGACAGGTCGACGGTGTCGGTCCCCGTCCCGCCGTTGACCAGGTCGTTGCCGCCCACGAGGACGAAGGTGTTGTTCCCTCCGCCCCCGGAGAAGATGCTGGGCTGGAGGTTCCCCTCGATGATGTCGTTGAAGGGCGACCCGATCACGTTCTGGATGCCGCTGACGGTGTCGACCCCCCCGAACCCTCCGCCGATCTGGCCGTTGGACAGGTTGACGTTCACCCCGGTGGGGGCGTACTGGAAGCTGATGGTGTCGATCCCCCCGCCCCCGGTGAAGGTGAGGTTCCCGGTCCCGGCCACGAAGAGGTCGTTGTTGGGGGTGCCGATGAAGTTCTGGATGCCCGAGGTGACGTCGCTCCCCCCGGGCAGGGTGACCTGCCCGCCGTGGGCGTCGATAGTGGCACCCGGTCCCCCCGCCGTCACCGCGGCCAGGCTGAGGGTGTTCCCGGACCCGAGGCCGATGAAGCTGTAGCCGGCGGCGGACCCGGCGATGAAGGTCGTCCCACCCCCCGAGGAGCCGGTGAACCCGGTGATGCCGGTGATGTTGTCGTTGGCCAGCGGGAGGCCGGTGATGGTGGGCTGGGCGCCGGTCACGTTGACGGTGATCCCGCTCGGGGCGCCCGACAGGTTCAGGCTGTTCCCGAGGCCCTGGCCGGTGAAGGTCACCCCGCCGAGCACCGGCGCCGTGAACGAGGTCCCCCCGAGCGTCGAGCCCGTGAAGGTCCCGATGTCGGTGAAGGTGTCGGTCCCCCCCCCGGCCAGGCCGTGCACCATGCCGGGCACGCTGCTGTCGTCGACGGCGATCCCGGCCGGGGCGGCCGAGAGGTCGAGGACGTTCCCGGTGCCCTGGCCGGTGAAGCTGTAGCCGCTCCCCGAGGAGGCCACGAAGGTGGACGTGCCGGCCGACGCCCCCACCAGGGCCTGGACCCCGACCAGGGTGTCGTTCCAGCCCGTTCCCACCACCGTGCCCGGGTTGGCTGTCAACGTGAAGGTCAGCCCGGCCGGGCCGGCCGAGGCGTCGAAGGTGTCGGCCCCGCCGCCGCCGTGGACGGCGTAGGTGCCGGCCCCCATGACGAAGGTGTCGTTGTTGGGTGAGCCGGTGAAGGCGGCCATGTCGCTGAAGGTGTCGTTGGATCCCCCGTTGGGGGTGGCCTGGCCGGTGACCACGTCGACGAGCACGCCCCCGGCGCCGTTGGGCACCTGGGAGAAGTCGAGGGTGTTCCCGCTACCCCGGCCGGTGAAGGTGAACCCGCCGGTGCTCCCGGCCTTGAAGGTCGACCCTCCCGCCGACGGGCCGATGACCGAGGTGATCCCGGTGAAGCTGTCGTTGACGCCGCCCCCGGTGGCCGTGCCCGGGTTGGTGGCCACGTTGACGGTGACCGCCGTCCCGATAGTGGTGAAGTCGAGGGTGTCGTTACCGCCGTTCCCGGTGATGGAGAAGCTGCCCAGGGCCATGGTGAAAGTGTCGGCGTAGGCGGTCCCGACGAAGCTCTGGATGCCGTCGAAGAAATCGGTCCCCCCGCCGCCGGGCAGCGTGACCGTGCCGTTGACCAGGTCGAAGGCGGCTCCGGTGGCGGCACCGCTCACGCCGGACAGGTCGAGGACGTTCCCGGAGAACCCGCCCCCGGTGAAGGTGTAGCCGCCGGAGGAGCCCCCCTTGAAGACGTTGCCGCCCCCACTGGAGCCGACGAAGGTCCTGATCCCGGTGAGGGAGTCGTTGACCGACGCCCCCGTCACCGATGCCGTGGCTGTGGTGACGTTGACGGTGATCCCGGACTGCACCGAGGCGAAGGTGGCCGTGTCGCTCCCGCCCCCGCCGGTGAAGGTGTAGCTGCCGGTCCCGACCGTGAAGGTGTCGTTGAAGGGCGACCCGACGTAGCCGGTCACGTCGGTGAAGGTGTCGCTCCCGACGGGCAGGGTGACCTGGCCGTTGACCAGGTTGATCCCGACGCCGGTCCCGCCGGTGACGGCCGAGAAGTCGAGGGTGTTCCCGGCCCCCTGGCCGGTGAAGGTGAAGCCGCCGGCGTTGGCGGCCCGGAAGGTCGTCCCGCCCGACGCCGAGCCGACGAAGAGGGTGATGCCGGTCAGCTCGTCGTTGCCCCCGGCCAGGCCCGACACGCAGGCCGTGTTCCCCCCGCTGAGGCACGGCCCCGATCCGGTGACATCGACGGTGGCACCCGAGCCGGCTGCGGCCAGGTTCAGCGTGTTGGTCCCGCCTGCCGCGGTCAGGGTGTAGCCCCCGGCGCCGGCCACGGCGAAGGTGTTGTGCCCGGCGTTCGAGCCCACCACCTTCTGGACGTCGGTGAAGGTGTCGTTCCCCCCTGACAGACCGGACACCGTCGGCGTCCCTCCGGTCAGGTTGACGGTGACCCCCGAGGTGGCGGCCGAGGCGTCGAAGGTGTCCCCGCTGCCCTGGCCGGTGAAGGACAGGCCCCCCACCGATCCGGCCCGGAAGTCGGTGTTCCCGGCCACGGCCCCGATGAACGTCCCGATGCCGCTGAAGGCATCCTGGCCCGAGACCAGGCCGGTGACGCAGGCCGTGGCCCCGCCGGCGCAGGTGATCCCGGTGGTATCGATGGTGATGGGCCCGCCCGGCGCGGCCGAGGAGAGGTTGAGGACGTTGGTGGAGGACGTGCCCTGGCCGACGAAGGTGAAGCCCCCGGTGCTGGCCGAAAGGAAGGTGTTGTTCCCCTGGGTGGATCCGAGGAAGCGTTGGATGTTGGTGAAGGTGTCGGTGCCCTGGGCCCCCACCGTGACCTGGGCCGGTGACGTGGTCAGGTTGACGGTGATCCCGGTCGAGACGGACGAGAAGTCCAGGGTGTCGAATCCGCCGCCACCGTTGAAACTGTAGTTGCCCGTCCCCACCGTGAAGGTGTCGTTGTTGGGGGAGCCGACGAAGTTCTGGATGTCGGCGAAGCTGTCGTTGCCCGACCCCGAGGGCTGGGCCAGCCCGGTGATGAGGTTGACCGCCACCGTGGCCCCCCCACTGGGGATCGACGAGAAGTCCAGGGTGTTCCCCAAGCCCTCCCCGGTGAAGGTGAAGCCGCCCACGGACCCGGCCCGGAAGGTGTCCGAGCCGGACGAGGAGCCGGTGAAGATGGTGATCCCGGCGATCTGGTCCTTGGTCCCGCCGGCCAGGTTGAGCACGCAGTCGCTGGGGCCGGTCAGGCAGGCGGCCGCACCTCCGACGTCGATGGTGATCCCCGAGCCGGCCGCGGCCAGGTTCAGGGCGTTCGTGTTGCCGGCGGCGCTGAAGGTGAATCCGCCGATCGGTCCGGCCAGGAAGGTGTTGCCGCCCCCGTTCGAGCCCACCACCGTGGTGATCCCGCTGAAGGTGTCCGAGCCACCCGAGAGGCCGCTGACGGTGGGGGTCCCCGACGTCATGGTCACGGTGACCCCGGAGGCCGAGGCGGACAGGTCGAGCGTGTTCCCGCCGCCGTTCCCGGTGAAGGTGAATCCACCGCCCCCGCCGGAGCGGAAGACGGTCGAGCCGGCCGTGGGCCCGACGATGGTGGCGATCCCAGAGAAGGCGTCGGTGGAGCTCCCGACGGCCAGGTTCTCCACGCAGTCCGAGCTGACGAGCGGGCAGCCCACGGTCCCGGTGACGTCGACCGTGATGCCGCCGTTGGCCTGGGACAGGTTGAGGACGTTGGAAGCCGCCGTGCCCTGCCCGGTGAAGGTGTACCCCCCGGTCGGCCCGGTCCGGAAGGTGGTGGAGCCGGCCAGGGCCCCGATGAAGGTGGTGACGGCGCTGAAGCTGTCGCTCGACCCCGACCCGAGCCCGGTGACACGGGGGGATCCCAGGGTGAGGTCGACGACCAGGCCGCTCCCGGCCACCGACAGGTCGAGGGTGTTCGGGGTTCCGACGGCCCCGGTGAAGGTGAAGCCCCCGCTCGAACCGGCCCGGAACGAGGTGGAGCCGGCCGACGAGCCCGTGATGGCCGTCAGGCCCGAGGCGGTGTCGTTCCCGCCCGACGACAGGCCACTGACCGTGATGGTGGCCGAGCTGACGTCGACGAGGATGCCGCTGTTGGCGGCGGTGAGGTTGAGGGCGTTGGTGGAGGCCGTGCCCTGGCCGGTGAACGTGAAGCCGCCCGCCCCCCCGGCCGCGAAGGTCGTCCCCCCGGCCGACGCCCCCTTGAAGGACCCGATCCCGCTCATGGAGTCGCTGCCGCCCACCAGCCCGGTGACCTGGCCGCTCAGGACGCTCACCGAGATGCCGGCCGACGCCGCCGACAGGTCGAGGAGGTTGGTGGAGGGTGCGCCCTTCCCGTTGAAGGTGAACCCACCGGTGGACGTGGCCTTGAAGGTGGTGGCCCCCGAGGTCGAGCCGTCGATGATCCCCAGCCCGGTGAACGAGTCGTTCCCCCCCGACGACAGGCCCCCCACCGACGGGGTGGCCACCGTCAGGTCGACCACGGTCCCGCCGTTGGCCGAGGAGAGGTCGAGGGTGTTGGTGGAGGCCGTCCCCTGCCCGGTGAAGGCGAACCCCCCAGCCGGTCCGGCTCTGACCGTGGCCGACCCGGCCGTCGGGGTCTTGATCCGGGAGATCCCGCTGAAGGAGTCGTCGCCCGCCGAGGGGAAGGTCACGCAGTTGCTGGTGGTGCCGTTCAGGCAGAGGACGGTGTCGGTGACGTCGACCACGACGCCCGAGCCGGCGGCCGAGAGGTCGAGGAGGTTCGAGTTGGCCGAGCCCCCGCCGGTGAAGGTGTAGCCGGCCGTCACCCCGGCGGCCGTGAAGGTGGTGCCACCCGACGACGACCCCACGATCGACTTGATGCCGGTGAAGAGGTCGTTGCCCCCCGAGGTCAGCCCGCTCACCGTGCCGGTCGCCCCCGACACGTCGACGGTGATGCCGGCCGCCGTTCCCGACAGGTTCAGGGTGTTGTTGGACCCCAGGGCGGAGAAGGTGAAGCCTCCGGAGGAGGGGACCACGAAGCTGTTGCCCCCGGCGTTCGACCCGTCCAGGGTCTGCATGTCGAGAAAGGTGTCGTTCCCTCCGGCCAGACCGGTCACCGTCGGGGTCCCGCTCAGGAGGTTGAAGGTCACACCGCTCGAGGCCGCCGTGAGGTCCAGGGTGTTCCCACCGCCCTGGCCGGTGAAGCTGTAGCCCCCGGTCGATCCTGCCTTGAAGTCGGTGGAGCCGGCCGACGAGCCGACCACGACGGTGGACCCGGTGAAGCTGTCGGTGGTGCCACCCCCACCGGTCAGGCCGGTGACGGCGCCCGAGGAGGTGGTGACGTCGACGGCGATGCCGCCGTTGGCCGCCGACAGGTTCAACGTGTTGGTCGAGGCGGTGCCCTGCCCGACGAAGCTGTACCCGCCGGTCGACCCGGCCAGGAAGGTGTTCCCGCCCTGGGT
The DNA here is from genome assembly GCA_003151955.1 of Acidimicrobiaceae bacterium. Lineage (GTDB taxonomy): Bacteria > Actinomycetota > Acidimicrobiia > Acidimicrobiales > UBA8190 > PALSA-743. The sequence continues at coordinate 14,993 of PLZB01000086.1, forward strand.
CGAGCCCTTGAAGATCGTGACGCCGGTGAAGGTATCGGTGCCCTGGGCCCCCAGCGTGACCTGGTTGGGGTTCGTCGTCAGATTGACCGTGACCCCGACCGAGACGGACGAGAAGTCGAGGGTGTCCCCGGGCCCGCTGGTCGCCCCGCCGCCGTTGAACGTGTAGTTCCCGGGCCCGACCACGAAGGTGTCGCTGTTGCTGGACCCGTTGAAGATCTGGATGTCCGAGAACGTCACAGACCCGCCTCCCGGCGGGGTGGCCTGCCCGGTGACCAGGTTCACTGTCACCCCGGTGAGCCCGGTGATCCCCGAGAAGTCGAGCGTGTTGGACAGGCCCTGTCCGGTGAAGGTGAAGCCGCCGCTGTTCCCGGCCTTGAAGACGGTCCCACCCGACGACGAGCCGATGACGGAGGTGATCCCCGACAACTCGTCGTTGCCCCCCGACAGGCCGGCCACGCAGGCCGTGTAGGGATTGACGAGGCAGGCCCCTGATCCGGTCACGTCGACGGTGATGCCGCTGGCCGCGGCCGAGAGGTTGAGGATGTTGTTACTCGAGCCGGTGGCCGTGAACGTGAACCCGCCCGAAGAGGGGGCGATGAAGGTGTTGCCCCCGGCCCCCGATCCCACCAGGATCTGGATGTCGGTGAACGTGTCGTTCCCGCCGGCCAGGCCGCTCACCGACGGGGAGGCTCCCGTCAGGTTGACGGTCACCCCGCTCGAGGCGTTGGACAGGTTGAGCTGGTTGTTGCTGCCTTGGCCGGTGAAGGAGAAGCCGCCCGAGGAGGAGGCCATGAAGGTGGTCCCGCCCGAGGCGGAGCCGACGAAGCTGGCGATCCCCGACAACTGGTCGGGGGACCCGAGGCCGATGACGCACTGCGAGGCACCCACCAGGCAACCCACGTTGAAGACGTAGACCGAGACCTGGATGGTCACCGAGGACAGGTTGAGAATGTTGGTGGAGGCCGTCCCCTGGCCCTGGAAGGTGAAGTTCCCCCCGTTGCCGGCGAAGAAGGTGGTCGATCCGCTCCCCGACCCCTTCAGCGTCGTCACCGTGGTGAAGCTGTCGTTGCCGCCGGTGGTGAGCCCCGAGACCGTTCCCGAGACCACGTTGACGGTGATCCCGGCGTTGGCCGTGGAGAGGTCGAGGATGTTCCCGGTCCCACCGCCGTTGAAGGTGTACCCGCCGGTCTGCCCGGCCACGAACGACGTGTGACCCGAGGCCGATCCGTCGACGGTGCCGATCCCGGTGAAGGCATCGTTGCCCGTGAAGGACAGGCCGGCCACGGTCCCGGTGGCGCTGGTCACGGTGACGGTGATGCCCTGGTTGGCCCCCGACAGGTCGAGGACGTTGGTCGAGGCCGTCCCCTGCCCAATGAACGTGAAGCCTCCGGAGGCCCCGGCCGAGAAGGTCGTCGAGCCGTTCAGCGAGCCCTTCACGGTCGTGATGAACGAGAAGGTGTCGTTGCCGTTGGTGGTGAGGTTCGACACCGTCCCGCCCGTGTCGACGTCGATGTTGGCGTTGGCCGCCGACAGGTCGAGGACGTTCCCGGCGCCGGCGGCGGTGAAGGTGTAGCCACCGGTGGACCCGCCCTTGAAGGTCGTCGACCCGGCCGACGAGCCGTCCAGGATGGTGACCCTCGTGAAGGTGTCGTTGCCGCCCGAGGCCAGGGCCGACACGCTCCCGGCGGCGGTGGTGGCGTCGATGACGATGCCGGCATTGGCCTGGGTGAGGTTCAGGACGTTGCTGCTCCCCTTCCCGGTGAAGCTGAACCCGCCCGACGATCCCCCGACGAACGTGGTCTGCCCGCTCGACGACCCCACGAACTGGTCGACGCCGGCGAACTGGTCGTCGTGGAGGCCGCCGATCCCGGCCGTGAGCCCGCTCGCGCAGTCCGAGGCCGAGGCGGGGCAGAGGGCGGTCCCGGTCACGTCGACGGTGATCCCGGTCCCACCCGCAGACAGGTCCAAGACGTTGGTGCTGGCCGCCCCCTGACCGGTGAGGACGTAGCCACCCGAGCCGGGCACCTTGAACGTGGTCGATCCGAGGGTCGATCCGAAGATGGTGGGGAAGGTCGCCCCGTTGAAGGTGTCAGAGCCCCCGGTGGTGAGCCCGGTGACCGAGCCCCCGGCGATGTCGATGGTGATCCCGCTGTTGGCCCCCGACAGGTTGAGGGTGTTTCTGGTGCCCGGCCCTCCGAGGAAGGTGTAGCCCCCGGTCGGACCGGCCACGAAGGTGGTGTTGCCCAGGGTCGACCCGGTCACGGCCTGGACACCGGTGAAGCTGTCGCTCCCCGAGGTCAGCCCGGTCACGGTACCGGGGGTGCCGGTCACGGTGACGACGAGTCCGGCGTTGGCCGGTCCCAGGTTCAAGGTGTTGCCGCTCCCCGCACCGGTAAAGGTGAACCCGCCGCTGGGCCCGGCCGTGAAGACGGTGCTGCCCGAGTTCGAGCCCAGGATCTGGTTGATCCCCGAGAACTGGTCGTCGCCGGACCCGTTGAGTCCGGTGACGCAGTCGGCGTTCCCGACGATGCAGGCGTGGGTACCCGTGACGTCGATGCCGATCGTGAGGGTGGTGGCGGTCAGGTCGAGGACGTTGCTGGAGGCCGTCCCGGCCGCGGTGATGGTGTACCCACCCGTATTCCCGAGCTTGAAGGTGGTCGACCCGGCCGTGGGGCCGAGGACCGTCCTGATCCCGATGACGGCGTCGTTGCCGCCAGAGGTGATCCCGGACACCGACCCGTTGTTCGAGGTCAGGTCGACGGTGACGTTGCTGTTGAGCTGGGAGAGGTTGACGGTGTTCAACACGCTCTGGCCAGTGAAGCTGAACCCCCCACTCGACCCCGAGACGAAGGTGGTGCTCCCCGACCCGGACCCGGTCAGCTGGGTGATCCCGCTGAACTGGTCGATGGTCTTGCCGCCCAGACCGGCCCCGAGTCCGGTGACGCAGTCGGCCGACCCGGCCACGCAGGCCACGGTGCCGGTCACGTCGATCACGATCCCGGTTCCGGCCGACGTCATCGTCAGCGTGTTGCTGGAGGCGCTCCCCTTGCCGATGAACGTGTAGCCCCCCGTGGCGGGGGCCTGGAAGGTAGCCGATCCGGTGCTCGGGCCGGTGAACGTCCCGATGTTGGCGAAGCCGTCGGGCCCGGGGGACAGGCCCGTGACCGAGCCGCCGGGCAGCGAGGCGTTGATGTCGACGGCGGTGCCGGCGGTGGAGAGGTCGAGGGAGTTGCCCGTTCCCGCCGCGTTGAACTGGAAGCCGCCGGTGGCCCCGGCCCGGAACGTGGTCCCGCCCGCGCTGGGCCCGAGGATGATGCCGATGTCACCGAAGGTCTCGGTGCCGGCTCCGCCCGGGAGGGTGGCGGTGGGAGTGGCCGGGGTCACGTCGACGATCGTCCCCGCTGCCACCGCGCTCAGGTCGATCGTGTTGGTCGAGGCCGAGCCACCCCCGGTGAAGGTGAAGCTCCCACCCGGGGCCGGCACCACGAAGTCGGTGAACCCGCTGGAGGAGCCGGCGAAGGTGGCGATCCCGGAGAAGGTGTCCGTGACCGAGTTGGCCGGTACGACCGCCGACCCGGCGGCCACATTCACGGTGATGACGTTGCCGCCGTTGGCCGGAGCGGTCGACAGGTCGAGGGTGTTGGATGAGGCGGCCCCCCCGCCGGAGAAGATGAAGTTGGAGGCGGCCGATGTCAGGAACGTGGTGGATCCGGCCGCGGAGCCGACGAAGTCCTGGACGTTGCTGAAGTTCTGTTGGACCGCTCCCGAGACTTTCCCGAGGGCGGTGTTCACCGTGATTCCGGTGGGCTCGTTGCTGAGATCGAGAACGGCGGCGAGGGCGCCGTTGCCGTTGACGGTGTCGGTGACCTGACCCACCACGAACCGGTCGTTGATGCCGCCGGAGAAGCCGTTCAGGGTGACCCCCGAGGCGAAGGGGGCCCCGGTGGCGCCGTCTCCGATGGTGCTGAGGACCACCGCTCCCGATCCGGCGTTGACCTGGTAAGTGGTGGTGTTGGCCAGGGTCAGGTCGGGCCCGGTCGTGCAGGCCCCCAGCCCGGTGGAGGCCAGCGAGATGCCGGACGCCCCCAGGGTCACGCCGACGCCCGGGGCCCCTTCGATGATGGCGGTGCCCGAGCCCTGGAGATCGGCGGAGACCGTGATGGAGCAGGGCAAGCCGGCCGGGCCGAGGCTCCCGGTGGTCAGGTCGAGCAGGAGCACCTGCGAGCGTGACGAGCTGGTCCCGACCGTGATGGTGGTGGTGAGGGCCGTCGTGGCGGTGATGGAGGTCCCGCCGTCGATGCACCACGAGCCCGAGGCCTGGCTGATGGTGCTGTCGACCTCGATGTCGTTGCCGGCCCCCACGAACAGGTGGATGGGGGCGGAGTTGGTGGTGGCGCCGTTGGAGGTGACCGTGACGGCCCCGGTGCCCGAGTTGAAGGCGCACGAGACGGTGGTTCCGGCCGCCGACGCCGGCGAGGCCGGGCCGGCCAGGAGCATGGCCAGGGTCCCGAGCGTGGCCGCCCCGGCCACGGCCAGGAGCCCCACGGCCAGGCTCCGGAAGGGACTGAACCGCCTACGGGTGGTGCGGCGCTGCTCGGTCATCAGGCCTCCGCCATCCCCACGATGGGGGCGTTAAGGGGCTGGCCGCCCATCGATCCCAGGAAGGGGGCGTCGAAGGCGAAGATGCCCCCGTCGGCGGCCACCATCCAGTATCCCCCCGTGGCGGGATCGGGGGCGATCCCCACGATGGGCTGGTTCAGGGCCTGGCCCCCCTCCGAGCCGTGGAAGGCGGCGTCGCCGAAGGCGAAGATCCCGCCGTCGGCGGCCACCTCCCAGTAGCCCAGGCCGGTCGGCGTGGGAGCCATGTCCACCACCCCCCGGTTGAGGGAGTGCCCACCCATGGAGCCGAAGAAGCCGGCGTCGCCGAAGGCGAAGATCCCGCCGTCGGCCGCCACCATCCAGTAGCCCTGGCCCGACGGGGTCACGTCCAGGGCCACCACCGGGGCGTTGAGGGGCTTCCCGCCCTCGGAGCCGTGGAAGCCGGCGTCGCCGAAGGCGAAGATCCCGCCGTCGGAGCCAACCTCCCAGTAGCCGTGGTCGTCGGGGGTGGGGACCAGTCCGACGATGGGTCGGTTGAGGACGGCCCCACCCTCGGACCCGAAGAAGGGGGCGTTGAAGGCGAAGACGCCCCCGTCGGCGCCGACCTCCCAGTAGCCGACGGTGGCCGGGTCGCTGGCGATGCCCACGATGGGGGCGCCCAGCTGCCTGCCCCCCTCGGACCCGTAGAACGGGGCGTTGAAAGCGAAGATGCCCCCGTCAGCGGACACCAGCCGGTAGCCGATGTGGTGGAGCAGCACGGTGGCAGGAGCCCCGACGACCTCGACGTCGGCCACGGGGCCGGTGAGCGCGAGGGAGAAGCTCTGGTCGGCCCCGGCGTGGTTCGGGCCGTTGTTGACCGGGACGGTGATGACCCCCGTCGTGGACCCGGCCGGGATGGTGACCGAGCCCGACGAGGCGGTGTAGTCCGCAGGGGCGTGGGCCGAGCCGTCGGCGGTCTGGTACTGGACGGTGACCGGGACGGTGCTCGGGGCGTTCAGGGTCACGGGGAAGAGGGCTGCGAGCGAGCCCCCGGCACCGGTGACGGTGACGGTGACGGTCGGGGCGGCGCCGACCGAGACGGCTGCGTCGTCGACCTGCTGGACCGCCATGTAGTAGCCCCCGCCCTGGGCGTAGGAGCCGGCCACGTCGATCCTGGTGTCGTTGAGGGTTGCCACCGCCGTCCCGCACTCGGCCTGGAGCTGCCCGCACACGTAGGTGCCGACCCCGGGGGTGCCGCTGTTGCCGAAGTTGGGGTCGACCTGGCCGCTGAGCTGGAACCGGGCCACCACGACCCGGGCCGCCGTGCTGGTGGCCGAGGTGTATCCCCACCCGGCGATGACGACGGCCGTGGCTGTCGGCGCCGGGGCGGTGGCGTCGAGTTGCACCGCCACCGCCGAGGCTCCGGCGTCGGCCACCGAGGCCGGCATGGGCATGAAGACGATCCCTCCGGCGAAGGTGGCGTCGAGGGCCCCCGCCGACGTGAAGCGCATGGCCACGGGCTGATGGAGCTCGGGGTCCCCGCCGATGGCGGGGGGGACGGTCTGGGTCCCGGCCACCACGATGTCCTGGGAGACGCCGGCCGGCTGGATCTGGACCGACGCCCCGTCGTAGCCGTCCGGGCAGCCCCCGCTGGTCTGGCCGTTGCCCTGGATGAGGGCCCCCGGCCCGCCCGGGATGGAGTCGGCGGCGTTGAAGCCGGCCGTGTCGAGCGCTCCGCTGGCGGCCAGGAACCGGGCCACCAGGACCCCGTCCCCTGAGGGGGCCGGGCAGGTGTTGACGGCGGGGGCCGTCCCGGACACCACCACGTTCCCGGACCCGTCGACGGCGACCCCCCGGACCTGGTCGGGTCCGATGGCTCCGGGTCGGGCGAAGTACTGGGTCACGATCCCGTTGGTCCCGAAAGAGGGGTCGGGGGCACCGGTGGGGAGGAACCGGGCCACCAGGACGTCCTCGCTGCCGGCCACGAGCGCCGTCCCCGAAGCCACGATGTCGCCGGCCCAGGTGGCCGTGGCCGGCGTGTTGGGGACGACGGAGACGGCGTTGAACCCGTCCCCGGCCCCGGTGAGCGAGACCACCGTCGTCCCCGCCCCGGTACTGCTGGTCGGGACGAAGGTGGTGTCGAGCAGCCCGCTGACCGTGAACCGGGCCACCGCCGGGGCCGGGTTCCCGGGGCTGGCGAAGTAGCTCCCCACGGCCACGATGTCGCCGGCCTTGGCCAGCCCGGCCGGCTCCACGGCCAGGGCCTGGACCTGGCTCCGACCCTGGGAGGCGGTGAAGGTGAAGGCCTGCCCCCCGGAGAAGGTGGTGTCGACCCGTCCGGTCGGGGTGAACCGGGTCAGGGCCCACTTGGTGGTGGCGTTGTTGACGTTGATGACCGCGGCGCCGCCCACCACGGCCGAGCCGTCACTCTGGAGGGCCAGCCCCTGGGACACGCCCCCCGAGCCGATCACGGTGTTGATGGCGGTCCCGACGGTGGGGGCGGCGGCGTTGCCATAGTTGCCGTCGAGGGTGCCCGGCGACGCGGCCCCGGCCAGTGCCGGCCACGTGGCCACGGCCAGGGCGGTCACCGTGCCCAGGACCAGGCGGCGCCGGCGGGTCCCCCGTTCGGAGGCGGCACCTCCAGAGGCGCTCTCCCCCCGACGGTCCCTGCCCTTGCTCACCAGCTCCTCCGTCACCCACCACTCCCGGCATGGCCGCGGCTCGATCCTACCAGGGGGGCCTGCGGGACCCAACGTCAGGGGGTACGACCGGGATCGGCCGGTGCCGTCCGCTCCGGTCATGTCCGGGTGGCGAATTCCAGCTCGGTGACGGCGGTGTCCTTCCCAGAAGACGAAGGGTAGACGCTGATGATCTCGAGCTTCATGGAGGTGGTGCGGGGGGCGTTCACGGCGAGCTGCTGGAACTGGTCCTTGTCCTGGAGGGTCTCGTTCTGGGTGAGGACGACGTTGGTGCCGTTGAAGAAGACGAGGAGGACCTTCTTGGGCCTGGCCTCCTGGAGGAACGTCTGCTGATCGGTGCTGGCCCCGGGGATGACGGACACCTTGTTGATGGTGATGGGCTGGGCGAAGCTGACGGTGATCTCCTGGCCGATCCCCTTGTTGGGGGAGGCGGTCTGCCACCAGGTGTTGTTGCCGGCGTCGATGGCCAGTTCCGGGGGATGGTCGGGCTGGCTGCTCGAGGCCGTGGCCCCGATCGGGTTGATCTGGATGTACTGGATGTCGACCTTGTGGAGGAGCTTGTCGTAGGTGCTGTTGATGTAGCCCCGCACCGGCTGGAGGAAGCCAACCGGGCCGAACATGGTGAGGATGAATCCACCGGCGCAGATCAAGGCCCCCAGCTTCATGCCCAACCCGAGCCGCCCACCCGAGGATCCCCCCTCGGCCGAGGACTGGCGACCCCACTTCCCGGGACGGGCTCCGGCGGAGACGATCCGGGCCTGGCCGTGGAAGTGCCGCTGCCAGAAGGTCAGTCCGTCGTAGGTGGGGGCGGCCGCCAACCCGGCTCCGCACCGCCGGCAGAAGGTCCTCGACGGGGTATTGAACTGCCCGCAGGTCCCGCAGAAGACATCGCCGGGACTGGGCGTCTGAGGGATGTCCTGCTCGGGGAGGGTCTGGGTCCGGCGCCGGGGCCGCTCCCGGTTGACCTCGGTCGGGCGGCGGAGCACCAGGCCCCGGGCCGCCGCCTCGCCTGGCTCCGGCGCCGGGTCCCCGGTACCCAACTCGGCCGTCGGGGCCGGGTCGCCGGGGCGACGGAGGCCGATGGGCGGGTTGGTCACCGTCATGGGCGAGCCGTTGGCGGCGGTGGATCCGACCGCCGTCAGCAACTCGGCCGGCGCCTCGACGGCTCCGGTGCCCAGGGGGGTGGGGTCGACGGTCGGGTCGTCGCCGGCGGGCCCGGAGGGGTCGACGTGGACGTCGGGGTCGGGGGTGGGTTCGGCGGTGGGACCGGAGGGGTCGGCGTGAACGTCGGCGGCGGGCGCGGCGCCGGAGAGGGCGCCATGGCCCCGGGCCGCCTCGTCCTCGGCCCGGCCGGGCAGCACGGCGGCCACCACCCTGGTGACGAGCGAGGGCCGGACCGGGTCCTCCGGGGGGGCCTCCACGACCACGGGCGCCAGGACCGGGTCCGGGTTGTCGATGTGCTCGCCCCAGAATTCCAGGAACCGGCCGCAGGACTTGCAGAATTCGACGTCGGCCGGGTTCGTGAAGTTGCACCCCTTGCAGACGATCACGATCATGCCTGGACCACCTCGACTCGGTGGGGCATGTGGGCCGGCTTCGAGGACGCCACGATCCGCTCGAGCCGGTCGACATCCACGGCGCCGGGATCGGGGACCCGGATCCTGACGACCAGGCCGGCCGTCGACTGGCCGGGGAGGTCCCCGCCCGCGGTGGCCGACCAGAGGGTCCCGCCGCTCTCCTCGATCTCCGGCTCGACCCCGGCGTAGATGGCCACGTGCTCCCGGAGGCCGGCCACGGTGCCCCGGATCCGGAACAGCCCGATGGCCCGCGACACCATGGCCCGCTTGGAGGCGTCGGGCCAGGTCTCGTCGAGCTCGACCCCGACCCAGGTCGACAGGTACTCCACGAAGTCGAGGGGGGCGGTGTGGGGGTCGAGGTAGCTCTCGAAGCTGTCGATGGTCCAGATGACGGGGGCCAGGACCTCGTCGAGGCCGGTCATCCAGGCCTGGACGAATTCGTCCTCCTGGTAGACGGCCGGCAGCATCTCGCCCAGGGGGAACGGGGAGGGGAGGCCGTCGACGGTTCCTCTCATCGCGTCACATCCCGCACCTCGTGCCCGTAGGAGAAGAAGAGGGCGTTGGGAGCGATCTCGATCCGCTGGGTGGCGGGTCCCCGCACCTGGTCGATGGGATCGGCCGGGAACAGCCGGACCTCCTCGACCCGGTCCACCCCGTAGAGGCCCTGGAGCACGGCGTGGATCTCCCCGGCGTGGAGAGGCCGACCGAAGGGCCAGCCCGTGCCGTCGGGACCCCCGTCGATGGGGTGGAGGTAGCGGTAGAGGAGGGCCTTGGCCTCGTCCTCGAGCCGGACCGGGTCGGCCGTGGACCGGGCCCGGATCTCGGCCACCACGGTGATCCCCTGGTAGAGGGGGGGCTCGACCAGGACCCGCGCCCCGATGGTCCGGCGGAGGTCCAGCTCGGCCGCCACCCGCTGGAGGAGCTCCGGGGTCGGGTCGAGACGCTCGAAGGGGATGGTGCCGTCCTCGTCGTCGGCCACGGCCGGGACCAGGAGGACCCGGACACCGGCCTCCTCGCCGACGGCGCCGGCGGGGACGCACTTGACCCGGGCCACATCGGGAGCGGCCCCCTTGGCCAGCAGCTCGTAGTCCTCGACGGTGACAGCCCGTCCCAGCGTCCGGAAGCTGATCGGGCCCCGGACCTTGGCGTTCTCGATGTCCTCCCCGTCGACGCCGCCGGCCGCCGGGAACCGGTTCTCGACGGTGGACACGAACGGCAGGTTGGTCTTCATGACCGACAGGGCGCCGGCGGCGACGTTGCCGTCCTTCCCGCCCCCCGACCGGTACCGCCGCACCCGCAACGGGGCACCCTTGGGCGGGACGGCCCCGTACTGGCGGACGGTCCCGTCCTCGAGCCGCACGGCTGGTCCCAGGATCAGCTCGCCGGTGGCGGCGTCGAGGAGGAAATGGTGGTCCTCCTCGTCGCTGAAGGCCAACGTCTCGACCTGGGTCCACTCCTCCCAACCCTCGCCCCCGCCGGCCACCTCCAGGACGACGGGGGCATCACCGGCGACGATGGGGGTGTTCACCAGCCCGAACCGCTGCGCCCCCACCCCTTCGGAGATCCCGATGATCTCCACGTCGGTGTCGGACCCGTGGACGGCGGCGACCGTTCCCCCCACGGTGAAGACCGACAGCCGGTCGATGTAGGGCGACGAGGAGAAGAAGGGCTGGTCCGGCTCGGGCTCGGTCACCCGGCACTGGATCCAGCCGCAGCGCCGGCCCTCGAACACGGCCTCGGTGTGGCCGGCCGGGACGTGGAGGACGATGTCGCCGGCCTGGTTGAGGCCCCCGGTGTCGTCCTGGGTCTGCTCGCAGGCGATCCACTCGTGGCCGTCGTAGGCCTCCCAGATGAGCGGCGGGTTCAGGGGGTCGACCCCGACCCCCTCGACGTGGCACTGGAACCGGAGGGTGATGATGTTGGAGGGGACGGCGGCGGAGAGGCCCAGGACGAGGCGGTCGCCGGGATGGGGAAGGGGATCGAAGCACTGGTAGCCGGTCAGGGTCAGGGTGTCGGTATGGTCCCGGACCTCGAGCTCGGAGCTGACGGACATGGCCCGCTGCAGTCCGGAGGTCACGATCGGAAGGTCCTCGAGGGTCTCGAAGATGACGGCCCCCTGGGCGCGCTGGACCCGCTGGGTGGCCACCCGCGACGCCCGGGGCACGGTGACGGTGGCCTCCTGGGGAGCCGACAGCCAGAACGTCACGTCGGCCCGGGCCGCCGAGGGCGGGAACAGCGTGACCCCGATCAGCTCCAGGAACTTGACGTAGTTGCGGTCCGGCACCCGGTTGAGGCGGTAGGTGAGCTGGTCGACCATGTAGGCGAAGGTCTCGATGAGGGTGACCCCGGGGTCCGAGACGTTGTGGTCGGTCCACGCGGGGCAGCGCTGCTGGACCAGTCGCTTGGCGTCGTCGACGTAGTCCTGGAAGCGCCGGTCATCGAGGTTGGGGACGGGCAGGGGCAACGCTCAGCGCTCCTCGGAGATCGTGTAGAAGGGGAAGACCAGGTTACGGGGGTCGTTGGTCCCCCGCTTCATGTAGCGGATGTCGATGTAGAGGGTGGACCGGTCGTTGGCCTCGACGGTGACATCGACGTCCACGACCTCGATCCGGGGCTCCCAGCGCTGGAGGGCGTTCTTGACCTCGTAGGCGATGATCCCGGCCGTGGCCGCGTCGGCGGGGGCGAAGATGTGGTCGTGGATCCCGCAGCCGAACATGGGCCGCATGGGACGCTCCCCGAAGGAGGTCCCCAGGATCAGGCGCATGGACTGCTCGATCTCGGTGTCGCCCGAGACCAGGGTGATCCCTCCCGTCGTCGTCGTCGACACCGGGAAGCCCCACCCCGAGCCGATGAATTCCTCTCCCATCCTCCGCAGTCCTCCGTGCTCGGCCCGACGCTCAGCCGTTGATCGCGACGATGGGCCCGTCGATGGCCATCATCTCCTCGGCGGTCAACTCCACCGCCCCGCCGGTGATGGCCAGGTCGCCCTCGGTGGTGATCTCGATGGCACCCTCCGACTCGATCGTGATGTTGGCGGCGGTGATCGACAGCTCTCCCAGTGCCTCCAGGCTGAGGTCACCCTCGGCCTGGATGGAGATGACGGCCCCGGAGATGGTGATCTCCCCGTCGACGTTCATGATGGTGATCATCTGCTCCAGGGCGTCCAGCTTGAGCTGCTGGACCTCGTCGCCGGTCTGGATCAGGATGCCGTTCTGCTCCTCGCCGTCGTAGAAGCTGACCTGGTGCATGTCCCGCGACATCATCCGCCGCTCGTTGACCAGCCCGGTGGCCTCGTCGATGAGCAGCGGTGAGGGCAGGGGCTCGTCGATGAAGTTGTAGAGGCCCCCGATGACGTAGGGACGGCGGGGGTCGCCCTGATCGAAGGCGACCAGGACCTCCGACCCCTCCTCGGGGACGATCAGGAAGCCGGTGCCCGGGTTGGTGCCGAATTGCATGACCCGGGCCCAATCGCTGATGGCATCGGGGTCCATCCAGGGGAACATGAGCTGGACCCGGCCCTGGTCCTCGGGGTCCCGGCAGTTGATGACCCGGGCGCAGACCACACCGGGGATCCGGCCCGGGACGGCGTTCAGGGACTGCTCCGGGCCCGAGGCCAGACCCAGCATGGTCCGGTCCTGCCAGCCGCTCACGTTGATGTGGGTCAGGTAGGGCTCGTCGGGGGTGAAGACATGACGGGCCGCCGTCAGGGTGTAGGAGCCGTCGAAGGGGATCCCGGCGCCGGCCAGGGAGATGGCGGTGCCGGCCTGGAGGGAGGGGTGGCCGTAGGCCTCCCCTTCCAGCTCGGCATAGGCCTCGGCCAGCTGGATGGCCATGGCCTCGGCCTTGGCCTCGGCCTCGTCCTCGTTGTCGTTGGGGAACCAGGCGTTGGTGAAGACGCCGCCCAGACCGAGCGCGGCCACCTCCTCCGGCTGGACCAGGTTCTCGACGCCCTCGGTCACCTCGACGCCGACGCCGTAGACCGGTCCCCCGATGAGGGGGCTCCAGCCGCCCACCTCGACCCCGTCTACCTGCTCGGCCGAGCGCATGACTGCGTGGAGCCTCCGGAGGCTCTTCCCGAGGACGAGCTGGGTGGCCAGGTTGAACGCGTAGGTCCCGGGCACGGGCATCTCGACGGCGGGGGTGGTGGGCTGGAAGTGGAAGATGCCCATGCCGTCGACGTAGGCCCGGAAGCCGTTGTCGAAGGCCAGCTTCTGGATGAACTGCCAGTCGCTCTGGGCCGCCTGGATCATGTAGGTGTAGAAGATCTCAGACGGCATGATCTCGTTGAGCTCGATTCCCCGCTCGGCCAGGATCTCCTCGACCATCTCCGAGGCCAGCATCTCCTGGAAGGTCCGGGTCATCCGGCCCTTCATCAGGCGGGCCGTGGAGTCCATGGCCCGGATGATGGTCTTCTTGCCGGAGATGTCGTACTCCAGCTCGAGGGCCTCGACGAAGCCGTTGAAGATGGGGAGGGGGTCGTCGGCACCGGCCACCTCGACCGACAGGGGGCTCCCGATCAGGAACCCACCCAATTCGACCACGGTCCGGTCCGGGTCGGAGAAGGTGAGCTCACAGGTGTTGGGCAGGTGGAGGCTCGTCTCGACCACGGTCCGGAACAGCAGGGGCTTGATCAGCGGGTCAAGGGGCATCTCGTCGACGAGGACGACGGGGCTGACGGAATCGGAGGGGGCCATGGTGACGGTGACTAGGCGAGTCCCGCCGCTTCACCGGCGGGCGGGATCATGAGGGAGGTCCCCGGGGAGACCCGGAGGGGGTCGTCGATGTTGTTGGCCTCGGCCAGGGCCCGCCACATGGTGGGCTTCCGGTACTCGCGGTTGGAGACGGACTGGAGCGTGTCCCCGCTGATGACCGTCCTCGTCCTCCTGGTGTCCCGGCTTCCCGACGTCGGGTTCTGCATGGGCAGGAGCGGGGGGATCTCGTTGATGGTCAGGGTGGCCTCGGCCCGCAGGGGGGTCCCGTTGGGCCGGAAGAGGGTGAAGGTGGCCGACACCTCCTCGATGTAGCCCGGGAAGGTGATGTTGGAGCCCCAGCCGAACATCACGGCAGGGGGGCAGGGGTCGTCGAGCAGGTAGGAGGCCATGGTGGGCTTGGTCGTCTCGAAGAGGAGGAGGACGTCGTCGTGGACGTTGCCGGTCTGCGAGTAGGAGGCGTCCAGGAAGATCTCGACGGTGAGCTTCCGGTTCTTGGAGTGGAGATACTCGGGGATGGGGCCCGTCCAGTCGTCAGACTCGGCCTGCCCCCACACCGCGCCCTTCGAGATCGTGAACTTCTCCGGGTTGTAGAGGAAGGTGATCTTGCCCCCCACCGAGCCGCCCAGCGTGGCCGAGGCGGTGCTCATCCCGCTGCCGGCCGCGTCGGCGGCGCTGCCGACGGCACCGTCGCTCCCACCCGGGATGGCCTGGGGCCCCCCGGCGGCGGCGGCCATCCCGATCATCCCGCTCAGGATCTGGCCCGACATTCCCGAGGCCGAGGTCGGGGTGATGAGGAGGTAGGCCTGCTCCAGCTTGAGCTGGCTCGTGATCATCGAGACGTTGGGAACGGGGGAGAAGGCCGAGCCGCCCTGGTAGCCGGCCCCGTCGCTGCCGCCTCCGCCGGCGGAGGCGGCCGAGGGGGGTCCCCCGGACGGGCCTGTCGTGGTCATGACCTCACTCCTTCCCCCGTGGGCCGTGTCACAGCTTCTCCGCCGCGCCGATGGCGGCCTGGCCCACGCTCTGGATGGCGGTCTGGCCCGACGCCGTGTAGCCGGCGGCCAGGGTGGCGGCGTACTCGGTGGACGAGACGCCCATCTCCTGGATGTCGATCATGAAGGCGGTGTAGAGGAGGGTGAGCTCCTCCTCGGCCACCTTCGGGTTCTCGACGTCGAACGAGGGGCCCTTCCAGGACTTCGGGGTCACCCCCATGAAGACCCACGAGAAGATGGTCTTCCCGTTGGCGTCGAGGGCGGCCAACCGGGCCGTGGTGCTGGAGTGGAACGAGGTCATCTTCGCCAGCCACAACATGGTGTTCTTGGTGTAGGGCCCGACCGGGCGCCGGACCACCAGGGGGTCGTACTCGAAGCGGCCGGGGAGGTGGTGCATGAAGATCCCCCCGCCTCCCTCCTTCTTGGAGGTGACGCTGAAGTTGACCCCCAGCCCGGAGACCGACTTGAAGGTGCCCAGGTCGATCCCGTCGATCTCGAACTTGAAATAGACGGCGACCGCACTGTCGGCGGTGGGGTCCATGGTCACGGGTTCACCGGTGGAAGCCGGTGATCATCCCGGCCCTTTCACGATCGCGCCGGAGCTCGGTCTTGAGCTCGTGGCTGAGGTGGGGGTAGAGCCGGCTGGCCAGGACCCGGAGGTACTGGCTGCTCAGGTCCTTGGCCGAGGGCTCGGCCGAGCCGACCGGTTCCGGAGCGGGCGCCTCGACGGGGACCGTGGACGTGGCCCCCAACCGCTGGACGACCGGTTCGGGGGCGGCCGTGACCGGCGCGGCCGCCGCTCCGAATTGGTAGGTCCCGCTGGCGTCGACCTCGGCGAACCCGGCCGAGACCAGTCGCTGGAGCCCCTGCAGGGCCACAGCCGTCTCCGGGTCCCTCGACCCCATGGGGGCGGGGGCGGGCCGGGACAACGGCATGGACAGGGTCTGGACGGCGGTGGGCGAGGCCACCACGGCCAGGCTGGGCCGGGGGTCAACTCCGGAGGACCAAGAGGGGTCGGGCACCGGGGCCCCGAACGTGGTGACACCCTGAGCCGTCGGTGGGCCGGCGTCCCACGTCGGGGTCGAGGCCCGACGGGGCTCCCCCACTCCAGCCGGCGTCGAGCCCGCCGGTGTCGAGGCCAGGACGACCCGGGAGAACGGGGAGGCCGCAGGGGGCAGGGCCGACTCGGGGGTGGCCGGGACCGACTGACGCTGGACCGCCACCGGCGCCGCGGGCTGGCCGGGACCGACCGGCGCACCGGTGGGCCGGGACGAGCCGCCCGTGGCGCCGTCGACCTCGGCCGCGGCCGCCTCCCAGGGCCAGGCGGCCAGGGCCGGACGGTCCTCCGGCTGGCGTCGGACCCGGCCGGCACCGGCGGCGGGGAGCAACTCGACCGACGGTGTGGGCGGGACCGGCAGGGTGAGGGCCTGGGCCAGCTCGGCGGCGGCCGGGTTGGCGGGCTCGAGGGGCCGGTCGCCGAGCAGGGGGAGGGCCGGCGCGGGGTCGACCCAGGCCGGGGACCCGGGATCGTCGAGCCGCACCGGCTCGGAACCCGACCACAGATCAGGGACGAGCCCATCGCCTTCACCCGTCGGGGCCCGGTCGACCCCGGCCGGCTCCTGTCCCAGGGTGGGAACCTCACCGGCGACCGGGGCACCGGAGCGGACCGGGCCGGACCCTTCCGCCGGCAGGCGCTGGACGAGGGGAAGGCCGGCTTCGATGGCGGCTGCCACGGCGATCATGTCGTGGAGGGGACCGGCGGCGGGCGTCGACACGGGGAGGGGGATCCGGGTCGAGGGTGGCTCGGCCAGGGGAGCCCCGAGTCCGGACCGGCGGGGCGGGGCCTGGGTGCCGGAGTCGAGGCGCTGGACCGGGAGCGGTACCGGCATCCCCTCGGTCGTCTCCGGGGGTGCCCCTTCGAGAGCAGGACCGGGTGCGGGCTCGGCAACGGCGCTGACCGGCTCGAGGGGCCGGTCCCCGAGAAGCGGGGTCCCGGTCTCGGGAACCGGAGCGGGGCCGGCCGCGACCGGCTCGGCTTCGTGGACGACGACCTCGGGACCGGCGACGTCGGCCGCCCCGGGGTCGTCGACCGCCGTCAGGACCGGGCCATGCGGCGGGAGCCCGGCGTCGGCGAGGCCGGCCCGGGCCAGGGGGAGGTCGAGCGGAAGGTCGTCGCCGACGGGTGTGGCCTCGACCCCGGTCGGGTCGACCTCCGCCCTCGCGGCCGGGCCGGGAATCTCAAGGGCGCCGACGGTCGGCACGGTCTGGTCGGGCGCCGGCGCGACTTCCGGCGGGTCCTCCAGCGGAAACACCACCGGGGGGACGGGGGCCTCGCTCGACGGAGGGGCGGCCCCGGCGGCGACCGGAACCACGGTCGGCTCCGGAAGCGGCCCTGAGGCCGGATCGGCGGGGCCGGGCCGGTCGGCTCGAGCGGGCGGCACCACCGGGGGGCCGGCCAGGGGCTCACGCTGGATGACGGCCAGCGTCCGGAGGGGGAGGTCGGGCTCCTCGGCCCGGACGAGGCTCGGCTCGGGCGGGGCGGGCGGCGTCGGGGGGGTGTCGATCCCGAGGATGGGCGCCATCACCGGCGGCCCGGCCTCGGGGGCCAGGGGGGCGCCGGTGGAGACCTGGGCGGCCGCTGGCCGGGGGGCGGGGAGGTCGAGTGGCAGGGTCGAGGGCGGGCCGGGGGACTCGGCCGGGGCGAGACCCGGGCTGGTGTCGACGGCCCGGTCGGGAGGTCCCGGCTCGACGGTCCCGAGCGTGGGGGCCAGCTCGGGCGTGGCCTCCGCCGCGGCCGACGGCTGCTCCGCCACGGCGGTGCCGGTGTCGGCGACGACAACTGCCTCGGTGTCCCCGGTCGGCCCGGCCGGGACCTCCGCCTCGACCTCGAGGGGAACCTCCGGGGGAGCGAAGGCAACGGTCGGCTCGGCTGCGCCCTGGTCGGGGGGCTCGGCCGGGGTGGGCTCGGACCAGCCCAGGACGGGCTCGGACCGGACAGGCCCCGGGGCCGTCTCCACGGCCCGCTGAACGGGGACGGGCGGGGCGGGGAGATCGAGCGGAGGGTTGACGGCTCCGGAGGGAACCCCGACGGGGGCTTCCTCCACCGTCGAGAGGGTGGCGATGCCCTCGATCTCACCGCCGGGCTCCGACGGTCCGAGGACGTGGCCCAGGGGGGCCAGGGAGAGGGTGGGGTCCTTCCAGGCCGTCAGCTCGTCCTCGAAGTGCATGGAGAGGATCTGGGGCATGGCCGGGAAGGAGGGCTCCGGTGGAGCCATCTCCATCCAGGCCGGACGGAGCGGAGCCGTGGCCGGCGCCGGGAAGGGGGCCTCGGCCGGGGACGGTGGGGATGTCGGCTGGGGGGCCGTCGGCGGGCCGGCCACCGGGGAGGTGGCGGCCGACGCGTTGGCCGCCGTCGCAGCCGTCCGTTGGACGACGCGCACCTCAGCCCGGTTGGGTCCGAGGTTCCGCTGCCCGAACGGCCACAGCCTCATCGATCAGATCCCTTCCCCACTCATTCCGTGCCGGAGAGCCGGCGGTTGATCCGGCCGATCTCCTCCACGAAACGTCGGCGGGTCGGATGCTCCATGTCCAAGATGGCGTCCAGCGACCAGTGGAAGTGGTAGGCGACGTACGCAGTCTCCTCGTACAGACGGTCGGCTGCGTACGTCACGATTCCCCCAGGCGACCACCGGCCAGCTCGACCGAGAACCGTTCATGGCAGGCCGGGCAGGAGACCGCGGCCCGGGAATGCCCCTCTGAGTTGATCCTGCGGTAGAGATCCTGGAGGAAGGCCAGGTCGGAGGCGAAGAACCGCTCGACCACCCCGGCGTTGATCTCGTCGCCCTCGAGGTCCCCCAACGCCGTGATGACCCGGGCCAGGAGCACGACGGTCAGGTAGGGGGGATTCTCCCGGACCCGGTCGTCGTGGAGGGGCAGCAGCTCGTCCCGGGCCGTGGCCAGGCGCATGGTCCCGTTGCGGTGAACGGCCCCCGAGAAGTCGACGAAGCCCCGTGGCAGGACGAAGTCGAATTCGGTCTGCAGGACGTGGCGCGGCGCCTCCCTGACGGGCTCCACCGCGACCGGTGGGGCCGCCGCCACCTCCTCGCCGGCGTCATCAACGGGAGCTGGGGCGGGGCCCCGTCGCATCAGCTCGTCGCGACCGGCTCGAGGCCCTCGTGGGAGATCGTCAGCTTCTCCGTCAGGACCGAGGTGTCACCGGCCCGGAGGGTGCCGTACTCGACACTCTTGGCCCAGCCGTTGTGGAACTTGAAGGCCTGGACCGGCGTGTTCATGTAGTCGTAGATCGTGATCTCACCGTGCTTGCGGGCCCCGGGCATGTCGCCCTCGAAGACCTGCTTGATCCAGGTGTGCCAACCCCGGTTGCCGGTCACACCACGGGTCAGGGTGATCTCGCCCGCCTTCTTGCGGCCCGGGAGCTTCTTGTTGATGTACTTGCCGTCGAAGGTGTTGTGCTTCAGCTCGATGGCGTCGACCTCGAGCTTGAGGCCCGTGATCTCTTGGATCTCCCGGATCTCGATGCCGTCGATGGTGAGACCGAACGACCAGCCGACACCGGTGTCAAATTCGGGAAGAGGCATGTGTCACTCCCTTTCTGCAGGAGGGTTCTGAACCGATGGACTGGGACTACTCGGCAACCAGGGCGGCGCCGCCGGAGAACTGCGACATCCGGAAGATGACGAACTCGGCCGGCTTGACCGGGGCCACGCCGATCTCGCAGACCACCTGGCCGGCGTCGATGCCCTCGGCCGGGTTGGTCTCGTCGTCACACTTCACGAAGAAGGCCTCGTCCGGCGTGGAGCCGAACAGGGCGCCCTTGCGCCACTCGTTGACCAGGAAGCCGGCGATGGTCCGACGGATCTTGGCCCAGAGGTTGCGGTCGTTGGGCTCGAAGACGACCCAGTCCGTCCCGCTGAGGATGGACTCCTCCAGGTAGTTGAAGAGGCGCCGCACGTTGATGTACCGCCACGCCGCGTCGCTCGACAGGGTGCGGGCGCCCCAGACCCGGATGCCCCGGCCCGGGAAGGCCCGGATGGCGTTGATGCCCACCGGGTTGAGCAGGTCGTGCTCGCCCTTCGTGATGTTGATCTCGAGGGAGATGGCCCCCCGGACGACCTCGTTGGCCGGCGCCTTGTGGACGCCCCTGGTGTCGTCGTTGCGACCCCAGATCCCGGCCATGTGGCCAGAGGGCGGCACGAAGATGTTCTGGCCGGAGGCGGGGTCCATGACCTTCACCCAGGGCCAGTAGAGGGCGGCGTACTTGGAGTCGTAGCCGGCCTTGTCGACCCGCCACTCGTGGATCTGCTGGGCGTTGAGCCCGGGGGGCGGGTCGAGGATGGCCATCCGGTCGCCCATCAGCTCGCAGTGGGAGATCATCCCGAGCTGGACGGCCTGGACGCCCTCGAGGTCGATCAGACCTCGCTGGTAGGCGCTCATGAGGTCGGGGACGCTCACCATGGTGACCACGTCGACGGCCTCGAGACCGCCGAAGCCGGTCCGGTCGGCAGAGCTGCCCACGTAGTCGGCGGCGCCGAGGTTGGCCGGGGCCTGGGAGCCGCCGCCGCCGAGGCTCACCGAGCCACGGGCGACCGACTCGACGGCGGTCTTCGAGGTCTCCTCGACCTTGATGAGGGTCGAGGTGGCGTTGACGACCGTGACGACGTTGGTCCGACCCTTCTTGACCGACACCGGTTCGAAGCTCTCGGCCACGGCACCGTTGCGCTTGACCACGACCTTGAAGCTGTCCTCGGTGCCCTCAGTGCTGTCGGCGATCTCGACCGCGATGTCGTTGCCCTCGGCCCCGGCCTCGATGGCGGAGATCCGATAGGCGCCCAGGTTGGCGTCGGTGCCCGAGGTCAGCTCGGCCACGGCCGACTGGTCGGTGCCGCTGGCCCCGATCCGGACGATGTAGCAGAGCCCGCCGCCGTTCTGGAAGTAGGCGTAGACGGCGTGGGCCAGGTAGGTCCCCTCGAGGAACTCCCCGAACGTCTTGGCGTACTGGCTCCAGTTCGTCACGAGCGTCGGCTCGTTGAACGGACCCTTCTCGGCCAGGCCGACGAAAGCGGCCACCGCCGTTCCAACGCCCTCAATGGGACGAGAACCAGCCTCGAGCTCCTCGACGTAGACGCCGGGAGACAGGTACGTGGGCATAGAGAGAGTCCTTCCTACGCGACCGTTCGCCTCTGAACATCAGCATCGTCCCAGCAGAACGGCCCGGGCCACCATCGCCAAGGGGCGCGCCTGAGGGAAGGTGCCGCTGCCCTTTCGGGCAGTCGGGCAGGAGCGCTACCCCTCTTCGGAGTTGCTCTCCTCTTCCTCACCCTCACGCTGGAGGGCGAGGGTCTGGACCTCCTCCTCCTCCTCACGCTGGACGACGGGGGTGGAGACGCCGGCCACGGAGCGCTGGGCCACGGCTCCGGACATCACCCGCTCGGCGGTGCGCTCGGCCTCCTGCTCGAAGCGGTCGGAGGGATCGGAGATCTTGATGCCGCCGCCGGCCGCCGTTCCGTCCACGGGGCCGGAGCGCTGCTGGACGACATGGGTCAGCTCATGGGCCAGGGTGCGCTGGGCCGAGGGGGTTCCGGGCTGGAAGTGGTTGGGATGGACGACGACGTCACTGCCGACGGTGTAGGCGGCGGCCTGGACGGACTCGGCCGAACGGGCGTCGACGTGGAGGCGGACGTCGCCGAAGTCGGCACCGATCTGCTGCTCCATGGCGGCCCGGGTGGTGGAGTCGAGGGGCGAGCCGCCGCCCTTGCCGACGATGTCCTTGACGGGGGAGTCCTCCTCCTCGCGCTGGAGGTAGGCGCTGGTGCCGGCGTTGCCGACGGAGCGCTGGAGACCGAGGACGGAGCGGGGGTCGAGGGCCCGGCGGTCACGTCGGGCCGACTCGGGACCGGCGGCCTGCTCGGACTGCTTGGCGGTGGACCGGGCCGGATCGGCCAGCTCCAGTTCCAGGTGATCGTGCATCGGGACCCCTTCCCCTCTAGCTTCAGACCTCGCCTGCGATGGACTCGAACCATTCCCCGAACTCGGCCTCGACGGAGAGCCGGCCGAGCTTGCGGTACTCCCTGTGCACGGCCCGGATCATGTCGGCCATGGTGACCTCGCCGTCCTTGGCCGCCGCCAGGTAGGCGGCGGTGAGGGCGATGCTCCTGATGTTACCGCCCGAGAGCTCGAAGGACCCGGCGCAGAATTCGAGGTCGACGTCAGGGGCGAGGGGCACCGAGGGTCCGAGGCACTGGCGCCAGAGGACCAGGCGCTGGGTGGGGTCGGGGAAGGGGAAGTCGATGAGGGCGTCGAGGCGGCGGGTGAAGGCCTCGTCGACGTTGGCCCGGAGGTTGGTGGCCAGGATGGCCAGGCCGTCGAAGGTCTCGATCCGTTGGAGGAGGTAGGCCACCTCGATGTTGGCGTAGCGGTCGTGGGCGTCACGGACCTCGGAGCGCTTGCCGAAGATGGCGTCGGCCTCGTCGAAGAGGAGGACGCCGTTGACGCCGTCGACCTCGGAGAAGATCCGCTCCAGGTTCTTCTCGGTCTCCCCCACGTACTTGTCGACGACGGTGGCCAGGTTGATGGTGTAGAGCTCGATCCCGAGGGCGCCCGCCACGACCTCGGCCGACATGGTCTTGCCGGTACCGGAGTCCCCGGAGAAGAGGGCGGTGACCCCCCGGCCCCGTCCCCCGCCCGGCCGCATCCGCCACCGGTCGAGGACCTGCTCCCGGGTGTGGACCCGGCCGGCGAGCTCGTGGAGGAGCTGGAGGGTGAGGGGTGGGAGGACGAGGTCGTCCCAGCCCACCGCGGGGTCGATCCGGCGGGCCATCCGCTCCAGGCCGGCGGCGTTCTGGGAACGGGCCCCCATCCGGACGTGGCCGGCGTCGATGGGCTGGCCGGTGAGGACGGACTGGAGGCGGGTGGCCTCGCCGGCCCGGGCCACCTGCTCCGGGGTGAGGCGGAACTCGGCCACCGCCTCGGAGAGGTCGAGCTCGTCGGGGAGGTCCCGGCCCAGAGCCACCCGCCAGGGCTCGAGGCGCTCGGCGGTGGAGGGCTGGGGGGCCTCGACGAGGAGGGGGACCCGACGGCTCCAGATCGGGTCCCAACCGGAGCGGCCCAGGAGGACGACGACGGTGGGGAGCTCGGCGAAGGCCCGGACGGCGGCCCGGGTCCGGGGGTCGACGTGGTCGCCGAGGGCTTCGAGGGGCCCGGCCACGAGACCGGCGCCGACGAGGCGGGCCTCACGGGCCGCGGCCCGGGCCACGGCAGCGACATCGGCGTCGGGATCGAGTCGCTCGAGGTCGAGGCTGAGGGTGCCCATCCCGACCGTGGCCAGTGCGGCCGAGGCCAGGGCCCGGCCGCTCGAGCCGGGCTTCTCCCGGACGTAGACGAGCTGGGTCCCGGCCCCGAGGGCCCGGGCCAGGGGGGCGGCGTCGACGGCGACGGGGGGGGAGGGGGGGACGAGGAGCGCGGCCAGGTCGCTGTCGGGGCGGTCGTCGCCGAGGAGGTGGATGGCGACGCGGTCGGGGACCCGGAGGGAGCGGGTCAGATAGGGCCGGTCGGACTCCTCGACGAGGACGAGACCGCCGTCGAGGAGGGGGGCTCCGGGCCGGAGCCGGCTGCGGCCGGCTGGGGCCCCCGAGGGCGGCCCGACGAGCTCGAGGGCCAGCCCGATGGTGGCGCGGCGGCGGGTGACGTCGTCGTTCAGGTAGCCGTAGAGGCGTTCGAAGCGGCTGTCGAGATCGGGGGCGAGGGCGACGACCAGGAGGTCGACGTCGGTGGGGCTGAGCCCGAAGAATCGCTCGAGGGATCGGAGCCGGCTGGGCCGGCCGGCGGCATCGGCCCGGTCGACGGCCTCCTCGACGGCGACCCGGGCCGCCAGGAGGTCCGAGGCGGGGGCCTCGAGGGCGGGCCAGCCACCGGCCAGGAGACGGTCGGCGTCGCCCTCGGAGATGTAGAGGCCCCGGAAGGCGTCGTCGGGGTCGGGGTCGACAGCCCGGCGGGCTGCCACCGCCGCCCGAACCTGGTCACCGAGGAGGGCGAGACGGGCGGCGAGGTGGCCGGCGGCGGCCGGTGACCCCTCCTCGTCGGGGCGCGGGGGGACGGAAACCGTCGTCGAGGTGGCTGGCCGGGCCGGGGCGGTTCCGGCCGGCGCCGGCTTGGCTCGGGCCGGCTTGGCCCCGGGGGGCCGGGAGGCGGTGGAGGGGCTGCCTCCGGCCGGGGTCATGGGGTGGTGGCGCGACGGCCCCGCCTGATGCCTCCGCCACCGCTGGCCGCCGCGGCCGCCTCGGCGTCGGCCAGGGCCTGCTCGGCGGCCCGGCCGATGTCGCCGGGGGGCAGTCCCCCACCGACCTCCTCGCTCTGGCCGGCGTCGCCGTGCATGCCGGCCACGAGGGGCTTGACGGGGGGCTCGGCGGCGGGCTCGCTGCCGACCACCATGGGGGCCCGGACCACGAGGTCCAGGGAGGGCTTGAGCTCGCCGCCGAGGGCGGACCAGACGTCGGAGATCTGGCGGTTGTCCGGGGGGGGCTTGGCGATGTCGAGGCCGACGGGCATGGCCAGGAGGGCCGTGTCGCCGACCAGGAGATCCTCGGGGAGGACGGGATGGGTGAGGAAGGCCTTGAGGAGGAGCGAGAGGAGGCGGTGCTCGTCCTCGGGACGCTGGGTCCACACGGTGACGAGGTAGGAGAGCTTGAAGTAACGGGGGGGGAGGTGGTGCTCGAGGATCTTGCCGTTCTCGTCCCGGAAGTCGTAGGTCCCGCTCTGGCGGGCCCTGACGTCCTCGCGGATGTCGTAGAGGTAGACGTCCACGGTGGGGGTGTTCCGGCGGGAGGCCCAGTCCTTGGTGGGCGCGTCGAAGACCACCTCGGCGCCGGAACCCTCGAGGGCCTCGCGCTTCACGAATGCCTTGAGGGACTCGTCGACCTCGTGGATCACTCTTCAGACCCTGCCAGCCTGGTCCCGGCGGTCACCGTCCGCTGTGCAGGCCTTCGGGAGGCTGGGATTGCCCGATGGGGCAGGAGGGACGAGGGCCATGGAGCGTCAGAGGCCGGCCCGGTCGAGGCCGAGGTCGTCGAGCATGGCCTCGTAGCGGGCCGCGGCCCGGCTGGCGGCAGCCCGCTTCCCGTCGCGGTCGTAGGCCTCGATGAGAATCCGCCAGAGGTCGTCGCGGAAGCGGTCGACGGTGAGCCCCCATTCACAGGCGGCGGCGGCGCCGGCCCCGTCGTCGGCGGCGAGGCGGACCCGGGCCAGTCCGACCCCGACGGTGACGGCCTCGAAGCGGTAGGCCTCCCGGGCCTTCACGACCCAGTCGGCGGGGCCGTCCTCGGGGAGGAGGTCGTCGTCGTAGGTGGCCAGGGCCTGGTCGAATGCGAGGGTGGCCCGGTCGAGGTCCCCGGCCCGGGCCGCCTCGTGGCCGGCCCGGGCGACCCGGTCGAAGCGGAGGAGGTCGACGTCCGCGTCCGGACCGGGATCGAGAAGGTAGGCGTCGCCCCGTCGGGCCAGGAGGGCGGCGCCCGAGCCCGGCCCGGCATGCTCGTCGAGGAGGCCCCGGAGGGAGGAGACGGCGACCTGGAGGCTGTGGCGACCGGCCTTGTCGGTGGCGTCGGGCCAGAGGGCCTCGATGAGCTCCTCGCGGTGGACGGCACGGCCCACCCGGACGGCGAGGAGATGGAGGAGGGAGCGGGCCCGGGGCCGGACCTCGGCGAGATTGACGGGGCGGCCGTCGACCACGAGGCGGAAGCCCCCGAAGCAGCGGAGGAGGACCGGCTCGGACCGGCCCGGGCCGGCCTCGGCCGGGACGGCCGGCGGGGCGGGCTCCCGGACGTCGGGGTCCCGCCAGCGGCGGATCCCGAGATCGGCCAGGAGGTCGTCGGCGGGGGCGGATTGGTCGGGTGGGGCAGCGGGGTCGGACTCGACCAGGGCCACCTGGGCCAGAGCGGCGGCCCCGGGGGTGGCGGTGGAGCGGGCCAGGGCCTCGGCGTCGAGGGCGGCCTGGCGGGCTTCGGGACGACCGGCCCGGGCCAGGGCCAGGGCCAGGAGGCTCCGGGACCAGGACTCGAGGACGGCGGCTCCCAGGCCATGGAAGCGGGCCGCGGCGTCGTCGAGGGCGTCGAGGGGGGAGGACTCGCCGGTGGCGAGGGTCCTGTGGCCGATGATCAGGGCCAGGAGGGCCTCGCCCCAGACGTCGTGGTCCTCCCGGCAGGCGGCCTGGAGGTCGGCGGCGGCGGCCAGGGGGATCCAGCCGGCGGCGAGCTGGGCGGCCCGGGTCATCCGCCAGGGAAGGCGGTCGCCCCGACCCTCGAAGCGCGCTTCGAGCTCCTCGAGCTCCCGGCGGGCCCCGGGGGGCCGCTCGGCCGACCAGATCCCGGAGATGACGGCCAGGAGGCGGGCCACGGCCATCAGGGGGAGGGGGGCCTCGGGGTGCCGGGGTACCTGGCGGAGGAGGGCGGATCCCTCGGCCAGGCGGCCGGCGAGGACCAGGGCGGCCCCCTCGGCAAAGCGGCCGGTCGGCCCCTCGAGGTCTGCCGCCTTCCGGGCCACCTGGAGGGGGTCACGCTGGAGGGCGGAACGCAGGAGACTGAGCCAGTCGGTCGGAGGGGCGGGAAGGGGGGTCTGCCAGAGGCCGACGCTCTGGCGCTCCCGGCGGCAGGCCTCCTGGGCGGTGGCCGGGCCGAAGGCCTCCTCGGCTCGCTGGTAGGCGGCGGCGGCGGCCTCGAGGGAACCCTTGGCCACCAGACGGCGGGCCTCGGCCAGCTGGAGCCAGGGGTCGAAGGCCACCACGGCGGCCGGGAGGGAGTCGAACCAGGAGCCCGTCTCGCCGGCCAGGGCGGCCCCGTCGGAGCCGAGGACGCGCATGGCCGAGGGCCAGTCCTCGGCCCGGCAGAAGGACCAGAGGGCCCCGGCCGGCCGGCCGGCCTCCTCGAGGAGGTAGCCGGCCCGGCGGTAGGCGGACTGGGCCTCGGTCACCCCGAGGATCTGGAGGAGCTCCACCTCGAGGTGGGAGCGGAGGATCTCGTGGTAGTGGTAGGTCCCGTCGCCGTCGAGCCGGGTGGTGAAGATCTGGCGCCGCTCGAGCTCGTCGAGGAGCTGCTCGCTCCCGGACCGGCCCAGGAGGGTATCGCAGAGGTCGCCGGTCAGCTCCCGGAGGACGCTGCTGCGGACGAGGAAGTCCCGGAGGTCGGGGGGGAGCTCGTCGAGGATGTTCCGGGTCAGGTACTCCCGGACGAGCCGGGAGCGGGTGCCCAGGGAGGCCAGGACCTGGCGGCGTTCCGAGGGAGACTTGTCCGAGGTGGCCAGGTGGAAGAGCTGGAGGCAGCCGGCCCAGCCCTCGGTCCGGCGGGCCAGTTCGGCGAGCTCCTCGGGGGCGAGGGGGGTGTGGTAGCAGTCGCGGAAGAGGTGGTCGACCTCCCAGGTCCTGAAGCGGAGGTCGTCGGCACCGAGCTCGACGACCCGGTCGGAGACCCGGAGGCGGGAGAGGTCGAAGCCGGGCACGGTGCGGGAGGCGCCGAGGATGGTGAGCCGGGGTGGCCGCTCCTCGACCAGCTGGGCCAGGACGGCCTCGGCCGGGCTCCCGGCCAGGAGGTGGAGGTCGTCGAGGACGAGGAGGGTGGGCAGGGCCAGCTCGAGGGCGGCCACCAGGTCGCCGGCTGTCGACCACGGTCCCGATCCGGGGGCCGGGGAGGGGGCCAGGGCCAGCTGGAGGTGGCGGAGGAGCCGGGCCGGGTCGGTGTCCCCGCCCCGGGACCGGTACCAGGCCACCGGGGTGTCGCTGGCTTCGGCGAACTGGGCCACCAGGGTCGTCTTGCCCCAGCCGGCGGGGGCCACGATCAGTCCGAACCCTGACCGCCAGACGCCGTCCAGGCGGTCGTGGAGGCGTTCCCGGGAGAGGCCCCCGGCCACGGGCGCCCAGGCCTGGGGTCCACTTCCGGGCGCTTGCCGTTGCGTCACCCCGTCGATCAAATCTGTGCCCCCAGCTGATCAGCGCCGTCAGCGGAAATCTACCAGCCTGCCCCTGCCGTTGCCCGAAAGTTCGGGCGGAGGGGCTGGTGGGCACAGCACCTGCCCGAAGGGGCCGGGAGCGGTCAGATGACTCCGGCCCGGAGGGCGTAGGCGACTGCGTGGGAGCGGTTGCGGAGGTTGAACCGGGAGGTGACGTCGTGGATGACGTTCTTGACGGTCCGCTCGGAATAGGCGAGCTGATCGGCGATCTCGTTGGTGTCGTGACCGTCGGCGATGAGGCGGAGGACCTCGACCTCGCGTTGGGTGAATCCGTTGAAGCGGAGTCCCCGGGGCTCGAGGACATTGCGCTGGAGCTTCCCGACCTGGGACAACAGCGAGCCGAGGAGGTCGGGGGGGAGGGTGCCGTGGCCGTGGGCGGCGGAGGTCACGACGGTGGCCAGGCGCTCGGGGGAGGCCTCGGAGCGACGGAGGATGGCGCAGACCCCGGCCTCGGCGGCGGCGAGGACGCCCTGGTCGTCGAGGACCGTGGCGACCAGGACCACCTGGGTGCACTCCCCGCGGAGCAGGGTCCGGACAGCCCGGGTGGCGTCCTCGTCGACGGTGTCGGCGGCCACGACGGCGACGTCGGCCCGGTCGGGCTCGTCGACGATCTCCAGACCGGGGAGTCCCCGGAGCTGGGCGGTGAGACCGAGGCGGGAGATGGGATCGGCGGCGACGACGTGGAGGGCTACCCGATCGGACATGGGTTGCAGTGTGCCGGAAGGGCATCAGCGGCCGCTCAACAGGGACTCAACGTGCAGGTCAGGTTGCCCGAAAAGGCTCCTGTCCGGCTCTGGGTGCAATGGCAGGAGGCACCCTAGACTGGCGGGGATGGGCATCCAGTGCTGCACCGGGGCGGTCATGATGTGCACCTTCGGGATGGCCCCCTCGGTGCTCGACGCCCTCCCCGACACCGACGTCTTCTGCCCAACTCCGGCGGCAACGATCATGGACATGCTCCCGTTCGTGAACATCGAGCCCTTCGGGATGTGCATGAGCGAGGCCAACCCCGAGGTCATCGCCGCCACCGCTGCCGCCCTCGGTGTCCTCACCCCGATGCCCTGCATCCCCCTCGTCGACGCGCCCTGGATCCCGGGGGCACCGACGGTGCTGATGGGGGGCCTCCCGGCGCTGACCGACGAGTCGCTGTGCATGTGCCTGTGGGCCGGAGTCATCACCATCGACTTCCCGGGCCAGGTCACCGTGATGGTCGAATAGCGGGCGGTCGGCCAGAGATCCAGTGCACGTCGGGGCGATGACCATGGAGCTGCGGATCGTGGGGAGCCGCTCGCTCAAGGCCAAGCGGACCGTGGTCCGGCACCTGGTGGAGCGGTCCCGGAACCTCGGCCTGTCGGTGTCCGAGGTGGACCACCACGACCAGTGGCAGCGGGCCGCCATCGGCTTCGCCGCTGTGGGGTCCACGGCCGGGCAGGTGACGGACATCCTGGACCGGGCCGAGCGGTTCGTCTGGTCCCACCCCGAGGTCGAGGTCCTCGCCTGCGTGCGAGACTGGCTCGAGCTGGACCGCTGACGAGGCGGGTGGGCCGGGTGGGTCCGGCCGGGAGGTGGGCGTGACGACCGAGGACGGGGCCGGCAGGTCGTCGGGTGACACGGCCCGGCCCCGCCGGACGCGGCTGCCCTTCGCGTCCCTCCGGGGCTACCGGCGGAGCTGGCTCGGCACCGACGTCCTGGCCGGGATCATGCTCCTGGTGATCGCCGTCCCCGAGCAGCTGGCCACCTCCCGGCTGGCCGGGATGCCCCCGATCACCGGGCTGTTCACCTTCGTGGCCGGTGCCGTCGTCTTCGCCGCGGTGGGATCGAACCCCCAGCTGTCGGTGGGGGCGGACTCCACCATCGCCCCCCTCTTCGCCGTCGGGATCGGCCACCTGGCCGCCACCGGCTCCAGCGGCTACCTCGCCGATGTCGGCCTCCTGGCCGTGATGGTGGGAGCCATCGTGGCCCTGGTCGGCCTCCTCCGACTGGGCTGGATCGCCGATTTCCTGTCGGCCCCGATCATCACGGGGTTCCTGGCCGGGGTGGCCGTCATCATCGTCGTCCACCAGCTGCCCGACCTCCTCGGGCTCCCGTCGGTGAACGGGAGCACCGTCCACCGGCTCGACCAGATCGGCCATCACCTGGGGGCGACCAACGGCTGGGCCGTTGGGATCGGGGTGGCGGTCTTCGTCGTGGTGGTGGGGGCGGAGCGGTTGGACCGGAGGATCCCGGGGGCCCTGATCGGCCTGGTGGGATCGACGGTGGTGGTGGGCCTGGCCGGGCTGACCGGTCACGGGGTGGCCGTCCTCGGGCCCATCGCCCACGGCGCTCCCCAGCTGGGCCTGCGGCTGTCGGCCCTGACGTGGACGGAGGCGGGTCGGCTCGGCCCGATCGCGCTGGTGGTGGCCCTGGTGGTGCTGAGCCAGACGGCTGCCACCACCCGGGCCTTCGCCGACCAGGGGGGCTACGGGACCGACGTCGGGATCGATTTCATCGGGGTCGGGGCGGGGAGCATGGCCGCCGGGCTGGTCGGGGGCTTCCCGGCCAATGCCAGCCCGGGACGGACCGGAGCGGTGGCCCAGGCTGGGGGGAAGACCCAGATGGCCGGGATCCTGGCCGCCGTCGTCACCGTCGGTCTGATCCCGGCGGCGGGGATCCTCCGGGACCTTCCCGACGCCACCCTGGCCGCCGTCCTCATCTATGTGGCCAGCCGGCTCTTCCACGTAAAGGACCTCCGGGCCGTGCTCCGGTTCGACCACTGGGAGTTCGCCCTGGCCGTCCTCACCCTCCTCACGGTGGCCCTGGTCGGGGTGGAGCAGGGTATCGCCGTGGCCGTCGGCCTGGCCATCGTCGACCGGACCCGGCTGGCGGCCCGACCCCGGACCTACGTCCTGGGCCGTATCCCGAACACCACCAGCTGGGAGCCCCTCCACCACCATGAGCACCCCCGGGAGGTCCCCGGAGTGGTGGTCTTCCTGTTCGCCGCTCCCCTCTACTTCGCCAACGCCGGCTACTTCAGGCTCCAGGTCCATCGGGCCCTGGCCACCGCCGCGGTCGTGGCACCGACCCGGCTCTTCGTCCTCGATGCGGCCGGGGCGGGCGACATCGACTTCACCGGGGCCCGGGCCCTGGGGCAGCTCCTGACCGAGTTCGAACGGGAGGGGGTGACCTTTGCCGTGGCCCGGGCCTATGGACCCGTCCCGGAGAACCTCCGGCGGAGCGGCCTGCTCGAGACGATCAGCCCGGACCACCTCTTCCATACGGTCGACGCCGCTGTGACCGCCCTGGCCCCGTCGAGCGGGGAGCCGGCCGCAGGGTGACCGGTGGAACCGGCTCCACCCTTCCGCTACGGTCGGCGCGCGTCCCACCACCATGCAGAAAGGTCCACCATGCCGCTCGAGACTCCTGACCAGTGGAAGGCCGAGATGGAGCCCTGGATGCTCGAGATCGTCAAGGACAGGACGATCCCCTCGAGCCTCGAGGACTGCCTCAAGGACGAGGGCTGGGCCACGATCTACTACTTCTTCGCCAAGGCCAACTACGTGACGGAGAACCTCGACTTCCTGGCCAAGGTGGACGAGTTCGGCCGGAACGGGAACATGGACCTGGCCAAACAGATCTACCAGGAACACGTCCGGGAGGGGTCGGCGGCCCAGGTCAACCTGAGCGGCGGCAACCGGGGGGCCCTCGACGACATCTTCAAGGACCAGGACGAGCCCATCGGGCCGCCCGACCTCTTCGATGCCAGCCGGCGGGAGATCTACGGCCTGACCAACACCGACTCCTACACCCGGTTCGTCCGGTTCGCCACCGAGACCCAGAAGGTCCTCGGGGAGGAGATCGACTGGGACAACGTCGAGGGCCGGGACCGGAGCTGACTCCCGGGTAGCCTCGGTCCCCATGTCCTGGGGGGGAAGTCGTCGACGGTCCTTGGCGTTCGCCGGGCTCTGCCTGGCCTCACTGCTGGTCAGTGCCGGCTCGGCGGCGGGGAGGAGCACGTCCCACCTGGACGAGAACGGACCCCAGGGAATGAACCAGGAGGCGGCCGTGGCCACCTACGGGGGAGGCGACCCCAACGTGACCATCGCCTACGTCGAGGGGGGGATCAACTGGCACCTCCACGATGCCGCCGCCCTGGCCTCGGTGGTGACGGTCGACCGGCGGGAGGCGCCGGTCCCCTGCACGGGGGCGACGGTCGGGACGGCCACGATGGTGGTCGGGGGGACGACCGAGCCGTGCAGCACCTGGTACAGCAGCGCGCTGGCCGACTACGACCTGGCCTCCACGGGGCACGTGACCGCCGCCGACTGGGCCCAGGACCCCCGGGTCGGGGACCGCAACGGCAACGGGGTCATCGACCCGGAGGACCTGACGGCGTCGTTCTGCGGGGCCGGACTGGCCCCGCCGCCGCCGGGGAACTCGGCCCCGGTCACGGTGGCGGGCTTCCCCTGCGCCATCTCGGGGTGGGACTTCTACGACGGCCAGAACGACCCGGCTACCGTCGACACCGCCTACGGCCATGCCAACGGCCAGATGGACACCATCCACTCGGAGTGCCCGAAGTGCAGCATCCTCCCCGTCAAGGCCGGGGAGGAGGCCCTGGACCGGACCGACGACCTGGCCAAGGCCTGGCTCTTCGCCGCCGACTCCGGGGCCAGGGTCATCGTGTCGGTCACGGCCGACCTGGGCTACTCGACCTTCATGGCCAACGCCGTCGACTTCGTGCACCGGCAGGGGATCGTGACGGTGGAGTCCTCGAACGACTTCGACTCCACCGACCACCAGGGGGGGATGTTCTGGCCCGACGTCCTCCCCGGCAACGGCGCCGTGGTCGACGCGGCGGGGACGGCCTACACCCGGTCGGACGAGACCTCCTGGGGCACCCATGACATGTTCACGGTCGACACCGGGGGGGGATCCACGTCGGAGTCGACTCCGACGACGGGAGGGCTCTTCGGGCTCCTGCTCTCCTACGGGAACACGGCCCACACCGACGGGTTCGTCCCGGCCCCGCTGACCGGGGACCAGGCCATCCAGATCATGCGGTCGACGGCCCGGCCAGTGACCGACACCACGCTGTCGTGGGCCGGGGGCGGGGGGAGCTCGGACGGGTGGAACCTCCAGTACGGCTACGGGATCCCCGACATGCTGGCCGCGGCCCGGGTCCTGTTCACCAGCCACCTGGAGCCCCCCACCGGCCTCATCACCACTCCGGGGTGGTACGCCATGGTCGACCCGACCACGACGGCCAGCCTCCCGGTGGACGGGACGGTGACGGCCCCGTCGGGAGACGGGTTCAGCTGGACCCTCCAGGCCGCCGCCGGACCCCAGCCCGTCGACGGCGACTGGTTCCCGATCGGGACGGGGACGGGGACGGGATCGTTCAACGGACTCCTCGGGACACTCGACCTCTCGAGCATCCCTCCGGCGTTCTGGAAGGCGTCCCCGTCGGTCTCGGCTCCCCCTACCGGCCCCAAGGACCTCCCCACCTCCGAGCAGTACGCCGTCACGCTCCGGCTGCTCGTCACCGACACGACGACCTCGGCCGGGGCCGAGGACCGGCGGGCGATCAACGTCCAGCACGACGGGACCCTCCTTCCCGGGTTCCCGAAGGCCAACGGGGCCAGCATCGAGAGCCAGCCCGCCCTGGTCGACCTCCAGGGGACAGGGACGATGGACATCGTCTACGCCGACGCCGACGGCCTGGTCCACGCCCTCGACCCGTCGAGCGGCCTGGAGCTCCCGGGCTGGCCCGCCCACAGCCCGCCGGTCTCGGTCCCGGCCGCCCACAGCGGGGTCGACCCGGGCCACCAGTCGATCCTCGACCCGGTCGCCGTCGGGGACCTCGACCACACCGGGGCCCTGTCGGTGGTGGTGACGAGCGTCGACGGGACGGTCTCGGTCTTCGACGCCCAGGGTCAGGAGGAGCCGGGCTGGCCCCGGACCACCGACACCGGGGTGACGGCCCCGGCCATCCCCCGGCCCGAGCTCCCGAACGTCCGGCTCCCGGTGGCCGGGGCCAGCTCCCCGCCGGTGCTGGCCGACCTCGACGGGGACCACCGGCTGTCGATCGTCCAGTCCGGGTGGGATGGGTACCTCCACGTCTGGGACCCGGCCGGGAACGTCCGACCGGGATGGCCGGTCCGGGTGGTGCTGCCGGCCGGGTTCACCCCCGACCCGGGCTACCTCCTCGAGGCCGACCAGAAGCTCGACACCCCGCCGGCGGTGGCCCACTTCGACGGTATCGGCCCCCCCGACCTCGTCGTGAGAAGCCAGGAGACCGAGATCACCGGGGGCGGGATCGAGCCCCTCCCGAAGGGCTACGTCTTCGCCTTCACGGCGGCGGGGGCCCAGGTCCCGGGCTGGCCGGTCACCCAGCAGGGCCTGGTCGAGTACTACGGGTCGGCCCAGGAATTCATCACCGAGGGGACCGACGTCCCGGTGGCGGCCGACGTCCACGGGACGGGGAGGGACGAGGTGGCAGTGGGGCCGATCTGGACCCCGAGCTCCCTCATCGACGGGAACGGGACGGTGGAGGGCGCCTACGGCGACCTCTTCACCGCGGGCTACTCCCTCCTGACCGTCCAGAACAACCCGAGCCTGGCCCTCGACCCGGCCACCCTCCCGCCGGAGACCCCCATCCCGTTCACCTCGTCGGGGTCGTTCGGCCGGCTGGGCCCCCCGGGGTCCCCGCTCGTCTTCGCCCAGTCGACGGTGGGGTCGGCGACCTTCGCCGGCGCCGAGCTCGAGACCGACTCCGGGCTGGGGATCAACCAGTTCATGGGGGCCTGGAACGCCCAGCTGGCGCCGAACGGAGCCCCCCAGACGGTCAGTGGGTTCCCGGCCGTCCGGGAGGGGCTCGACTTCCTGGGCCAGCCCCTCTTCAGCGACGTCTCGGGTGGAGGCCAGGTCTCGGTGGTCTCCGGGGGGGACTCCAACCTGCTCGACGCCTACACGGCGGCGGGGACCCCGGCGGCGGGGTTCCCGAAGTTCACCGGGGGCTGGGTCACCTTCGCCCCGTCGACGGGGGACCTCCTCGGCGACGGGCGGACCGACGTGGTGGCCGGGACCCGGGAGGGGGAGCTCTTCGCCTGGTCCACCGGCGGATCGGCCACGGCCAACGACCAGTGGTGGCACGCCCAGCACGACGAGTACAACAGCGGCAACGCCGGGACCGACAGCCGGCCCCCCGGGGTGGCCCGGAACGTGAGCTGGTCGCCGGGGCAGCCGACGGTCTCCTTCAGGGCCCCCGGTGGGGACTGGTACGACGGGACGGTGGGCCACTACGAGATCACCTACGGGCCGGACGGGCACACCGTCTCGCTCAGTCCATCCGGACCGGCGGGAACGACGGAGACGGCCGGCGTCCCGGTGGGGACGACGGGGATCCGGATCGTGGCCCTGGACGGGGCCGGGAACGTGAGCGGGCCGGCCGTGGTGGGGACCCCCCCACCGGGAGCGGCGGGGGGCTACCTGGCCGTCGGGGGTGACGGCGGGGTCTTCGCCTTCGGGGACGCCGGCTTCGCGGGGTCGATGGCGGGGCGGCCCCACGCCCCCATGGTGGGGATCAGCTCGACCCCGAGCCGGGGAGGTTACTGGGAGGTGGCCGCCGACGGAGGGGTCTTCGCCTTCGGGGACGCCCGCTTCGCCGGGTCGATGGGGGGACGGCCGCTCAACGCCCCGGTCGTCGGGATGGCCCCCACGGCCGACGGGAAGGGCTACTGGGAGGTCGCCGCCGACGGGGGGGTCTTCGCCTTCGGGGACGCCGGCTACGTCGGGTCGATGGGGGGCCGGCCCCTCAACGCCCCCGTCGTCGGGATGGCCGCTACCCCGGACGGCGGGGGGTACTGGCTGGTCGGCTCGGACGGGGGGATCTTCGCCTTCGGGGACGCCCGCTTCGCCGGGTCGATGGGAGGACGGCCGCTCAACGCCCCGGTCGTCGGGATGGCGGCGTCGGAACCCTCCAGAGGTGGGTCGGGGTACTGGCTGGTCGGCTCGGACGGGGGGGTCTTCGCCTTCGGGGACGCCCGCTACGCCGGGTCGTTGGGGGGCCGGCCCCTCAACGCCCCGATCACCGGGATCGCCGCTTCGGAGCCCACGAGCACCCTCACCGGAGGTGGGTCGGGGTACTGGCTGGTCGGCTCGGACGGCGGGGTCTTCGCCTTCGGGGACGCCGGCTACGCCGGTTCGATGGGAACGCCCGGGCTCCGGGGGGCGGCCTCGGCCACGGGCATCTCGGGGCTGCCCGGGGTGCCCGGTTGAGCACCTTCATCGAGCGGTTCGAGACGTCGGGGTCGGGGAGCCGGCTGGCGGTGAAGGACCTCATCGACATGGTGGGGGTCCCGACCACGGCCGGGTGCCGGGCCGTGGCCGCCGAGGCCGGGCCGGCCCGGACCGACGCCGCCTGCCTGGCCGGGGCCCGGGCGGCCGGGGCCCGGATCGTGGGAAAGACGAACCTCCACGAGCTGGCCCTCGGCGTGACTGGGATCAACCCCTGGTACGGGACCCCGGTCAACCCGCTCGACCCGGGGCTGGTCCCCGGAGGCTCATCGAGCGGTTCGGCCGTGGCCGTCGCCACCGGGGAGGCCGACGTGGCCTACGGGAGCGACACCGGGGGGTCGGTCCGGATCCCCTCGGCCTGCTGCGGGACGGCCGGCCTCAAGACCAGTTGGGGTCGGGTGTCCCTGGCGGGGGTCTGGCCCCTGGCCCCGAGCTTCGACACCGTCGGCCCCATGGCCCGGGACGTGACCGGGCTGGTCACCGGGATGGAGCTCCTCGAGCCCGGCTTCGTCCTGTCGGGCCCAGCGCCCGGGCGGGTGGGCCGGGTCCGGGTGGAGGCCGATCCCACCGTCGACGCCGCCGTCGACTCGGCCCTGGCCGTGGCCGGGTTCGAGGTGGTGTCGATCGAGCTGGCCGAGTGGGAGGAGGTCACGGCCGCCACCGGACTCCTCCTGGTGGCCGAGGCCTGGGCCACCAACCGGGCCCTCCTGGAACGCCGACCGGACGAGGTCGGCACCGACGTGGCCGACCGGCTCCGGCTGGGCCGGGGGATCGGACCGGTGCCCCTGGCCCGGGCCGCCGCTGTCCGGGACCGCT
Organism: Acidimicrobiaceae bacterium; assembly: GCA_003151955.1. Lineage (GTDB taxonomy): Bacteria > Actinomycetota > Acidimicrobiia > Acidimicrobiales > UBA8190 > PALSA-743. The sequence continues at coordinate 51,646 of PLZB01000086.1, forward strand.
GGCTGGAGCGGCTGGACCGGCTCTTCGGGGAGGTGGACCTCCTGGCCACCCCCACCCTCTCCATCCTCCCCCCGCCCCTCGGCCAGGGGGAGGAGCTCCTCATGGCCCGGTGCACCCTCCCTGTCAACCTGGCCGGGGTGCCGGCCCTGGCCATGGCCGTCCCGACCGGGGGTCCCCTCCCGGCCAGCCTCCAGCTCATCGGGCCCATGGGCGGCGAGGAGGCGCTCCTGGCCGGCGGGCTCCGGGTCGAGGCCGGGCTGGCCGGGGAGGGGGGCTCGCCGTGACCGGGACAGTACGGCTCGACCCGGCCGAGCTCGAGGCGCGACCCGAGGACCCCTTCAGCCACCTGGCCGCGGCCCGGGCCGCCTCGGGGCCGGTCCACCAGGCCACGAACGGAATGTGGTGCGTCCTGGGCCGGGCCGAGGCCGACGCCGTCCTGCGGGACCGCCGGTTCGTCTCGGGTCCGATCGGGGCCCTCTACCGCCAACTCCTGCCTCCGGGTGCCGCCCACGACGAGCTGGGCCACCGGATCAACTTCCTCGATCCCCCCGACCATCCCCGGGTGCGGGGGATCGTCCAACCCGTCTTCACGGCCCGGGCCGTCGCCACCCTGGGGGACCGGATCGGGGGGCTGGTGGCGGGCTGCCTCGACTCGATGCGGAACGGCTCGGACGACGGGGCCGAGGTCGACCTCCTCGACGGGTTCGCCGACCAGGTGCCGACCGCCACCATCTCCTCGCTGCTGGGGGTCCCGGAGGAGGACTGGGCCCGGCTCACGGCCCTCACCGAGCGGGTCACCCGGCTCCTGTCGATCTCCGTGGACCCCGCCGCCATGGCCGACGCCCTGGAGGCGGCCGAATCCTTCCGGGCCGAGGCCCGCCGGCTGCTGGCCGACCGCCGGGCCTCGCCGGGAGAGGACCTCCTGAGCGCCTTGGCCGGGGCCGGGGAGGACGGGGAGCGGCTCCAGGACGCCGAGCTCCTCTCACTGGTGGTCACCCTCTACTCCGCCGGCCACCGGACGACGAGGGACCTGACGGCGAACGGGATCCTCGAGCTGACACGGCACCCCGGGCTCCTCCGCCGGGCCATGGAGGAGCCCGAGCTCCTCCGGCCGCTGGTCCAGGAATTCCTCCGCCACCAGACCCCCACCCTCTACATCGGCCGGGTGGCCGGGGAGGACGCCGAGGTGGGGGGGGTCACCGTCCCGGCCGGAGCCTTCGTCCTGGTGGTGCTGGCCGCCGCCAACCGGGATCCGGCCGCCTACGACGACCCCGACCGGTTCGACCCGGACCGGGGTGGCCCACCCCCCCTGTCGTTCGCCGTCGGACCCCACCACTGCCTGGGGGCCCAGCTGGCCCGGGCCGAGGCCGAGGCCATGGTGGGGGGACTCCTGGGGGCGGTCTCGGAGCTGGCCCTGGCCGATCCGGCCCCGGGCTGGCGAATGAGCGGCCCCTTCCGGGGCCCCACCCACCTCCGGGTCCGACTCCGCTGGCGCTCCGGGGGAGAGCGGCCGGTGTGACCGGCGTCATCGACTCCGACCAGCACCTCTACGAGGACCGGACCCTCTGGGCCGACCACATCGACCCGGACCGCCGGGACCAGGCCCTGACTCTCGTCGACGACGAGCTCGGCTACACCTGGCTGAGCTGGGGGGAGCAGCGGCTCGACCTGGCCGACGTCCAGGTCCCCGGGGACACCGCCGCCCTCGGCCGGCACCGGCAACGGCAGCGGGAGGGCCTCCCGGCCGGGTACCGCTACGACGAGGCCCTCCCGACCTCCTACTGGAACCCCGCCGCCCGGGTCGACCAGCTCGACGTCATGGGCCTCGACCAGGCCGTGGTCTTCCCCAACTACGGGCTCCTCTGGGAGCGCCGACTCTCGGGGGACCTCCCGGCCCTGACCGCCAACATGGGGGCCTGGAACCGCTGGTGCGGCGAGGTGGTGGCCGGGGGCCGGGGCCGGCTCCACCCGGTGGCCCACCTGACCCTCCGGGACCCGGCCTGGCTGGAGGCCCAGCTGGCCGGACTGGCCCGGGCCGGCGTCCGGCTGGCCATGATCGCCCCGGCCGCCGTGGACGGCCGGCCCCTCTCCCACCCCGACCACGACCGGCTCTGGTCGGCCTTCGTCGACCGGGGGGTGACCCCGGTCTTCCACGTCGCCGACCAGCCCCCGGTCCTCGACGAGGCCTTCTCGACCGACCCCGGGGACAGCCTCGTCCCCGTGCTCGGGTCGATCTTCCTCTGGGTCCCTCCCGCCGTCGCCGTCACCGACCTGATCGTGAACGGCACCCTGGCAAGGCACCCCGGTCTCCGGATCGGGATCGTCGAGCTCTCCTCGGTCTGGGTGCCCCAGTACCTGCTGATGCTCGACGGCGGCTGGGACTTCACCACCACCCTGAACGGCCGGCCCCTGGCCCCCCTCGAGCTCCGACCGAGCGAGTACTTCCGCCGCCAGGTGCGGGTCTCCTCGTTCTCCTACGAGCAGCCGGCCCGGCTGGGGGCCCGGTCCGGGGACCTCTTCATGGCCTGCTCCGACTACCCCCACTCCGAGGGGACCGGCACCCCCCTCGAGGACTACGCCCGGGCCGGCTCCCTCCCCGGGGACGCCGCCGGGCTCTTCCACGACAACGTCGCCGACCTCCTGGGCCCGTGACCCCCCGCCGTCAGCCCGCGGCCCCGGGGATGGACTGGGCAAAGCGGAAGACCCCGTCGGGGTCGTAGGTCGTCTTCACCTGGCTGAGCCGGGGGAGGTTGGCCCCGTAGTAGGCCTGCTGCCAGTTGACGAGGGTGGGGTCGATGTAGTTCTGGTAGGCGCCCCCGTCGGTGTAGGGGGCCATGGTGGTGGCCGACTGGGCCAGCCACTGCCGGCCCAGGGAGATCGTGGCGGCCGGGGTGGTGGTGGTCCAGGAGACGCTGGACTCGATGCAGCAGAGGGCGTTTCGGTGGACGAAGGCGGTGGCGGCGGGGGTGACGGTGTTGATGGCCCCCCCGTAGGCGTCGAAGACGAGGCCACCTCCGAGGGTGGGGTCCTGGTCGGCCAGGTCCTGGACGCCGGCCACGGCAGCGGAGATCCCGGCCGACGGGGGGGCGGCGGAGACGTAGGCGGACTTGGCCGCGAAGCTGGACCGGCTGAGGGTCCCGGCCGGGTTCTGGTCGGGGGTGTGGCACTGGGCCACGCTCAGGCCCTCGCAGCCCCCCTCGATGAGCATGGCGTTCAGGTAGGTCTGGGGCCCCACGTAGTTGTAGGTCGGGGCCGTCCCGACCGCCGAGAGGAAGGGCTGGAGGAGGGAGCTGAGGGTGCCGGCGCTCCCGACGCAGACCCCGGCGGAGCGGACGGTGGGGGTGCCGGACTCCACCAGGAGCTGGCAGTTGGACCAGACCTCGTTCGGGGCCCCGGGGGCCCAGTCGAGCCAGGCCCCGAGGACGTCGGCAGCGGCCGACCAGGGGAAGTCCAGGGTGAAGAGAGCCAGGCCGGGGGCGGGGTGGGTGGTGAAGGTGAAGGAGGTCACCACCCCGAAGTTGCCCCCGCCCCCGCCCTGGTGGGCCCAGAAGAGGTCGGCATGCTCCGAGGCGTCGGCGGTGAGGAGGCTCCCGTCGGCGGTGACGACCTGGAGGGACTGGAGGTTGTCGCAGGTGAGCCCGTACCGGCGGCCGACGACCCCGATGCCGCCCCCCATGGTCAGGCCGGCCACCCCCACCGTGGGGCAGGAGCCGGCCGGGATGAGGACCCCGGCCGCCGAGAGCTGGTCGTAGACGTCGATGAGCCGGGTCCCGGCCCCGATCACCGCCGTCCCCCCGGTGGCGGTGACGGTGTCCATGGCGGTGGTGTCGACGACGAGGCCGGTCCCCGTCGAGTAGCCCCCGTAGCTGTGGCCCCCGGAGCGGGGGATGGGGGTGACCCCGTGGGCCCGGGCGAAGGCGAGACAGCGCTGGACGTCGGAGGGGGAGGCGCAGAAGGCCACGGCGGCGGGCTGGGCCGTGGCGTAGGGGAGGTCGTAGACGAGGATGGCCGTCGGGTAGCTCGGGCTGGCGGGGAGGACCAGTCGGCCCGTCATCGAGGCGGCCAGGGCGGCCCAGGCCGCCGGATCGAGAGACTCGGTCGCCGTCGGTGCCGTCGTCGGGGCCGAGGTCCCGCCCGAGGTGCTGCTGCACGCGGCCGCCGGTCCCAGGAGGGCGACACCGGCCGCCGTCAGCCCGGCGCTGCGGAGGAAGTCCCGGCGGTCCACCCCCGCACGCTACCGGCGGTGCCTGGCCGGCCCCGGGATGGCCGGGCTCAGGTCGCGGCCGCCCGGGCCACGAGGGCGGCAGCGGCCCGGCCGGCGAGCTTCTGATCGGTAGAGGATGTGAGGTGAGGGCTGTAGCCCGACCGGGTCTTCAGGTCCAGCAGGATCTTGAGCCTTCGGGCCATCTCCCGAGCACGCTCGTGCGGGGTGCGTCGCCCGGTACCGTGAGATCCATGACCGTTCCCGAGATCGAGGCCCTGCGGACATCGGCGACCCGGCTGCGGGCCATTGTCGAGGGCCTCGGCCCCGACGGGCTCACCGCCCCGGCCTACCCCTCGGAGTGGACCGTCGCCGGAGTCCTCTCCCATCTCGGTTCCGGGGGGGTGATCATGGGGCGGATGTTGGAGGACATCCTGGCCGGGGCCGAGACCCCGGCCGAGTTCGCCCCGTCGGTCTGGGAGGCCTGGAACGCCAAGGCCCCAGAGGCCCAGGCCGCCGACGCCCTGGCCGTCGACCGGGACTTCCTCGACCGGGTCGACGCCCTGACCGAGGCTGAGCGGGACCGGTCGTGTACACGATCGCCTCGAAGACGGTGGACCTGGGGGGCTTCGTCGGTCTCCGGCTCAACGAGCACGCCCTCCACAGCTGGGACGTCGAGGTCACCGTCGACCGCTCCGCCGGCCTGGCTCCGGAGCCGACGGCCGTCATCGTCGACGGCCTCGAGCTGGTGGTCCGGTTCACCGGGAAGCCCACCGGGACCGAGCACCGGGTGGCCGTCCGGACCGCCGACCCGACCCGCCATCTCGTGATCAGCTTCGGGACCGACTCGGTCTCGCTGGACAGCGGCGACCCGGACGACGAGCCCGACCTGGAGCTCCAGGCCGAGGCCTTCGTCCGGCTCGTCTACGGCCGGCTCGACCCCGACCACACCCCGGCCGTCTCGGGCCCGGCCGACCTCGATGCCCTGCGGCGGGCCTTCCCCGGGCCCTGAGAGGGCTGTCAGAATCGGAAACGTGCTCCGCCGGGACTGGGACGATCACGCCGGGCAGTGGATCGCCTGGGCCCGGGCCCCGGGCCACGACAGCTACTGGCGGTTCCACCGCGACGAATTCCTGGCCCTCGTCCCCCCGCCGGGCCGGCTCACCCTGGACATCGGCTGCGGCGAGGGCAGGGTGGCCCGGGACCTCCGGGCCAGGGGCCACCGGGTGGTCGTCGGGGACGCGGCCCGGCTCCCCGTCGGGGACGGTGTCGCCGACGGCGCCGTCGCCTTCATGTCCCTCCAGGACATCGACGACCTCGAGGCGGCCACGGCCGAGCTGGCCCGGGTGCTCCGTCCCGGCGGTCGCCTGGCCCTGGCCGTCGTCCATCCCGTCAACTCGGCCGGCCGGTTCGTCGGCGACAAGGGCGGGGACGCCCGCCCCTTCGTCATCACCGACTCCTGGTTCGAACGACGCCGCACCGTCGACACCCTGGAGCGCGACGGCCTGACGATGACCTTCCATTCCGAGCACCGCCCCCTCGGCGCCTACGCCGATGCCCTCACCGGAGCCGGTTTCCTCATCGAGCGCCTCCGGGAGGTCACCGACCCCGACCCGGACGGGGACTGGGTCCGGGTGCCGATGTTCCTCCAGGTCCTGGCCGTCCGGAACGGCTGACCGGGTCCGCCACCAGGTCCAACGCTCGCCATGCCACGTGGTACCAGTGGTACCAGTGGTACCATTTCGTCCGTGACGACAGTCCAGCGCCCCCATGAGTACGGGTCCAGGGAAGCCAGGGACCACTGGAAGGAGATCCTGGACATCGCCGAAAGCGGTTCGGTGGCGGTAGTGCGGCGCAACGCTCCGGTCGCGGTCGTCAGTCGGCAGGTGCTCGACGACGCCCTGGCCGTGGGAAGCCCGTTCAACGTCCAGGTCAGCTTCTTCGAGGGCCAGGTCTCGATGTGGATCGACGGACTTCCCACCCACGGCGCGGGGGACACATTGGACGAGGCCGAGGACGACTTCCTGAACGCTCTCGAGGATTACGCCGACGACTGGATCGACGACCTCCACCGAGCTCCGAACCACCAGGCCCACGGCGGGAGGGTCCGTCGCATCCTCCTGTGTGCCGGAGATCGTGACCTCCTCCGGCGCGTGGTGTTCGACGAGGCCGAACCGGTGTGAGACCCCTTCTCCACACGGCCCATCGGAGGTTCGTGGAGCAGGAGGGGTGGAAGAAGTCGGGAACTGGTCGGGGGGCCTCGAAGACCGGGGATCACCACCGGTACACACTCGCCCTCGCCAACGGAGACATCCTCTCCACCCGGGTGTCCCACGGGAAGGGACAGATCGGGGACCCCCGGCTGGTGGCCCACGTCCTGCGGGACCAGCTGGCTGTCACCGAGGAGGACTTCTGGGCCTGCGTGGAGCGGGGAACCCTTCCACCACGCCCGCAGCCCCCTTCCCCGCCTGCCTCGGAGGAAGTGCTCGACGCCAAGTTGGTCCGAAACCTCATCCGCAGGGTCGGGCTGACCGAGCGGGACCTCGCCGGTCTCAGCCGGGACGAGGCGGTGCAGCGCTGGAACGACTACCTGGCTGGTGGGGGGTCCTGACGCCGCCTACGGCCCCGTGACCCGGAGCCCCTCCAGCCGGAGCTCGGTGAACGGCGGGCAGTCGACGGCCGAGCCGGACACCTCGACCGGCGTGCCGTCGGCCTCGGCCCGGTCGAACTCGAGGCCGTGGAGGACGACCCGGACGGTGTCGGGCGGGGGGTAGTCCCCGGTCCGGGTCCAGACCAGGACGGCGGTGTCCCCGGGGACGGCGGCGGTGAGCCGGAGGTGGTCCCGGCGGACGGGGCCGTCGCCGTCGCCGTCGTCGTCGGTGCAGGTCCCCTCGGCGTGGCCGCCGGCGGTGGGCCAGCAGTGGAAGGCGAGCCGCCGGGGCCGGTGTCCCTCGTCGGGGACCGGGGGCGCTTCCCCGGTCAGGGCCAGGAGCCCGTCGGGGTCGTCGGGGTCGGCGTCGATGGCGCAGGGGCCGACGGCGGCCCAGCCGTCGTCGAGGGGGAGGATGGCCCCGGCCCGGACCAGGACGGGCATCCGGTCGATGGGGGCGGCCAGGCCGGCCGTCCCGGCCGTGGCCGAGCCGGTGTCGGCCGCCCACCAGCTGCTCCACCGGCCCGGGGGGAGGGTGACGGACCGGGCCGTGGCCCCGGCCTCGGTGACGGGCGCCACCAGGAGGGCGTCGCCGAGGAGGAAGGCGTCGTCGACGTCCCAGAGGTCCCGGTCCCCGACAGTGTCGGGGAGGGGCCAGACGAGGGGCCGGACCAGGGGGGCCCCGGTCTCGGTGGCCTCGTGGGCCAGGGTGTAGAGGTAGGGCAGGAGCCGGTAGCGGAACCGGATCCAGGCCCCGATGGCGGTCCGGGTCGGCTCGGGGAACCGCCAGGGCTCCCGGGGGGGGACCCCGACAACGGAGTGGGTCCGGCAGAACGGGAGGAGGACACTGAGCTGGAGCCAGCGGAGGTAGAGCTCCTCGTCGGGGATGCCGCTGAAGCCGCCGATGTCGGGCCCCGAGTAGGGGACGCCGGAGAGCCCCAGGCCGATGACGGTGGCCACCTGCTGGCGGAGGGCCGGCCAGCTCGTCTCGACGTCGCCGGTCCAGTTCCAGGCCCAACGGGCCGTCCCGGCCCAGCCCGACCGGGAGACGATGAAGGGTCGGCGGTCGGGTCGGGCCCGGCGGAGCCCCTCGTGGCCGGCCCGGTTCATGAGGAGGCCGTAGAGGTTGTGGGCCTCCGCATGGTCCCCGCCCCGGCCGTCGAATTCGTGCCGGGTGGAGGCCGGCAGGGTCCGGTCCCCCCAGAGGGCCAGGGAGGTGGGCTCGTTCATGTCGTGCCAGATCCCGGCGATCCCGGCCTCGGTCAGGGTCCGGTACTGGTCCCCCCACCACTCCCGGGTGCCCGGGTCGGTGAAGTCGGGGAAGACGGACCGGCCGGGCCAGACCACCCCGACGGCGGGCCGGCCCTCCTCGTCGGTGCAGAACCGGCCCTCCGCCAGGCCGTCCCGGTAGAGGGGGAAGGCAGGGTCGACCTTGACCCCGGGGTCGATGATGGCGACGAGCCGGACCCCCCGCTCGGCCGACTCGGCAGCCAGACCCGGGAGGTCGGGGAACCGGGCCGGGTCGACGGTGAAGACCCGGTAGCCGTCCATGTAGTCGATGTCCATGTGGACCGCACTCAGGGGGAGGCCGAGGGTGGCGAACCCCTCGAGGACGGCCCGGATGTCCCCGGCCTCCTTGTAGCCCCAGCGGCACTGGTGGTAGCCGAGGGCCCAGCGGGGCGGAAGGGCGGGCCGGCCGGTCAGGGCGGTGTAGCCGTCGAGGAGCCGGGGGAGGGGGCCGGCCACCAGGTACTGGCGGAGGAGCCCACCGGCATAGGTCACGGTGGCGGTGGCCGGGCCGGGCCGGTCCTCCAGGTGGATCGTGGACTCGGTGGAATTCTCGGCGAAGGCCAGGAGGTCCCCGTCGGGGTGACTCCCGACCAGGACGGGGATCCCGAGGTAGAGGGGGTCGGTCCCAGATCCCCAGGCCCCGGCCGGGTCCCGGTTCCAGAGCCGGTGGGACCCGCCCCGGAGGTCGACACCACCGGCCTGCTGGCCGAGCCCGGCGAACCGCTCCCCGGGCCGCATGGTGAAGGCCTGCTCCCAGGCCTCTCCCCGCCGGGTGGGAGGGAAGAGCCGGCGGAGGACGGGCCCCTCGGGTCGGGCCACCCGGATGGCCCCGTCGGCGGCCACCGCCACCTCGAGGTCCGGGGTCCGCAGGGCCCAGCCCCGCTCCCCCGAGGTCCCGTTCCCCCGGCCCAGACCGCTCACCTGGCGGAGGACGGCCGAGGGCTCGTCGAAGGGGGGGTCGTCGACCAGGGCGTAGGGGACGGGGGCCGTCCCCGGCCCCCAGGTCAGCCGGACCACGTCGGAGGCCAGGAACCGGACCTCGAGCTCGGCCGTCTCGAAGGTGAACCGGGCCCCGGCACGGGAGGGGTCGACCTGGCGGAGCCCCCCCGGGCCGAGGGGGCTCCCCGCCCCCCGCCGGGCCAGGCCGGTCCGCCAGCCCTCGACCTGGGTCCGGACGGTGGCGGTGGCGACCAGGGCGGCCGTTGGGACACCCAGGTCGGTCATGGAGTGGAGGGCCATCCCGGCCTTGGATGCCGCCCGGCGGAGGGAGGCGCGGAGATCGGCCATTTTCCCGAGGCTACGCGTCCCCGATGGCGCCGGGGCGGACCAATCCCTAGACTGACCGGTCAATCAACTGGTTTTCCGTCCCATCCGACCCTGCCCAGCTGGAGGTTTCCATGCGGACCCGACTCACCGACCTTCTCCAGATCGAGCACCCGGTCATGCTGGCCGGGATGGGGGGGGTCTCCTACCACCGGCTGGTGGCCGCCGTCTCCGAGGCCGGCGGGTTCGGCTGCCTGGGCGCCTCGACGATGTCCCCTACGACGATGGTCGAGGAGATGGCCGCCACCCGGGCCCTCACCGAAAAGCCCTTCGGGGTCGACCTTCTCACGGCCATGCCCGGGGGGATGGAGGACCAGGTCAGGCTGATCATCGCGGGAGGGGCCACCGTCTTCGTGGCCGGCCTCGGGGTCCCCACCGAGGTTGTCGACCAGTGCCACCGGTCCGGGCTCCTCGTCATCAGCATGTGCGGGAAGGTGGCCCACGCCCGGCGGGCCGTCGAGGCCGGCTGCGACGTCGTGGTGGCCCAGGGGACCGAGGCCGGGGGCCACACCGGGCTGGTCGCCACCCTCCCCCTCGTCCCCCAGATCGTCGACGCCGTGGGGGACCGGGTCCCGGTGGTGGCGGCCGGGGGGATCTTCGACGGACGGGGCCTGGCCGCCGCCCTGGCCCTCGGGGCCGACGGGGTCTGGGTCGGGACCCGGTTCATCGCCACCCCCGAGGCCCGGACGGTGACCGGCTACAAGGACGCCCTCCTGGCCACGGCCGAGGACGGAACCACGATCAGCCGGGCCTACTCGGGGAAGACGATGCGGGTCGTCGCCAACGACTACACCGGCTACTTCGACGCCAACCCCGGCGAGCTGGCCAAGTTCCCGGCCCAGCTGGGCCGGTCGATGAACGACGGGGCCTTCCACCTCGGGGGAGACGAGCGGACGGCCGAGGTCGACCCGGCCCGGGAGGCCTACCCGGCCGGCCAGGGGATCGGGGCCATCGGGGAGCTCGTCCCGGCCGGGGACCTGGTCCGGCAGTTCGTGGCCGACGCCGAGACCATCCTCGAGCGCCTCAACGGCCTCGAGACGACCCTCCGGAGCTGAGCACCCACCCTCCGCTGTTGCCAGGTCCGGCTCCGGTAACCTCGTCCGGCGTGAGGCCCAACCCCTCCGCCCCAGCTTCCCGACAGCCGGCCCCCGTCGTGCAGAGCGGCCCGGACCGGGGGAGACTGGACCGGTGAGCGCCCGTTCCGTCGACATGGTCACCGACGTCCTCGTCCGGGAGGGCCGGAGGATCCGCTTCGCCGTCTCCGACAACATCCACGCCCACGGGCCGGCCGGGCCCGGCTCCCCCCCCATCTGGGCCGTGAACATCCACGGCTACTTCGCCGGCGGGGGGATGTACTGGCGGGAGAGCGCCCACCTGGCCGAGACTCTGGGCTGGCGGGTCGTGAACCCGAGCCTCCCCGGCTTCGCCGGCAGCGACCCCATGCCCTGGGAGCACGTCAACATCCGGGAGATCGCCGAGCAGGTCGTCCATGTCCTCGACCACGTCGGGGCGGGCCCGGTCGTCCTCCTGGGCCACTCCATGGGAGGGGCCGTCGCCATCCAGTTCGCCGACTCCTTCCCGGAGCGGACCCTCGGGATCATCTACCGGGACGGGGCCGCCACCCCGGCCTGGAAGCACCGCCACGGCCTGGTCGTCTCCCTCCTCGCCCCCTTCGCCCCGGACATCGCCGGGGTAGCCGACCTCCTCGCCGCCGTGGTCTTCGACTCCGGCGACCTCCTCGTCGGCCGCCGGCTCGCCTCCACCCTCCGGGGGCTGTGGCCCGACGCCCGCCGGAACATCCGGGCCATGGGCCGGACCCTTCCCGTGGGGTCGATGCTCATGGCCCTCGACCTCCGCCGGGAGGTGATGGCGGCGGTCGACCGGGGCATCCCCATCCTCCCCGTCTGGGGCTGCTTCGACGAGATCGCCAACCCGGCCACGGCCAAGGAATTCTCCGTCCTCGCCGACGAGGAGATCCTCTGGGTCCCCGGCGGCCACTCCTGGATGCTCCCCCGCCCCCAGGGCCAGGGGGACGTCCTGCGCTACCTCGACCGGGGCAAGGCCTTCGTCGAGCGGATGGCCGAGCGCCAGCAGGAGTTCCTCGACGCCGGGATCGGGGCGGCCGCTCCGGCGGCCCCTCCGGGCCGGATGCGGGTGGTCCGGTAGTCCAACCTCAGCGGTCCCGGTACCGCCGGGCGAGCTCCGAGCTCTGCGCCGCGAACGCGGCCAGGTCGGCCCGGGACACCGCTTCCAGAACCCCGTCGTCCTCGACGCCGGGGGCGCAGACCACTTCGCCCAGCTCCAAGCCGCGAAGGCTGGCGGTCACCACATCCACTGCGGACATCCGGGGCACCGCGCTGAGGTCGAGTCCCTGACGCTCGTGGAACTCGGTCGCCACCACGCCGGGGCAGACGACCTGGATCCTCAGCCCCTCCGGGCTCAGCTCCCCGTGGAGCACCTGGGTCATGGCCACGAGGTGGGCCAGGGTCCCGGCGTAGACCGCCCGATGCGGCAGCATTGCCTGGGGGGCGGGGCCGCTGAACGCGAGCATCCCGGCGACAGTGATGATCGTCCCCTCGCCTCTTGCCACCATCCCCGGCACGGCAGCACGGATCAACATCGTCGGGGCCATCACCTTGACGTGGACCACCTCTCGCGCCTTCTCGGCGGGAAGCTCGGCGATCGGCATGTAGTGCGCCACGCCGGCGTTGTTCACCAGCATCGTCAGGGGCAGGGAGGCGCACACGTCGGCCACCGCGTCCACACCCTCGTCGGTGGACAGGTCGGCGACGAGCGGTTGGACGTCGACGTCCATGAGCGAGGCGGCGAGGTCCTCGAGCCGGTCCAGCCGTCGTCCCACGGCCACGAGGTCGTACCCGTCGGCAGCGAGCCGCTGCGCGAAGGCGGTGCCTATTCCCGACGAAGCCCCCATGACGAGCGCAAGCCTGCCCATGCCGGTCGTCAACCGCCGTCGGGAGTGCGGCCCAGGACGGCCCCGTGGCGGAAGACGGACACCGGTCCGTCCTCGCTGACGGCGATCACGGTGGCCGAGGGGTCGTCGTGGCTGTAGCGACGGCCGGAGGTGTGCCGGGTACCCCCGAGCGGCTGGACGATCTCCTCCGCGGTCCGGCTCGGCACCAACCGCACCCCGAGCCGGCGGAGGGTTCCCCCGGCGTCGAAGACGGCGGCGCCGTCGACCTGGGCCAGCGCGTGGCGGAGGGGGGCCAGGTGGGAGGCCTGGCGGATCCGCAGCGGCGGTGGGGTGGGAAGCCGTTCCTCCACGGGGGGACCGGGTTCGGCACCGGGTCGGTAGACGAGAAGGGCCCCGACGCCCAGGGATCCGAGGTCGTGGACGGCGAACGCCAGCAAGGCCTCCAGGACGTCGGGATCACCGTCGGAGCCGGCGGTGAGGGCCCAGGCCCAACCGTTGACCGGGGGCTCGTGGTGCCAGGCGAAGCCCTCCCAGCGGAGCACCCCGAACGGGCCCACCACCCGGACCGACCCGGAGGGGTGCCGCTGGACGACGGTGGCCCCGAAGACGGCGGCCAGGACGACCAGGTCCCGCTCCGATCCGGCCGGCCGGTCGAAGACGATCCACTCGTTGGCGCCCTGGCTCCGGCGCAGGAGCCAGCTCGACAGTCCGTCGGCGAAGCGGCGGGCGTCGGGGAGTGGCTGCCCACCGAGCGGACCGCGGGTGATGCGGAGCTGGGTCCCCGACTCCCAGGTGGCCGGCCCCGTTGCCGGCTCCAGGATGGTGCCGCCGCTCGGGATCCGTCGTTCGTGGACCGGGGGGCGCAGCGCCTGGTCGATCTCCTCGAGGAGCATCTCCCTGACCTCGCCCGTCCCCGCCAGTGGTAGCCCACTCTCCTCGAGCTCCTCGGCCAGTCTCCGAAGTCGCCCTTCTCCGCGTCCGGCCATGGACCTCGACGCTACCGGCCGTCTCGGTCGGACCGTCCCCGCCGGGTCACGCACCGCACGCCTGGGAGAACATCGGGTTCAGGCCCGGCCCGCACCAGTAGATGTTCCCGATTCCCTCCTGGAACGTCCCGATCCGGGTGGGCGGGTCCAGCATGGCCTGGAGCATGAGGTGGGGCGCGACGAACTCGAACATCGACCGTTCCCCGATCGGCGAGTTGGCCCGGGCCGTCGAGTACGGCAGGACTGCCCCTTCGCCGTTCACGAACGTGATCTTCGTGACCACCGCCATGATCTGGGACGCGTCGGCCGAGGCCGAGAGGGTCAGCGTGTCCTGCTCCAGGCACACACAGCCACCGTTCTGTCCCGCGAGCACCGCGGTCGTGGCCGAGACGACGTCGAGGGTGGCGTCGTGAACGTCCCAGTGGCCGAGCATCGTCCCGTCGCCCGAACCGGTGGCCGTGGTCACCGGTGATCCCGGGAGGACGTGGAGGGTGGAGAGGATCTGCTGGGCCACCGCCGGGATGAAGTCCACCGACGGCCCCGGCACGACCATCTCGATCCAGGTCGTCAGGCCGGGAAGCAGGGCCAGGAGGTAGTTCGAGACGGCGACCCCGACGCCACCAGCCGAGGCCCCGACCAGCACCTGAACGGCCACGCCGTTGAACGACCGGTCACCGTCGAAGTAGATCGGGACGGGAGACAGCGGTGGCCCCCCCGTCCCGAAGAGGACCACCGTTCCCCGGGCGGAATCGAGGGGGCAGGTGCTGAGTTCGGTGAAGGATCCGGTGATGACGGCCGAGCTCGCCAGGACGGGACACGCCGCCGTGGACCGGACCAGGATGTCCCTCGGCACGTCAATGCGGTATCCCCCGGCGGAGACGGCGTTCGTGCCGGGCACGGTCGTCCTGGTGGTGCCGGCGGTCCCCCCGCTCGTCGGGGAGCTGCAGCCACCGACGCCGAGGCCAAGGCCGATCACGACGGTCAACGAGGCGGCGCGGACCAGGACGCGCCGCACGGCCCGACCCGCCGGGGCCACGGGGCCGATCACGCCCTGGTGTCGATCACGGCCGGGTCCACGGCCGCCCGGTACCGCTCCGGGTCGAAAACCAGGGCCCACCCCGTGGTTTCGCCCCGATCGTCAGCGGACGTGAGCTCGGGCAGCGGGCGGCGCCGGGATCGGCCATGGTCACCAGTAGATCAGGAGCCGGCCGGCCACTCGCCTTCCTGGTTCGTCAAGACTGCGTCGGGTTGGCGACGATTCAACCGGATCATGCTCATCACCTCAGCCGTCGGAGAGTCGGTGTTCCTACTCGCCCTGGTGGCTGGGGTGATCGGCGCCCTGGTCTCGAGATGAGCGCACTCGGACAGATACCGCTGGAAGAGGCCAGGGAAGGCGCCCAGACCGGATCCCGGGGAACGAGAAATACGGCGGTCGGGACAACGGTGGGATCGGATCATGTGCCTCGGGACGACGCCCGGCCGCCGGGTCCAGTCCGAGCAGCTCCCGGATCTCCCTCGTCATCCTGATCGAGTGGTCCGACTCGGCCTCGAGGATCCCCGGGGTGATGAGGGCACGGACCCCCTCGTTCTCGACGATCCACCCGGGAACCCAGCATGAGAACCCCCAGGCCCGACTGAACCGCCACGAGCTGCCCCGCTTCGAGATCACCGTCACCCGGGTGAGGTCCATCGAGTTCAGACGGCTTCCGAGGTAGGCCGCCATCCATCGCTGGTCGAAGTAGTAGGTGGTCATCGACTCGTTGCCAGCCGTGATGAAGGGAAACGAGGCGGAGAGGAAGGAGAGCCCGAAACAGACGACCGCCAGAAGACCGAATCCGCCGGGACGGGTGTTCAGGAGGGCGAACCCGACAGCGGCACCTGCGAGCACAATCGCCACTGGCCAAGCCCACACCGCCAGGCGGCGGAACAGGCCGTTGATGTCGGACCGTTCGTGGCGGACGATCATTCCCGGAGGCCCGCCCGGATAGGACCTCGGTAGAACAATCGCCACACTCGGGAGAGTACCGGGACGACCGGCGGGGTCCGGGGCCCCGATCCCGTTCAGACGATCCGGTAGGTCTGGAGCCCCTGGGCCACCACCCGGCCCTGGTCGTCGGTGGCGGTGATCTCGGTGAAGATCAGCTCGCGGCCCCGCTTGACGGTCCCGGCCAGGCCGAGAAGGTCGCTGGAGCGGGCCGTCCCGACGTACTGGATCGACATCGAGACGGTCGAGGCCCGGGTCCCCTTGGTGAAGTCGTGGGCCGACCAGGCCGCGCCGGCCCCGGCCGTGTCGAGGACGGTGGCGATGACCCCGCCGTGGTAGACGATGCCGTCGTTGGTGAGCTCGGCCCGGAAGGGGAGCCGGAGGACGACATCGTCGGGCTCGTAGCGGTCGAAGACGAGACCGAGGCTCCCGAGGTAGGGGGACCGGAGCATGGCGGCCGGGACAGCCCGCCGGAAGGCCTCCTGCTGCTCCCCGGTCAGGGCCGGGGTCTCCCCGACGCCGCTGGTGGTCATTGCTCCTCCTCCCATATGCTGCCGGACAGCCCCCAAGTTGACTGATCGGTCAGTTTAGCCCGGGGGGTGGTGGGACCCTGAGACGAGGGAGGGACCGAGGTGCGCTGGGAGATCGAGGACACGCCGGAACAGGCCGCCTTCCGGGCCGACTTCCGGGCCTGGCTGGCCGGGGCCCTGCCGGCCGGCTGGATGGAGGCCCTCGAGGCCGGGGAAGACGCCGGCTTCGAGCGGGCCAAGGCCGAAGGGGGCTTCAACCCCTTCTCCTGGCAGGCCACCATCGGGGCCTCCCCCTACGCCGCCCCGCTCTGGCCCGCCGAGTACGGGGGCCTCGGGGGGGAGAGCTGGACGGCCCAGGTCATCCGGGCCGAGCTCCAGCGCTACCGGCTCCCTACGATCTCGATCAACCTCCTCGGGGTGGGCCTGGCCGGGCCCACCCTCATCGAGCACGGTTCGGAGGCCCAGAAGGAGCGCTACCTCCGGAAGATCCTCACCGGGGAGGAGATCTGGTGCCAGCTCTTCAGCGAGCCCGGCTCGGGGTCGGACCTCGCCTCCCTCTCCACCCGGGCCGTCCGCGACGGCGACGAGTGGGTCGTCAGCGGCCAGAAGGTCTGGACCACCATCGCCCAGTTCGCCACCTTCGGGATGCTCCTGGCCCGGACCGACCCCGACGTCCCCAAGCACGAGGGCCTCAGCTACTTCGTCCTCGACATGCGCAGCCCCGGGGTCGAGGTCCGGCCCCTCATGCAGATGACGGGCTCCTCCGAGTTCAACGAGGTCTTCCTCACCGACGTCCGGGTCCCCCACGCCAACCTTGTGGGGGCCGTCGGCGACGGCTGGCGCTGTGCCCGGACCACCCTCATGAACGAGCGGACCACCCTGGCCGGGGTCTCCATCGACCCCGTCTCCATCATGGGCGGCGTCCGCCGGGACCCCTGGGCCAGTTTCCTCGAGGCCGTCCCCGACCGGACCGACCCTCGGGTCCGCCAGCGCCTGGCCCAGTTCTACATCGAGTCCGAAGTGAAGGAGATCACCGGCTTCCGGGCCGCCTCGGCCCGCCGCCAGGGGGCCCAGCCCGGCCCCGAGGGCGCCGTCAACAAGGTCTTCAACGCCGAGTACAACAAGCGCCGCTCCGCCTTCGCCGTGGACGTGAACGGCCCGGCCGGGGTGGCCTGGCTCCCCGACGACACCGCCGCCGCGGCCCGGGCCCAGACCTTCCTCCGGGCTCGGGCCAACACCATCGAGGGGGGCACCTCCGAGGTCCTCCGGAACCAGATGGCCGAGCGGATCCTCGGCCTCCCCCGTGACGCCGAGGTCGACCGGGGCCGGGCCTGGGCCGAGACGAGCCGGAATTGAGCACCGACCCCGGACCTCCCGCCCCCGCCGGCGGCTTCGTGAGCGACGCCCGGCTCCGGGCCGCCGACCACCTCCGCCGGCTCGGCCACGCCATCGTCGACCACCAGGCCGACGACGCCTTCTTCGACCGGGCCACCACAGCGGCGGGGACCCTCCTGGCCGACCTCGAGCAGGCCCCCTCCCGGCAGCGGGCCGTCCTCGAGATGAAGGCCGACCTCTTCGCCGCCCCCGCCCCCGAAGGGGGGGCCCGGAGCCACTTCCCCGACTGCATCGTGACCGGCCACGCCAACCCCCTGGGGGTGGCCGCCTCGGTCCACCGGGAGGGCGAGGAGGGTGTCCTGACCGCCACCCTGGGAGCCGCCTTCGAGGGAGCCCCGGGCCGGGCCCACGGGGGGATCGTGGCCGCCCTCCTCGACGAGGTCATGGGCTTCGTCCTCTCCATCGTCGGCACCCCGGCCTACACCGGCCGGCTCACCGTCACCTACCGGGCCCCCACCCCCCTCGGGGTCGAGCTCGAGTTCCGGGCCCGTCTCCTCGAGCGGTCCGGCCGGAAGCTGACCATCGCCGCCGAGGGCCGCCACGGGGGGAAGCGGTTCGCCGAGGCCGAGGCCCTCTTCATCGCCGTCGACCCCGACCACTTCAACACCGGGGGCCCCGGCGACGGGTGACCGGGCCCCCACCGGCCGCGGCCACCGTCGGCGGGGGAGCTCCCGACGTGCGACCATCGTTGCGTGCGGGTTCAGCGTTGCTTCTCATTCATCGACCTCTCCGGCTTCACGGCCCTGACCGAGTCCGAGGGGGACGAGCGGGCGGTCCGGGTCCTCACCACCTTCCGCCAGCTCGTCCGGGACATCTGCAGCCGCCGGGGGGTCCGGATCGCCAAGTGGCTCGGGGACGGGGCCATGCTCGTCGGGGTGGAGAACGGCCCGGTGGTGGCCGCCGCCCTCGAGCTCCAGCTGGCTGCGGCCGGCTCCGACTCCATCACCGTCAGCTGCGGGATCACCGCCGGGGAGGTCATCCTCCTCGAGGGGGACGACTACATCGGCCACTGCGTGAACGTCGCCGCCCGGCTCTGCGACATGGCCGCCGGCGGCGAGGTCCTGGCCGACTCCGGGGCCCTGACCGGCCTCCCCCCCTGGGGGGCCGTCCTCGACCGGGAGGAGCGGGCCATCCGGGGCCTCGAGCAGCCCGTCACCGCGGCCCGGCTCGGCCTCCGCCTCCTGGAGGGGACCGTCGTCGACGACCCCGTCTGCGGGATCCCCCTGACCCGGGAGGTCGCCCCCGAGCAGCTCCGGGACCGGGTCGGCAACGAGGTCTGGTTCTGCTCCGACAGCTGCCGGGACACCTGGGAGCGCCGGCCCGCCCCGGCCGAGGACGACCAGGGCAGCCTCCGGAGCCCCCTCATCGGCTGACCGTCTCCGGCCACCCCCGGGCCCCGGTCAGATCGCCGGGGCGGAGCTCGAGACGGCTGGCGGCCGGGCCGGGAGCCCGCTCGGCGGGTGGTGGTGGACCACGGCGGGGATGAAGTTCAGCAACAGGATCACGATGACGACCATCACGACGAAGGCGGCGTAGCGCCGGACCACCGTCAGCCAGGCCGGAGGCGTCCGGGTCGGCTCGGGACTCATGACCCCACCACCATCGGGCCCGCGGGGAGGGGGGCGGCCGCCACCCCGTCGGAGCGGCCCGGGGCGGTGTTCTCCGCCCCGAGGTAGGCGGCCACCACGCCCTGGTCGTTCAGGACCGTGGCCGTGTCCCCCTCGGCGATCACCTCACCGACGTGCATGCAGACCAGCCGGTCGGCGATGGAGGAGACCAGGGGGACGTCGTGCTCGATCACGATGAAGGCCGCTCCCGTCTGCTGCCGGAGCCCGAGGAGGAGCTCCCCGAGCGCCTCCGACTCCCGCTGGGCGATCCCGGCCGTCGGCTCGTCGAGGAGGAGGACCCGGGGCTCGTGGGCCACGGCGCAGGCCAGCTCGACCACCCGCCGGGTGCCCGTCGAGAGCTCCGAGATGAACCGGTCCCTGAACCGCTCCAGACCGAACTCGAGGACGAGCTCGTCGACCCGGATGGCCACGGCCGCCTCCGACTCGATCACGGCGGCCAGGTTGAGGGCCGAGGCGACGGGGTCCCGGACGGGGATCCTCCGCTCCAGGGCCGTGGTGATGGCCTCCCCGACGCTCATGGCCCGCCAGAGCCGGGCGTCCTGGAAGATCCGGCCGATCCCCCGGCCGGCCCGGGCCGTGGGGGACAGGGCCGTGATGTCCTCCCCGAAGAGCATGACCCGGCCCTGGTCCGGATAGGTGAACCCCGAGCAGACGTCGAAGAGGGTGGTCTTCCCCGACCCGTTCGACCCGATGATCCCGAGGATCTCCCCCGGCATCACGTGGAGGTTGACGTCGGTCAGGGCGGCCACCCCCCCGAAGTGCTTGGAGACCCCGACGGCGGCGAAGGCCGCCATGGGGGCGGCGGCCGGAACCCCGGGGGCCGGCGCCCCCGACGTCTGTCCCCCCCCTCCGAGGAGGGCGTCGAGGACCTCGGGGGAGGCTGCCACCGGGGTCGGGCCCGGGACGGCCGGGATGTCGACCATGACCCCCCCGGCCAGGAGCTCGGCCACGTCGGGGGCCCCCGTTCCCACCATGAGGTCCCCGGGGGCGATCACCGGGGAGGCCGGCCCGCCCTCGGCGGCGCTCCGGCGGCGCTTGGCCCGGTTGGCGGCGTGGAGGAAGACGGACCGGAGGAGCTTGGGCTGCTGGGAGAGGTCGGGGGTGGGGCCGCTGAACCGGATCCGTCCCCGCTCCATGAAGACGGCCCGGCTGGAGATGGCGGTGGCCACGTTGACGGACTGCTCCACCACGACGACGGTGACCCCGCTCTGGGCCAGGTCCCGGATGACCTGGAGGAGGTCGCTCACCACGGTGGGAGCGAGGCCCAGGGAGAGCTCGTCGATCATGAGGAGCTTGGGCCGGCACAGGAGGGCCTGGGCCAGGGCCAGCATCTGCTGCTCCCCCCCGGACATGAGGGCGGCCCGCTGGTTCATCCGCTCCTTCAGCCGGGGGAAGATCTGGGTGACCCGGTCGGTGGCGGCGTCGGCGAACTGGAGGTCCTTGAGCTGGCGCCGGGCCATCCAGGCCCCCATCTTCAGGTTCTCGGCCACCGTGAGCGAGGGGAAGATGCCCCGGCCTCCGAGGACGGTGACGAGGCCGGCCTTGACCCGGTCCCCCGGGCTCCAGTCGGTCACGTCGTTGCCGATGAACTCGACCCGGCCCTTCCCGGGCTCGAGGAGGCCGGCCACGGCCCGGAGGGTGGTGGACTTCCCGGCCCCGTTCGTCCCCAGGAGGGCCACGATCTCCCCCTGGGCCACCCCGAGGCTGACGTCGAAGAGGACCCGGTTGGTGCCGTAGCCGGCGTCGACGTCCTTCATGGCGATGAGCGACGGTCGGTTCGCCGTGGGTCCGGCGTCGGGGGCGGTCGTCTCGGCCCCGGCCCGGCCGGTGACCTCGAGGTCCTCGAGGGCGCTGAGCCGGAGGGCGGCGGTGTGGGCCATGGCGTTGACCCCGCCGCTCTGGATGACGGCCATGGCCTGGCGGGACTCCCGCCGGGACAGCTCCCCGGCCTGGCCCCGCTCGTCGGGGGCGTGGAGGTCGTGGATCCCCCGGGCGTGGGCCAGCCTGACCACCAGGTGGTCCCGGAACCGGTAGACGAGACCGCCGAGGCCCTCGGGGAAGAACCAGAGGACGGTGAGGAGGCCGAGACCGGTCACGAGGAGCGATCCCCAGGTGGGGAGGGCCCCGGCCCCCTGGACGAACCCGGCCCCGATGATGGCCCCGGTGAGCGAGCCCAGGCCGCCGATGACGGCGGCGATGAAGACGGTGAAGGACTCGTTGGGGTTGGCCCCCCCGAACTGGACCCCCCGGGAGGCCAGCATGGTCAGGGTCCCCCCCACCCCGGCCACGGCCCCCGAGAAGGCGAAGGCCAGGAGCTTGGACTTGAGGGGGCTGATCCCATAGGCGGCCGACATCCGGCTGTTGTCCCGGACGGCCACGATGGTCCGCCCGGGCCGGTTCCGCCGGAGGTTGTGGGACAGAAGGAGGACGAGGATGAGGACCAGGAGACAGAACTCGTAGAAGGTGTAGGGCGAGCTCAGGTCGAACCGCTTGAACAGGACCGGGAGCTCGACCGAGGCCGGGTTGAGCCAGGGGAAGTACTGGCTGGCCAGGAGCCAGGTGGCCACGGGGACGGCGAAGGCCATGGTGGCCACGGCCAGGAAGAGCCCCGAGATCCGCAGGGCCGGGATCCCGATGACACAGGCTACGGCGGCGGCCACGGCGGCGGCCACCACCATGGCCAGCAGGAGGTCGAGGTGGAAGTGGACCATACAGGCCGCCGTCACCGACCCGGCGATCCCGGCGAAGGCCACCTGGCCCAGGCTGATCTGGCCGGCGAATCCGGTGAGGACGACGAGGGAGGCGGCCAGGACGGCGTAGGTCACGATGCTGTACATCGTGGGGAGGGCCGGCTGGGGGAGCTGGAGGGGGACGACGACGGCGGCCAGGGCCACCACGGCCAGGCCGACGATCTTGGCGATCCTGAATTCGCGGAGCTGGGCCACGGCGGCGGGGACGGGGGCGACCTGACGGATGGCCGAGAACCCCCCCAGGCCGTCGTCGTCGATCCGGCTCTCCTTCCGCCGCTGGAGGAGGAGCCCGAGAAGGATGAGGACGAAGGCGACCACGCTGGCGTAGGTGTAGTTGTGGTAGTTCCAGAACACCGTCTCCTGGACCTCGGCCAGGAGGACGGCCCAGACGACGGTGAGGGGGAGGGACTCCATCCCGGCCAGCACCGCGGCGGCCAGGGGGTAGAGGAGGGTGGTGGGGCCGATGACGCTGTTGAGTGCGCCCAGGTTCTGACCCTGGATGGGGGCGGAGAGGATGGCCCCGACCCCGGACAGCCCGGCCGCCACCATCCAGGTGACCATGGAGAGCCGCCGGACGGGGATGCCGAGGAGGAGGGCCCGTTCCGAGGAGTCCGCCGCGGCCCGGATGGCCACCCCGGTGTCGGTCCGCTGGAAGAACCAGTAGAGGGCCACCAGGGCAATGGGGACCACGGCCACCGCCACCATGTCGTCCCCGCTGAAGGCGAAGGGGAAGACCTTGAACTTGAAGGAGAAGGGGGTGGTGAAGCCGGCCGCCGAGTTGATGTTCCCGAAGGCGTGGGGGAGCTCGAGGTTCCCGAAGCCGAGAAGCTGCTGGAGCCCGATGGTGGCCACCGTGAAGATGAGCCGGGCCGAGTTGGCGAAGCGCCGGACGATCACGACCTCGATGACATAGCCGAGCCCGACGGCGGCGAGCAGGCCGATGGGGACGGCCAGGTAGTAGGAGAGGTGCTTCCCGACCAGGATGATGGAGACCGAGGCGGCCAGGACCCCCACGGCGACCTGGGCGAAGTTGATGATCCGGGCCGACCGGTAGATGAGGACGAGGCCCATGGCGGTGAGGGACTGGAGGCCACCGACCACGAGGCCCTTCAGGAGGACGCCTTTGGGGAGACGGGCGGGGAGGAGGGAGTCGGCCACCTTGTAGCCGAGGAGGAGGGCGCAGACCGCCCCCACCGCCCAGATGATCCGCCTGTTGGTGGCCGAGAGGCCCCGGGGCACGGCAGGCTCGGGCCGGGGGGCGACCTCGGGAGGGGCGGTGTCGGTCGTCGTCACGGATTCCCTCCGCAGCTCGCCGGCGTCGAGGGGACGTCCTTTCCGTTCTGGGTGTAGGTGAAGACCTGGCCCCCGTAGCAGGGCAGGAAGGTGCCGGGCTGGCCGTTCTGGGTGCTGATGGTGGTGTTGCTCCAGCGGAGCAGCTGGTAGGTGGACGAGGGATCGACCATTCCGGCCCCGAAGGTCCAGCCCCCCATCTCCCCGCCGGGCCCCGAGGGGATCAGGACCGAGGTATTGGCCGAGGCACCGGCCAGGTTGGCCGCCGTCAGGTTGGGGCCGGCGGCCTGGAGGAGGTCGAAGAAGTAGAGGACGTCGCCGTAGGCGAAGGGGTAGGAGGGGAGGATCCCGTCCGCCGACCCGTTGTTGGACTCCTCAAAGGCCTTGATGGCCTCCTGCTGGGCCCGGGGGACCGAGTTGTTCCCGAGGGCCAGGATGGAGTTCCCCTGCTTGAGGGAGTCCGCGCCGGCCTTGGAGATGTCGTCCTGGACGAAGCCGTCGATCGTGTTGGCCCCACCGGCGAAGTAGGACTGGAGGAGCCACTCGGGGCCGTAGCCGGTCGAGGTGGCCGCCTTCAGGAAGTAGATGGGGGTGATCGGGTCCGAGGAGGAGTCGATGACGGTGGTGACCCCGGCCGCCTGGAACTGGGCGATGGCGTTGGAGGAGGAGGTGATGAGCGAGGAGATGTCGAAGGGGACGGCTACCGTGACCTTGGGGGTGATCCCGTAGCGGGCCAGGGCCTTGACGATGAGCTGCTCGCAGAGGGCGGACTGGGGGTTGTCGGGGTAGACGATGCCGAAGGTCCGGTTCTTGGTCTGGAGGGAGGCCTCCGAGGCCATCCCCGCCTTGTGACCGGCCATCCCCTTCCCGGCCAGCGAGCCGATGGCGTCGGCCGTCTTGGCGCAGTTGGGGCCGTTCGTGAACTGCCAGGGGGTGTTCTGGGTGTAGAAGTCGGCCGACTGGAGGTAGAGCCCGAAGGAGATGACCCCCTGGGACTGGAGGGCCTTCGTGTAGATCACACTGGAGTCGATGAGGGACATGTCGACGAAGCCGTGGAGTGATGTCTTCACGGTGAGGGCGTCGGCGGCGGCGGCGTCGGAGCCGGTGCCGGTGTCCTCGTTGATGAAGTTCCCCTGGCCCTGGTAGGGGACGAGGACGACCTTCCGGCCGTAGAGCTCGAAGTACTTGTTGAAGGTGTCCACGTACTTCTGGACGGTGGCGATGGCCTCGTCGTTGGTCCCGACGATGCTCTGGGGGAGGAGGGTGTAGAGGAGGGCGAGCTCGTCGGTGGCGGCCTCCCGGTAGACGAGGTTGATGGTGGTGGCCGTGACCCCGGGGGCGGTGGGCCCGCCGTTGTGCCCCGTCCACTTCGGCTGGCACTGGGGGGCGTACTCGGAGAAGGGGACCTGGCGGACCCCGGGGGAGCAGATGACGCCCCCCACGGTCGTCCCGGCCCCGCCGGGCGGCGTCGGGGGGGTCATGCCGGGGAGGAGCTGGACGTTGGAAGAGGTGGTGGTGGAGACCTCGGGGGTGAAGAGGAGGACGAAGACCAGCGCCACGAGGGTGATGGCGGTCACGATCTGGCGCCGGAGGATGCCCCCGGTCAGCCACCGGCGGTACCACGGCAGCCGATTGCCGCTGCCTGTCACCACTACTGCTGCCACTGATCCCCCTCGGACCGATCCCTACCCCGCCGCCCCGCCTCGGGCCCCCTTGTCTCTCCGTACCGATCCCGGCGGCCCAGGACGGTCCCGACCGGCCCAAGATACCGCAGCCCACCCCCAGGTCAAAGGTTTCCTCGGGGTGGGGGCCGCCCGGGCCCGGGCCCGGCACCGTCCCACCTTGTTGACTGACCAGTCAATCTACCTCATGGTAGGGTCAGCCGGCGATGGTTGCCGTCTCCGACCCCAAGGGATCCCGTCCGGCCCGACCCATCCGGCGGGCCATGAGCGACGAGGAGAAGGGGGAGCGACGGAGCGACATCCTGGGGGCGGCCAAGAAGGTCTTCGCCCGGAAGGGCTACCACGCCACCACCATCGCCGAGATCGCCAAGGCGGCCAAGCTGTCCTACGGGTCGATCTACTGGTACTTCGACTCCAAGGACGCCCTGTTCCACGCCCTGATGGAGAGCGAGGCCCGGGCGCTCCGGGACCATGTCACCGAGGCCCTGGTCAGCACCCCGGCCGACGAGAGCCCCGAGGCACCCTTCGTGGCGGCCGTCCGGGCCACCTTCGAGTTCTTCGAGGCCGACCGGGCCGTGGTGAAGCTCCTCTTCCGGGACTCCTACGCCCTCGGGGACCGGTTCGAGAAGCTCCTCTTCGGGCTCTACGAGGAATTCGTGGGGGACATCGAGGTCATCGTGGCCGACGCCGGGGAGCGGGGGTTGATCATCGACGCCCCGCCCCGGATGGTGGCCTTCTCGGTGGCAGCCCTGGTGGGCCAGATCGCCCACCGGCGGCTCGTGACCGACGACGGCCTCCCGGCCTCGGTGGTGGCCGACTTCGTCGTCTCCCTCCTCCTGAACGGGCTCCTCCCCCGCTGACGGCGACCCCGGGGTCTCGGGTGACCGACGAGGACCGGCTGCCGGTCGTGGTGGCCGCCGGCCAGGCCCTGGAGCGGTCGGAGCTGGTGACAGCCCTGGAGTTGGCCGGTCGGGCCGTCGAGGCCGCCCTGGAGGGGACGGGGGGGCTCCGGTCCCGGGTCGGGGTGGTCTCGGTGGTGAACATCCTGTCCCGGGTGGGGCCCTCCCCGGCCGGGATCCTGGCCCGCCGGGCCGGGCTCGGGCCGGTCCGGACCGAGGTCACGACGGTGGGGGGGAACTCCCCCCAGTGGCTCGTCAACCGGGCCGCCGCCGCCATCGCCGGGGGCTCGGGCGGGACCTTCCTGATCGCCGGGGCCGAGGCCCAGCGGTCCAGCCGGGTCCGGCGGGAGCAACGGGCCCTCGGGGATGACTCCGTGTCCGGCCCGGGGACGGGGACGGAGGAGGACGCCGGGCTCCCCCCCGACGAGGTCGTCGGGGACGACCGGCCCGGGATGGGCCCGGCCGAGGTCAACGCCGGGCTGGTGGCCCCGGTCCACGTCTACCCCCTCTTCGAGAGCGCCCTGGCCCATCAGGCCGGACGGGACCCGGCCGCCCAGCGGGAATTCCTGGGGACGGTCCTGGCCCCGTTCACCGAGGTGGCGGCCGGGAACCCCTGGGCCTGGTTCCCCGAGGTTCGGACCCCGGCCGAGCTGTCGGAGGTGACTGCAGAGAACCGGCTGGTGGCTGAGCCCTACCCCAAGCGGATGTGCGCCGTCATGGGGGTCGACCAGGCCGCCTGCCTGGTGGTGACCTCCCTGGGGACGGCCCGGGCCCTGGGCCTGGCCCAGGGGGCCGTCTTCTGCTGGTCGGGGGCCGACGCCGCCGACGTCTGGTTCCCCTCGGCCCGACCCGACCCGGGCCGGTCCCCCGGGATCGCCGCCGCGGCCGGGGCCGCCCTGGGGGCGGCCGGGATCGGCCCCGACGAGCTCTCCTCCCTCGACCTCTACTCCTGCTTCCCCTGCGCCCTGGAGCTGGCCGCCGAGGCCATCGGGATCTCCCTCGACGACCACCGGGGCCTCACCGTCACCGGGGGCCTCCCCTACTTCGGGGGGCCCGGGAACAACTACACCCTCCACGCCATCGCCACCATGGTCGAACGGCTCGGCCGCGAGGGGGGGACCGGGCTCGTCACCGGCCTGGGCTGGTACGCGACCAAGCATTCGGTCGGGATCTACGGGGGGAGCCCACCCGTGGGGGGCTGGGCGCCGGGGGAGACGGGCCCGGACCAGGCCCGGATCGACGCCGGGGCCGTCGTGGTGGCCGGGGAGGTCGGGGGTCGGGCCGGGGCCACCGTGCTCGCCTCGACCGTGGTGGCCGGCCCCGACGGGTCCCCGGCGGCGGCGCCGGTCATCGCCCGGCTCGACGACGGCCGCCAGGTGGCGGCGGCGGCCGAGGAGACGGAGCTGGCCGGGCTGGCCGGGCTGAGCCTGGTGGGCCACCGGGTCGAGGTCTCGGGGGGGCCGCCCCGCTACCGGGTGGCCGGTTGAGGCCCGGTTCGGCCAGACTCCCCGGAAACCAGTTCGCAGAGAGACGCCCGACCTGAGACCGGTCGGCCATGACAGGAGGACAACCGATGTCGGCAGTGGAGCGTGAGCGCCGTGGCCATGTGGAGATCCTGACGATCAACCGCCCCGAGGCCCGCAACGCCATCAACGGGGACGTCACGGCCGCCATGTCGGCCGCCCTCGACGAGCTGGCCACCGACGACGACTGCTGGGTGGTCGTCCTGACCGGGGCCGGGGACAAGGCCTTCTCGGCCGGGATGGACCTCAAGGCCTTCGCCACCGGCCAGGGGGCCGGGATCATCGACGCCAACGGCTTCGCCGGGATCACCAGGCGGAGCTTCCCCAAGCCGATCATCGCGGCGGTGAACGGCTCGGCCCTGGCCGGGGGCTGCGAGATCATGCTCTCCTGCGACCTGGTGGTGGCGGCCGACCACGCCCAGTTCGGGATCCCCGAGGTCAAGCGGGGACTGATCGCCGGGGCGGGTGGCCTCATCCGGCTCCCGAACCGGCTCCCCCGGGCCGTGGCCCTCGAGCTGGCCCTGACCGGCGACCCGATCTCCCCGGAGCGGGCCCTCCAGCTCGGCCTGATCAACCGGGTCGTCCCCGCCGACCGGCTCATGGAGGAGACCCTGGCCCTGGCCGACCTCATCGCCGGGAACGCCCCCCTGGCCGTCCGGCTCTCGAAGAAGGTCATGCTCGGATCGGCCGACCTGTCCGAGGACGAGGCCTGGGCCTTCAACGACTCCACCTTCAGCGAGGTCTTCACCTCGGCCGACGCCATGGAGGGGGCCGTGGCCTTCGCCGAGAAGCGACCCCCGAACTGGCAGGGGAAGTAGCCGGTGACCGCCGCCGCCCACGTGGCCGGAAGCCTCTCGGACTGGCTGGCCGGGGTCAGGCTCTCCCTCCACGTCCTGGCCGCCACCGTCTGGGTCGGGGGGCAGCTCACCCTGGCCGGGCTGGTGCCTACGGCCCGGGGCCTGGGCCCGGAGGCCCCGAAGGCCCTGGCCCGGGCCTTTGCCCGGCTCATGTGGCCGGCCTACGCCGTCCTCGTCGCCACCGGCATCTGGAACGTCGCCGCCGTCTCGGCCGGCCAGCCCCACGCCTGGCAGATGGTCCTCGGGATCAAGATGACGGTGGTCCTGGCCGCCGGGGTGGCCGCCTTCGTCCACACCCGGGCCACCACCAAGGCGGGCCTGGCCGTCTGGGGATCCCTCTCCGGAACCACCTCCATCGCCGCCCTGGTCCTGGGGGTCTTCCTGGCCGGCTGAGCCCGGTGGACATCCGGGGAGGGTTCCCGCGCCGGAGACCCGGTAGCCTATGAGGAGATGGATCCTGAGGGATCCGGAAAAAGGAGACGCACAGGAATGCTGGCCGAGATCTTCAGCGAGACCGGCATCATCGTGATCCTCGTGATCGTCGTCGTCCTCTTCGGGAGCACCCAGCTCCCCAAGCTGGCCCGGTCCCTGGGCTCGGCCCAGACCGAGTTCAAGAAGGGGCTGGCCGAAGGGGCCAAGGACGGGGGCACCGCCAAGGGGGCCAAGGCCACCGAGGTCGTCACGCCCGATGCTGACAAGCCTGCCGCCGGTCAGGATTAGGGGCCGGTCGAGGGCCGTCGCCCCCTCCCGCCCCGGCGGGAGCCGGGGGACCAGGTGACGACAGCGGAGCGGGGCGCAGACCCCGGCGCCCGGGGTCGGTTCCGTCGGCCCCTCCCCTTCCCGGTCCACCAGGTCATGGAGTACCTGGTCGGGGGAGCCCTGGTCGGGATGTCCCTCCACGTCGCCCGGGGCGGCCTCCTGGCCGCCGTGGGCGCCGCCTTCCTCGTGCTGGCGGCCACCAGCCGGGGCCGGGCCGGCCTGTTCCAGGTGGTCCCGGGCCGGCTCCACGCCTCCGTCGACCTCCTCCTGGTGGCCGCCCTGGCCGCCGGGCCGATCCTTCCGCCGACACGACCGGACCTGACCGGGACGGTCACGGCCGAGATCGTCGCCCTCCTCTGGCTCCGGGTCGTCACCCTCACCGCCTACCGCCCGGCCCCGGCACCTGCCCCGGCTACGGAAGTGACGACCTCGGCCCCCGGTGGGGAGCCGTCCGACGACCGGGGTGGGCTCCTGGCCCGGCGCCTCGGGCGGGTGGCCGGCCAGGCCGCCGGGAAGGCGGCCGGAAAGCTCCCCGAGGCGGACCGGACCGTCCAGCTGGGGGCCCGGCAGCTGGGCCGGGCGGCGGGAACAGCTCGGAGGACCTGGCGGGACCGCCAAGGGTGAGGCAGGCTTCCCCGGGGAGGGAAGCCTGATGATCGACGTGCTCGAGTTGGCCGACCGACTCTGGAGGGGCGAGGCGGACATCGCCTCCACCCATCCCGTCGGGGGCGTCACCGGGGGATTGGCCGAGGTCGACGCCGGCATCGCCTTCGTCCCCTCCTTCGCCAACGTCTCGGCCTTCACCACCGGGGCGGGCCTGGTCCTGGTCGACACCGGCTCCTCCTTCCTGGCCCGCTCCGTCCACAGCACCCTCAGGGAGTGGACCCCCGACCGGCTCGACACCGCCATCTACTCCCACGGCCACATCGACCACGTCTTCGGGGTCCCCGTCTTCGAGGAGGAGGCGGCCGAGAAGGGCTGGGACCCGCCCACCGTCGTGGCCCACGACGCCCTCCCGGCCCGGTTCGACCGCTACATCCTCACGGCCGGCTACAACGGGGTCATCAACCAGCGGCAGTTCCAGATCCCGGGGCTGGCCTGGCCCACCGAGTACCGCTACCCGGACCGGACCTACACCGACCGCCTCGATCTCGAGATCGGGGGGACGATGTTCTCCCTCCACCACGCCCGGGGGGAGACCGACGATCACACCTGGACCTGGATCGCCGAGCGGAAGGTCCTCTGCTGCGGGGACCTCTTCATCTGGGCCTCCCCCAACGCCGGGAACCCCCAGAAGGTCCAGCGCTACCCCCGGGAATGGGCGGCGGCCCTCCGGGAGATGGTGGCCCTCGCCCCCGAGGTCCTCCTCCCCGGCCACGGCTTCCCCGTCGTCGGGGCCGACCGGGTCCGTCAGGCCCTCTCCGAGACCGCCGCCATGCTCGACTCCCTCGTGGACCAGACCCTGGACCTCATGAACGCCGGGGCCCGGCTCGACGAGATCCTCCACACCGTCCGGGCCCCGGCCGAGCTCCTGGAGCGGCCCTACCTCCGGCCTGTCTACGACGAGCCCGAGTTCGTCGTCCGCAACGTCTGGCGGCAGTACGGGGGCTGGTACGACGGGAACCCGGCCCAGCTGAAGCCGGCGGCCGAGGCGGCCCTGGCCCGGGAGCTGGCCGAACTGGCCGGCGGAGCCGGGGCCCTGGCCGACCGGGCCCTGGAATTGGCGGTCTCGGCCGAGTCCCTCCCGGGCGGGGGGGACGGGAGCGAGGCGGACGGCGCCCTCCGGCTGGCCGGCCACCTGGCCGAGCTGGCCAGCCAGGCCGCCCCCGACGACGCCGGTGTCCAGCGGGTCCGGGCCGCGGTCTTCGGCCGGCGGGCCCGGGAGGCCAGCTCGACCATGGCCAGGGGGGTCTTCAGCTGGGCGGCCCGGGAGTCCGAGGACCGGGCCGGGAGCCCTCCCGGCTGAGCCTGGCCCCGGCCCCGTCCAGGCTCGGATCTCAGTTGTTCCTCCCGAGGTCGGGTTGACTAGTGTCATCGCCGTGAAGACCCCGCCCCCCTCCGGCCGGCCGGCCCCCCGCCGGGGCCGCCGCCTCGCCCCGGCGGTCGCCCTGGCCCTCCCCGTGATCCTGGGGGGCTGCCACCTCCCGAGCTTCTGGGGCTACAAGAACAGCCCGACCAGCCAGGGCCGGAACGAATTCGCTCTCTACGCCTGGACCTGGGTGGCGGCCATCGTCGTCGGGGTCATCGTGGCCCTCCTCATCGCCTGGGCCGTCTTCGCCTACCGGCGCCGCTCCGACGAGATGCCCAAGCAGACCCAGTACCACACCCTCTTCGAGATCGTCTACACCGTCATCCCCATCGTCATCGTCCTCATCCTCTTCGGCTACACCTTCGCCTCCGAGAACACCGTCGACGCCCAGTCCTCCAAGCCGGACGTGAAGGTGCTCGTCACCGCTTTCCAGTGGGGCTGGCGGTTC
Source organism: Acidimicrobiaceae bacterium (assembly GCA_003151955.1). Lineage (GTDB taxonomy): Bacteria > Actinomycetota > Acidimicrobiia > Acidimicrobiales > UBA8190 > PALSA-743. The sequence goes on from PLZB01000086.1 coordinate 82,802, forward strand.
GACTACCTCCGGACCTCCGACGAGCGGCCGATGGTCTACGTCCTCGGCACCCAGCGCCAGGACCCCGACCCGGTGGGGGCCGACGGCCAACTCAACAGTTGCCCGACCACCGCCGCCCACCTGAGCGACTGCCTCGGCCCGGGCCTGGTCCTCCCCGTGGGGGAGACCGTCCAGATCCGGCTCGTCTCGAACGACGTCATCCACGGCTTCTACGTCCCCGAGTTCAACTTCAGCCGCTACGCCCAGCCCGGCGTGCCCAACATCATCGACTTCAACGTGACGAGGTCGGGGATCTTCCGGGCCCAGTGCACCCAACTCTGCGGGCTCTACCACTCCGAGATGTACTTCCACGTGGTGGCCCTCCCCCCCGACCAGTACCAGGCCTGGCTGGCCGGCTCCCAGCCTGTCCCCGAGGCCTCCTCCACGCCCGAGACGGCCGACCCCAGAGCCAACCTGAACGTCCCCCCGGCCTGCCCCCCGACGGCCTGCTCGGTCCAGTACCCCTCGGCGCCGACCACGACGTCGACGAGCAGCACCACGACCTCCTCCACCACCACCACCACGGCGCCGGGCACCCCGACGACGATCCCCGCTTAGGACGGCTGCGATGACCCAGCTCCCGGAACGTCCCGCCACCGAAGACCATGGGGACGACACCCACCACGGCGACGGGGACCACCACGAGGGGCCCCCCTGGCTGCTCAAGTGGCTGACGAGCACCGACCACAAGGTCATCGGGCTCAACTACATGATCACGGCCCTGGTCCTCTTCTTCATCGCCGGTGGTCTGGCCCTCTTCATCCGGTGGCAGCTGGGCAGCCCCCACGGGTCGGACAGCTTCCAGCTCTACAACCAGCTCTTCACCATGCACGGCAGCCTGATGCTCTACCTCTTCGCCGGCCCCTTCGCCTTCGGGGGCCTGGCCAACTTCATCGTCCCCCTCCAAATCGGCGCCCCGGACATGGCCTTCCCCCGGTTGAACGCCCTCTCCTACTGGCTCTACCTCGGCGGCTCGATCACGATGCTCCTGGGCTTCGTCACCGCCGGTGGGGCCGCCGCCTACGGCTGGGTCGGCTACGCCCCCCTGGCCACCAGCACCTTCTCCCCGGGCCAGGGGGCCGATCTCTGGATCATGGGGATCGCCCTGACGGGGTTCTCGGCCATCTTCACCGGGGTAAACCTGGTGACGACGATCTTCTACCTCCGGGCCCCGGGGATGACGATGTTCCGGATGCCGGTGTTCACCTGGAACATGCTCGTCACGGCCGTCCTGATCCTCATCGCCTTCCCGGTCCTCACCGCGGCGATGATCATCCTCTTCGCCGACCGGCACTTCGGGACCACCATCTACCTCCTCCATCAGAACGCCAAGGGCCAGGAGGTGGGAGGGGTCCCGGTGCTCTACCAGAACCTCTTCTGGTTCTTCGGGCACCCCGAGGTCTACATCCTGGCCCTCCCCTACTTCGGGATCGTCTCGGATGTCATCCCGGTGTTCTCCCGGAAGCCCCTCTTCGGCTACCGGGGGATGATCTTCGCCACCATGTCGATCGCGGCGCTCTCGACCGGGGTCTGGGCCCACCACATGTTCACCACCGGGACGGTCCTCCTCCCCTTCTTCTCCCTCCTCTCCCTCCTCATCGCCGTCCCGACGGGGATCAAGTTCTTCAACTGGATCGGGACGATGTGGCGGGGCCAACTGGTCTTCGCCACCCCGATGCTCTTCTCCATCGGGTTCCTCTTCGCCTTCCTCATGGGCGGGTTGACCGGGGTCATGCTGGCCATGCCCCCCATCGACTTCGCCACCCACGACACCTACTTCGTGGTGGCCCACTTCCACCAGGTCCTCATCGGGACGACCGTCTTCGCCGGGTTCGCCGGGTTCTACTTCTGGTACCCGAAGATGTTCGGCCACATGCTGAACGAGACGTTGGGGAAGATCCACTTCTGGCTCCTCTTCATCGGCTTCTGGGTCACCTTCCTCCCCCAGTACGTCGTCGGCCTGGAGGGGATGCCCCGGCGGGTGCCCCAGTACCCGGCCGACCAGGGCTGGAACGGCCTCAACGAGGTCTCCACCATCGGCGCCGTGATCCTGGCCGGATCCTTCCTCTTCATGTTCGTGAACATCTTCATCTCCGTCCTCAAGCGGATCCCACCCGGGGACAACCCCTGGGACGCCCACACCCTGGAGTGGTTCGCCACCTCCCCGCCGGTCCACCACAACTTCGAGAAGCTCCCCCCCATCCGCTCCGAGCGGCCCGTCTGGGACTTCCACCACCCCGACGCCCGGGCCCTCACCCACGACACCGACCATCCCCCGGCCCGGAAGCCGGTCACGGTGGGGGCCGGCCCGGACGGACCCGACGAGAAGGGAAGCTGACCGGTGCGCGTTGAGGCAATCCTCCTGCTCGGGGTGGCGGTGTTCTTCGCCATCATCGGGATCATCTACGCCCTCCTCCCCGGCCACGAGGACGGGGGGGTCCTCATGCTGGCCGGGACGGTCCTCCTGGGCTTCGTCCCGGGGAGCTACTACCTCTGGTGGTCCCGGCGGATGAAGCCCCGCCCCGAGGACCGCGAGGACGCCACCATGGAGGAGGGGTCGGGGATCATCGGCTCCTTCCCCGGGTCCAGCATCTGGCCCTTCGTCCTGGGGATGGGGGCCTTCGGGGTCGCCCTCTCGGCTGTCTTCGGCTTCTGGTTCCTCGTCCCCGCCCTCCTCCTCGCCATCACCGCCGCCATCGGCGTCACGGCCGAGAGCCGCCGGGGCGGGAACGTCTGAGCAGCCAGTAACCCGACTCCGGCCCGGCCTGTCAGCGCCGGGGGAGTCCGGCCCGGAGCTCCTTCCGCCAGACGAAGCGGAGCCCGGACCAGTCCTCGCCGAGGGCGGCCACCTTCACGTCGACGAGGCCGCTGGGGAGGACCCGCTCCCGGAGGACCTCGTCGGTGATGTCGCTGTCGTGACCGGCGGCCCGGCGGGGCCAGGCCAGCCAGAGGGCGTCCTCGGCCAGGACCACCCCGATGACCCCGGGGAGGAGCCGGTCGAGATCGGCGGCCCGGTGGAGGAAGACCAGGACGGTCTCGGCCCCGGACCGGAGCCCCCGGCGAATCCGGGCCCCCTCGGGGAGGTCCTCCACCGTCCAGCCGGCCGGCGCCTCCACCAGGGCCAGGACCTGGCCCGGCTTCATCCCGAGCTTCCGGGCCAGGGGCGTCCCGGAGTGGCCCCCCGGGTCCATCACGGCCCGCTGGGGCCCGTCGGCAGGTCCCAGACCCGGCGCCGCATGGCCCGGCCCCCCTGGTTGTCGGAGAAGCCCTCAGCGCCGTAGAGGGGGGCACCGTCGGGGGTGGCGTGGAGCTCGACCACCCCGACCCCCTCCTCCTCGTACCAGACCAGGAGGGCCCGGAGGACGGCCCGGCCCAGCCCCCGGCGGCGGAAGTCGGGGACGGTCGACATCCACTGGACGTAGCCCACCCGGCTGTCCCCGGGCCGCCAGGGGTTCGGGAGCCGGCCGGCGATGGTCCCGGTCCCGGCCGCTACCAGCCCCTCCCCGGCCGGATGGTCGACGACGTAGACGGCCAGTCGCTGCGGGTCGTCCGTCAGGGAGGTCGTGGCCGCCTCCTCCCAGGCCTCCCAGGCCCGTTCCCCCACCCCGTCGGGGCCGGCCCCGATGGACCGGTACATGAGGCCGGCCAGACGGACCACCTCGGGGGCGTCCCCGGGCCGACCGGCCCGGACCGGGAGTGCCTCGTCCCCCACCGGAGGACGACCCCGGGTCAGGACCGCCGGGCGATCCGCCGGACGCCGGGCTCCGGGTCCTCGTCGTCCCCGAGGTCGATGTAGGTCGGCACGGCGATCGGGTCGAGCTCGTGATGGCCGTCGCCGGGCCGGGGCTCGGAGACGGTGGTGGCGTAGGCGCCCTCGGCCGACCGGGTCACGATGTTGGCCCGCTTCCGCTTCCCGATGCCCTGGACCCCGCTCATGTCGAGGCAGATCCGGTAGGTCATCCCCCCCACGATCAGGGGGACCACGATGACGGTGAACCGGAAGCTCCACAGGACCAGGTTGAGCGAGACGTGGAAGAAGTTGGCCAGGACGTCGGTGCTGCTGGCGCAGAAGAGCATGAAGTAGAAGGCCAGGAAGGCGGCCCCCACCGCCGTCCGCCGGGGCTTGTCCCGGGGCCGGTCGAGGAGGTTGTGGAAGTCCCGGTCGCCGGTCAGCTTGGCCTCGAGGAAGGGCCAGGCATAGAAGAGCCCGAAGGTGAGACCGGGGAAGAGGACGGCGGGGAGGAAGATCTCGAGGGGGATGGTGTGCCCGAAGCCGGCGAACTCCCAGCTGGGCATGATCCGGAGCGCCCCGTCGAGCCAGCCCATGTACCAGTCGGGCTGGACGGCGTAGCTGATGTCGGCCCCGGTGAACTGCTTCTCCCCCCCGTAGGGGCCGAACTGCCAGATGGGGTTGATCTGGATGAGGCCCCCCAGGGCCCAGAGGATGCCGGTGACCATGAAGAGGAACCCGGTGGTCTTGGCGATGAAGGTCGGGTACATCGGCGACCCGACCACGTTGTCCTCGGTCCGGCCCTTCCCGGGGAACTGGGTGTGCTTCTGCCGGACGAGGAGGCCGAGGTGGACGGCGACGAGGAGGCCGATGATGGCCGGGACCAGGAGGATGTGGATGAGGTAGAACCGCCCGATGATCGTCCCCGTCCCCGGGAAGGTCCCCCCGAAGAGCAGGGTGGCCAGGTAGGTCCCCACCAGGGGGATGGAGAGGATGATCGAGTAGGCGATCCGGATGCCGGTCCCCGAGACGAGGTCGTCGGGGAGGGAGTAGCCCAGGAACCCGTTGACGATGGCCAGGGTCAGGAGGGTGACCCCGACGATCCAGTTCAGCTCCCGGGGCTTCCGGAAGGCCCCGGTGAAGAAGATCCGGACCATGTGGATGGCCATCGACCCGACGAAGACGTCGGCGGCCCAGTGGTGCATCTGCCGCATGAGGAGCCCGCAGCGGACCCCGAAGGAGAGGTCGATGGATGAGGCGTAGGCCGCCGACATCCGGACCCCCCGGAAGGGGGCGTAGGCGCCGTTGTAGACGATCTCCCGGCCTGAGGCGTCGAAGTAGAGGGAGAGGAACACCCCGGTGGCCAGGAGGACGACGAAGGAGTAGAGGGCGATCTCCCCGAGGAGGAAAGACCAGTGGTCCGGGAAGATCTTGTCCAGCATGGCCTTCCCGCCGCCCTTGGCGACCCCGAGCCGCTGGTCGGCCCAGCGGATGCCACTGCCGACGGCGGACTCGCCCTTGCCGGCCTTGGGGCGGGTGGCGGTGCCGTTGCCGGTGGAGGTGGAGGTGGAGGTGGTGCTCATGAGGTCCGCTCGAAGTAGCCGGGCCCGACGGGCTCCTCGTAGTCGCTCTGGGCCACCAGGTAGCCGTCGACGATCATGAGGGGGAGCTGGGGCAGCGGCCGGGGAGCCGGGCCGAAGACCGGCGTGGCCGGCTGTCCCTGGGACGTGCCCGCCCCGGGTGGGGGGCCCACGTTGAAGAGGGACTGGTGACAGGGGCAGAGGAGCTGCTGGGTCTGCTCCTCGTAGAGGCCCACCGGGCAGCCGGCGTGGGTGCAGACCTTGGAGAAGGCCAGGTTCCCGTTCGGGGCCCAGGTCTCCCGGCCCGCCTTGGTGGTGATGTCCTTGTCATAGGGCCGGATGAGGAGGGTCTGGTCCATGTCGTCGCCCTCGTGGCCCTGGGGGAAGACGGTGAGCTGGCCCCCGACCTCGACGTCGCCGTCCATGACGGGCCGGCCCGTGATGTCGACGACGAGGGTCCCTTTGGTCCAGTGGGTGTGCTCGAAGGTCTTCTTGGGAATGGGCCCGAGCGACCGGACGAGGGGGAAGGCCATGACGATCCCCATGGCCCCGGCCCCGGCCCCCAGGATCCCACCCAGGAACCCCCGCCGGCGGAACATGAGCTTCCCCCGGCCGACCACGGCAGCGGCCATGGCCTCGACCTCCTCCTCGGTGGAGGCATGCGAGTGCCGCTCCTCCACGAAGGGGCCCTGGGGGAGGAGGTACTTCCCCCAGGCCGACATCCCGAAGCCGAAGCAGAAGAGCCCCGTGCCCAGGGTGGCGGCCAGCCACTCGCTCGACCAGTTCTGCCAGTAGGCCACCCCGAAGGCGATGAAGCCGGCCAGGCCCACCATCAGGAACAGCCCGGCCACACCCTCGGCCCGCTTCACGTCCCGGGCCAGCGGCTCCAGGTGGGGGTCGTCGAAGGAGGCGACCGGGAAGGCCACCTCGTCCTGGGTTCCGTCCTTCGTCTCGGTCACGCTCGGTCTCCCAGCCAGAAGGCGATCAGCATCATCCCGCCCACCCCGATGAGGAGGGCGATGAACCCCTCGGCCACCGGCCCGATCCCGCCCATCCCGAGCCCCCCGGCGTTGTCGGGGTGCTGGAGGGTCCCGGTCACGTAGGCGACCACGTCGGCGACCTGCTGGTCGCTCAACTGGCCCGGGCCGAACCGGGGCATGTTCCCCGGACCGGTCCGCATGGCCTCGGCCACCTCGGTATTGGTGGCCTGGTGGAGGCTGGGGGCGTAGGCCCCGGCGGCCAGGGCGTCACCGGCCCCGGAGATGGTGTGACAGGCGGCGCAGTTGAGGACGAACTGGGCCTCCCCGTCGCTGATCGAGGTGCCGGTGGTGTCGACGGTGGGGATGGCGATGCCGTAGTTGGGGGCCTGGGCCGTGACGAAGGCCACGATCTCGGCCCGCTGGGTGGCGTCGAACCGGGACGGCTTCCGGGTGGCCTGGATGTCGGCGGCGGCCAGCGGCATCCGGCCCGTCGAGACCCAGAAGTCGATGGTCCCGGCCCCGAGGCCCTGGAGGCTGGGCGCCACCTGGCCCCCGCCGGCGTCGGCCCCGTGGCAACTGGCGCAGTTGGCCGAGAACAGGGTCAGGCCGGCCTGGATCTGGGCCGGGGAGGTCGGGGCGCTGTAGCTGATGGGCGAGCCCGGGGTGGAGGCGGCGGCGGAGCCGGGAGCGACCGTGGCTGTGGCCGTGGCGTAAGCGGAGGCGGAGGCGGAGGCGGATTGGGACTGGGTGGACGGCCCGGCCGAGGCCGCCGAGCCGAGCATGCCGGCCACCGACACCCCCACCACGACGGCACCGGGGATGAGGTAGCGGGCCCGCAGATTCTTCCGCATCGTCCTCAGCCGGCCTTCAGGAGGAACAGGCAGCCGGCGATGCCCAACCACATGAAGTCGACGAAGTGCCAGTAGTAGCCGACGGCCTGGTACACGTTGACCTCGCCGGGGTCCCCGGCGGCACCCTTCATCCGGCCCAGGAGGAAGAGCATGGCCACGAGGCCCAGGAAGACGTGGAGGCCGTGGATGCCCGTCATGATGAAGAAGAGGGACCAGTAGGAACTGGTGTGGGGGGCCAGGCCGTGGTGGAGGAAGTCGTGCCACTCGTAGAGGGTGTTCCCCACGAAGGCCAGGCCCATCACCCAACTGATCCAGATCCAGACCCGGGCCTTGCGCCGGTCGCCCCGCTCGATGGCGAACACCCCGAACTGGAACGTCGGGCTGGAGGCGATGAGGATCACGCTGAAGATCCCGGCCTGGACGTAGTCGAGCTTCCCGCCGGCCAGGAGGGGCCACGAGCCCGAGTGCTGGGCCCGGACGGTGAAGAAGGCGGCGAAGAGCCCGCTGAAGAACATCAGCTCGGAACCGAGCCAGATCATCACGCCCACGGCCAGCAACGGGGGCCGATCGGGGACGTGGCGCTTGGCCGGCGCAGGGTTCTCGACCGAGAGGGCCTGGGTCACGGCGTCTTTCCTAGTTGACGGGGACCCCATCGCGCCAACCTAGAGGTCGGGCTCTCAGGCGTGGAGGGAGCGGGGCAGCGGTCGGCTGTGGACGACCGCCAGCCGGCGGGTCGGTCGGGTCAGGGCGACGTAGAGGGCCCGGAGCCCCTGGGCCGACTCCTCCACGATCGCCGCCGGCTCGACGACGACCACGGCGTCGAATTCGAGGCCGTTGGCCAGGTCGACCGGGAGGAGGCTCAACGGGGCCCCCAATCCCTCCAGCCGCGGGTCGGCGGCGGTGATCCCGGCGGTGTCGAGGGCAAGGGCCAGCTCGGCCACGAGGGAGGTCGGGGCCAGGACGGCCGCCGTCCCCGGGGCCATCTCGGCCACCAGCTCGGCGGCCAAGGCCGCCACCCGCCGGGCCAGCTCCCCGGGTGCCGTCTCCCCCACCGCCTCGAACCGGGGGAGCACCCCGGTCCGCCGGACCGGGACCGGGGGGCGGAGATCGGGGGCGGCCTCGGCCAGGACCCGGCCGGCCACCTCGACGACCTCGGCCGGGGTCCGGTAGCTCACCGTCAGCTCGACGGCCCGGGGGGTCCGGATGGAGGGAAGGTGCTCGGTCACTTCCGACCAGTCCCCCGGGGCCCAGGGGCCGGTGGCCTGCCCGATGTCGCCCACCACGGTGACCGATCCCGACAGGGACCGACGGGCCACCATCCGGAGCTGCATGGGGGAGAGGTCCTGGGCCTCGTCCGCGACGATGTGGCCGTAGGTCCTGGCCTCGTCGGGGTCGCCTCCTCCGGCGGCCGCCTGCCCCCGGCGGGAGCCGAGGAGGACCCGGGCCTCGTCCACCAGGGCCAGGTCGGCGGTGGTCCAGGGGATCTCCCCTAGCAAGCCGCTCCGGGGCCGGACCAGGCTCCGGAGCTCGGCCGGCTCCAGGATTCCCCCGCCGGCCAGGGTGAGGAGGGGGAGGGCCCCGAACAGGTCGTGGAGGAGCTCCTCGGCACTGAGCCGGGGCCACATCCGGTCGAGGGCCTCGGCCAGCTCCGGGGTGGCCCGGACCTGGCGACCGAAGTCGGCCACGTCCAGCTGGGCGCCGTCCCCCTCGTCGTCGTCCTCCTCCTCCGTGGCCCCCCCATGCCCCCGGACGGCCATGGCCCGCTCGTAGTCGTCGGCCAGGCGCCGGACCACCAGTTGCTCGACGAACCGCCGCCGGACGTTGTGGGAGCCGGGACGGCGACGGGCCGCGGTGACGATGGCGGCCGTCTCGTCCGGGCTCAGCCGGAGGATGCTCCCCCCGTAGGGGACCTCGAGGGCCTGGCGGAGGGGTCGCTGCCGGCTCCGGACGGCCCGGGCCACCAGCTTCGCCATCCGGGCCTCGCCCTTCAGCCGGGCCGTCCCCGGCCGCTCCTCGGCCCGTACCTGGACCCCGTGGACGAGCCCGTTGATCGTCGAGAGGGTCACCCCGCTCTCCCCCAGCGAGGGCAGGACATGCTCGATGTACCGCAGGAAGAGGGGGTTCGGCCCGATGACCAGGACTCCCTGGCGCTCGAGGGGGAACCGGTGGGTGTAGAGGAGGTAGGCGGCCCGGTGCAGCGCCACCGCCGTCTTCCCCGTCCCCGGCCCCCCCTGGACGACCAGGACCCCCGGCACCGGAGACCGGATGATCTCGTCCTGCTCCCGCTGGATGGTGGAGACGATGTCCCGCATGAATCCGGTCCGGTGCCCCTCGAGGGCGGCCAGGAGGGCCCCCGGCCCGCCCAGCTCGAGCTCCCCCCCGTCGCCGTCGCCGACCGCGACCCCGTTGCCGGACGGGCCCGGCCCGGGGCCGAACCGCTCGTCCTCGAACCCGACGATCCGCCGTCCCTGGGCGGCCAGGTGCCGCCGGAGGACGAGACCCATCGGCTCCCGACCCGTGGCCCGGTAGAACGGCTCTGCCACCGGCGCCCGCCAGTCCACCACCAGGGGGTCGACGTCGTCCCCGGAGATCCCCAGCCGGCCGATGTGGAAGCTCTCGACCCCCCGACCGTCCTCACCGGCCCGGTCGACCCGGCCGAAGCAGAGGGCCTGCTCCCCGATGTCGAGCTGGTCCAGCCGGGCCAGGCTGGTCCGGACGATGACGTCCCGCTCCTCCCGGAACTGGTGGGTCCCCCCCCGGCCCTGGTCGAGAACGGACCGGATCAGGTCCTCGGTATCGCTCCGCAGCTGGTCGAGGCGGTCGTAGGCGCGGTCCACATGGGCCTGCTCAGCCTCGAGCTCGGGATCTGACGCCACTGCCGCCCCCTCTTGGACCATGCCGGCGGTGAATCATCAATCTTAGACCTCCCGGCGCTCCCCGCGGACCAGGCCGGCGATGGCGGCGAGGTAGCGTCATCCCGTGTCCGAGGCCGGTGCCCTTTCCCCAGATCCCCTGGCCGGCTCAGCCTTCCTCCGGGCCTGCCGGGGACTGCCCACCGAGCGGGTCCCCGTCTGGTTCATGCGCCAGGCCGGCCGCTCCCTCCCCGAGTACCGGGCCGCCCGGGGCGAGGGGAGCATCCTGAGTGCGTTCGCCGACCCCGAGCTGGCCGCCGAGCTCACCCTCCAGCCCGTCCGCCGCCACGAGGTCGACGCCGCCATCCTCTTCTCCGACATCGTCGTCCCCGTCGCCGCCATCGGCTTCGGCGTCGACGTCGAGCAGGGCCGGGGCCCGGTCGTGGCCGATCCCTTCCGCTCCGAGGCCGACCTGGCCCGCCTCCGGCCCCTCGAGCCCGAGGTCGACACCGCCCACGTCCTCGAGACCGTCCGGATCCTCGTCAGGGAGCTCTCCCCCCGGGGGATCCCCCTCATCGGGTTCGCCGGGGCCCCGTTCACGGTGGCCAGCTACCTCGTCGAGGGCGGTCCCTCCAAGACCTACGTCCACACCAAGGCCCTCATGCGGGGCGACCCCGGCCTCTGGGCCCGGCTCCTCGACCGCCTGGCCGACCTGGCCCTCGCCTCCCTCCGCTCCCAGATCGCGGCCGGGGCCGCCGCCGTCCAGCTCTTCGACAGCTGGGTGGGCGCTCTGGCCCCCGCCGACTACCACCGCTCGGTCCTCCCCTTCACCCGGAAGGTCTTCGAGGGGCTCGCCGACCTCGGGGTCCCCACCATCCACTTCGGGGTCGACACCGGCGAGCTCCTCGGTCTCATGGCCGGGGCCGGCAACACCGTCCTCGGAGTGGACTGGCGGGTCCCCCTCGACGAGGCCCGCCGCCGGGTCGGACCCGGCCCGGCCCTCCAGGGCAACCTCGACCCCGCCCTCTGCCTGGCCCCCTGGCCCGTGCTGGCCGACCAGACGCGGCAGGTCCTGGGCCAGGGGGGCGGCATCGGCCACATCTTCAACCTGGGCCACGGCGTCCTCCCCGAGACTGATCCCGACGTCTTGACCCGGCTGGTCGAGCTCGTCCACTCGGTCCCCGCCGACTCCCTCGCCCCGACGTCGTGACCGACGGCAGGGACCTCGTCGGGGTCCTCCTCATGGCCCACGGCACCCCGGCCACCCCGGAGGAGATCCCGGGCTTCTACACCGAGATCCGCCGGGGCCGGCCCCCCTCCCCCGAGCTCCTCGACGACCTGGTCCGCCGCTACGAGGCCATCGGGGGGACCTCCCCCCTCCAGGACCGGACCCGGGCCCAGGCCACCGCCCTCACCGCCGCCCTCGACACCCGAGCCCCCGGCCGCTTCGTCCTCCGCCTTGGGACCAAGTTCGCCGCCCCCCGGATCGAGGAGGCGGTGGCCGAGCTGGACCGGGCCGGGGTCTCCTCCGCCGTCGGCCTCGTCCTCGCCCCCCACTCCTCGACCGTCAGCGTCGGGGAGTACGCCCGCCGGGCCGAGGAGGCCGCCGCCGCCCAGGGCCGACCCTTCCACCTGGAGCTCGTCGACCACTGGCACCTCGCCCCCGGCCTCGTTCCCCTCCTGGCCGGCCGGGTCCTCGACGCCCTCGACCGCCTCCCGGAGGCGGACCGGGCCGGGGCCGTCGTCGTCTTCACCGCCCACAGCGTCCCCACCGGGGTCGTCGAGGCCGGCGACCCCTACCCGGCGCAGGTCGAGGAGACGGCCCGGGCCGTCGCCGCCGAGGCCGGCCTGGAGCGCTGGTCGGTGGCCTGGCAGAGCGCGGGCCGGACCGAGGAGCCCTGGCTCGGCCCCGACCTCCTCGCCGTCCTCCCCGCCCTCGCCGCCGGGGGGACCACCACCTCCGTCGTCTGCCCCGTCGGCTTCGTCTCCGACCATCTCGAGATCCTCTACGACCTCGACATCGAGGCGGCCGGGGTGGCCTCGGCGGCCGGGATGACCCTGACCCGGACGGACTCCCTCAACGACGACCCTGCGTTTGCCGACATCCTGGCCGGAGTGGTCCTCGAGGCGGCGGGCTGACCGGTGGGGGACGGTGAGCCACGCCACGTCGCCGTCGTCGGCGGAGGGATCGCCGGGCTGACGGCCGCCTGGGCCCTGCGGAGCGGGGCCGGCCCGGCCGGGCCGGTCCGGGTCACCCTCCTCGAGACCTCCGACCGGCTCGGCGGCAAGCTCCGGACCGCCCCCCTCGGCGACGGCCGGGTCGACGTCGGCCCCGACGCCTTCGTGGCCCGCCGGCCCGAGGCCCTGGCCCTCTGCGCCGAGCTCGGTCTCGACGGCGAGCTCGTCCCCCCCGGGGCCCGGGGAGCGGCCGTCTGGGCCCGGGGCCGGCTCCGGACCCTCCCCGACGGCCTCGCCCTCGGCCTCCCGACCCGGCTCGCCCCCCTTGTCCGTTCCGGGATCCTCGACCTGGCCGGCCTGGCCCGGGCCTCCCTCGACCTGGTCCGCCCCCCCCGTCCGTCCCGGTCCGGGGCCGACGGGGCCGACCGGTCGGTGGGGGAGATCGTCAGGTCCCGGCTGGGCCCCCAGGTCCTGGCCCGCCTGGCCGACCCCCTCATCGGCGGGATCAACGCCGGACCGGCGTCCGAGATGAGCGCTGCCGCCGTCTTCCCCCCCCTCCTCGACGCCGACCGGGCCGGCGGCAGCCTCTTCCGGGCTCTCCGGCCACCCCCCGCCCGGAACGGGGCCGCGGCGGAGCCCGCCCCCGTCTTCCTCGCCCCCCGGGGCGGGATGACCAGGATCGTCGACGAGCTGGCCGGGGCCCTCGAACGCGACGACGTCGACGTCCGGACCGACGCACCCGTCGACACCCTCCGGCCGGACGACGGAGGCTGGTCCCTCGAGGTCGCCGGAGCCACCCTCCGGGCCGACGCCGTGATCCTGGCCGTCCCCGCCCCCGTCGCCGCCGCCCTCCTCCACCCCGTCGAGGAGTCCCTGGCCGGGCTCCTCGGCACCATCGACTACGCCTCGGTCACCACCGTCACCCTCCGGATGGCCGAGGCCGGCGTCCCCGGCCCCCTCCAGGGCACCGGCTTCCTGGTCCCGGCCGAGCAGGGGCTCCTCGTCACCGGCTGCACCTTCCTCTCCGTCAAGTGGCCCCACCTCCAACGGCCGGGCGAGGTCCTCCTCCGGGTCTCCTCAGGCCGCTTCGGCGACCCCCGGGCCGACCAGCTCGACGACGACGCCCTGGTGGCCCGCGTCCTCGACGAACTCGGGGCCATCCTGGGTGTCACCGGTCCCCCCCTCGAGACGGTCGTGACCCGGTGGACCGAGGCCTTCCCCCAGTACCGGGTGGGCCACCTCGAGCTGGTCGCCGCCATGGAGAAGGCCGCCGCCGGCCTCCCCGGCCCCCTGGCCCTGGCCGGTGCCGCTTACCGGGGGGTCGGCATCCCGGCCTGCATCGCCAGCGGCCGCCTGGCCGCCGACCTGGTCCGAGGGGGGGGCCGGTGACGACCACCGTCCCCTCGAACCCGCCCCGGGAGGGACCCGGCGCCGTGGTCGGCCTCCGCCGGGGATCGGTGGCCGGACCGGCTCTGGCCGCCGGGCTGGGCCTGGCCCTCTCCCTCCCCCCCTGGGGGTTCTGGATCCTCGCCTTCCCGGCCGCCGGCCTCCTCTGGTGGCGGCTGGCCGGCCTCCGGGCCCGGGCCCGGTTCCTGGCCGGCTGGCTGGCCGGGCTCGGCCTCTTCGGGCCCGGCCTGATCTGGGCCACCTCCTTCAACATCTACGGCGGGATCCTCATGATCCTCCTCGAGTCCCTGGCCCTGGGCCTGGCCGCCCTGGCCACCCCCCGGCGCCGGGGGAGGATCCCCGCCCTGGCCGGGGCCATGGTCCTGGTCGAGGCCCTCCGCTCCTCCTGGCCCTTCGGGGGGCTCCCCCTGGGCGGCCTGGCCCTGGGCCAGGCCGGTGGGCCCCTCCTCGCCGGCGCCCGGGTGGGTGGACCCCTCCTCCTCGTCGGCCTGGTCTGGCTGGGCGGGGCCGGCCCGGCCGCCCTGGTCCTGGCCCTGGGCCGCACCGTCCGCCACCACCGACTCGTCCGCCGGGAGGCCGCCGGCTGGCAGGCCCTGGCCGGGGCGGCGGCCCCCGGCTCCAC
>PLZB01000106.1 GCA_003151955.1 Acidimicrobiaceae bacterium
AAAGCACTACCGGAGGTCTGAGGCTGGCCTCGAGTGCCGGCGCGCTCCAGACCACCAGCAACGCCACGAACCGGATGTATCCGCCGTCATGCCGGCTCATCGAGACCCCCCAGTCCTCGTGGTGCTTCCGTTTCTACCTTGCTTCATTCAGAGTGTCAATCGGCCTACGTCCCAGCATGATCCACCCCCGCTCCCCCGCTGCCCGCTCCCCCTGCGACGATCCACTGGACCCACCGGCGGTCCCCAATCCGACCCTGAGCGTCACACCCGCAGGCGAAGATCCTTGAACACGATTGCAACCCGGGTGGTTCGGGCGTCAGATCCCCCCCACAGGCACCGACCGGTTCCAGGGGAGCCCAGGAGCGTTGCCCTGGGCCGCTCTCGACCGTTCGCGGCGCTCAAGACGGCGGCTCGAGCGGGACTCCATGGCAGCAGGGCTCCGGAGCGTGTCAGTCCAAGTCACGAGTCCGGCTCCCTGCCCTTTGACGAGTGGCTGCCACCTACTCCTCGACGTCGCCTATGGGAGAAGTATGAAGGCGTCGACGTGGGCAGGGCGCACCACGAGGAAATCCCGCCGGTCGAGCGTGGCGAGCGTCTTGATGTCGAGCCGTTCGGCCAAGGCGACCACGCTGGCATCGACCAGGCCCAGGCCGAGGTCGGCGTAAGTCTCGATCAGCTCGGTGGCGCGGACCAGGTCGGCGGCACCGACCGGCTCAACCGTGAGCTCCCCGGCCGTGATCGACCTGAGGAAAGCCGCCTCCGCCCGGGGTCCGCGGGCCCGCTCGGCGATCTGGCAGACCTCGACGACAACGGTCGCCGGGACGATGAGGGGTCCAGCCGCCTCCTCCAGGAGTTGGAGGCATTCGTGGTGACGGCGGTCGTCGGCGTCGAGGACCGCGACGAGCGGCCCGGTGTCGACGAGGATCACGAGGCAGGATCCTCCCGCAGGACGTCCTCGACTCGCTCCGAAAGGTCACCCCTGCCGCTGTGCAGCGTCCCGGCGAAGCTCAGCCGGCGGCGGGCGTCGACGAAGGAGGTGAGGAAGTCGGCGGCGACCTCCTCGGTCGTGGCCCCGCGGGCGGCGGCCGCCTTCGTCAGGCGGTCGGCCACCTCGTCTGGGATCAGCACGTGCAGTTCGGTCACGGCTTCAGCCTACCGCCGCCTGGGGCTCCGCCCGAAGCTCCGCCCGAAGCTCACAGTCGGCCGAGTCACTCCAACCCGCCCTTGGGCTCACACAACGCTCTCCGACCCCGGACGGTCCCCTGGGGACGCTTGGGACTGCTCATGGGCGCTCAGGACCTCTGGTGGGCCTCTCCGGTCACAGAGGACGTTCCGACACCACCACACCGCGTTCATCGCCGAGGGTCACGGCCGTGGCGAAGGGGATCCGGTTTGGTGTGGCCGATCCTTGCCCCCGTCGGATCCTGTCCTAGTTTCTGTCCTCAAACTAGGACAGTCTGGCGCCGTCCGGCGCCGCCCTGCTTGCACGTCATCCCTGTTCAGACGGCCTATTGCCGTCTCAGCCGACGGGCCGGGGCGTATTACGAATGCGCTGCTCTACCAACTGAGCTACCCAGGCGATGCGGTCGCCCACGTTACCGGAGCGGCGGAGACTCCTCAGCAGCCGGCCAGATCGGGGCGTCCACCCCGTCGCCCGGGACGGAGATGGGGGACCCGGCGGCGGAAGGCGAAGGGAGCGGGAGGAGCCTCGTGGCGGTGGCGGGGAGGCCGGAGGGCGACGGGTCGGCCCATGCGGTGGACCTGGGGACGACCCTGGCGCACCGCCGGTCGACTCACCGGGGCCCAGCACCGCGTCGGGGTCCGCTCCCCATCCGACGCTCAGTCGCTCCCCGCTCCGGGCACTGGGGGCGACGATACCGGTGGTGGTTCCCCCCGGCGCGGATCCCCGGCCCCTCAGCCGGTGACGGCCGACAACCGGACCAGGAGGGCCTCGAGCATGAGGGACTCGTTGGGGTTCCGGATCAGCTCGACGGCAACCTCCTCGACGGCGGTCACCGCCGTCGACAGCCGTCCCATCCGCTCGGCGGTCCGAGCCGGCCCGCCCGGACCGGCGCTCTCCATGAGACGGTCCCGGTAGGCGGAGGCCAGGACGGCCAGGCCGAAGCGGATCTCGTCGGCCCGCCAGCGACGCTCCTCCCGGCGGTGGCGGTCCTCGATCTCCTTCCGGCCGCTCATCCCCCGTTCCCCCATCGACTCCGCCTCGGAGGCCAGCGAGGCGAGCTCGGCCTCGTTCCGGGCCTGGAGGGGGCTGACCGCCTCCTCGGCCGAGGCCAGGAGCTCCCCGGCCAGGGCCGCCGCCGAGGCTCCTGACCCGTCCAGCCGGGTCGGCACCGAACGCCACAGCTCCAGTCGGGCCGCCACCCCGGGATCGTCGACGAGCAGGCGGGCCCGCTCCACACTCCCCCGGGCGGCCGCGGCGAGCTCCAGGGACCGGGACGGTTCGACCCCCTGGCTCTCGAGCCAGCCGGCCAGGACCGCGTCGGGGACCGCCACCAGCTCGATCCGGACGCACCGGCTGGCGATGGTGGCCAGGTCGGTGGGGACGGTCTCGGCCAGCAGGACGAAGACGGTGGGACCGGGGGGCTCCTCCAGCGTCTTGAGGAGGACTGGGGCGGCCAACCGGCCCAGGTGGACATCGGCCACCAGGATCACCTGGCGGGCCCCCTCGAGGGGACGGCGTTGGGCCAGCTGGACCACCCGGCGGGCGTCGTCGACGCTGAGGGCGGCCCCGGACCGCTCGATCTCGACCAGGTCGGGATGGACGCCGGCCAGGGCCCGGCGGCAGACCTCGCAGGCCCCGCATCCGCCCCGGGGACAGAGAAGGGCGGCCCCGAAGGCCCGGGCCAGGTGTCGGGATCCGGCCCCGGCCGGACCGACCAGGAGGTAGGCGTGGACCGGGCGTCGGGCCGCCGAGCGGAGCTGGGCTACGGCTGAGGGCTGGCCCACGACCGCGGCGAACAGCCCGGGGACGGGGGTCTCCTCCGCTGCGGGTCCGGTCACGGTGCCGTCCCGGTCCCGGCCTCGAGCCGTTCCCCGACCACGGCCCGGACGGCGGTGGCCACCTCCTCGACGGTCCCCCGGCCGTCGACGACGGCCCAGCGGTCCCCGCCCGAGGCGGCCAGGGCCAGGTAGCCCTCCCGGACCCGGTGGTGGAAGCCCTCCTCGAGCCGTTCGAGCCGGTCGGGCTCCCGGGCCCCGCTGCGGAGGCGGGCCTCCTCCGGGGGGAGGTCGATCAGGATGGTCAGGTCGGGGACGAGCCCCCCCGTGGCGAAGGCGGCCAGCTGCTCCAGGTCCCCGAGGTCGAGGCCCCGGCCGTAGCCCTGGTAGGCGAGGGTCGAGCCGGTGAAGCGGTCGCTCACGACCCAGCGACCGCGGTCCAGGGCCGGCCCGACCACCTCCTCGACGTGCTGGGCCCGGTCGGCGATCATGAGGAGGGCCTCGGCCCGGCCCGACACCGGCATCCCGTCCGCCGTCAGGAGGATCTCCCGGAGCCGACGGCCGACGGCGGTCCCTCCCGGCTCCCGGGTGGAGACGGCCCCGATCTCCCGGGCCAGCGACGCCGCCTGGGTCGACTTCCCGCAGCCGTCGATACCCTCGAAGGCGATCAGCCGGCCCCGGCCGCCCACCATCCCGGCCTCAGGCGTCGGAGTCGGGTGATTCGGCCACAGGTGCCACCATCGTGGCCCTCGTCGCCTTCTTCACCGCCTTCTTGGCCTTCGAGACCTTCTTCGTGGTCTTGGCAGCCTTCTTGGTGGTCTTGGCCGCCTTCTTGGCCCGCTTCGCCGGCGGCCCGGCGGCCCGGCGGTCGGCCAGGAGCTCGGCGGCCCGCTCCGGGGTGATCGACTCGGGGTCGTCCCCCCGACGGAGCGAGGCGTTGGTGGTCCCGTCGGTGACGTAGGGACCGAACCGGCCGTCGCGGAGCACGATCGGGCCGCCGGTCACCGGATCGTCCCCCAGCTCCTTCAAGGGCGGGGCGGCCGCCCCCCGGCCCCGCTGCTTGGGCTGGGCGAAGAGGGCCAGTGCCTCATCGACGGTCACCGTGAAGAGCTGCTCCTCGCCGACCAGGCTCCGGGTGTCCTTCCCCCGCTGGAGGTAGGGCCCGTACCGCCCGTTCAGGGCCTTGATCTCCACGCCGGACTCCGGGTCCGGCCCGACGGTCCGGGGGAGCTGGAGGAGCCGGAGCGCCTCCTCCAGGGTCACCGTGTCGACCGACATCGTCTTGAAGAGCGAGGCGGTCGGGGGTTTCCCGGCCCCGTCGACGAGCTCCCCGAGCTGGACGTAGGGACCGAACCGCCCGGCCTTCACCAGGACGGGCTCCCCGGTGACCGGGTCGAGCCCGAGGGTCCGGTCCCCGGCCGGGGCGGCCAGGAGCTCCCCGGCCCGCTCGACGGTGAGGTCGTCGGGGGGCAGGTCCTCGGGGATCGAGGCCCGCTCCTCACCCCGCTGGACGTAGGGGCCGTAGCGGCCGACCCGGACCACGATGTCCCGGCCCTCGGCATCCGAGCCGATGGGGATCGAGTTGATCTCCCGGGCGTCGATCTCCCCGAGGTGGCCCGAGACCTCGGCCTTGAGGCCCCGGCGGGCCCCCGGAGCCGGCTCGGTCCCGTTGGTGGCGTCCTCGGCGGCTCCGGCATCACCGAAGTAGAAGCGGGTCAGCCAGGGGAGGGCCTCCTGACGGCCCCCGGCGATCTCGTCGAGGTCGTCCTCCATCGACGCCGTGAACCCGTAGTCGACGAGGTCCCCGAAGTAGCGCTCCAGGAGGCCGACGACGGCGAAGGCGGTGAACGACGGCACCAGGGCCGTCCCCTTCTTCCAGACGTATCCACGGTCCTGGATGGTCCCGATGATGCTGGCGTAGGTCGAGGGCCGGCCCACCCCCATCTCCTCGAGGGCCTTGACCAGGGAAGCCTCGGTGTAGCGGGCCGGGGGCTGGGTGGTGTGGTCCCGGGGCTCGAGCCCGACGGCCGAGACGGCGTCCCCCGGGGCCAGGGCGGGGAGCTGGACCTCCCGGTCGGCCAACTCGGCCTCGGGGTCGTCCGATCCCTCCACGTAGGCCCGGAGGAAGCCCGGGAAGGCGATGACGGTGCCACTGGCCGAGAACTCGGCCTCCTCGGCGGCGGTCCCTCCCGCCGGGGTTCCCACCAGCCGGATCTGGGCGCTGGTCCCGGTGGCGTCGCCCATCTGGGAGGCGACGGTCCGCTTCCAGACCAGCTCGTAGAGCCGGAGCTCGTCGCCGGAGAGGCCGGCCGACCGGGCCTGGTCCGGGGTCCGGAACACCTCGCCGGCGGGGCGGATGGCCTCGTGGGCCTCCTGGGCGTTCTTCACCTTCCGCTCGTACCGGCGGGGCTGGGCCGGGACGTACTCGGGGCCGTAGAGCTCGGCCGCCTGGGCCCGGGCCGCCGTCAGGGCCTGGTCGGAGAGGGTGGTGGAATCGGTCCGCATGTAGGTGATCCAGCCGTCCTCGTAGAGGCGCTGGGCCACCTGCATGGCCCGCTTGGATCCGAACCGGAGCTTCCGACCGGCCTCCTGCTGCAGGGTCGACGTCATGAACGGAGCGGCCGGGGAACGCCGGTAGGGCTTCTCGGTGACCGCCTTCACCTCGAAGGGGCGCCCGGTGAGCCCCTCGGCCAGTGCCGTCGCCTCGGCCCGGCCCAGGACCCGGACGGGGCCCTTGGCGGCCAGCTCCCCACCCTCGTTGAAGTCCCGGCCCGTGGCCACGCCGGTTCCCCCCACGGCCACCAGCTCGGCGGTGAAGACCTGTCCGGCCCCCTCGAAGGTCCCCTCGATGTCCCACCAGTCTGCTCCCCGGAACCGCATCCGGGCCCGCTCCCGCTCCACCACCATCCGGGTGGCGACGCTCTGGACCCGGCCGGCCGAAAGCTTGGGCATGATCTTCTTCCACAGGACCGGGGAGACCTCGTAGCCGTAGAGCCGGTCCAGGATCCGCCGGGCCTCCTGGGCGTCGACCATCCGGCGGTCGAGGTCACGCCACTCGTCGACGGCCCGGGCGATGGCGGCCGGGGTGATCTCGTGGAAGACCATCCGCTTCACCGGTACCTGGGGGTTCAGCACCTCGCTCAGGTGCCAGGCGATGGACTCCCCCTCGCGGTCCTCGTCTGTGGCCAGGTAGAGCTCGCTGGCGTCCTTCAGGAGGGCCTTCAGCTTCGAGACCACCGACTTCTTCTCGGCTGCCACGACGTAGAGGGGCTTGAAGCCGTTGTCGACGTCGACCCCCAGCCGGGCCCATCCCTCACCTTTGAAGGCGGCCGGGACCTCGTCGGCCCGCCTGGGGAGGTCACGGATGTGGCCGACCGAGGACTCGACCACGAAACCGGGTCCGAGCAGGCCCGCGATGGTCCGGGCCTTGGCCGGTGACTCCACGATCACCAGGGGCTTGGCGTTGGCTGAGGCTCGGGTCGGTGTCGGCATGATCGTGCTTGAGCGTGAAGGCTGCCGCCGGCCCTGTCAACCCGGGCTCTCCGAGGAGCCCCTCCCCGGACGCGCTGGCGCGGTGGGGGGAGGGTTCTGCAGAGCCGGACCGACGCCGGAGCGCTCAGCCGTCGCGGGGGCTGGTGCTCAGGCCTCCACCGCGGCCGCAGGGGCCTTCCCGGGGGCGTGCTCGGAGGCCTCCTCGGGGGCGTCCTCGGGGCCCATGACCTCCTCGGCCAGTTCCCCGAAGCCCTCCGTCTTGCGCTTGGAGAAGGCGATGGCGGCCAGCAGGACGACCAGGGCGGCTCCGGCGATGCCCAGCCGGATCCCGGCCGCCTTGTGGGAAAGGGTGATGACGGCCGGCAGGATCAGCAGGGACACCAGGTTCATGACCTTGATGAGCGGGTTCAGGGCCGGGCCGGCGGTGTCCTTGAAGGGGTCGCCGACGGTGTCGCCGATGACGGCCGCCTTGTGGGCCTCCGATCCCTTCCCGCCCTCGTGGCCGTCCTCGATGTACTTCTTGGC
>PLZB01000004.1 GCA_003151955.1 Acidimicrobiaceae bacterium
CCCCTCCCCCTCCTCCTCCCCCTCCGGCCCCGGCCGATCCCGTGCCGGCTGCCCCCGCGCCATCTCCCCCCAGGGCTTCCGGGGACGACGTGCTCGACGCGCTGCTCGGGGGTGAGTTCTCGGCTCCGACCCCACCCACTGCGNNGCGGTACCGGCACCGCCGCCACCGCCCGGGTTCCAGGTCAGCGCGGATGCCATCAGAGGCGCCGACAGTGCGACGGCCGCCAACCAGGTGCCGCCACCTCCCCCCCCGCCTCCCGTCGTTCAGTCCCCGACGCCGCCGCCACCACCACCGGTTGCAACCGCACCGGCACCGCCTCCTGAGCGAGTCGCCCCGCCTCCTCCCCCGCCGATGCCTACGGAAGTCGGGCCTCCGCCGACACCGGAAGGCCAGACCGTCGTCGATGCCCTGCTCGGTGGCGAGCTCTCGTCGCCATCCCGGGCCATTCCCGGCGTGCCCGATGACGTACCCGAACCGCTCTTCTACGTTCCGCCGCTGATGGCCGAGCAGGCCGCGGCGCCGCCACCTCCACCTGTCGTCGAGCCGGAGGCAGCTCCTGCTCCGGCCCTTTCGTTCGATCCCCCTCCTCCGGCCCCGGCTCCGATGGTCCCGCCACCGCCGCCTCCGCCGCCCGGGAAGGGGAGTGCTCCGAGACCGGTTGTCGAGGAACCGGAGCAGGACGTGACCGCCCTGCCACTGCCGGACACCGGAGCGGCAGTCTTCGCAGCGGCGGAACTCGCCACCGAGATCCTCCAAGTCTCGCCCACGGGTGAGGTGGCCGCGACGGAGGCGGCCGAGCCGCCCCCGATCAGCGAGGACATGGTCATCTCCACCAGGGGCAAGAAGAAGGGCCGTCGCTGAGGGCTCAGGACCTCAGATGGCTGGCGTCGCCCTCCGCCACGGGCCCCTGCTCCCACCGGTCTTCTCCCACAAGGCCAGGTCGCCGATGACCATGGCCCGATCCGCCGACTTGCACATGTCGTAGATGGTCAGAGCGGCGACGGCACAGGCCGAGAGCGCCTCCATCTCCACCCCGGTCCGGTCCACGGTCTCGACTTCACATTCGATCTCGACGAAGTCGTCCCCGATCGTGAAGTTGATGTGGACCGCTCCGACCAGCAGCGGATGACACATCGGGATCAGATCCGGCGTGCGCTTGGCGGCCTGGATGCCGGCGATTCGGGCAGCTCCGAGAACGTCGCCCTTCGTGATGGCGTTGCTGGCGACCTTGGCCGTTGTCTCTGGAGCCATCATCACCCGGCACCGGGCCAGGGCCCGACGATGGGTCGGCTCTTTCGGCGTGACGTCCACCATGCGGGCGCCACCCAATGGGTCGAGGTGGGTAAGGCTGCGGTCTGACACGGCGGCGAGTCTAGGCGAACCTCGCGGAAATCACGACGTCCCGTCAGACGATAGACTTGGCACTCGGGCTACGAGAGTGCCAATCGAGAAGGGATGCGGGTTTCTGATGCCCACCTACGAGTACGCATGCACCTCGTGCGGGGAACACCTCGAGGTCATGCAGTCCTTCAAGGACGATCCACTGACGGAATGCCCGGCGTGCGGGGGAGACCTTCGGAAGGTCTTCGCCCCGATCGGTGTGGTTTTCAAGGGCAGCGGCTTCTACAAGAACGACAGCCGCTCCTCCAACAAGTCGACGAAGTCGTCCAACAGCGACGGCGCCACTTCGACGGCCGACACCAGCTCGACCCCGCCGGCGTCGAAGCCGGCGGGCGGCGAGTCCGGTGCCTCGAAGTCCGATTCCACGGCTCCCTCGAAGCCGGCACCCACCGGTTCGGGGTCGACTGCTGCCGCCGCCTCCTGAGCTCGGGGGTTCTACGAGCCGCTGAGCGTCATGGCGTCGATCGCGAGCGTCTGACCGGCAGCCAGACCCGGGAGCCATTCCTGATCAGACCCGATGTGGAGCACCGAGAGGAACATCCTCGGGAGGGTTGAGGCGATCGTCACCTCCCGCACCGGCTCAGCCAGCACCCCACCCCGGATGAGGAGCCCCTCGGCCCCGACCGAGAAGTCCCCGCTGACCGGGTTGACCCCGGAGTGGACCCCCGTGATCGATTGGACGAAGAGACCTTCGTCCACGGCCGCCAGGATCTCGGTTGCGTCGAGGGCGCCCGGCGTGAGGGCCAGAGCCCGACACCCGGCCGACGGGGTCGACGAATAGCCGCCCCGCACCGCTGAGGCGGTCGAGGCCGTCCCCGATCGACGGGCCGACGTCGTGTCGAAGACGAATCCGGCCAGGACGCCACCGTCGACCAGGACGTTGCGCCGGCAGGCCAGGCCCTCGGCATCGTGGCTCGCCGCCCCGAAGGCCCGCCGATCGGTCGGGTCGTCGACCAGGGTGACCCCGGCCACGGCGACCTCCTGCCCAATCCGGTCGGCGAAGATGGAACGGCCCTTCGTCACCGCTTCGCCGGAGAACGCCGAGGAGAGCACGGCCAGGAGGGTCGAGGTGACCCTGGCGTCGAAGACGACGACACACCGGCCCGACCGGGCCTTCGTCGCCCCCAGCAGCCTGACGGCACGTTCGGTGGCGTCGGTGGCGGCGCGGTCCGAGTCAAGGTCGGCCGGGCCCCGGCCCGCCGAGAAGCCCACGCCAGTGTGACTGTCGGAGCCGGTGCCAGCCACGGCTGAGACGGACAGGCTGCAGATCGTCCGACGCGACGACGCCGAGATCCCCGTCGAGGTGGCCACGGCCGATTCCCCGGCGATGTCGCCGTAGTCAGCCGAGGCGACCTGACGGACCCGCCGGTCACCGCTGCGGACCCGACGTTCGAGCTCGAGAGCCAACTCGACCTTCGTCGCTGTCGGCATGGCGACCAGCTCGTCGTCCCAGAGATCCATCGTGGCCGGGGCCCGACCGTCGGGTCCTGGGAGCCCGACATGCTCGTCGGGGGTGGCAAAGCCGGCGTTGTCGCGGGCTTCGGCCAGGGTCTCCCGGATGACCTCCTCCTCCAGCGAACCGGCGTAGGCGAAACCCTGACGGCCGTCGACGATGACCCGCACTCCGACGCCGGCCGAGGCCGCCGACGTCAGCGACTCGACCTCACCCTCGTAGGCGCGCACGTCGGTCTCCTCGCCCCGTGAGGCGTAGGCCTCGATCTGCTCGCCCTTGGCTGCCTGCCCGGCGATCCGCTCGGCCAACTCGAGGAGCTCACTCACCCGAGGTCCCGCCGATGGTGACCCCGGTGATCCGGAGGGTGGCCTGACCGCATCCGACCGGCACGCTCTGGCCGTCCTTCCCGCACGTTCCCGGGCCCATGGCGAAGTCGTTGGCCACGGCGTCGATCCGGCGGAGGATCTCCGGACCGTTCCCGATCAGGTTGGCGTCCCGGAGTGGCTCGGTGATCCGACCGTTCTCGATGAGGTAGGCCTCGGTCGTCCCGAAGACGAAGTCGCCGGTGGCCGTGTTCACCTGACCGCCGCCGAGCTTGGCCACGAAGACCCCGGAGGGCGTCTGGGCCAGCAGCTCGGCAGGATCCTCGGTGCCGTTCAAGAGGAAGGTGTTGGTCATCCGGACCATGGGGAGATGACGGTAGCTCTGACGGCGACCGTTCCCCGATGACTGGCGCTTCTCCTTCCTGGCCCGGAGGTAGTCCCAGAGGTAGTCGGTGAGGATGCCGTTCTCGATGAGCACATTCCGTTGCGCCGGGTGACCCTCGTCGTCGACGGCGAAGCTTCCCCATTCCGGCCCGACCGTCCCGTCGTCGACCAGGGTGACGAGAGGACTGGCCACCTGCTCCCCCACCTGGCGGGCGTAGACGGAGACGTCCTTGGCGATGTGATCGGCTTCGAGCCCGTGCCCGCAGGCCTCGTGGAAGAGAATCCCGCCGCTCCCCGAGGCCAGCACGACGGGGAGCTCGCCGCTGGGGGCGGGCCGGGCCAGGAGCTTGGACAGGGCGCGCCCGGCGGCGGTGGCGGCGACCTCCTCGACGTCGACGAGGTCGAAGAGCTCGAACCCGACGGTGCGGGCCTCCGTCTCGTATCCGGTCTGCATGCCGGTGTCCCCCATGGCCACGACCGAGACCGAGAACCGGGTCTTGACCTGGTCGTCGCTGGTCAGCACCCCGTCACTGTTGGCGACCAGGATCCTCCTGCGGCTGTCCCCGTAGGCGGCGGAGACCTGTGAGACGGCAGACCCCGCCGACCGGGCCGCGGCGTCGGCACGGGCCAGGAGCTCGATCTTCGTCGCCTTGGGAACGCCCTCGGGAAAGACGACGACCTCGTTGGGTCGGGCCGGCCAGGAACCCTCGAGACCGACGACCCGGGCCCCGTCCCCACCCTGTCGGGCCACGGCGGCGGCGGCGTCGGCTGCGGCGAGGAGTCCGGCCTCGGACAGGTCGGCGGTGTGGGCGTAGCCGGTGGTCTCTCCGACGACGACCCGCACGCCGGCGCCCCGGTCGCGCCCGGTGGAGAGCTCCTCGACCTTGCCGTCATCGAGAACGGCCGAGGTGCTGCGGCGATCCTCGGCGAAGAGCTCGGCGAAGTCGCCGCCCCGCCTGAGGGCGGCGGCGAGGACTCGCTCGATCACCGGCGTTTCGACCAGGACCGCCGCGCCTGGCACGGATTCACTCACCGGAGACCCCCGTTTCTCCGGCTGCTCTGGCCGGGACGACCAACGTTTCGTATGGTACCGGCCGTGCCTCCGACTCCCGGCCTCAGCGCCCAGGTCGTGCTCGTCGTCACCGATGCCGACCCGGCCACCGCCCTCAGAACCGGGGCGGTGCCGGTGCTGGCCACCCCACGGCTCATCGCGCTGTGCGAGGAGGCCAGTGTCCTCGCCCTCGAGGGGGCGCTGTCGGGTGGCCAGACGAGCGTCGGGGGTCGGGTCCAATTCGACCACCTGGCGCCGGTCGGGGTGGGCTCCACGGTCACCGCCGACGCCACGCTGGAGCGGGTCGAGGGTCGCCGGCTCACATTCACCGTCTCGACCAGCGACGCATCGGGGCTGGTGGGGGCGGGGCGGATGTCGCGTGTGGTGGTGGACCTCGACACCTTCATGGCCAAGGCCCGCTGATCCGGTCGGGTCAGAGTCCCCGGCCGAGCACCCCTCCGAGCATCCCGCCCACACCGCCGGCGGCGACGGCCTCACCCGTCCCGCCGCCTTCCATGTAGGGCTGGAGAGCGCCGGCCAAGACGGCGATCGGCATGGTCTGCAGCCAGATGGTCCCCGGCCCGGTGAGCTGGACCAGGTGATGGCCGTCGGCACCGAAGACCCGGTTGACGATGCCGGGGAGCCGGATCACCGTGAACGTCACGGTGTCCTGGAACATGCCCACATGACCGGGATGGACGAGGAGGGTCTGGCCGGCCGCCAGCTCGTAGGTGACGATCTCGCCGGAGAGCTCGATCCAGGCCTGGCCTTGGCCTTCGAGCTTCTGGAGGAGGAAGCCCTCGCCTCCGAAGATCCCGCCCCGGAACGTCTGCTGGAGACCCACCGTCGGGGTGATGCCCTCGGTACCGCAGAGCCATCCGTGGCGGTGGACGAGGTAGCCGTGGCCGGGAACGATCTCCACCGGGAAGATCCGGCCGGGGAGCTTCGAGCAGAAGGTGACCATGCCCGGGCCGCCGGTGGCCTGGTACTTGGTGAGGAACAGACCGCCACCCCCGGCCATCCGCTTCAGGCTTCCCATGAGCCCGCCCGCCCCTCCTCCGGAGGTGGTCTGGGAGAGCTGCACGTTGGCCGTCATCCAGGAGAGGTCTCCGTGGGTCGAGACGAGGACCTCGTTGGGGTCCAACGTCATCTCCAGCATCGGCATGGTCGAACCCTTGATATCGGCCTGCACCTGGTCCTCCTTCGATCGTCGACCGGATCGCTCGATGGCGCCGGACAGTGGAGATTCTGCCCTACCGAAGCGGGACGTGCTGGTTCGGCCCTTTCCCGGGGCATGCCAAGCTGGCCCGGTGCGCGAAACCCTGCGGCCCGTCGCCGGGGCCTTCGTCGCATTCGGCGTCTTCTGGGGCAGCTGGGCCGTCGCCGCCACCGATGTGGAACGGAGTCTCCACCTCTCCCACGCCGGTCTGGGCCTCCTCCTTTCGGTCTCGGTCGGGGCAGGCGGGGTTGCCGCCGCCGCCAGTGGGGGCCTGGCTGAGCGCTGGGGCACGGCCAGGACGCTGGCCTGGGCCATGGTCCTGTGGGGAGCGGTCAGCGCCGCTGCCACCATTTCGGCCGGTCGGGTCCTGTTCGTCGCCGCCTTCGTCCTGGCCATGGTGTCGGCCGGCCTGGTCGACATGGCCATGAACGCCGCCGCCGCGGCCGGGCTCCGGGGCGACGCCGGGCGGATGGTCCGCTTCCATGCCCTGTTCAACGGGGGGGCGCTGGTAGGTGCGGCCGCCACCGGAACCCTGTTGCACGCCGGTCTCTCGTGGCGCTGGACCTGGGGAGGTGTGGGATTGGTCGCCATCGGCCTGAGTCTCCTGACCAGATCGGCCCGGCTCGCCGGGGCAACCCCGAGACCGCCGGAGCCCGAGGGGCTCGACTCCGCTGTCCCGGCTGCCACCACCTCCCCAAAGGAATCCGGAACAGGGCACTCCCTCCTCCGGTCGTTCGCCGCCGTCCGGGCCGAACACCTCGTGGTGCTGGCGTTCGCCTTCGCCGTCACCGCCGTGGTCGAAGGGGGGATCGACACCTGGGGCGTGCTCTTCCTCCGGACCCACCTCGCCGCCGGGGTCCTCCTCGGGGCCGGGGCCTACGCCGTGGGACAGGGGATCGCCGTGGCCACCAGGGGAGCCGGTGGTCCCCTCATCGGGCGTGTCGGAGCCCGATGGGGCCTGGTCCTCGGGGCCGGCGTGGCTACCATCGGCCTCGGCCTCGAAGCGGCGTCGACGCAGGCTGCCACGGCCGCGGTCGGTCTCGCCCTCGCCGCCGGGGGAATCTCCCTGTGCTGGCCCCTCGTCATGGCCGTCCTCTCGGGCATCGGGCATGCCGGCCCCATCGAGGGCCAGCCCCCCAGATCGTCGGCAGCTCTGGTCGGCGCCTTCACTGCGGCCGGCTATCTGGGCTGGGTGGTCGGCCCGGCCGTCGTCGGCACCATCGCCGACAGCGCCGGACTGGCTGCGGGGCTCCTGGTCCTGGCCGGGCTGGCCGCCACGGCCGCCGTCACCCTGGCTGCCGTGCCCGCCCGACCCCGCCCGGGGTAAGTTGGCCCGAGGCTCTCCACCCCAAGGCACCGGAACCCTCCCCATGCTGCTCGACGACATCCACGAACCCGCCGACCTCCGGAATCTTTCCCAGGCCGAGCTGATCCAACTGGCCGCCGAGATCCGCGCCTTCATCGTCGAGACCGTGACCACCACCGGTGGCCACCTGGGCTCGAATCTCGGCGCTGTGGAGCTGACCCTGGCCGTCCACCGGGTCTTCGACTCCCCGAAGGACGTGATCCTCTGGGACACGGGCCACCAGACCTACACCCACAAGCTGGTCACGGGCCGCAAGACCGGGTTCGCCACCCTCCGGCAGCCCGGGGGGCTCTCGGGATACCCCTCCCGGGCCGAGTCGCCCCACGACTGGATCGAGAACAGCCACGCGTCGACGGCTCTGAGCTACGCCCACGGGTTCGCCACCGCCTTCGAGCGGACCGGTGAGCAGGACCGGCGGGTGGTGACGGTGCTCGGAGACGGATCGCTGACCGGGGGGATGGCCTACGAGGCCCTGAACAACCTCGGCCATGCCGGTAGCCCGGTGATCATCGTCCTGAACGACAACGGTCGCTCCTACGCCCCCACCGTCTCCAAGCTGTCGTCGGGCCTGACCCAGCTGCGCCTGAACCCCTCCTATGTCCACGTCCGCCAGAGCGTTCGCCACGTCCTGCGCCGGATCCCGGGATTCGGCGGTCTGGCCTACTCCGGCGTCCACGGTCTCACGAGCGCCCTCAGGGAGATCCTGACCCCCCACCGCTTCTTCGAGGCCCTGGGGATCCGCTATGCCGGTCCGATCGACGGCCATGACATCGCCGGCATGGAGCACGCCTTCGCCAACGCCCGGGAGTGGGACGGTCCGATCCTGGTCCACGTCCTGACCCAGAAGGGCCGCGGCTACGCCCCGGCCGAGGAGGACGAGGTCCAGCGCCTTCACGACTTCAAAGTGCGTCCCTCGACGTCGGCGCCGGCCGATTCCGTGGCGCCCGTGTCCTACACCGACGCCTTCACCCGGTCGATCCTGGAGATCGCGGCTCGGAGGCCCGACGTGCTCGCCATCACGGCCGCCATGCCCGGCCCGACCGGGCTGCTCCCACTCCAGGCTGGCTATCCCGATCAGTTCCTCGACGTCGGCATCGCCGAGCAGCACGCGGTGACGGCGGCGGCCGGGATGGCGATGGCCGGAATACGCCCGGTGGTGGCGGTCTACTCCACCTTCTTCAGCCGGGCCTTCGACCAGGCCAATCTCGACGTGGGACTGCACGACCTCCCGGTCGTCTTCGTGCTCGATCGGGCCGGGATCACCGGGGACGACGGACCGAGCCACCACGGCGTCCTCGATCTCTCACTGGCCCTGTCCATTCCGGGCATGACGGTGTTCACGCCATCGTCCGCCCAGGAGGTCTCCCTCATGCTCGAGCAGGCCCTCGAGCTTCCCGGCCCCTCCACCATCCGGTTCCCCAAGACCCCGGCCCGGCAGGCCGCCGAAGGGGCCGTGGGAGAGGGACTCCACGGCCGCCTGGTCCGGCGGGGGGACGGCTCGGTCTGCATTCTCGGGGTGGGGAAGCTGCTCGAGGCTGCCGAGGAGGCCGCCGGAAAGCTCGCCGCCGAGGGGATCGACGCCACCGTCTGGGACGTCCGGGTGGTCTCCCCCCCGGACCAGGCCATGCTGGCCGACGCCGCCGGTCACGGGCTGGTGGTGACGGTCGAGGACGGGATCCACGTCGGGGGGGCCGGATCGTTCCTGGTCGACGCCATGCGACAGCTCCCCGAGCTCGGTCATCCTCTCCCGCCGGTCCGCATCATCGGAGTCCCGCGGGCCTACATCCCCCAGGGCAAGCCGGACCAGATCCTGGCCGACCTCGGCCTCGACGGTCAGGGCATCGCCGCCAGCGTCGTCGAAGCGCTGAACACCGAGAAGGACCGGCTCCGGCTCAGCTGACGGCCCGCCGTCGACGCGGCAGGCTCCATCCGGTTGCCCCCTAGAAGAGAACCTGTTCTACTTTGGGGATGGAGTTCAACCTCGCCGACCTCTTCGAAGCTGCAGCCGATGCCTTTGGCGACCTGGAGTACATCGTCGCCGACGGCCAGCGACGCACCTACGGCCAGATGGAGCAGCGGGCCAACCGGCTCGCCCATCATCTGGCCGCCCAGGGGATCGGGTCCGGCGACCATGTCGGGATCTATGCCCTCAACAGCGTCGAATGGGTCGAGACAGCCTGGGCCGTGTTCAAGCTCCGGGCCGTCTGGATCAACATCAACTACCGCTACGTCGAGGACGAGCTCCGCTACCTCTTCTCGAATTCCGACCTGACCGCCCTCGTCCACCAGCGGCAGTACAGCCCGCACGTGGCCAAGCTTCTCCCCGAGCTCCCCGGCCTCCGCCACGTCGTCGTCATCGACGACGACAGCCTGGAGCCGGACCCGGTCCACGACGCCGTCGACTACGAGCAGGCCATGGCCGGGGCCTCACCCGACCGCGACTTCGGACCCCGCTCCCCCGGCGACCACTACGTCCTCTACACCGGCGGGACGACCGGAATGCCCAAGGGTGTCGTCTGGCGCCACGAGGACGTCTTCTACGCCCTCGGTGGGGGCGTCGACGCCCTCACCAACGAGCGGGTCGACCGTCTCGAGCAGATGGCGGAGAAGGGCCTCGGGGGCCAACTCACCTTTCTGCCCATCGCCCCCCTCATGCACGGGGCAACGCAGTGGGCCGTCATGGGGCAGAGCTTCGTCGGGAACAAGATCGTCCTGGTCCCGAAATTCGAGCCCCACGAGGTCTGGGGCCTGGTCCAGAGCGAGCGGGTCAACGCCGTCATGATCACCGGCGACGCCATGGGACGACCCCTGATCGAGGCCCTCGACGACCCCGGCGCCTCCTACGACCTCTCCTCGCTCATCAGTCTGACCTCGTCGGCCGCCCTGTTCTCGGCGACGGTCAAGGACGAGTTCTTCCGGCACTTCCCCAACCTGATCATGACCGACGCCGTCGGATCGTCCGAGTCCGGCAACAACGGTCTGAGCATCATCAAGGCCGGGGGGACGGCCATGAAGAGCGGGCCCACCGTCTCCTCCCTGGGCGGCACCGTGGTCTTCGACGAGGACCTGAACCCGGTCGAGCCCGGATCGGGGGTGACCGGCAAGATCGCCCGATCCGGCAACATCCCGGTCGGCTACTACAACGACCCGGTCAAGACGGCCGAGGTCTTCCTCACTGTCCGGAACCAGCGCTATGTGATGCCCGGCGACTTCGCCACCGTGGAGGCCGACGGGTCGATCACCCTGCTCGGTCGGGGCTCGATCTGCATCAACTCCGGCGGCGAAAAGATCTTCCCCGAGGAGGTGGAATCGGTGGTCCGCTCCCATCCTGCCGTCATGGACGCCATCGTCGTCGGTGCGGCCGACGAGCGCTGGGGGCAGCGTGTCGCCGTCATCGTCCAGTCCAGAGCCGGCCAGGACGCTCCCAGCCTGGAGGAGATCCAGGAGCACTGCCGCAGCCACATCGCCGGCTACAAGGTCCCCCGGCAGCTCCACGTCGTCGACTCGATCGTCCGCTCGCCGGCCGGCAAGCCCGACTACCGCTGGGCCACCGACGTCGTGACCGGTACCTGACGCAGCAACACCGCTCGACGGCCGGATCCGCCGGTACCATCCCTGTTCATGCCGGTCGATCTCACCGACCTCCTGCACGGGCGGGGGGTCATCCTCACCATGGAGGTCCAGCGCGGTGTCGTCGGCGACCTGTCGAGCTTCCCGGAGCTGGCCGAAGCGGTTCGAGCCGTCCACGTCGTGGACAACATCGCCCGCCTCCTCGGAGCGGCCCGGGCCTCGGGGACGCCCGTCGTCCACTGCACCGCCGGGTTCCGGGCCGATCGTCTCGGATCGGCACCGAACGCCCCGCTGATCACCGTCATGCTCCGTCGCCCCGGGCACCTCCTCGAGGGAACGGAAGCTGTCGATCTGGTCCCCGAGCTCGGACCTGAGCCAGGGGACCTCATCTCGGCCCGGCGCCACGGGGTGTCACCCTTCACCGGCACCGACCTCGACGCCACGCTGCGGAATCTGGGGGTCAGGACCGTCGTCGCCACCGGTGTCTCCCTCAACCTGGGCATCGTCGGTCTCGCCATCGAGGCCGTGAATCTCGGCTACCAGGTGGTCGTCGCCACCGACGCCGTGGCCGGCATTCCCGCCGACTACGCCGACGCCGTGCTCCGCCACACCCTCGGGCTGGTTGCCACCCTCGCCACGACCGACGAGATCGCCCGCGCACTGGCGTGACCTGATGACAGCTCAGCTGTGACCAGCCCACCGTCGAGCGACACCGGCGACGGCGCCCTGTCCGAGCTGCCCCCCGAGCGATTGCGCCGGTGGTGGTGGCCGACAGTGGTGTGGCTGGGTGCGACGATCGCCGGCACCCTTGTCATGCGGTGGGGCCTCCCCGGGGCCAGGTCCGGGAACGACGTCGGATGGACGGTCCCATCGGACCTCGTCCGGTTGATCGCGGCGGCAGGCTCGATCCACGGCCACAGCGGGTTCAGCCACCTCTACGGGTTCGAGAAGCCGAACACCCCTTTCTCCACCCCCCCGGGATTCCTCCTCCCCCTGGCGGGCCTCCTGCAGCTGGTGGGACTGGTTGGGATCCATCCCATGCTGGGCGGCCAGGTTGGTCTCATCCCGCTGGGAGGAGGTTGGGAGATCGTGCTGCCGGCCGTAGTCGGGTCTGGTCTGCTCGGTGTCTTCTCCTTCACCTCCCTGGCCCGCAGGATGGGTATCGGGGGCTGGCGCCTTGGTGTCTCGACCGGCGCCGCCGCGGGTGCCCTGTGGTGGACGACGACGTGGTGGGGCCACCCGGACGATGCGCTGGCAGTCAGCCTCCTGGCCGCCGCGGCGGTGACGGTGCTGGACGGGAAGTGGAGCGCCGGGGCCTGGCTCGTCGGGGCCGGCTGCGCCGTCCAACCGGTCGTCCTACTGGCGCTGCCGGTCCTATTGACACTCGTCGCCCTCCGCCACTGGGTCTCGTTCGTGGCGCGCTCCGTCCTCCCGGCCGCTGTGCTACTGGTCGTTCCGCTGATCGGCGACTTCCACGACACCGTGGCCCAGGTCTTTGGTCAGCCCCTGGCCCCCAAGATGCCGGCCAACCACGTCACCCCGTGGTTCTGGCTGGCACCAGTTGTCGGCTACTACCGCTCAGGCAGCTCGGTGCGCTGGGTGGCGTTCGTCCTCGCTGCTGGACTTGCCTTGTGGCTGGCCCACCGGCGATCCGGGGATGCCATCGCCGTCGTCTGGGCCATCGGGGCGGCCCTCGACCTCCGGTGCGTCTTCGACGCCGTGATCGTCCCCTACTACCTGCTCTCCGGGCTGGTGTTCGGCATCGTGGCCGCGGCCGGGCGACCCTCGTGGCGGCTCCTCGGGGCGACGGTCTCGGCGGCAGTCACCCTCGAGATCTCGGGATCCCCGGCTCTCGGGGTGTGGGGCTACTTCACCGCCATGGTCCTGGGCCTCGGTGCCGTGGCTGCCTTCGCGTTCCCACGCCGGCGTGGGGACCGCGCCGCCGACCCGGATCCCGCGCCGGCATTTCTATAACGTGTTCTAGACTCGTGGGGGCTCTCCGGGAGCGCAGGTGTGGAGGGACGATGGAAACCATTGCAGAATTGCTTCTGGCCAGGGCCGGGGACGAGACAGTCGGTCTGCGCGCCGGGGACCGCAACTGGACGTGGGGCGAGGTCTTGGCGGAGAGCGCGGCTCGGGCCGACTGGCTCGCCGATCTCCGCCAGGACGGACCCTTCCACCTGGCCGTTCTCCTGGACAACGTCCCCGAATTCGTCTTCTGGCTGGGCGGGGCCGCCCTGGTCGGGGCGGTGGTCGTCGGGGCCAACCCCACCCATCGCGGCCCCGATCTGGCCCGGGACCTGGCCCACACGGAATGCCAGCTCCTGGTCACGGATCTGGCCCACCTCCCCCTCGTCGAGGGCCTCGACCTGGGCCCGGCACTCGGAGTGGCCACGGCCGGGAACCCCCGCGTCCTGGTCGTCGACGAGGCCGGTTACGTCGCCGACCTCGCCACCCACGACAGCGCCACCCCGGCCACCCTCGACCGGTCGGGGGTGACCCCCACCACCCTCGGCTACCTCATCTTCACCTCGGGCACCTCCGGAGCCCCCAAGGCCTGCCGGTGCAGCCAGGGCCGCCTGGCCTTCATCGGAACGGTCCTGGCCCAGATGTACTCGCTCGGTCCCGCCGACGCCTGCTACGTGGCGATGCCGCTGTTCCACTCCAACGCCCTCATGGCCGGCTTCACCCCGGCGTTGGTCAGCGGGGCGGCCGTGGCCCTGCCCACCGGCGGGAAGTTCTCCGCCTCGGGCTTCCTCCCCGACGTCCGCCGCCACAACGTCACCTACTTCAACTACGTCGGGAAGCCACTGGCCTACATCCTGGCCACCCCGGAGCAGCCCGACGACGCCGACAACCCGCTGCGGAGCGTTTTCGGCAACGAGGGCTCCCAGGCCGACACCACCCGCTTCGCCGAGCGCTTCGGCTGCTCCGTCACCGACAACTACGGGTCGACCGAGGGAGGAGCCGCCATCTCCCGCACCGGGGACACCCCGAGAGGGGCGTTGGGGCCCTGCCCGGCCGGGGTCCTTGTCGTCGACCCCGAGACCGGCCAGGAATGCCCGCTCGGGCGGTTCGACGAACACGGCCGACTAGTTAACTCGGAAGAAGCCATCGGCGAGATGGTGTCCACGACCGGAGGGGCCGGCTTCGAGGGCTACTGGCACAACGAGGAGGCCGAGCAGGCTCGTCTCCGTCAGGGCTGGTACTGGACCGGCGATCTGGCCTACAAGGATGCCGATGGCTTTCTCTACTTCGCCGGGCGGTCCGACGACTGGCTACGGGTCGACGGCGAGAACTTCGCCGCTGCCCCCGTGGCCCGGATTCTCGAACGTCACCCCGACGTCGTCCTGGCCGCCGTCTATGCCGTCCCCGACGTCGTCGTCGGTGACCAGGTCATGGTCGCCCTCCAACTCCGACCCGAGGCGACTTTCGACCCGGACGAGTTCGCCCTCTTCCTCGGGCAGCAAGCGGATCTGGGGACGAAATGGGCGCCGCGGTTCCTGCGCCGGTGCCACACTCTCCCAACCACAGCAACGTCAAAGATCCTGACCCGGACGCTACGGGCGGAACGGTGGAACTGTGCCGACCCGGTGTGGTGGCGTGGGGGGCCCCGTGACCATGCCTACATCCCCCTCACCGCTGGAGACATCGTTGATCTCGAAGAGGCCCTGGCACGTCGGTAGCCACCGACGCGGACCCGTCCCCGCCCGGCGCTAGCATCGATCCATGGGTGAGGCGATGGACGCTCGCAGGCAGCTCGAGACCCGGGGTTGGACCATCCGGCGGTCGGTCTTCTCGCCGAACGAGGTGGCAGACTTCAGGGCGAAGGTGGCCGAAGCCCTCGACGACGCACGCCGTCGGCAGACGGTCCTGGTCGAGGATGGCGCCGAAGGCCGGGTCGAATGGTGTGTCGGCGATCTGCTGTCTTACGACGAGCTCGGTGCGATCATCCTGGACGAACGGGTCGTCCGCTTCGCTCAAGACCTCCTGGGCGAAAGGCCCATCTACTTTGCCGACAGCACGCTCCGACTTGGCGCCAACGGCGAGCGCGCATGGCACCGGGACAACATCGATCGGGATTTCGACGGTCCGGATTGGAAGGGCGACTATCCGATCATCAGAATCGGAATCTACCTTCAGGACCATGCGACCCACAGCGGGGGCCTCACGATTGCCGACGGCTCGCACAAGGAGGCAGCAAAGAAGGGGCATGGCCGATTCCCCGACATCAGACCGGGCGATGTGGCGGGATGGTCGCTGCGGGCTCGTCATTCCACAGAGGCGGTGAGGATCCGGATGATGCCGAACCTGGTCCTGAACCCCCGCTTGCAGACGAGGATCCCCAAATGGGCCAGGGTACCGGATGACGAATTGCGGATGACCCTGTTCGCGTCGTTCGCGAGACACCATACGCTCTTCGACCGATACGTCGACTACCTCAAGACCCGCGACTACTTCCAGGAGTCCGAGGCCGCATCCAGATACTCACCGCAGGCCCACCGGCTGCTCGAATCCTCGGGCATTGAGATCGGTGGGGCGGCCACCGAGATCGCTCAACGGGTCTGAGCACACGCATCGGCCCACCGGTGCCGGCCCCAGCGCAAACGAATCACGGCGAGGGAAATTGCAGATGCCGAAGATCACCGTCATCACCCCTTCGTACAACCATTGCCGCTTCCTTCCGGCCCGGATCTCGTCGATTCTCGACCAGACCAACCAGGACTTCGAGTGGATTGTCATTGACGATGGCTCGAGTGACGGAAGTCAGAAGGTGTGGAACCACTTCTGTGGCGCAGATCCGCGGGTCCGTCTCCTCTTCCACGACTCCAACAAGGGCCTTTCCGCCACGACCGACGAGGCGATCGCCATCTCAGGCGGAGAGTACGTCGTAAGAGCGGAGAGCGACGACTTCTGCCGGAACGACTTCCTTCAACGGCTCTCCGAAGTTCTCGACTCCAACCCGAACGTCGGCATGGTGCATGCCCTCACGCGCAATCTGGACCCGGCCGGTCGAGCCTGGTTCGGAGCCGGCGCTCACCACTTCCCGACGGTCGTCCCGGGCGAGACGGCCTTCACTACCATCGTTCTCGGTAATCCTGTCTCGGGTCCGTCCACGATGGTGCGACGAGACCTCCTCGAAACGATCGGTGGGTTCGGATCACCGCTGTGCATGGTGGCATGCGACTGGCGCCTAGCTTTGCTGGCAAGCAAACGAACAGATATCGGCTTCGTCGATGAGCCCGTCGGATACCACCGATTGCACGCGGGCAACCTGAGCAGAGACGCCGCGGCGATCCTTTGGGAGTCCTATGCCATCGTGGCGGAGGCCTTCGAGCACATCCCGCTGGCCTGGTCGCTGCCCTCCGACCTGCAAGCTCGAGCGACCAGGGCTGTCACCCGAGGCCCGGGCACCGCCCTGTTCATGAAGGCGGTCGCCGGGCGCAGTACCGACACCGCCCTTTCCATCAGGAGGCGGATCGAGGAGGTCGATCCGGGTGGGACGATGGGATACCACTGGTGGTCGGGATGCGTGCGAAAGGGCTTGCTGGGTGGCATCGCCCTCCCCGCACATGACGTGGCGGCGCGACATCTCCGAGCCGAAACCGTGGTCGGGGCTGCCGCCGCTCGCTAACCGTCGGCCGGGCCCGCGCGATCGGTCAGACG
This sequence comes from Acidimicrobiaceae bacterium, assembly GCA_003151955.1. GTDB lineage: Bacteria > Actinomycetota > Acidimicrobiia > Acidimicrobiales > UBA8190 > PALSA-743. Next base: position 16,436 of record PLZB01000004.1, read on the forward strand.
GTCAACGCCGACTCCGGCACGATCCATCGGCTGGGGTCGTCGGCGAGCCATTCGTCGAGAACCGCCAACGCCGTTGCCGTGTCCGCACAGGCCCGGACCACCGTCTGGAATTGCGAGACCGCGTGTGGCCGCAAGGGCGCCAGGTGCGGGAACGCCAGCACCAAGAGAGGAATGCCCGCCCACGCCGCCTCGTAGGCCGGGGTTGAGGGCACATCGACGAGGGTCCTCTCCACATCGTCCAGCAGCCATCGGAAGGGGGCGATCTCATACCGGACATTCGCCTGGCTGGACTCGATCAGCGCCCGTATTGGGTCGGCCACTTGATCCGCGTCCGGAAGGGCCTTCCAGATGAATTCGGTGTCCGGATGTAGCAGCATGCGTTCCAAGAGTCCGAGATGCCAACGGTGGTACCACGTGTCCTCGTAGGTCGTCGGGGGGATGGTTGACGTGTCACCCCATAGGAACGCTGGCACGTAGCAGACGGCCCCCGCCTTCGGTCGACGTCTGGCGAGTCGCCGGTGATCCGAATAGCTGACCGTCGGAGTCGGGATGCCAAGCCGTTCACCTGCCGCCGGGATGTCCACCAGGAGTGTCGGGTCGCTGGTCAGGAGCCGAGTGAAGAGATTCGTCTCACAGACGAGCCAGCCCTCGTAGGCGAACATGTAGTCACCGTGCTGGGCAAGCACCGTCTCCACGCCGGAGCGTCGGGCCGCCAGGATGGCGGCGAATTCCTCCGGAGACGAGGGATTGGCCGAGACCACCGATGAAACGTGCCGTCGGGCCAAGTCGGTGGCGAGCACTCTGGCCGCCGAGTCAACGATCGGCATGACCCTGGTCACGACCGCTTCCAGCCGAGAACGGAAGATGTCGGAGACATGAGGGATGTCACACCACGTGTCGATCTCGCTGAGGAATGGAGCAAGAAGCTCGGTAAGTGCCGACGGTGCCGAGTCAAGAGGGCGGGGGGCCACAGCCACTGGATCGGACGCTGCCCGCCAACCCCAGGGTACGGGTTCGACCATCCGGGTCGTCGCGGCTCCACGCTGCAAGACGAGGATCCGACGGCCGCGACCGTGTTCAGCTCGGGCGATGGCAGCAGACCCATATCCACCAGGCCAGGTCAGCAGCGTCGACTCCGTCCTCCCGGGGCGCCACCGAGTGACGTCGAAGTGACGGCCTGGCGATGCAAGGTGGCCGAACCGGTTGAGGAGCCGCTGACGGATCGGCGGCCGGTTCTCCGGAGGCAGTGTCTGGCGTCCTTCGGATGACGAAGAGGCCATCGGGATGCTCCGCGAAGACGCGATCGCGGTCAGAATCTGACCCCAGAGAGGTGCGTCTCCGCGTCGGAGACAGAACTGAAGCGGCAGGCCTTTGAGTAGCGGATCCGCGTCGTTGGACTGTTCCTTCCCGACGTAGGTGATCCTGGTCGCCTGGGTCGACTCGACCAGGGCCCCAGCCAGGAGGCAGGTCGTGACAAGTGAGTCCATCGCATACTTCAGCAGCTGGGTACAGGCCTCGAACGCTCCGTCTGCGTCCAGGAAGTCGTCAAGACGGGAGAACCAGCCGCTCTGCCACCGCGTATAGGCGTCGAGATCGGGCAGGACTTCGGCCCGGACGATGACGTCGTCCACGACACCGACATCGAGACCCAGGTGGACGCAGGCGTCGTACGCCGCCGGGGTCACGGCGACGACTGTGTCACCGCCCGGGACGCAGAGGGGCGGTTCGAAGACGATCGTCAGTCCGCCGTCCCCGACCATTCATACCGGCCGTGCGAGCACGGCGAATTGCAGGTAGCGAGTATCGCCGAGTACGCCCTTCAGAAGGGCCCCACCTCGACGACGAAAAGGGTTGATGGGCTCGAGTCGGGCGATCTTCAGCCCCGACGAGGCAAACATCTCCTCAATTGTCGACCGGGTGAAGAACCGCAAATGGGTCCGATCGAGCACTCCTTCATCCACGTATTCCCACCGCGAGCGGAATATCAGATCGATGAGGACCGGGAGGTATCGGACATTCGGTATCGAGGCCACGACACATCCACCGACGTTCAAGTGCCGCTTGGTTTCCCGGAGGACGCTCCATGGATCGACAGTGTGCTCGAGGACGTCGTTGAAGACGATGCAGTCGACCTTCACGTCCTCGGGCATGTCTTCAGGGTAGGACCCCTCGACGACGAGGTCGTACACGGCGCGCGCCTCGGAGGCAGTTGACGGATCGGGTTCCACACCGATCAGGAACCTCTTCGACCTCGACGCCCGCAGGACGGATCCAAATCGACCCCGGCTGCAACCGACATCAAGAATCGAGTTCGCTTCGTCTGGAATGAACCGAAGCATCTCCTGCCTGTCCGAAGCACCGTGATTCGGTGCTGACATCACCACTTCAGCGGAAACACCTCGACTGGGAAGTCCTCACGGGTGAAACACTACCAGCGCCCCTCCCAGGCCCGACGGTGTCAGGGCCCCCCACTGCCGGTTCGGCCGAACCGTGTCGGGGTCGGCACCGAACGGATTGCGGCGTCGAAAGAAGCACGACACGGTTACGGCGAACGGTCCGCTCGGGGGACCTCGGGCGCCCTGGGCCGACTCGGCCACGGGCTACGGCACGACGCGCCCAGGTCTCTGAGGATGGCCACGAGCAGAACCCGGAGAATGCGGGCATTTGGCCGGACCCCCGACCCGAATCGGGACTTATCCTCGCGGGCATGGATGGGCACCACGATGAGGGCCGGCCGGACACCGGCACGCAACGCGGCGAGTGCGAGCCCGGTCCCGATCGTATCTGCTGCCATCGATTCCTCGTGTCGGTTGTAGATCCCCACCGAGAATGCCTTCACGCCGCACAACGGATCCGGAACCCCGAATCTGAGCCGGGAATACCAGCCGAAGACCCGCTCCGAAATCCGCGCAGGCTGCGGACGGACGCCGAGGGCCATCGACACTTCGCCGTCTCGGACCGGGCTGACGACGGCGTCGAGAATTCCCGGATCGTGTTGACCGTCGGCGTCCATGGACACGACGACGTCGTAGCCGTTGGCCGCAGCCCAGGCGAAACCGCTCCGCAGGGCCGCGTCGTACCCACTGGTGGTGTCGTGGCGAAGCACCACGGTGGCCCCACCTGCTCGGGCCTCGGCTTGTGTACCGTCACGCGATCCGTCGTCTACGACGATCGGGTCTCCATGCAGCAGCGCACCGGATACCACACCACGGATGGTGCCGGCCTCGTCCAGGGCTGGGATGACGATGGCTACCTTCACAGCAGGTCATCCAACTGCAACGCGTCCCCGGCCTCGACCGTCCGGCGCAGACGTCGCCCGAGGACGTCCTTCAGCCGGGAGGGAGGCACGCCCTCGGCCGGGCAGGGCCTGAGCATGGCCAGATCCGATCGAACGAGTAGGGCACCCTCCTCGAGTCGATGGGCAGCTCGGATCGCCCGACGCTGGAGCACGGCGGTCTCCGACTCGTTGTCCATGATGCGCTTGGTGGGCTCACCCAGCGCGGCTTCGAGCTCCCGGGTCCGGTCGACCATGCTCCGCCAATCGGAAGGCTCCATGGAAAACGCGTGGTCAGGACCAGCCCGGGCACGGTTGTCGGTGAAGTGTTTCTCCACGACTCGGGCACCCAGGACGACGGCTCCAAGTACTGTGGCATGACCCGGTGTGTGGTCCGAGAGCCCCAGAACGGCCTGTGGGAACTCCGCCGCGTACGTCTCGAGAACCCGCAGCGCCACGAACCGGAAGTTGTCGAGGTCTCCGGTGTAGTTGGTGTTGCACTGCATGAGGACGATGCGGTCGCAGTGCTGCATGGCCACAGCCATGGCCTCGCGGACATCGTCCATCGACGATGCCCCGGTCGCCAACAGCAGTGGCTTGCCCGTCCTGGCCAGCAGGTCGATCGACTCGTGCCAGGTGATATCCCCTGATCCGACCTTCCAAGCGCACACATGGGGGGCGAGCCCGTCGATCATGTCGAGGTCGTATGGGGCCGTGAGGTAGTCGATACCGCAGGACAGACAGTGCTCCTCCAGGATCGGCGACCAGTCAACGGGGATGGAGGCGTCCGAGTACACCTCGGTCACACTCTTCGTCCAGGCGGCCTGGTGGGACCTCTGACCACCGAGCGACCGGAATCCGAACTCGCTCACGATGGTCTCTGCCTTGAAGTTCTGGAACTTCGCAGCGTCGGCTCCGGCGCCTGCAGCCAGCTCCACCAGGCGGAGGGCCCGATTGAGATCACCGTCGTGGTTGGCGGCGATATCGGCGATGAAGTAGGTCGGCTCGTCCGGACCGACCTCCCGACGACCGATGGTGAAGGACGTCACAGTTTCGCGATCTCCTCGGCAAGTGTCGGCATAGCCTGACCTAGGACCCCCTCGAGACGCCGGACGTCCAGGCGGAGATCGGAGGGCCGCGGCGCTCGACCCGACAGCGACGTTGAGCGTCCTACTGTGACCTTGTCCACTGCCAATCCTTTGTGCTTGGCGACTCTGAGGCCGAACTCGGCCTTGGACAGCCCCTCCCGGGAACCTGCGTTCAGTACCCCGAAGACCTCCCTTCGAACCACCTTCTCAACGATCGTCACAAGCGTCCCGAGGTACAGGGGACTGAAGAGGACGTCGGAGAAGAGCGTAATGGCCTTGCCTTGGCTGAGATTCGTCAACACGAAGTCACTGATGCTTTCACGTCCCGCTGTTTGCGATGGACCAAAGAAGTTCGTCCGCAGGACCAGGGTCCGTCGATGACGGAGCGCCTCCTGCTCACCAGCCAGCTTGGTCAGGCCGTAGCAGTTCACCGGCCCGACCCCCTTCTCGGCGTGCGGGCCCGAGGCCTGCGGGTACACTTGGTCTGTTGACAACAGAATGAGGGTCGTGTGCTCGGGCAGGGCTTCCACAAGTGTCGAGACCATTCCCTGGTTCAATTCTGCGGCCAGCTCTGGGGTCGCTTCGCAACCGTCGACATCGGTCAGTGCCGCGGTGTGCACGACAAGGGTCGGCCCCGAGGCCGCCAGAAGCGCGTCGACTTGCCGCCGGGACCGAAGGTCGCAGGACACATCCCCCCCGTGTAGGGAGGTGGTGAGAACCGCACCGAGCCCGCCGAGCCCTGATGCCAACCAGCGACCAGCGAGCCCGGTCCCGCCGGTCACCAGGATCCGGTGGCTCATCTCCGGGACTCCACTGGCCACAGACGGGGATCGATGACCTCGGGCGGCATGTCGGGGAGCTCCTGCAATTCTCGGCTGGCCCACCCGGGGAGCGGGGGTGCCTGCATCAGACGGATATTCTCCCGCAACTGGCTGGGAGTCTCCGCACCGAGGATGACTCCCGTGACGCCCGGGGAGTCACGGGCGAATAGGACGAGAACCGCTTGGGGGGTCACGGCCAACGAGCGGGCGATCCCCCCCACTCGGGCCACGATATCGGCAAGAGGTTGCAGATGACCGGGCATGGCCTGCGGCTTGAGCAACAGGGCTCCCTGGAGCAGCACGCTCCGGGCCAGGACGATCTTCGTCGTTCGGCGCAACTCGTCCACTTGGAGGGCCCGGCGGTCGACAACACTGAAGGGGACCTGGACGGCGGCGATACGCGGGTCCAACAACGCCGACCTGAGCTGCACCGGGCTGTAGACGGAGGCGCCCAGGGCCCGAACCGGGCCGCCCACCAGGGAGGCGGCTCGATCGACGACTCCGTCGGGGTCCTCGACGACGAGGTCGGGATCGTGCAGGAACAGCAGATCCACCCGGGGTCGGCACAGTGCCCGGATCGAGCGCTCGACCGACTCGACAGGATCCGCGTCGACGGACAGCTTGGTGTAGACGGGGACGGCCGTCGAAGCCCGCCCGATCAGAGCCTCGGACTGCCCGTATGCTGGTGCCGTGTCGAGAGCTGCCACGCCACCTTCCGCGGCCATCTGGAGGATCCGCATCGCCGACCGGTAGTCGGGCTGACCTTCCCGGTTCGCGATTCCGTAGCGCTGACCCAGTTGGGCCGTGCCGAGGACGAGCATCGAGGTACCCCGGTCGCTGGCGTCGAGATCAACCATCAACCAGCGAGGGGCGTTCGGAGGCGCACAGCATGAACATCGCCGTTATCCAGGCACGAGCGACGTCTCAACGACTGCCTGGGAAGGTCCTCGCCGACCTGGCCGGGGCGCCGCTGCTAGCACGAGTCATCGACCGGGCTCGGGCCGCCGAGTTCGTCGACAAGGTCGTGGTGGCCATCGCCGACGAGCGCGGAGCCGATGAGCTACAGGCCGTCGCCGTCGCCGCCGGCGTGGCAACGTATCTCGGGCATCCCCGGGACGTGCTGGATCGGACGTACCGGGCTGCTGTTGCCTCCGATGCCGGAATCGTCGTCCGGATCACGTCCGACGATCCGTTCAAGGATCCTGCCGTCATAGACACCGTCATCCGCGCCATCATGACAGACGCGACCTGCGATTACGCGAGCAATACCCTCACGCGGACGTATCCTGAAGGCCTGGATGTGGAGTGCATTCGGCTCGCCACCCTGAAGACGGCGTGGACCGAAGCCGACCGACCTTCTGAGCGTGAACATGTCACTCCGTTCATCTGGACCAGACCGGACCGGTTCCGCCTGGTCGACATCCAGCTCGACCGGGATCTTTCTCGCCTGCGATGGACGATCGACTATCCGGACGACCTGGCCATGGCCAGGAGGGTGTACGAGGCCTTGGCGCCCGACGCGTTGTTCGGGATGGACCAGATCCTGGACCTCCTGGACCGACATCCCGAGATTGCCCAGATGAACCAAGGGCCTCCCGTCAACGAGGGCTACGCTCGTTCGGTGGCCATCGAGGAGACGCCCCCGAGAGGGCCTTACTGATGGTGGACCGCGTCTCCGAGCGAGAACGTGGCTACGTGGCTCAGGTCCTTGACAACTGCTTCCGTTCCTCGGTCGGATCCGAGATGACCGGTCGGCTCGAGCGGGCCTGGGCCGAGGCGTTCGGCGCGCGATACGCCGTCGCCTTCGTGAATGGGACGGCCACGCTTCATGCGGCGCTGGTGGCGGCCGGAGTGGGGGCTGGCGACGAGGTCATTATCCCCCCGCTCACCATGTCGAGCACGGCCTTCGCTGTCGTCCAGGCTGGGGCGGATCCGGTATTCGCCGACGTCGACCCTCGCACCTTCACGATCGACCCCGCCAGCGTCGCCTCCCGCATCACCCCACGGACGAAGGCTGTCATCTCTGTGTCCCTGTTCGGGTTACCGGCCGACATGGACCCCCTGCTGGCACTGGCCCGCGACCACAACCTCTTCCTCCTCGACGACGCAGCCCAGTGCGTCCTCGGCTCTTACAAGGGCCGGCTCGTCGGTGGCATCGCCGACGCATCCAGCTTCAGCCTCCAGAGCTCGAAGCATCTGACCGCCGGCGAAGGCGGCATGGTGACAACGGACGACGAGGATCTTGCCGACGCCATGCGCCGATTCGGAGGCCTTGGCTACCGATCCCTGGCCGCCGGCCAGGCAAAGATCACAAAGGACACGATCCAGGACCCCGCGTACCTCCGTCACAGCAGCATCGGCTTCAACTACCGGATGCCGGAACTCTGCGCCGCCGTCGCCCTGGCACAGGTCGAGCGCGTCGACGAGCTCGTCTCCGTCCGCCTCCACTCGGCGCAGCTCTACAACGACGCCCTGGCGGGCTGTCCGTGGCTCACCCCCCAGCTCGTTCCAGACGGGTATCGACACTCCTATTGGACGACCGCCCTCGTCCTGGACACCGACATCGGAATCACCTGGTCGGCGTTCCGGGCCACGTTCCTCAAGCACGGCGGCGAACCCTTCTACGCATGTTGGCAGCTCTCGTACCTCGAACCGGCTTTCCACCGCCGTCGTCTCAGCGAGACGCAGGAACAGGTGTTCGACCGCGGCCTCTGCCCCCAGGCCGAACGCCTTCAGCCACGATTGGTCCAGCTAAAGACCAACTTCTTCGATCCGGACAGCGCCGCACGCCAGGCCGAAGCCCTCCGGTCGACTGTCGCCGAGTTCGATCTTCGTCACTAACCCGATTTCGGGGGATTACCGATGTCGGCGCCGGGCTGTGCTACCGACTGAACGCCCAGGTGGAGAGTCCGAGAATTGGGATTGCCGGAGTAGATTGACTGAGGTGTCCCAGCTGTCTGCCGAACCTGCCTCCTTCTCGCCAGAATTCGAACGTTACGTCGACCCAGCCGGCCACGAATTCCAATTCGTCCGAGTCCGTCATGAGAATTCACGCGGTCTCGGCATTCACTTCAGCGCCTTCTTCGGCGCCTGGGGGAACAAGAAGCGGACGCGGGAGAACTTCAAGGGCTACTTCCACCGTCTGAGGATGCTGGGGACGTGCCCCGATCACGACTGGCTCTTCCTGTGCGATACCTACGGCTTCATCGAGAACGGCACCTACTACACCGGGAAAGCAGGCGACCTCTTCGTTGAACGGGCCATGCTGGCCATCATCGCCGAGGAGATGCGACACCGGGACCACGGATACGACCAAGTCGTCACTGTGGGCTCTTCCATGGGGGGGACTGGCGCCCTCACCGTCGGACTCCACCTGGGTGTGGCCGGAGTCGTCACCGTCTGCCCCCACATCGACCTCGATATCTGCGCTCTGCAATGTACGAAGTACCCCGAGGTTGCCTTCGCCTGCCCCGACGGCGATCCAGGCTCACCGACCAACTTCGGTATCACCAGACGGATCGGGATGCTCCTGGACCGAACCTCCCCCGAGCATCCTCCACCTGCGCTGTTCGTCCAGTCCGTCGCCGATGACGCCGGCGTCCACCACGAGCAGGTGCTACCCCTTGTCGACCGATGGCGCCAACATGGTGGGAAGGTGTACCTCGATGTCCGGCCGACCGGTGGACACACGAGCGATTTCGCTCCCAGAGCCCTGCTCCTCGACGCCATCGACCGAATGCTCGAACGGGAGCCAATCGATCCGGGGACCTACCAGCGGGACCCACGCTTCCAGGGCCAGCCGTCCCACTTGACTCGAGGTGAGGTGATCATCCAGAGCGTCAGGGAGAAGCTGACCCTCCGACGGAGGCTCAAGACAGTAAAGGGCGCACTCCACATCCGATCCACTCGAACCCGGCCGGACTGAGCGCCACCGACGTGACGGGCACTCGAGATCCGGGACAACCAGGTCCGGATCCGTCCCCGGACTCGCCTGACCAACCGCAGGCGAGTCCCGGACCACCGGAAATGCCAGCGGAGCGACTGGACGCCACGGTTCGACGCCGGCTGGCGAGACCCACCCTCATCAGCCTGTCGTCAACGCTGGTGTCGGGCACCGTGGGATTCATCCTGGCAGCATGGCTCGGGCCCTCCGTCTGGGGACAGGTCCAACTGGTCCTCCTCGCCTACGGGATCGCCAGCGTCATCCAATTCGGCTTCTTTGCTGCAGGATCCAGACAGGCCATTCATCTTCGCGGTCTCAGCCAGGAGGACGCCGCCGTCGAGTCCCAGAATCTGGGGACGACAGCAGAGGTGGCGGCATCGATCCCCATCGGGATCGCGCTGGCCGCCCTCGCCCTGGTCGCCCATTCAGGGACGGAACGAATCGGGCTCCTCCTTGCCCCGATCAGCGTCGTGGTATCGACGTTGGCTGGATGCCTCGGAGGCTTGGAAGTTGGGTACGACCGAACGGAACGGGTCACCATCGCCACAGGTATCGGTGCCGTTCTCACCGCTGGATTGGGACTCGCCGGCGTCAAGCTCATCGGTCCCGTGGCCCTCTTCGTGGCCCCGATGTTCGGAAACGTCGGCGCCATTTGGTTCCTCCTGCCTCGTCTGCGCGGCGGGGGCCTGAGGCCGCAACTGAATGGGGAGAAGGCGCGTGCGCTGGCGCGGGCGGGTTACCCATTGGCCCTGGCCTTGTCCGTCTACTGGGCCTATCGGGCGGTGGGCCCGTGGTCCGTCGGTCTGGCACTCGGAGCGACCTCCCTCGGCTTCTACGCTCTGGCCAGTGCCCCCATCACACTCGTGATCGGCGCGCTGACGGTCGGGGTTCGGATCTTCATGCCGCGCTTCTGGCAGCAGATGGTGCATGTCCCGCGAAAGCGCTGGATCTCCGACGGCGACCGCACCACATCGCTCTTCGTTGTCGTCGCAGTTTCACTGGCCATGATCGGACAGGCGGCCTACCCCTGGTTCATCCACACCTTTCTCCCTCGGTACGAACCTTCCGTCCCTGTCTTCCTCATCCTCAGCCTCGAGATCCCCCTCTACCTGGCCGGCCAGGCACCGGGGTTGGTTCTCGAGTCGGTCGTGGTCAACCGGCAGAAGCTGAATCTGGGGATCTGGATGGCCGCCCTCCTCGCGAATGCCCTGGTGAACGGCGTGCTCCTTTCCCTCCACTTCGGGATTGGCGCGATCGCCTGGACTGACGTTGGTGTGCAGGCAGGGGTGGTCGTCGCGCTGTTCAGCGCCGCCCGCCCGTACCAGGCAACCTATGCGACCCGTCTCGGGGACCTTGCCCCCGGCATCATCGCCTTCCTGACATTCCTGGCGGTGAGCGCCATCCTGTTGGCGCAGAGCGCCTCGGGCAGTGGCTCCACCCAGACTTCCGAGGGCGTCGCCGTCCGTCTGGTCGCCGCCCTGGCCGGGACCGCCCTTGTCGTCGGAGCATCGCTCGCGGCCGGACGGCGCCAGCGAAGACTGGACTAGACCCTCCCTGCGACGGACCGGATTCGTGGCGACGATCGAAATGGGGCAGAGGGTGCGATCACCCCAGCAGGGTGCGGATCTGGTCGGCATCCAGCCATTGCGCGTTGGTCTCACTTGAGTACACGAAGCCCTCCTGGAGAGGCCTCCCCGCGGCCCAGGGACTACTGCTCGTCCACCAGGGGTGCTCGGGCAGGACGACGTAGCGGTCGTCCATCTCGACGGCATGCCTGCTCTCGTCGGAGGTGAGGAGCAGCTCGTGGAGCTTCTCCCCGGGCCGGATACCAACCAGGTCGACCGGGATGCCCGGGGCGATGGCCTCAGCCAGGTCGACGACCCGGGTGGAGGGAATCTTCGGGACGAAGATCTCGCCGCCCTGGGAGTTGGCCAGCGCGAACAGGACCAGGTCGACGGCCTCGTCAAGGGTGATCCAGAACCGGGTCATCCGCTCGTCGGTAATGGTGAGCCGGCCCTCGGCCAGCTGGGCCCAGAACAGCGGGATGACAGAACCGCGTGAACCCACCACATTCCCGTAGCGGACGCAGGAGAACCTGGTGTGGGTTCGAGCCGCGTAGGCGTTGCCCTGGACGAAGATCTTCTCGGCGCAGAGCTTGGTGGCGCCGTAGATGTTGACCGGGTTGACCGCCTTGTCGGTCGAGAGGGCCACCACGCGTTCGACCCCGCTGTCGATGGCCGCGTCGACGACGTGCTGGGCGCCCAGGATGTTCGTCTGGACCGCCTCGAAGGGGTTGTACTCGCAGGCCGGGACCTGCTTCATGGCGGCGGCGTGGACCACCACGTCCGCCCCCTGCATGGCCCTGGTCAGCCGGCTCCTGTTCCGGATGTCACCAATGAAGAACCGGAGTTGGTCAGCGCCCCCGAAGCGGGCTGCCATCTCCGACTGCTTCAACTCGTCCCGGGAGAAGATCCGGAGCGTGGTGTCGGGATGGTCCCGGATGATCCGTTGGGTGAAGGCTGTGCCGAACGACCCTGTCCCACCGGTGAGCAGGATGGTCGCCCCTGAGAGATCCACCCCCCCATCTTGGCCCAGGCCGAACGTCATCCGAGCACCCGACCCTTGATCAGCTCCACGTCGGCCTGGGCCTGCTCATAGTCCTCGGGCCGGCCGATGTCGAGCCAGTACCCGGGATGCTCGAAGGATCCGACCTCCTGGCCTGCCTCCAGGAGCGACCCGATCAGGTCGGGCAGGTCGAACCTGGTTCCCTCCGGGATCCGCTCCAGTACGGCCGGTTCCAGGACGTAGACGCCCATCGACACCAGGAAGTGGTGGGTGGGCTTCTCGATGTAGCGCCTGACCCGGTGCTCCTCGTCGGCCTCGATGACGCCGAGGTCGATGCGGAGGTCCCGTCGGTAGGTGCCGACGGTGGCCACGGCGCCGGTCCGGCGGTGGGCGTCGATCATGGCGGCGAGGTCCAGATCGGTCAGAAGGTCACCGTTCATGACCAGGAACGTCTCGTCGAGACCGCCGATGAGCCGCAGGGGGCCGGCCGTCCCGAGCGGCACATCCTCCAGGGAGTACTCGATATCTACCCCGAAGGCCGCACCGTCGCCGAAGAAGGCCATGATCAGCGACGAGAGGTAGCCGGTCGCCAGCGAGATCCGCGTGATCCCGGCCCTGGCCAGGCTCCGGATGAGCAACTCCAGGATGGGCATCTCCCCCACCGGCATCAGGGGCTTGGGCAGCACCGTGGTGTAGGGGGCCAGCCGGGTCCCCTTGCCGCCGGCCAGGATCACCGCCCGCATGGCCGGGCCTCTGCTAGACGACATAGCGATCGGGGGTGAAGAGGTCGGGGTGGTCGGCGATCCAGGCCACCACCTGCCGGAGCCCCTCCTCGAGGGTGACCTCGGGGGCCCAGCCCAGGGAATCGCGGGCCAGCGATGCATCGGCGAGGAGCCGGCCCACCTCGCTGGCCCCCGGCCGGACCCGCTCGTCGTCGGTCTCGATCGGGAGGCGGTGGCCCACGATGGCCATGAGGTGCTCGGTGAGCTCCCCGATGGTGATCTCCTGCCCGTTCCCGAGGTTGATCTCGAGGCCCTCGACCCCCTCGGCCCGGGCCGCCAGCATCATCCCCCGGGCCGTGTCGGTGACGAAGGTGAAGTCCCGCCTGGGCTCCAGCGAACCGAGCTTGATCCTGTCGCCGGCGAGGAGCTGCGACACGATCGTGGGGATCACGGCCCGGGCCGACTGACGGGGCCCGTAGGTGTTGAAGGGCCGGACGGTGACCACCGGAACCCCGAAGGCCCGATGGTAGGACTCGGCCACGCTGTCGGCCCCGATCTTGGACGCCGAGTAGGGGGACTGACCCCGCTTGGGGTGGTCCTCGTCGATCGGGACCCGCTGGGCCGTGCCGTAGACCTCGCTGGTCGAGACATGGACGACCCGGGCCGGCTCGGTCCGCCGGGCCGCCTCGAGGACGTTCAGGGTCCCCAGGACGTTGGTCTCGACAACCTCCCGGGGGTGGACATAGGAGTAGGGGATGGCGATCAGGGCGCCGAGGTGGAAGACGTGGTCCATCCCGGTGGCCGCCCCCAGCACGCCGTCGGGATCGCGGAGATCCCCCGCCACCACCTCCACGGCGGAGCGGACGGAGGGGTCCAGGAAGCGGAGGTTCCCCTCGTCGCCCCGGGACGTGTACCTGATCATGGCCCGGACCGAAGCCCCCTCGGTGGCCAACCCCTCCACCAGGTGGCTGCCGATGAAGCCTCCCGCCCCCGTCACGAGCACCCTGGTGCCCTCCCACGTCATGGGCATCCCTCGCCGGCGTTGGCCGCCCCGGCCAGGAGGTCGGCCAGGCTCCGGTCGAGATCGAATGTCGGGCTCCACCCGGTCAGGTCGGCCAGGAGGGAAGTGTCACCCACCTGATCGATGATGTCTCGGTACCGCCGTCTCTCCTCGGACTGCCGCACCGTGGCCGTCCCTCCCGAAAGCTCGACCATCCGCTCGACCACCTCCCCCACCGACCAGGACTTCCCGGCGGCGACGTTGAGGATAGGCGGCGCCTCGGCCAGGAGGGTGATGCCGGCCAGCGCCGTGGCCAGGTCCCGGACGTCGAGGTAGTCCCGGCGGGGGGTCAGGTTTCCGACCTCGACCGTCACCGCCTGCTGCCGCCCGGTGGCGAGCTGCCGGGCCACGTCACCGAGGACCAGGTGGCGGGGCATCCCGGGACCGACCAGATTGAACGACCGCACTACGACGAAGTCGAGGTCCCCGGCCCAGCGCCAGCGGAGGGCGAGGAGCTCCTGGGCGGCCTTGCTGACCCCGTAGGTCGTGAGCGGGCGGACCGGCGCCCCTTCAGCCACCGGCAGCGAGACGGGTTGACCGTAGACGGCGCTCGAGGACAGGACCACGACCCTGGCCGTCGGGGCGTCGGCCGCCACGGCCTCGCAGAGGGAGGCGGTGCCCCGGAGGGTCCCGCCGAACCCTCCGAGCCCGTCGTCCAGGTCGGGGGCCCCCACCAAGGTGGCGGCGAGGTGGATCACGGTGTCCGGCCTCGTCGACCGGATCAGGTCGCCCGCCGAGCCGATCTCGGTCAGATCTCCCTGGAAGAAGGAGATGGCCTCGTGGCCCGGTCCCGGGGGCCGGCGCCGGGCCGAGCCGGCGACATCGGCACCCCGGCTCAACAACTCGGCCACGAGGTGGGACCCGACGAAACCGGTGGCCCCGGTCACGAGCACCTTCCGGCCCTCCATGCCCGGTCGAACCCCGGTCACTGTGACCGTCGGGTCCCCATCGGCGCTCCCGGGCCCTGCCATGTCGCCATAGTACGGCGTCGACCCTCCGGCCCCCCGAACCCGGACGGTGCAGACGCCCCGGCCGCCGGGCGGGTCCGACGTCTTGGTAGCGTGCCGGTCCGATGGGGATCCGGGTCGCACTCGTCGCCGACGCGGCGAGCTACAACGTCAGGGACTGGGCCAGGGGACTCGTCGGGGCGGGGGCCGAGGTCGACCTGGTCTCCTTCGTCGACGACCCCGAGGGCGAACTCCCCGTCCACCGCCTGTCGGCGCCGACGTGGGCGGGAGCCAGGGCCCGCTACCTGGCGGCGGGCCCTGCGGTTCGGCGGATCATGGACCGGATCGATCCCGATGTCGTCGTCGGTTTCTACGTCACCGGCTACGGGACCGTGGCCAGGCTGGCCCGCCGGATGCCCCTGGTCGAGGTCTCCGTCGGCAACGACACCCTGGTGAACCCCCCCGGGACCATGACCCACCTCCTGGCCCGTCAGAACCTCCGCCGGGCCCGGCTGGTGGTGGCCTGGGCGCCCCACATCGCACAGGCGGTGGCCGGGTTCGGGGTACCGGACGAACGCATTCTGAGCCTCACCGGGGGGATCCCCCTCGAGGCCTACGACCCCGCCCGGAACCCCCTGGACGACCCGACCCGGCTGGTCACCACCCGGGCCCTCGACCCCTACTACCGTCACGACCTCCTGATCGGGGCCGTGGCCGACGCCCCCGACCTCGGGCTGCGCCTCCGATTCATCGGCACCGGACCGATCCGCGGCGAGTTGGAGGGCCAGGTCCGCTCACTCGGCCTCGAGGACCGCGTCACCTTCGCCGGATCGGTCCCCAGCCAGGTCAAGGTGGACGATCTCTACGCGCACGGCGTCTACGTCTCGGCCTGCCCAACCGACGGGGTCTCCGCCTCTCTGCTCGAGGCCATGGCCGTCGGTCTCTTCCCGGTCGTGGTCGACCATGTCGCCAACCGGTCCTGGATCGTCGACGGCGAGAACGGCTACCTGGTCGACGGCAGTCAGGCCGGCTTCGTCGGCGCCTTGCGGAGACTGACGGCGGACCCCACCGTGATGGTCCGGGCCCGGGACCTCAACCGGAACCTCGTCCGGGACCGGGGTGACCTCCGGACCAACTCGACCCGCTTCGTCGAGCAATTCACCCTCCTGGCCGGGGCGGGCTGAGCCGAGGCTGGTCCCCCCGGTAGGATTCCCCGTCGGGAACCAGCCAGGGGGCGACGATCGAACCGGAGAGACAGGCACCCGTGGACGCGATCTCGCCGACGGCGACCATCGAGGCCGGCGTGACCATCGGCGCGGGGACTCGGGTCTGGGACCAGGCCCACATCCGGGCCGGGGCCCGGCTCGGCACGGGCTGCATCGTGGGCCGCAACGCCTTCGTCGACCGGGACGTGGTCGTGGGGGACCACTGCAAGATCCAGAACAACGCCCTCCTCTACACCCCCGCCGTCCTCGGCAACGGGGTCTTCGTCGGCCCCGCCGCCATCCTGACCAACGACCGGCTCCCCCGGGCCGTCAATCCCGACCTCACCCTGAAGACGGCCACCGACTGGGCTCCCGACGGGGTCGTCGTCGGGGACGGGGCCTCCATCGGGGCCGGGGCCGTCGTTGTGGCCGGGGTCCGGATCGGAGCCTGGGCCATGGTGGCCGCCGGGGCCGTCGTCACCGCCGACGTGCCCGCCCACGCCCTCGTGGCCGGTGTCCCGGCCCGCCGGATCCGGTGGCTGGGACGGACCGGGCAGACTCTCGAGAGCCTCCCCGACGGCACCTGGCGCTGCCCCGACACCGGCGAGCACCTCCGTCCCGGCGACGACGGCCTCCAGCCCGTCCCGTGATCCGCCTGGCTCAGCCCATGATCGGACGGGAGGAGATCGACGCCGTCGACCGGGTCCTCGCCTCCGGGCGGCTCGTCCAGGGGGCCGAGGTGGCTTCCTTCGAGGAGGAGTTCGGCCACCTCGTCGACGGCCGGCCCTGCGTCGCCGTCAATTCGGGCACCTCCGCCCTCCACCTGGCCCTCCTCGCCATCGGGATCGGGCCCGGCGACGAGGTCGTCGTCCCCTCGTTCACGTTCGCCGCCACTGCCAACGCCGTCCGCCTGGCCGGGGCCGAGCCGGTCTTCGCCGATATCGAGCCGGCCACCTTCTCCCTCGACCCGGCCTCCGTCGAGGCCGTCCTCACCGGGCGGACCGCGGCCGTCATGCCCGTCCATCTCTTCGGCCATCCCGCCCACCCCGGCCTCCGGACCCTGGCCGAGGCCCGGGGCCTGGCCCTGGTCGAGGACGCGGCCCAGGCCCACGCCGCCTCCCGGGAAGGGCGGCCGGTGGGGACGTGGGGAACGGCAGCCGCCTTCAGCTTCTACGCCACCAAGAACATGACCACCGGCGAGGGGGGCATGGTCGTCTTCGCCGACGAGTCGGCCGCCCACACCGCCCGACTCCTGCGGAACCAGGGGATGGAACGGCAGTACGAGAACGAGCTGGTCGGCTTCAACCTCCGGCTCACCGACATCGCCGCCACCATCGGCCGGGTCCAGCTCCGCCGCCTCGAGGAGCTCACGGCCCGGCGCCGCGCCAACGCCGCCGCCCTCGACGCCGCCCTGCGGGGGGTGGTCGATGCTCCCGCCGTCGCCGAGGAAACGGTCCACGTCTACCACCAGTACACGATCCGGGTCGAGGGCCGCGACCGGGTCCTCGAGGCCCTGACCGACCACGACGTCGAGTCGAAGGTCTTCTACCCCATCCCCGTCCACCGGCTCGCCCCCTACGACCTCGACCTCGACCTCCCCCAGACGGCCCTGGCCGCCCGGCAGGTACTCTCCCTGCCCGTGGGACCCCATCTCTCCGAGACCGACGTCGCCGCCGTGGCCGACGCCGTCCTCGCCGCGGTCGGCGGGTGAGCGGGGCTCCCCTCAGAGCCGGCGTCGTCGGACTGGGGATGATGGGCCGGAACCACGTCAGGGTCCTCCGGTCCCTCGACGGGGTCGAGCTCGTGGGCGCCGTCGACCCCCTGGGGGACGTCCACCACAGCGCCGCCGACCTCCCCCTCGCTCCCGGTCTCGACGCGCTCCTCGACCTCGGTCTCGACCTTTGCGTGGTGGCCGTCCCCACCGACGCCCACGAGGAGGTCGCCCTCCGCCTGGCCGCCGCCGGCGTGACCACCATGATCGAGAAGCCCCTGGCCGGCGACGTCGGGGCCGGAGTCCGCCTGGTGGAGGCCTTCGCCGCCGCCGGCGTGACCGCCTGCGTCGGGCACATCGAAAGGTTCAACGCCGCCATCAAGTCGATGAAGGACCGGTTGGCGGCCGGAGCCCTCGGCGACGTCTACCAGGTCTCGACCAGCCGCCAGGGCCCCTTCCCGGGCCGGGTCAGCGACGTCGGGGTGGTGAAGGACCTGGCCACCCACGACCTCGACCTCACCGCCTGGATCGCCGGGTCCCCCTACCGGTCGGTGGCGGCCCGGACGGCGATGCGGGCCGGCCGTCCCCATGAGGACCTCGTGGCCGTCGTGGGAACCCTGCGCGACGGCACCGTCACCAACCACCTGGTCAACTGGCTGAGTCCCGTGAAGGAGCGCCGGGTGGTCGTGACCGGGGCCAAGGGCTGCTTCTCGGCCGACACCCTGACCGCCGATCTCACCTTCTACGCCAACGGCCTCATGCCGGCCGAGTGGTCGGAGCTGTCCCGCTTCCGGGGGGTCTCCGAGGGGGACATGATCCGATACGCCCTCAGCAAGCCCGAGCCCCTCCTGGTCGAGCACCAGCAGTTCTGCGCCGCGGTCCGGGGCGAGCCTGCCACCGTCGTCACCCTCGCCGACGCCCTCCACACCCTCCGGGTGGCCGAGGCCGTGCTGGAGTCGGCCCGGACCGGCACCGTGGTGGACGTGCCCGGGTGACGATCTGCGTCATCGGGCTCGGCAAGATCGGCCTCCCCCTGGCCGTCCAGATCGCCGGCCGCGGCCAGCCGGTCATCGGGGTCGACATCGACGCCGGCGTGGTCGCCGACGTCTCGGCGGGCCGGGAGCCCTTCCCGGGCGAGCTCGAGCTGGCCGACCGTCTCGGGGCCGTGGTGACCTCGGGACGGCTCACAGCCACCACCGACACCGCCGCCGCCGTCGGCGTCAGCAACGTCGTCGTCGTCGTCGTCCCCCTGGTCGTGGCCGAGGACCTCACCCCCGACTTCGCCGCCCTCGACGCCGCCACCGGGGCCATCGGCCCCTCGCTGCGGCCCGGAACCCTCGTCTCCTACGAGACCACCCTTCCCGTCCACACCACCCGCCACCGGTTCACCCCGATGCTCGAAGCCGGCTCCGGACTCACCGTCGGCACCGACCTCTTCGTCTGCCACAGCCCCGAACGGGTCTCCTCGGGCCGGATCTTCGGCGACCTCCGTCGCTATCCCAAGCTCGTCGGCGCCGTCGACGCGGAGAGCGCCCGCCGGGCCGTCGCCTTCTACGAGGCGGTCCTCGAGTTCGACGACCGCCCCGACCTCGACCGTCCGAACGGGGTCTGGGACCTGGGTGGGGCCGAAGAGGCCGAGCTGGCCAAATTGGCCGAGACCACCTACCGCAACCTCAATATCGCCTTCGCCAACGAGCTCGCCGTCTACGCCGACCGGATCGGGATCGACCTGCGGGCCGTGATCGACGCCAGCAACAGCCAGCCCTACAGCCGGATCCACCAACCCGGTGTCGCCGTCGGCGGGCACTGCATCCCGGTCTACCCCCACTTCCTCCTGTCCGGCTTCCCGGACGCCACCCTGGTGCAGGCCGGCCTGGATGTGAACGCCGCCATGCCGGCCTACGCCGTGGCCCTCCTCGACGACCTCCTCGGCGGGCTCGACGGGGCCCGGGTGGCCGTCCTCGGGGCCGCCTACCGGGGCGGCGTCAAGGAGACGGCCTTCTCCGGGGTCTTCCCCCTCGTGACCCTCCTCCGGGCTGCCGGAGCCGACGTGACGGTCCACGACCCCCTCTTCTCCGACGGGGAGCTCGATGCCCTCGGGCTCCCCCCCCTCGGCCCCGGAGCACCCTGCGACGGGGCCGTCATCCAGGCCGACCACGCCGAGTACCGGGACTGGGCCCCGGACCGGCTCCCGGGCATCCGGGGCCTCGTCGACGGCCGGGGCCTGGTGGACCCCTCGGCCTGGCCCGGGGTGGCCGTCCGCCGGATCGGCGACGGCGGACCCTCCTCCGGGGACGGTGCTACGAGATGACCCAGCGGATGACTTCGAAGGCCTCGGCGTAGCGCTGGCCGATCTGGGTGCCCCGGGTCAGCAGGAGGGCCCGGACGAACTCCTCCGACGCGTAGGACCGGTGCTGCTGGGACTCGTAGCAGGCCAGGGCCCGGATCTTCCGCTCGGCGCACTCCTCGTCGACGGCCACGAAGCAGCTGGTCCGGAAGTCGAGATTGTTCCAGGGGATCTCGTAGCCCAGCATGGTCTGGCGCTTGAAGGCCCGGAACCCCTCGGCGGCGATGGTGGCATGGTCCTGGTGGGTGTCGTTGGCGCTCGGGAGGAGGACCACGTCCGGCTTGATCTCCTGGTTCAGCGCCACCATCCGCTCCAGGATCTCCTGGCGGAACCTCGGGAAGGTCCGGACCTCGAAGTCGAAGATGGAGAGCTGCTCGAGGGGGATCCCGAGCTCCACCACCGCCGCCCTGACCTCGGTCCGGAGGATGTCGGAGGGAAGGTGGGGGAGGACCGACTGCTCGGCGGCGGAGAAGGCGGCGTAGTGGACCTCGTCCCCGTCCCGGCAGAACCGGGCGATGGTCCCCCCACAGCCGAACTCCCCGTCGTCGGTGTGTGGCGCGAGGACGAGGACGGTCCGACCCATCCGGTGGAGCCTACTAGTGGGCCCCTCCGGCCCCAGGCCAAGAGCCCTGGGGCAAGATGACGGGATGGGCGAGCAGACCGGGGGGGACGACCTGACCGACGTCACCGTCAGCGTCGTCGTCCCCATGCGCAACGAGGCGAAGGACATCGGCGCCTGCCTGGCCGGCTTCGAGGCCCAGACCTGGCCCCTCGACCGCCTCGACCTCGTCGTCGTCGACGGCGCCTCCGACGACGGGAGCCGCCGGATCGTCGAGGACCTGACCGCCACCCGCCCCTGGATCCGGATCGTCGACAACCCCGCCCTCCGGGCCTCGGCCGCCTTCAACCGGGGCATCGCCGCCACCACCGGGGAGGTCGTCTGCCTGTTCTCCTCCCACGGCGTCCCCGATCCCGACTACCTGGCCAACTCCGTCGAGACCCTCCGCCGGAGCCGGGCGGCCGGGGTGGGCGGACCCATCCGGATCGACGGGTGGGACCCGAGGTCTCGGGCCGTCGGCCTGGCCCTGGCCTCCCCGTTCGGTATGGCCTCACCTTTCCGGTACTCGACCACCGTCACCGAGGTCGACACCATCGGCCATCCGGCCTACCTCCGCTCGACCGTCGACGCCGTCGGCCCCTTCGACGAGAGCCTCGAACGGAACTCCGACTACGAGTACAACTGGCGGATCCGGGCCCAGGGGATGCGCCTCGTCTTCGACTCCGCCATCGGATCCTCCTACGCCCCGCGTCCCGGGATCGCGGCCCTGGCCCGGCAATTCTGGGCCTACGGCCGCTGGAAGGCCGAGGTGGTCAGGCGCCACCCCGCCTCGGTCCGGCCCCGCCAGCTCGTCCCCCCCGCCTTCGTGGCCTGGCTCCTCCTCACACCGGTCCTCCTCCTCCAGCGGCCCACCCGGCGGCTCCTCCTCCTCTCCCTCGGGCTCTATGCCGCCGGGGTGGCCGGCTCGGTGCTCCACGCCCGGCGCACGGACCCCCGGCACCCCGTGGACCTGGCCGCACTCGTGGCCGCCTTCCCGACCATGCACCTGAGCTGGGGTGCCGGCTTCCTGGTCTCGCTCCTGGCCCCACCGGCCCCGACGCCCGGTCCCGATCGGCCCACCGACTGACCTGCCCCCGACGCGGCTCGGTACACTGGCGGCAATGTGCGGCATCGTCGGCGCCGTCGGCCCGGCGAGCCCGGAGCGGAGAGCGGCGCTGGACCGGGCTGTCACCGCCCTCCACCATCGGGGCCCGGACGGCTCGGGGACCTGGCTGGGGGAGTTCGCCGACCTGGGCCACACCCGACTCGCCATCCTCGACACCTCGGCTGCCGCCGCCCAGCCCATGGTCGACCCGGAGTCGGGCTGCGTCCTGGTCGTGAACGGCGAGATCTACAACTTCGTCGAGCTCCGGCGCGAGCTCGAGGCCAAGGGGCACAGCTTCCGGAGCAGCGGTGACTCCGAGGTCCTCCTCCGGTCCTACCTCGAATGGGGGGAGGCCTGCCTCGAACGGCTCAACGGGATGTTCGCCTTCGCCCTGGCCGACCCCCGCCGGCAGGCCGTCCTCATCGCCCGGGACCGCTTCGGGGAGAAGCCCCTCCACCTGGCCCGGCACAACGGATCGGTCTGGTTCGCCTCCGAGGTCAAGGCCCTCCTGGCCGCCGGCGTGGTCCGGCCCCGATCCAACGAGCGGTACCTCTTCGGCTTCCTCGCCACCGGCGACCTGGGCCACCCCACCGAGACCGCCTTCGCCGACGTCGACCAGCTCCGGGCCGGCCACGCCGGGTGGATCGACCCCTCGGGCCGGCTGGAGACCTGGTCCTGGTGGGAGGTCCCCGGGGCCGAGGCCGCCGCCGAAGCCCGTCGGGACGCCGGGACCGGCTCCCTGGAGCACCTCGGCCAGCTCCTCGACGACGCCGTCGCCATCCGGCTCCGCAGCGACGTCCCCGTCGGGACCTCCCTCAGCGGGGGCATCGACTCGACCCTGGTCCTCTCCGCCGTCCGGGCCCGGCGCCCCGACGGCGAGATCCACGCCTTCACCGCCGGCTTCCCCGGCTCCCCCCTCGACGAGCTGCCCACCGCCACGGCCACGGCGGCGCGCCTCGGGATCCAGCTCCATGCCGTCCCGCTCGGTGCCGAGGACCTCGTCCCCGCCGTCGACGCCCTCCACCGGGCCCATGAGACGCCGACCGAGACGCCGTCGGTCTTCGCCCAGTACCGGGTCATGCAGGCCGCCTTCGATGCCGGGATCACCGTCCTCCTCGACGGCCAGGGCGGCGACGAGACCTGGGCCGGTTACCCCAAGTACGCCGCCATCGCCCTCACCGACGAGCTGGTCCACGGCCAGCTGGCCCGGGCCGTCCGCCGGGAGCGGGCCTGGCGGGCTACCCAGGGGGTGACGCTGCGGCCGGCGGTGTCCCGGTACCTGGGGCTCATCGGCGGACCGCCGGTGCGACGGGCCCTCACCACCGCCTTCCGATTCGGCCCCCGGTGGCTCTCCGACTCCTACCGGCGCCGGCACTGGCACTTCGACCCTGTCGACGGCGTCGACCTCCCCGCCGCCCGGTTCGGATCGATGGCCGTCGACGCCCAGCGCCGGGACCTCGACCGGGTCATGCTCCCCCGGCTCCTCCGGGTGGCCGACCGGAATTCGATGGCCTGGTCCCGGGAGGTCCGGCTCCCCTACCTCGACCACCGCCTGGTCGAGCTGGGCCTGGCCTGGCCCCTGGCCGGGAAGCTCGACGGTGGATGGACCAAGGAGCCCCTCCGCCGGCTCCTCGACGGGCGGGGCGCCACCGACGTGGCCCGGAAGGTCGGCAAGCTGGCGTTCATGCCCCCGACGGCCCAGTGGTTGACCCATCCCGACCTCGAGGAGCGCGGCCGGAGCGCATGGCACCGACTCCACCGGGCCGGCTTCCTGGCCTCCCCCGACCCGGTCCCCTCCGTCCTGGCCCGGTGGCGGGTCCTCTCCCTCGTCACCTGGGCCGACGTCTTCGGGGTCCCCCTTCCCTGAGGCCGAGCGAATAGCCTGGCAGTCCACCGCCCGCCTCCTGGGGAGCCCATGCCCGCAGTCCCGCTCGACCGTCTCCTCGAAGATCTCGGACCGGTGGTGCTCGCCGTCGTGGGGAGCCGGGACCGGCTGGTCACCCACCCGGCCTCCCTCTCCTCGGCCGGTCCCGGGAGCATCACCTTCTCGACCGCATCGGGGACCACCCTGGCCGACACGGTCCGGGCGTCGACGGCCGAAGCCGTCATCTGCCGGTCCGACCCCCTTCTGGAGACACCGGACCCGTTCCCGGCCACCGCCGTCCTCGTCGAGGAGCCCCGCCTCACCTTCCTCCGGGTCGTGGCCGACCACTTCACCGCCCCCGTCGACTGGTCCGTCCACCCCAGCGCCGTCATCCACCCCGAGGCGGAGCTCGACCTCCCGGTGTCCATCGGGCCCCATGTCGTGGTCGGCCGCTGCCGGATCGGCGCCGGGTCGATCCTCCACCCCCAGGTCGTCCTCTACGACGGGACCCGGCTGGGCCGCAACGTCGTGGTCCACGCCGGGACGGTCATCGGCGCCGACGGCTTCGGCTACGAGCGCGACGGGTCCGGCCGGCTGGAGAAGTTCCCCCACCTGGGTGGTGTCCTCATCGAGGACGACGTCGAGATCGGCTCGAACACCAGCATCGACCGGGGCACCCTCGACGACACCGTCATCAGGCGGGGAGCCAGGATCGACAACCAGGTCCACATCGCCCACAACGTCTCGGTGGGCGAGGATGCCGCTGTCATCGCCCAGGCCATGGTCGGGGGAAGCACCCTCCTGGGGGACCGGTCCTGGATCGCCCCCTCCGCCTGCCTCCGCCAGAAGCTCGTGATCGGGGCTGACGCCACCGTCGGCCTCGGCGCCGTCGTCGTCGGCGACGTCCCCCCTGGGGTCACCGTCCTGGGCTCCCCCGCCATCGACCTCGACGCCTTCCGGGCCCGCCAGGACCTCCTGAAGCACCTCGCCGCCGGGTCACCCCCGTAGCGCTCGAGCCGTCCTAGCGGTCCACCCCCAGGATGAGCCCGCTGGTGGGGACCCCGGTTCCGGCCGTGACGAGGACGTGCTCGGTGCCGGGGACCTGGTTGACGGCGGTGCCCCGGACCTGGCGGACGGCCTCGGCGATCCCGTTCATCCCGTGGAGGTAGCCCTCGCCGAGCTGGCCCCCGTGGGTGTTCACGGGGAGGGTCCCGCCGATCTCGATGTTCCCGTCGGCCAGGAAGTCCTTGGCCTCCCCCCGGCCGCAGAAGCCGAGCTCCTCGAGCTGGCAGAGGACGAAGGGGGTGAAGTGGTCGTAGAGGACGGCGCTCTGGACGTCGGCGGGGCCGAGGCCGGAGGTGCCCCAGAGCTGGCGGCCGACCACCCCCATCTCGGGGAGGCCGCCCATGTCGTCGCGGTAGTAGGAGGTCATCATGTGCTGCTGGTTCCCGGCCCCCTGGGCCGCGGCCCGGATGACGGCGGGGGGCCGGGGGAGGCTCCGGGCCCGGTCCAGGGAGGTCACGACCAGGGCCTGGCCCCCGTCGGTCTCCTGGCAGCAGTCGAGGAGGTGGAGGGGCTCGACGATCCAGCGGGAGGCCTGGTGGTCCTCCAGGGTGATGGGCTGGCCGTAGAACCAGGCCGCCGGGTTGGTGGCGGCGTGGCGACGGTCGGCCACGGAGACCCGGCCGAAGTCCTCGGAGGTGGCCCCGGAGAGGTGCATATAGCGGCGGGCGAACATGGCCACCCAGCTGGCCGGGGTGAGGAGCCCGTGGGGCGAGTTCCAGGCCATGGCGGCGTTCTCGGCGTTGGCCACCGGCGGCCGGTCCTGGACGCCGGTCCCGAACCGGTAGCCGGACCGCTCGTTGAAGGCCCGGTAGCAGACCACCACCTCGGCCGTCCCCGTGGCGACGGCCATTGCCGCCTGGTGGACGGTGGCGCAGGCCGCCCCCCCGCCGTAGTGGATCCGGCTGAAGAAGGAGAGCTCCCCCATCCCGAGGGCCCGGGCCACGTCGATCTCGGGGTTCGTGTCCTGGGAGAAGGTGCAGAGGCCGTCGACTTCGTCCGGCTCGATTCCGGCGTCGGCCAGGGCGGCGGCCACGGCCTCGACGGCCAGGCGGAGCTCGCTGCGGCCCGAGGCCTTCGAGAACTCGGTGGCCCCGATCCCGCAGATGGCGGTCGTTCCGGCGAAGCTCCGCTCGAAGCCCACGTCCGGCCGGCCCGCTAGCGGTCGACGCCGAGGATGAGGCCGCTGGTGGGGACGCCCGTCCCGGCCGTCACCAGGACGTGCTCGACGTCGGGGACCTGGTTGATGCCGGTACCCCGGACCTGGCGGACGGCCTCGGCGATCCCGTTCATCCCGTGGATGTAGCCCTCGCCGAGCTGGCCCCCGTTGGTGTTGACGGGGAGGCTGCCGCCGAGCTGGATGTTCCCGTTGGCGACGAAGTCCTTGGCCTCGCCCCAGCCGCAGAAGCCGAATTCCTCGATGGTGTAGAGGACGAAGGGGGTGAAGGCGTCGTAGAGGACGGCCGTCTGGATGTCGGCCGGTCCCAGCCCCGAGGTCTCCCAGAGCTGGCGGGCCACCAGGCCCATCTCGGGGAGGTGGGCCATGTCGTCGCGGTAGTAGGAGGTCATCATGTCCTGGCCGTGCCAGGACCCCTGGGCCCCGGCCCGGATGACGGCCGGGGCCTGGGCCAGGTCCCGGGCCCGGTCCAGGGAGGTCACGATGACGGCCTGGCCCCCGTCGGTCTCCTGGCAGCAGTCGAGGAGCCGGAGGGGCTCGGCGATGAAGCGGGAATTCTGGTGGTCCTCGAGGGTGATCGGCTTCTCGTAGAACCAGGCCGCCGGGTTGGTGGCGGCGTGGAAGCGGTCGGCCACGGCAATCCAGCCCAGGGCCTCGGAGGTGGCTCCGGTGGCGTGCATGTAGCGCCGGGCGAACATCGCCGCCCAGCTGGCCGGGGTGAGGAGCCCCTGGGGGGAGTACCAGGCGAACTGGGCGTTCTCGGCCGTGGGCCGGAGGGGCCGGTCCTGGACGCCGGTCCCGAAGCGGTGGCCGGAGCGCTCGTTGAAGGCCCGGTAGCAGACGACGACGTCGGCCATCCCTCCGGCCACGGCCATCGCGGCGTGGGCCACGGTGGCGTTGCAGGCCCCCCCGCCGTAGTGGACCCGGCTGAAGTAGGTGAGCTCGCCGATGCCGAGGGCCCGGGCGATGTCGATGTCGGGGTTGGTGTCGGCCGTGTAGGTCACCATCCCGTCGACGTCGGAGGCCTCGAGGCCGGCGTCGGCCAGGGCGGCGGCGACGGCCTCGGTGGCCAGGCGGAGCTCGCTGCGGCCGGAGGCCTTCGAGAACTCGGTGGCCCCGATCCCGCAGATGGCGGTGGTGTCGGCGAAGGCCGGCCGGCGGGTCATGTCCCCTCCCCGGTCGGGAGGGCGACCCTGACGGTGCCGGTGACGTGGTCCCCGAGGGGGTTCGATCCCCGGACCGAGATCTCGACGACTCCCCGGCCGTCGCTCCGGTCCCGGGCCGGCCCGACGGCGGTGACGGTCCCGGTCAGGGTCATCGTCTCCCCGGGGTAGTTGGGGGCCCCGAGGCGGATGGAGACGGCCTCGATGACGGCCCCGGGACCGGCCCAGTCCGTCACGTACCGTCCCACCAGGCCGTTGGTGGTGAGGATGTTCATGAAGATGTCGGGGGAGCCCCGGTCGGCGGCCAGCTCGTGGTCGTGGTGGACGTCCTGGTAGTCCCGGGAGGCGATGGCGCCCGAGACGATCAGGGTCCGGGTCACAGGGACGGCCAGCTCGGGGAGGACCTCCCCCACCGTCACCTCGGCGACGGTCCTCGTCGCGGTCGGGAAGGCCATCAGGCCCCGCCTCCGGCCGGGGCCCCGGCGGGGGCTTCCCCGGCGGGCTCGGCCCGGAGTTCGGCGACGACCTGTCGGCCGAGGCGGGCCAGCTGGGCGTTGGGGGCCTCCAGCATCAGCTCGATCTGCTTTCCCCAGAGGAAGTAGCGGTGGATGGGGTAGCTGACGTCGGCTCCCATCCCCCCGTGGAGGTGCTGGGTGGCGTGGACGACCCGTTGGCCGGCCTCCGAGGCCCACCAGGCCGCCACGGCCACGGCCTCGGTGGCGGGCCGGCCGGTGTCGAGCCGCCAGGCCGCCTGCCAGGTGGTGACCCGGATGGCCTCGGAGTCGATGTAGGCGTCGGCGGCCCGGAGCATGGCCCCCTGGAAGGTGGAGAGGGGCTTGCCGAACTGCTGGCGCTCGTTCATGTAGGCCGCCGCCATGGCCACGGCGGCCTCGCAGATCCCGAGCTGGACGGCGGCCAGGCCGGTGAGGGCCCGCTCCAGGACCCAGTCGACGATGGCGGCCCCGGTGGTCTCGTCGCCGAGGATGGAGCCGGCCCCGACGGGGGCCCCGTCGAGGTGGAGGTGGGGGTGGACCTGGCGGTCGGTGGTGGTGGCCCGCTCGAGGGTCGCCCCGGGCCCGGTGGGGTCGACGAGGGCCAGGAGGACCCCCCCGCCGGGAGCGAGGGCGGGGACGAGGACCCGGGCGGCCAGGTGGGCCTGGGGGACGGCCTGGCAGGTCCCGGTCAGCCGCCAGAGCTCCCCGTCGGCCCAGGCCGTGACGGTGGGCCGGTGGGTCCGGCTCCCGGCCACCTCGTGGAGGGCGGCGCTGAGGCAGGTCCGGCCGGCGACCACCCCGGGGAGCCAGTCGGCCTGCTGCTCGGGGGTGCCGAACTCGGCCAGGGGGAGGGCCCCGAGGACGAGGGTGGCCCAGAGGGGGACGGGGGCCACGGTCCGGCCCTGCTGCTCGAGGACGAGGCAGAGCTCGGTCAGCCCCAGGCCCGAGCCGCCGTGGGCCTCGGGAACGGCCAGGCCGAGGAGGTTGGCCCGGGCCAGCTCGGCCCAGAGCTCGGCGTCGAAGCGGTCCTCGGTCCGCTCGACGGCGTCGACCCGGTCGGGGGTGACGAGGCCGTCGAGGAGGCCCTTCGCCGACTCGGAGACGGCCTCCTGCTCCTCGGTGAAGGTGAAGTCCATCAGCGTGCTCCCGTCGCAGCCGGTCCGGCGGGCCGGAACATGGGCAGGGTCAGGTCCTCGTCCACCGCCACCAGCTCGACCTCGACGGCCATCCCGATCTCGATGGCCCCGACGTCGATGCCGGTCAGGCCGGCCACGATCCGGGTCCCCTCCTCGAGCTCGACGACGGCGATGGGGAGGGGGTAGTCGAAGCCGGGGACCTGGGGGTAGTGGGTGACGACGAAGCTGAAGACGGTTCCCCGGCCGGTCGACTCGACGGTGTCCCAGTCGAAGGACCGGCAGTGGGGGCAGGCCGGGAGGGGGGGATGGCGGAGCTTCCCGCAGGAGGCGCAGCGCTGGATGAGGAGCTTCCCCTCCTTGGCGCCTTCGAAGAAGAAGGCGATGTCCTCGGTGAGGGCGGGCCGGGGGCGTCGGGGTCGCGGGGCGTCGGTCCCGGCCGGGGGGGCCTCGGCGGTCACCGGCTTGGGCTTGAACCGGAGGATCCGGAACCGCATGGTGGCCACCTCGGCGCCGGCGGCGTCGGTGAAGTCGAGCCGGGTGGTGACGAAGTGGCCGTCCCCCAGGCCGGTTTGCTTCTGGGCCGAGACGGCCTCGATGACGGCGGTGGCGGTGAGGCGGTCCCCGAGGACGAGGGGCCGGCGGTAGTCCTGGTCGCAGTTGGTGGCCACCACGGAGGTGAAGCCGGCCCCGTCGAGGAGGAGGAAGAGCTCGTCGTAGGCGGTCGGATCGGCGGTCGACCCCTCGGCCCGGGCCCGGTCGGCCTCGAGGCTGGCCCGGAGTCCCCGCATGACCCAGGCCTGGAGCATGGTGGCGGGGGCGACGACCCCGGGGAAGCCGTTGGCCCGGGCCGCCTCCTCGTCGAGGTAGACGGGGTTCTCGTCCCCCATGGCCTCGACCCAGTGGCGGATCATGGCCTGGTTGACCTCGTCGGGGGCGACGGTCGGGGGCCCGACGGGCCGGCCCTCGAAGGCCTGGAGCCGGGCCTGGAAGGCATCCGGAGTGGTGTCGAGGGTGTCGGTCATCGGGCTCCCCTGGTCATGCCGAGGCCGACCATGGCCACGATCTCCCGCTGGATCTCGTTGACGCCCCCGCCGAAGGTGTTGATCTGGGCCTGGCGCGCCGTCTGCTCCAGCCGGCCCCGGAGGAGGGCCCCCGGCGATCCGGCCATCAGGTAGCCGACCCCGGCGGCCTGGACGATCCCGAGGAGGCGGCGGTAGATCTGGATGCTCGTCTCCACCCCGTAGACCTTGACGGCCGAGGAGTCGGCCGGGCTGAGGGTCTCGGCGGCCACGTCGTTGGCCATCCGCCAGTTGAGGAGCCGCATGGCCTCGAGCTCGGCCCGGGTCCGGGCCAGGTCCATCTGGACCCAGCCCAGGTCGAGGACGGCCTCCCCGTCGGGGGTGACGGCCCCGGTAGCCCAGGCCGAGACCTCGTCGGTCAGCTTGGCCGCGAAGCCGCTCCAGGCGGCCAGGCCGACCCGCTCGTGGTTGAGTTGGAGGGTGATCATCCGCCAGCCCCCGTTGGGCTCCCCCACCAGGTTGGCGGCCGGGACCCGGACGTCGGCGTAGTAGGTCGCCGTCGTCGAGAGGCCGCCGACGGTGGTGATGGGACTCCAGGAGAAGCCGGGGCTGTCGGTGGGGACGGAGAGGATGGAGATCCCCTTGTGCTTGGGGGCGTCGGGGTCGGTCCGGCAGGCCAGCCAGACGAAGTCGGCCATGTCGGCCCCGCTCGTGAAGACCTTGGCCCCGTTGACGAGGTACTCCTCCCCGTCGAGGACGGCCCGGGTCTTGAGCGAGGCCAGGTCGGTGCCGGACTCGGGCTCGGTGTAGCCGATGGCAAAGTTGATCTCCCCGGCCAGGATCCCAGGGAGGTAGAGGGCCTTCTGCTCCTCGGAGCCGTAGCGCATGATGGTCGGCCCGACGGTGTTGACGGTGACGAAGGGGAAGGGGGCGCTGGCCCGGCGGGTCTCGTCGAAGAAGATGTACTGGTCGGTGGCGGGCCGGCCCTGGCCCCCGAATTCCTCGGGCCAGCCGATCCCGAGCCAGCCGTCCTTCCCGATCCGGCGGACGACCTGACGCCAGCGCTCCCCGCCCTCCCCGCCGTCGGAGAGGCCCTCACGGACCTCGTCGGTGAGCAGGTCGGCGTAGTAGGAGCGCAGCTCCTCCCGCAGGGCCAGCTGCCCGGGGGTCTCCTCCAGGAACATGATCTACCGTCCGTGGGTCGGTCCGAGCCGACTCTCGCCGGTCCCGGCCTCTCGGATATGACTGCCTCAGGTCTCCCCCCGGTGTGCCACCGTGGAGTGCAACTTGTTCTAGTTTTACACGTTACAGGGGTCCGGGCCGGACGACAATCGCGACCGCCGGCCAGACTACCGAGCCGTGCGGACCCACCTGGTTCCCCGGCCGACGCCGGTGGGGCTGACGAGTCCCTCCTCCTTCAGCTCCTTGAGGACGAGACGAATCGTCTGGTCGCTCATTCCCGGCAGGGCCCGCCTGACATCGGCCATGTCGAACGAGGCGCCGGCATGATCGAGGGCGTAGCGGCGCACCCGCTCCTGCTTGGTCACGCCGGAGCGATGGTCCGCGGCCCTGGTCGCGAACGTCTCGTAGGCGCCGGCCAGCACGTCGACGAAGAACCCCAGCCAGGGCCAGGGGTCGTGGGCGCCTCCGTGCCACCCCTGCGTGGAAGCGGCAAGAGCGTCGTAGTAGGCATCGCGCCGCTCGTAGACGAGTCCTTCGAGCGAGACGTAACGCCCCACGCCGTAGCCGGCTTCCGAGAGCATTCGGGTGACGATGAGCCGGGAGAGTCTCCCGTTGCCGTCGACGAAGGGGTGGATCGTCAGGAAGTCGAGGGCGAAGAGGCCGACGAGGAGGACCCGATGATGGTGGCCGGCACGGTGCTCGATGCCGTAGCGATCCACCAACTCGGACATGAAGAAGGGGGTGTCCTGGTGGGGTACCGGCGTGAATCGGACCGTCGAGCTGCCGTCGGGATGCCGGTCGACGACCACGTTGTCCACGACCTTGAACTGCCCACCTCCCCCTCCGGTACGACCGAAGAGGAGGCGGTGGAGATGGAGGACGAGGCCGACCGAGAGATCTCCGGAGTCACCCTGGAAGAGGTAGTCGAGCCCGTCGCGGTAGCCGGCCAGTTCCTTTTCGCCCCGCACCCGCAGGCGCTGGTCCGCCCCGCGAACGATCCGCTCGGCTCGGGCCTGGTCGACCACGATGCCTTCGATGGCCGACGAGGCGATCACCGATTCGACCCGGGCAGAGTCGGCGAGCTCTCGGAGCAGTCCTGGGAGCTGGTCGGCATACAGGGCTTCCGAACCTCGACCGGCGTCGACGACGCTGAGTCGTGCCACGATGGCCGAGGGCACAGCCCCGATCATGGTGTCCAGGTCGGCGAAGCTCCTCATCTGCCCAATCTTCCTATAAACATGCTAATCACTGGTTGGATTAGCTAGTTTAACGCTGGAACGCTTCGAAGTCGACCTGGATCCAGGCGGGATATTCGCAATAACCGCGCATTATTGCCCAGTGAATGCGACCGTCGGCTCCCCCGCTCCTGCCGCTGTTCCGCCCCGAGACGGAGCTGGCGATCCTTGGGGCCATCTTCGTGGGGCCGCAACGGCGTTGGACGATCTCGTTGCTCGCCGATCACCTCGGCATCTCCGTTTCGAGCGTCGGACGGAAGATAGGTCGCCTGGAACGCGCCGACGTCCTCAGGATCGTGCCTGCAGGGCGGAACAAGATCGTGTCTGCCAACTGGGACCTGCCCTGGGCGCCCGAGCTGGCCAGCCTGCTGGACAAGACCATCGGGCGCAGTGGGACGACCCCGATCCCGACTCGTTCCTGGGCCGTCTCCCAGGAGACCCGGACCGGCCGGGTGGTCTGCGTACTCTCGGCGACCACCATGACGCAGAATATAGTCTGCGAACCGTGTTCGAGGGCCCGGCGACCCGGGGTCCACGAGGTTCATGTACGATCTTAGTGGCAAAAGGTATGGGAAGTGCTTTCTGACGGGTACAATGTACACATGCGGCTCGAAGACCTGGTACTACGGGAGATGCACCGTGCTGCGGTAGAAGCCGGCCGCCGCGGCATCGCCGTGCCCTCGGCCGACCTCGATGCCATCGCCAGGCATGCCGTGAGCCGCTCGGCTGCGCAGAAGGCCATCCAGCGGTTGGTGCGCGCAGGGAGTGTCGTGCGGGTCCGAAAGGACCTGCTCGTGTTGCCCGACACCACTGGCCTCCTCGGGGTCGACATGACGGACCTCATCGACGCCGTTGCCGGACAGCCGTACCTGATCACGGCCGGCCGGGCACTCGCGCAACACGAGCTCACCGACCAGCACTTCTTCGGTGTCATCGTGCTGACACCCGATCGCGTCGAGAAGCTCTCGTACCGGGGGCAGAAAGCCACGTTCCTGCAGACGGACCCGTCGAACATCTGGGGATGGGGGGAGGGACCCGGCCCGCACTACGCGCTCCCGGAACGAGCCCTCGTCGATGTGCTGAACCATCCCCGCTACGCGGTGTCCCTCACCCAGGCGCTCGATGCGCTACTGCTGGCAGTGTCACGGGATCCGACGTTCGCCAGCCGTCTGCTCGACACGGTGATTCGCTACAACTCTCCGTCGGCTGCTCGACGCGTCGGCTTGGTCGTCGAGCGCTTCCTCGGGCCCGAGACGGCTGCCCCGTATCGGGATCTCATCGGCGAGAACCGTGCACCCGTATTGATGCGGCCCCGAGGGAATCCTGACGGGAAACTCGATGCCCGCTGGCGGGTCGTCGTCAACGCCGTCCTGGAACCGGAAAGGGTCCGCTCGTGATCGTCGCTTGAGTCCCGTGGGCGAGGCCGGCCCTTGAAGGCCTCGCCTCCCTCAGGCTCGTTCGAGCAGCCGACTGACCTCGTCGGCGAATTGCCGGACGAAGGCGTCCGGATCCTGGAGTTCGCTCATCGGGATCTGCCCCCAGGCTTCGAGACCCTCGACGCAGGAGCCGATCGACAGTCCGGGGACGCCGATGACAGCGAGTTGCTCGTACTCGTCTGCCTGCGTCTCGTTGCCACACACCCAGACGATGAGGGAAGGCAGAGGCCCCTTCTCATCCGCTCCGATGGGACAGACCTGGAAGCCCATGTCCACAAGGAGTCCGCCGACCAGGCCGATGGTTCTCAGGGTCGGCTCCCGCTGTTGGGACTTCAACGCCCATGCGCTCGCCCCGATGACGACGCGCAAGCCCGTCTCGTCCGAACTCGGCCCACACGGCAACCCATGGACGCCAAGCCGGAAGCGACCGGCGTCGACCGCCGCCCGCGCCTGACGGCGACGAGCCACCACCGTCGAGAACGCGACCGTTGGATCCTGAATCGTCACCATGCGACTTCCTCCATCTCGAGGATAACCGAAGGGTCGCGGATTGCGATCTGGATGTGTGACAAGGAACGGATCGCAGAAGCCTCGAAGATCGGATCACCTTCTTCGAAGATGGCACGCACCGACCGGACGGCAAGTCCCTGTTCGACCGCCTGTTCGCAGTACCAGTTGATGGTGGCGCAGTCCCGAGCGCGATTCCCACTGGGCCGGTTCATCGGTACTTCCGTTCCGGACGCGAGGCATTCACTGACGAACTCTGCGTCGGCATCCCTGAGCAACTCCTGCCACCTGGGGTTCAGGAGATCCAGGCAACCGTCGAGACTGGCTCGAACGGCCACGATGGCCGCCTCCTTGCCGTAGCGGTCGACGGCCCACGTCTTCGCCCGCCACGGCGCCTCCTGCCAGACGTAGAAGCCCCTCCCGAGCCACTCGAAATGCTGGTCGCTCACCGCGATCTCTCTGCGCTGCAAGTGGGAAACGGCCTGACGGTTCGTGCCGTGGTAACCCACGAAATCTTTCGGGACATCGATCACGCCGAACGGCCTCCATCACCGTGCTCCCGACCCGACCTCTGATTCGAGCCTCACCGTCGGGCAGTGTTCCATCCCCCTGTAACGGCGACGCAGGTAGGGAGTCCCACGACTGGCCCCGAGAGGTGGGTCGCCTGAGGAGGCCGACGTCGTGAGCGTCGTGTCGGGTCGGAACAAGATCGTGTCCGCCGACTGGGACCTGCTCTGGGCCGCTGAGTGGCCGGCCTGCTCGACAAGGCCATGGGGCCCCAGGGCCCTCCTCGGCGACGCGCTGCGCGGCGCCGGCGAGGCGGTGGAGGTGGAGTGGCCAAGTGGTTCTTCAAGGCGGTGACCGCCGCCCAGAAGCAGGCCGCAGGCCCTTGACGGGCAACGGTGGGCGTTCCGTCAACCTTCCGGTAATCGCGCTAATCGGGAGGGCAATTGACGGTTTCGAAGCCAAGCCGCTGACACTCCGTCGCGTCGCTATGACGAACCGTCTCGTTGCTCGACTTCGCTCATGATCGACTGGAGCTTGGCCGCGAAGAGGGCGGCGGGACGGGCCAACCGAAGGCGCTGTCGGGCCAGGACCGACGCCGGACCGGCCCTGTCGACGAGGATGATCGTCACGAACTCGGCGGTGTCGATCTTGGTTCCGTCCTGGAGACGGATCCCGGTCGGTGTCTCTGCTGCGGCGATCCGGAGCAGGGTGGCCCTGGCCGGGGGGTCCACCTGGCCCGGTCCACGTCGGCGAGATGGCCAATCAGGGTGGCCAGGAGGCCGGCGGGATCGGCGACCAGGACGATCTTCGGTTCACCAGACACGTCGGAACCCCGGCGGCGGGTCGAAGTCATCGAGGATCTCCCGGCCCCGGGCACCACCGAGGAGTAGGTCGAGAGCGGCCACCACGGGGTGGACCACCGGCCAACCCGTCCGGGCCAGCTGCCGGGCGGCGAGGTCGTAGCGATGCGTGACGGTCCAGGGCGTTGGTGCCAGGGTCACGGTCGCAGCCCGTCGGGCGTCGGAGGGTGCCTCGCCGTAGAGCTGCCGGGCGATGCGGAGGGTCCGGTCGTCGGGCACGTAGAAGTCGGGCGGGGCGTCACCGCGCAGCGGGATGGGCGCTCCCCAGGCGGCGGCGGCCTGGTCGCCGCGCAGCGCCCAACCGGCGATGTGCTCGATGTCGTCCAGACCGAGCCCAAGCTGGGCCGTCCGGGCCGCGTCACCCGGTGCGGGGCACTCGAGGAGTGAGACGGTCCTGTTCCGGTGGCCCCAGCGGTCGGCGAGGGCCCAGAACAGGTCGGGCACCACTGCTTCGCTGGAGCCTTGGGTGATGAGGGCCGCTTCCCGGAGATTGGTCACGGCCGTTGCCGCCGTGCTCACGGCCATCTCGATCTGCGCGGCGATGTTCCTGATGCTGAGCTTGCCGTCGGCGGCCAGGAGGCAGAGGGCGACGGCCCGGCCGGCTGCTGCGTCGAGAGCGCTCCTCCGTGGCACCTCGATCAGGGGCTCGACCCTGGTGTCGATGCGGAGCCGTTCGAGCCAGATCCGGAGGTGCCCCCGACGCTCGAGGTAGCTCCACCCCGCCCCTTCGAGGATCTCCCGTGCTGCGGACGAAAGCTGGTTGGCAACGAGGAGGCGGGGGACGATCTCGTCACGATGTCGATCGACGAGCTCGAGAACGCCGGCAGGGGAAGGGGTGCCCCTGGCGTCGACGGCGACCCGGAGCTTCTCTCCCCCGACGTCGATGACAATGGCGTGCCCGCCGTCGACCTCGGAGGCCGCCTGGATCCCCAACGTCATCAGGACCTCGAGGAGGTCGTTCTCGGCGGCGAGCTCATCGGGGGCGGTTCCCACGCAGGAAAGCCTACCGGTTCGTACTGATGTTCGGAAATATCGGACACCGGTACAGCCTGGCAACCCGCCACCTCCTTCAGAACATCGATCATGCGATCAGCCGCCATCGGCGGGCTTCCCAATCCGACCCTTGTTCGAGCCTCACCGTCCGGCAGTGTTCCATCCCCCTGTAACGGTGCGGCGACGATGAGACCCGTTACGTCCGGCCCCGCTGGCCGCCACCGGCCCGGCGGCGTATCATGACTGAAACACGTTCTCGTCTGAGCACGAAGGGTCGCCGCCCGGGCAGGTCGGAGGCCTGACGGGACGGGACCCAGGGGAGGGCCACTGTGGACTTCAGCGAGATCGACCTGACGGACTCGACGAAGTTCGTCTCGGCCGTCCCCCACGACTGGTTCACCTTCCTCCGGGCCAACGCCCCGATCTACTGGCACGAGGAGAAGGGGGGACCCGGCTTCTGGGCCGTGACCACCTACGACGAGTGCGTGGCCGTCAACCGGGACGCCGAGCGGTTCTCCTCGGCGGCCAAGGCCACCTTCCTCTGGGAGATCCCCGAGGAGCTCCTCAGCCAGATGCAGCTGATGATGCTGAACATGGACCCCCCTCTCCACACCCGCTACCGGCGGCTCGTGAACAAGGGGTTCACCCCCCGGATGATCTCCCAGCTCGAGGCCCACATCCACGAGGCCACCGACCGGATCATCGACGACGTCATCGAGAAGGGGACGGCCGACTTCGTCACCGATATCTCGGCCGAGCTCCCCCTCATCGTGATCGCCGAGCTCCTGGGGGTCCCGACCGAGGACCGGCACCAGATGTTCAACTGGTCGAACCGGATGATCGGCCAGGAGGACCCCGAGTACAAGACCACCGAGGAGGTGGCCACCGAGGCCTCCATGGAGCTCTACGCCTACGCCAGCCAGCTCTTCGCCCAGAAGCGGGCCGACCCCCACGACGACCTCATGAGCGTCCTGAACGACGTCGAGGTGGACGGGGAGCGGCTCAGCGAGTTCGAGCTCGAGCTCTTCTTCCTCCTCCTGACGGTGGCCGGGAACGAGACGACCCGGAACCTCATCTCGGGGGCCATGCACGCCTTCTTCCAGTTCCCCGACCAGTGGCAGAAGCTGGTGGCCGACCGCTCCCTCCTCCCCGGGGCCGTCGAGGAGATGCTCCGCTGGGTGACCCCGGTCATGAACTTCCGGCGTCAGACGACGGCCCCGGTGGAGCTCCGGGGCCAGCGGATCGAGGCCGACCAGAAGGTCGTCTTCTTCCACACCTCAGCCAACCGGGACGAGGCCGTCTTCGAGCATGCCGACGTCTTCGACATCACCAGGCACCCCAACCCCCACATGGCCTTCGGGGGCGGGGGGCCCCACTTCTGCCTGGGGGCCAACCTGGCCCGAATGGAGATCCGGGTCATGTTCAGCCATCTCCTCGACCGGCTCCCCGACATCCACCAGGACGGGGACGTCCGGCGGCTCCAGTCGGCCTTCATCAACGGGGTCAAGCACCTCCCCGTCGCCTTCACCCCCGGGGCCCCCCTGGCCTCCTGATGCGCTTCCACCAGGCCCTCACCTTCCTGCCCGTCCGCGACGCCATCGACCTGGCCGTCGTCATCGACGCCCAGGGCTACGACGGGATCTACGTCTCGGACCACATGTTCTTCCCCCGGCAGCTCGACTCCCGGTACACCTACTCGAAGGCCGAGGACGGCTCCCCCTTCTGGGACGGGGACACCCCCTGGCCCGACCCCTGGTGCTTCATCTCGGCCATGGCCGCCGTCACCAGCCGGGTCCGGTTCACGACCGGGGTCTACGTGGCCCCGGCCCGGGACCTCGTCACGGTGGCCAAGCAGGTCGGGACCGCGGCGGTGATCTCCGGGGGGCGGGTCAACCTCGGGGTCGGGGTGGGCTGGTGCAAGGAGGAGTTCGTCGCCACCGGCCAGGACTTCCACACCCGGGGGAGGCGGCTCGACGACATGATCCCAGCCCTACGGGCCGTCTGGGAGCCGGGCTGGGTCGAGTACCACGGCCCCCACTACGACGTCCCCGCCATGCAGATGACCCCGGCCCCGCCCGGGCCCGTCCCCATCTACGTCGGGGGCCACTCCGAGCCGGCCCTCCGGCGGGCCGCCACCCTGGCCGACGGCTGGATCGCGGCCGGGGCCTACAAGCCCGAGGAGGCCCGGACCCATCTGACCGCCCTCCGGGCCGCCCTGGCCGAGGCCGGCCGGGCCGACGACCCCTTCGACATCCTCCTCTCCGTCCACGCTGTCCCCGAGGTCGACCTCTACCGACGGTTCGAGGAGGAGTTCGGGGTCACCGACGTCCTCTGCGCCCCCTGGATGGGAGCCCGGGTCGCCCCGGACGAGCCGGCCGAGTCCCAGCACCGCAAGCGGGTCGACGCCTCCCAGCGGTTCGCCGACGAGATCCTGGCCAAGCTGGCCTGACGAGCTCGGGCCGTCCCCGCTCCCTACCAGCCCGAGGGATCGGCCGGCGGAGCACCCCCGTCGGGGACGACGGTCCCACCTGGAGCCGGGGGCTGGGGCAACCCCGGGCCGACGGCCTGGCCGTAGTCAGGGGGCGGGCCTTGGCCGAAGCCGGGGGCCTGGCCGAAGCCGGGGGCCGGAGCCTGGCCCCATCCCGAGGGCGGAACCTGGGTCCCGGCGGCGGGGGTCTTGTTCTTCCGGCCCCGGAGGACCAGGGCCAGGACCAGGAGGAGGACGAGGAGGACGGCAGCCCCGACGACGACGGCGATGACGGCCGTCGAGGAGGAGGACGACGCCGGGGCGGCGGTGGTCGGCGGGGTTGTGCCCCCGGCGGCGGTGGTCGCCGGGGTGGAAGTGGACGAGGAGGCGGCGGTGGAGATGCCGGTGGAGGGGATCTGGGCCTGCTCCAGTGCCGCGACCTGCTCGGTCTGGCTGGCGTTGAGACCGATGCCGTCGACGAGGACGAGGACGTTGTTGGCCACCCAGGCCACGGCGACCCCGCCCGCCGCACCTCCGGTGGTGGTTCCGGTGCAGAGGGACTCGGAGGAATTGGGGATGGAGGCCAGCGGGTTGGTCGAGGAGGGCTGGTGGGAGGTGGCCCCGGTACAGGTCGAGATGGAGTTCTCCCGGGCCGCGGTGGCCGGGGAGGCGATCGGGGAGGAGAAGGCGACGAGGCTGATGACGATGCCGGAGGAGTTGTCGGGGGAGGCCCATCCGTCGGTGGCGACGGTGGCGGTCCCGTTGGCGGCCTTGGCTGCCGCCGACTGGATGGCGGTGACGGCGCCGTCGAGGGTGGCGGGGCCGAGCTCGGTCCAGCCGGACTCGGGGTTGGCGATGATGTGCTGGGCCAGGGTGGTGTCGCCGGCAGCCCCGGCGGGTCCGGCCGTGGCCAGGAGGCCGAGGGGGACGACGAGGAGGGCGGTCACCGCTCCGACCAGCGCCGGCATCCTCGGTGAGTTGGCCCGGTTCCCGGGGGCTGGGGTCATGGGGCGAAGGTTAGTGGCCCGTTGGTAGGGTGCACCGGCCGCCGGCGGGACGTCGGGGCATGCGTCTGGGAGGGACCCGTGGGAGACCTGAAGCTCGGCCTGCAGCTCGGCTACTGGGGATCGGGACCTCCTCTCAATGCCACCGACCTCGTCGACGAGGCGGAGCGGCTCGGCTACGACTCGATCTGGACGGCCGAGGCCTACGGATCGGACGCCCTGACCCCGCTGGCCTGGTGGGGGTCGAGAACGGAGCGGGTCCGGCTGGGAACGGCCCTCTGCCAGCTCTCGGCCCGGACGCCGACGGCCATGGGGATGGCGGCGATCACCCTCGACCACCTCTCGGGGGGACGGTTCGTCCTCGGCCTCGGGGTCTCGGGGCCCCAGGTGGTCGAGGGCTGGTACGGCCAGTCCTTCCCGAAGCCCCTGGCCCGGACCCGGGAGTACGTCAAGGTGGTCCGGGAGGTGGTGGCCCGGGCGGGGGTCGTCACCAACGACGGGCCCCACTACCCCCTCCCCTACCCGGGGGGGACCGGGCTGGGAAAGCCCCTCAAGTCGATCGTCCATCCCCTGCGGCCGGAGATCCCCATCGTGCTCGGGGCGGAGGGCCCGAAGAACGTGGCCCTGGCGGCGGAGATCGCCGACGGATGGTTCCCGATCTTCTTCTCCCCGAACCACATGGGGGAGTTCAAGGCCTCCCTGGACGAGGGGTTCGCCGTGCCGGGGGCCCGGCGGTCGGCGGAGGACTTCGAGGTCATCGCCTTCTGCCCCGTCGTCGTCGACGAGGACGTGGAGCGGGCCGCCGACGCCTTCCGGCCCATGCTGGCCCTCTACGTCGGGGGGATGGGGGCGAAGGAGATGAACTTCCACTTCGACGTCTTCGTCCGGATGGGTTTCGAGGCCGAGGCCCATGCCATCCAGGACCTCTACCTCGAGGGCCGCAAGGACGAGGCGGCCGCCGCCGTCCCCACGGCCATGGTCGAGAAGATCTCCCTGATCGGGCCCCGGGAGAAGATCCGGGCCGACCTCGAGGCATGGCAGGAGTCGATCGCCACCACCCTCCTCGTGGCTGGGAGCCCGGAGACCCTCCGGATGATGGCGGAGTTCCTCCTCTGAGCGGGACCTGGATGCTCTACGGCGCCTACGGCTACACCGGCCGGCTGGTGGCCGACGTCGCCCTGGCCCGCGGTGAGCGGCCCGTCCTGGCCGGCCGGGACGGGAAGGCCCTGGGCCAGATGGCGGCCAAGCTCGGCCTCGAGCACCGGGTCGTCGGCCTCGACGACCCGGACGCCCTGGCCGGGGCCCTCGACGGGATCGACGCTGTGGCCCACTGCGCCGGGCCCTTCTCGGCCACCGCCGCCCCCATGGTCGAAGCCTGCCTGGCCGGCCGGACCCACTACCTGGACATCACCGGCGAGATCGACGTCTTCGAGGCCATCCTGGCCCGGGGGGAGGAGGCCGCCGGGGCCGGGGTCGTCCTCCTCCCCGGGGCCGGCTTCGACGTGGTCCCCTCCGACTGCCTGGCCGGTCTCCTGGCCCGGGCCCTCCCGACGGCCAACCGGCTCGAGCTGGCCCTGCGGATGGACGGGGGGGTGAGCCCGGGGACAGCCATGACGGCCATGGAGGCCCTGGGAGCGGCCGACCGCTGCCGGGTGGGTGGACAGATCGAGCCCGTCCCGACCGACCGCCGGCGGCGGCAGGTCAAGTTCGCCGACGGGAAGGCCACCGTGACGGCCATCTCCTGGGGGGACGTCTCCACCGCCTTCCACACCACCGGCATCCCCGACATCGTCGTCTACGCCGCCCTCCCCCTCACGGCCCAGCTCGTCTCCTCGGTAGCCGGGATGTCGGGGTCGAAGGGCCAGCGGTCCGTCGTCCAGCGGGCCCTCCGGTCGGTGGCGGGCCGGCTCCCGGGGCCCTCGGCCAAGATCCGGGCCCGGAGCCCGGGCCAGCTCTGGGGCCGGGCCATCGACCCCTCGGGGGCCAAGGTGACGGGCACCGTCACCACCCCCAACGGCTACGACCTCACCGCCGACTCCGTCGTCCGGGTCGTCCAGCGGCTCGCCGCCGGCAGCGTGCCGACCGGGGCCCACACCCCGTCGCGGGCCCTCGGGGCCGACTTCGTCCGGGAGCTCGACGACGTGACCGTGGTCGACCCGGCCTGACCGGAGACCGGCCCTCAGTGGCGGTGGCGCCGAGCCGGCTTCTGGCCCGCCGGGGTCACCCGCAGGACGTGGTCACCGGCCTCGTTCCCCTTCGACCAGGCGATCGTCGCCGTCCCCGGAGCGGTGTAGCCGGCCGGGAGGCCGTCGAGGGTGGGCTGGACGGGCATGCCCGTCACGAAGGTGGGAAGGCCCGACGAGTCGATGGCCCGCTCCGGCGGTGGGGCCACGCTGAAGGTCCCACCGGCCCGGAAGGCCGGGATGGTGGGATCGGCGGGGGGCAGCGCCCCGGGCTTCTCGACCGCCACCCGGACGGGCTCGACGACGTGGACAGCGGCGGGGACCCGTTCGACGGGATAGGCGGGAGCCGGGGGAGGCGGGGGGAGGGCGCCGGGATGGGACTCCGGCGGATACCAGTTCCCGTCGGATGCGATCCACCAGCCGGGGCCCTCGGGACGGTCACTCATGGCTAC
The DNA here is from genome assembly GCA_003151955.1 of Acidimicrobiaceae bacterium. Taxonomy (GTDB): domain Bacteria; phylum Actinomycetota; class Acidimicrobiia; order Acidimicrobiales; family UBA8190; genus PALSA-743. Next base: position 58,563 of record PLZB01000004.1, read on the forward strand.
CCCCTCTATCCGTGCACATCGGTGCACAGGGGATTTTACCTCTTTCGTCGACCTGCCGGTTCGGTTAAGCGCAGCGTGGGGGTCTAAACGCGTTCCGTGAGGGGCCCGAACCCACGCCTCATCGGCCCCGGCGGGCCATCCGGATGGCCCGCCGTTGGAGGTAGTCGTGGAACTTCGGGGCGGTGTACTCGTACTGGCCCACCTGGACCCTGAAGACGACGCCCTGCTCGGTGAGGCGACCCATGAGGACGTTGACGTTGCCCTCGCTCTTGCCGGCCTTGTTGTGGATGTCGGCGGTCTTGAGCGGTGGGTACGGGCAGCCGGCGGTAGTCATGAGGAGATCCTGTTCCGCCTGCGTGAGCGATTCGACCCGGCCATCGTAGAAGTCGATGTCGAGCCGGTGGTAGATGTCGGGTTCGACCGAGTCGAGGAGCAGGGTGTCGAAGCAATCGACGCCGGCGAGGTGGGCGGCTTCCCAGAGCTCGGCTCCCCAGAGCTGGATGAAGAACGGGTACCCCTCGACCTCGGCGACGACCCGGTTGACGAGGGCTTCGCCGGCGGTGATGCCGGTGTCGTCGAGGGGACGGACCAGCGCCTCGGCGGCCTCGGATCCAGCCAGGCGGCTGATCTCCTCGCCCCGGAACATGCGCTCGGTATAGGTCCTGGCCTTGAGGAGGTTGGCCCGGAGCGTGGGCAGGCCGCAGAGCACGAGGCCGATCGGGACCTCGTTCTCCTGGAGGGTGTTGACGGCGGCGATCAGGAGAGAGAGGGGATGCTGCCCGCTGCGGTCCCGGTCATCCCGGATGACCTGGGCTTCGTCGAGCATCAGCAGATAGCCGCCGTAGCCGTGCTGATCGGCCAGGACGGCGACCTCGAAGAGGGCCCTGGTGACGCTGTGCTCCTGGTCGGCGCTTCCCGGGAGGCCCAGCGACAATTCAATGTCCTGCCAGGTCACCCGGACCAGCCCCCGGGCCGAGGCGGCGACACCCCGCATGGTCTCCCGGATCCGAGCCCCCCTGGAGATCTGGAGCTCAGCGGAGCGACACAGGCCCCCGATCAGCTCCGACAGGTCGGCTTCGGTGTAGTGGCGGGGCTCGACCTGGACCCGGCTCGTGAGCCAACCCTCGTCCTCGGTGGCGATCTCCTCGAGGCGCTTCAGCAACACGCTCTTGCCCACCCCGCGCAGCCCGGTGAGACGAACATTGGCCGGCAGTTCCGGAGCCGCGTGGAGCGTGGCCCGGAAGCGTCGGATCTCCCGCTCCCGGCCGGCCAGGAACAACGGGCTGACGGCGGCCCCCGGTCGGTACGGGTTACGGTTTCCCGGTTCGGCAGTCATTACAGAACCTATGTTATGACAGCCATGCATTACACACAAGCTGTTATGTGTGCAGAGCCGGGGTGAGACTCAGCTCCCGCGCACAGGGATCAACCGCAGCTGTGACGGCCGGTCAATGGCTGAAGCCGGCCTTGGCCGGGGCCATGGACCGCGATCCCTCCTCGTGGCGGTCGGTGACCTTCCGGAGGGCGTCGAGGAGGAGGCCGGCCATGTCCCTGCTGAAGCCGTTACGGACCACGATCCGGAGGACGGCGAGGTGCTCGAGGTTCGGGGGCATGGTGTAGGCGGGGACGAGCCAGCCGTGGGCCCGGAGGGCCTCCGAGATGTCGAAGACCGTGTAGGGGCTGTCGGGATCGGTCAGCCGGAAGGCAAAGACGGGGAGCTGGTCCCCCCGGGAGACGAGGGTGAAGGGTCCGAGCTCCTCGATCTTGCCGGCCAGCCAGGCCGCCGTCTCCCGGCTCTCCCCCTGGACCCGCCCGTAGCCCTCCCGGCCGAGCCGGATGAAGTTGTAGTACTGGGCCACGATCTGGGCCCCGGGCCGGGAGAAGTTCAGGGCGAATGTCGGCATGTGGCCGCCGAGGTAGTCCACGTTGAAGACCAGCTCATCGGGGAGGGACTCGGCGTCCCGCCAGACGATCCAGCCCACCCCGGGGTAGACGAGCCCGTACTTGTGGCCCGAGGTGTTGATGGAATGAACCCGGGGGAGCCGGAAGTCCCAGACCAGCTCGGGCTCGAGGAAGGGGGCCACCATCCCCCCCGAGGCTCCGTCGACGTGGATGGGAACGTCGAGCCCGGTCCGCTCCTGGAGGTCGTCCAGGGCGGCCGAGATGGCCTCCACGGGCTCGTAGATCCCGTCGTAGGTGGAGCCGAGGATGGCCACCACCCCGATGGTGTTCTCGTCGCAGGCCGCGGCGGCCCCCTCCGGGGTGAGGCAGGTGGCCTCGGGGCCGACGGGGACGAGCCGCTCCTCCACGTCCCAGTACCGGCAGAACTTCTCCCAGCAGACCTGGACGTTCGACCCCATGACCAGGTTGGGCCGGTCGGCCGGGAGCCCGGCGGCCTGGCGACGCTGCCGCCACCGCCATTTGAGGGCCAGAGCCCCCAGCATGCAGGCCTCCGAGGAGCCGGTGGTGGAGCAGCCGGTGGCGTCCTCGGCGTGGGAGGCGTTCCAGAGGTCGGCCAGCATGTTGACGCAGCGCTTCTCGAGCTCGGCCGTCTGGGGGTACTCGTCCTTGTCGATCATGTTCTTGGCCGAGCACTCGGCCATGAGCTGCTCCGCCTCCCGCTCCATCCAGGTGGTCACGAAGGTGGCGAGATTGAGCCGGGCGCTCCCGTCGAGGAGGAGCTCGTCGTGGATGATCTGGTAGGCCGAGCCCGGGAGCATGCTCTCCTGGGGCATCCGGAACCGGGGGACGTCGCCGGGGTGGTCCAGCTGGGGTCGGAGGGTCAGGCGGTGCTCGCCGCGGTCGCCGGTCTCATGGGGGTGCAGGGGCATGGCCCCAGCATCACACGGCCCGCCCCGCCCTGCTCGGCTGCCGGGGCCGGGGTCAGTTGGAGGATGGGGCCTCGGCGAAAGTCCGGCCCCAGTAGAGGACTTGTACGGCAGAGAAGACGGTGGAGCAGTCGCCGCTGGACCCGATCTTGGTCTTGTAGGCGTAGTAGGTCCCGGCCGTGGTGATGGCGGTCGATGACCCGAAGGGACCCAGCTGGGGATCGCTCCCTGGCGAGACGTAGCGGTAGAAGGCGAAAGGGGACTCGGATTCAAAAATGTTCCCGATGATCGGGCCCGGGGTGACCTCCAGGACGAGGGCGTACCAGCAGGTGTCGGTGCCCTTCGAGTAGGCGGCCAGGGCGATGCCCTGGTCGTCGCGGACGCTGCCCACGTCGAGGGTGGCGAAGCTGAGGCAGTTGCTCCGGGCGCCGCTGTTGCAGACGCCGCTGCCGGCGAAGGTGCCCTGGGTCCAGCCGTAGGCCGGGATCGCCGTCGTGAGGCTGGCGGTGGCGGCCGCGGTCGTGACTAGGGGGGTGTCGACGGAGGAGAAGCTCTGGCCGCTGTTGTCGTAGAAGACCCGGAGCTCCTCGGCGGCGCTGGTCAGGTTGGCCTGGGTGGCCCGGTCGTTGGCCGAGGCGGTGACACCGAGGAAGGTGGGAATGGCGATGGCGAGGAGGATGGCGATGATGAGGAGGACCACCATCAGCTCGATCAGGGTGAACCCCTCCTCGGCCCCCCGGCTGTCCCCCCCCGTCCCCACAGCCACGCAATCGTCGCCATCGGCTCCAGGGTCACAACAATTTTACAAAAAGCTTCAGACAGGCTCGGTGGCCAGGAGATCGCCCAGGTGGAGGAGGCTCTGGGTGCCCCCGCCCAGGGTCAGGGCCAGCTGCTTGGTGAGGAGGTAGTAGCGGTGGAGGGGGTAGTCCCGGTCGACCCCGACCCCCCCGTGGAGGTGGACGCAGGCGTGGACGACCCGCTGGGCCCCCTCGTCGGCCCAGAACTTGGCGATGGCGACGGCCTCGGCGGCGGGGAGCCCCTCGGCCAGGCGCCAGGCGGCCTGCCAGGCCGTGAGCCGGACGGCCTCGGTGTCGATGTAGGCGTCGGCGGCCCGCTGTCCGACGGCCTGGAAGGTGGCGATGACCTTGTCGAACTGCTCCCGCTGGCTCGTGTAGGTCGCCGTCAGCTTCACCGCCGCCTGGCAGGCCCCGGCCTCCTGGACGCAGACGGCGGCGATGGCCCGGTCGACCAGCCCGGCCAGGGCCTCGACCCCGTCCGGCCCGGCCACCAGGACCCCCTCGGTGGCGACGATGACCCCGTCCAGTTCGATCTCGGCCTCGTCCTGCCCGCTCGTCGTCTCCTGCCGCTGCCGGCCGAGCCCCGGGGCATCAGCCGAGACGATGAAGAGCCCGATACCGTCAGGGGTCCGGGCCGGGACCACGACGGCGTCGGCCACCATCCCGGCCGGCACGTTCGACTTCGTCCCGTCGAGCCGCCAACCCCCACCCTCCCGGACGGCGGTGGTGGAGGGGGTCCAGGGGTCCCCCCCCGTCTCGACCAGGGCGGCGGTGAGGATGGTCCGGCCCTCGGCCACGGCCGGGAGCCAGCGCTGGTGCTGCTCCGGGGTCCCCAGGTCGTTGATGGGCCCGGCCCCGAGGACGAGGGTGGCCACCAGGGGGATGGAGGCGGCGCTCCTCCCGGCCTCCTCGACCAGGATGCAGGTCTCGACGAAGCCGAGCCCGGCCCCCCCGACGGCCTCGGGGAGGGCCAGGCCCAGGAGCCCGGCCGAGGCCAGCTCCCCCCAGAGCTTCCGGTCGACCCGGTCCTCGGAGGCCTCGACCTCCCGGAGCCGCTCCGGGGTGGAGAGATCCCCGAGGATCCGGACGGCCAGGGCCCGGATCTCGTCCTGGTCCCCTGAGAAGGAGAAGTCCACGGTCTTCCTCGATTCCTCTAGCGCAGCGACCGGGGCATGCCCAGGCCGAAGATGGCGATCAGGTCCCGCTGGATCTCGTTCGTCCCGCCCCCGAAGGTGAGGATGACGAGGCTCCGGGTGTACATCTCGAGCCGGCTCCGGAGCACCGACCCGGGGGTGTCCCGCTTCAGGTAGCCGGCCGGGCCCACCACCTCGGTGAGGAGCCGGAGGGCCTCCATGTAGAACTCCGTCCCGAAGACCTTGATGGTGGAGGCGTCGGCCACGTCGAGGGGCCGGCCCGAGGCCGCCGTCCAGGCCACCTTCCAGTTGATGAGCTTCAGGAATTCCAGCTTGGCCCGGACCCGGGCCAGGTGGAGCCGGACCCACTCCTGGTCGATCACCCGCCGGCCGTCGGCCAGCTTCGTCTCCTGGGCCCAGCCCCGGACGTCGGAGAGGGCCCGCTCGATGATCCCCGGGGAGCAGAGGGTGACCCGCTCGTGGTTGAGCTGGTTGGTGATGAGCGTCCAGCCGTTGTTCAGGCCCCCCACCACGTTGGCCAGGGGGACCCGGACATCCTCCCAGAACGTGTAGTTGATGTTGTGCTCCCCCATGAGCGACATGGGGACGACCCGGATCCCGGGGGTGTCCATGGGGACGATCACCATCGAGATCCCCTTGTGCTTCTTCACCTCGGGGTCGGTCCGGACGGCCAGCCAGCAGTAGTCGGCGTCGCCGGCCAGGCTGGTGTAGATCTTGGCCCCGTTGATGACGAGCTCCTCCCCGTCGATCACGGCCGAGGTCTTGAGCGAGGCCAGGTCCGTCCCCGACTCCGCCTCGGTGTAGCCGATGCAGAAGTGGATGTCCCCGGCCAGGATCTTCGGGAGGAAGAAGGCCTTCTGCTCGTCCGTCCCGAAGTTCATGATCGTCGGGCCCACCGTGTTGATGGTGAGCATCGGCACGGGCGCCCCCGACCGCATCGACTCGTCGAAGAAGATGAACTGCTCGAGCGCCGACCGGCCCTGGCCGCCGAATTCCTCGGGCCAGCCGATCCCGAGCCAGCCGTCGGCCGCCATCTGCTTGACCACGCTCCGGACGGTGGGCCCGATCCCGGCGCTGCGGGCCAGCGCCTCCTCGACCTCGGGGGTGAGGAGCCGGGCGTAGTAGTCCCGGAGCTCCTGGCGGAGCGCATCCTGCTCCTCGGTGTAGCCGATCTCCATGGCCATCCCCTCTCTGGCGCCCCGGTCGCACTCCGGTGCCCGACCCGACGCCCCCGACCGAATACTAGAACAGGTTACATTCCAGGTCGGATGCCCGCCACCAGGCTGGGAGGCGACCGGAACCGGCGGCGGCCCCTCTGCCTGTACCGGCCTCCGAATTTCTCGATGCCCATATCCAGCTGGATATCCGTGAGCTCCGGGAGTCCCGGGCCATGAGTCAGGCCACCCTGGCCCGGACCCTGGGAACCAGCCAACCCACCCTCTCGGCCTACGAGAAGGGCCACGAGGTGCCCAGCGCCGACACCCTGAACAGGATCGTGGTCGCCTACGGCTACCAGCTCCGGGCGGTGACCGGGACCCGGTTCGTGGCCTGCCCCCTCCCCGGAGACGACTCGACGGCCCCGCTACGCCTTGCCCCGGGCCACCCGGCGGGTCGCATGCAACGTGGGGGTCACCTACTCCTCGGCCGGCTGGCTGGTCCTCCGGTTCTCCTCCCTCGGCTTCACGCCCGAGGAGCCCGAGAGACGCTGGAGCCCCCGGGCCGGCGTACGGGGCGGTTCCCCTTCGACGCCCCCGGCGGCCCCCTGGATCTTCCCTTCGTCCACCAGGACGACCTGGCCGTGTCCAAGCTCTCGACGGCAACCCCCCTGGACCTCGAGGCCATCGAGAACCGGCTCGTCGCCCTCCGGGGCCCGACGATGTATCCCCGCCTGGCCCGCCTCCGACAGATGGCCGAGAAGTGACCGGCCGGTAACTTGGAGGGTCCCGGATTCGGACCGGATCCCCCCGGTGTGCAAACCTGTCCGGGCCATCCCCTCCGGCCGGAACAACCGGCCCAGCCCCCGCAGCAAGGAGCGCCCCCATGCCCGAAGCCGTCATCGTCGCCACCGGCCGGACCCCGATCGGTCGGGCCATGAAGGGCTCCCTCGTCAGCTGCCGCCCCGACGACCTGGCCGCCCTGGCCATCCGGGAGGTCGTGGCCAAGCTTCCCCAGCTCGACCCCAGCCTCATCGAGGACGTCATCCTCGGCTGTGGACAGCCCGCCGGTGAGGCCGGCTACAACCTGGGCCGGGTGGCCGCCATCCTGGCCGGCTTCGACGTCCCCGGGGTCACCGTCAACCGGTACTGCTCCTCCTCCCTCCAGACCATCCGGATGGCCGCCCACGCCATCAAGGCGGGCGAGGGCGACATCTTCGTGGCCGCCGGCGTCGAGACCGTCAGCCGGTTCATGCACGGCGCCTCGGACACCGGCCCCCACAACCCCCTCTTCGCCGAGGGTGAGGCCCGGACGGTGGCCCGGACCCCGGCCGTCACCGACCCCTGGACCTCCGGGGCCGGCCTCCCCGACGTCTACATCTCCATGGGCCAGACGGCCGAGAACGTGGCCGAGTACGAGCAGGTCGGCCGCCAGGAGATGGACGAGTTCGCCGCCCTCTCCCAGCAGCGGGCCGTGGCCAGCCAGGAGAACGGCTTCTTCGAGCGGGAGATCATCCCCGTCACCCTCGAGGACGGCACGGTCGTGACCAAGGACGACGGCCCCCGGGCCGGGACCACCGTCGAGGGTCTCGCCAACCTGAAGCCCGTCTTCCGGGAGGGCGGGACCGTCACGGCCGGGAACGCCTGCCCCCTGAACGACGGGGCCGCCGCCGTCGTCGTCATGTCGGAAACGAAGGCGGCCGAGCTCGGGATCACCCCCCTGGCCCGGATCGTGGCCAGCGGGGTCTCGGCCCTCAACCCCGAGATCATGGGCCTCGGGCCCATCGGGGCCTGCCGCCAGGCCCTGGGCCGGGCCGGGCTGACCATCGACGCCATCGACCTCGTCGAGATCAACGAGGCCTTCGCGGCCCAGGTCATCCCCTCGGCCAAACACCTCGGGATCGACTGGGAGAAGCTCAACGTGAGGGGCGGGGCCATCGCCCTCGGCCACCCCTTCGGGATGACCGGGGCCCGGATCATGACCACCCTCATCAACGCCCTCCAGACCGACGACAAGCAGTTCGGGATGGAGTCCATGTGCGTCGGGGGCGGCCAGGGCATGGCCATGATCATCGAGCGCCTCTCCTAGCGGGGTGGTCATGGAGATCGGCCCGCCCCTGCGGATCGGGATCGCCCTCTTCGAGGGCGTCGAAGAGCTCGACTGGGTCGGACCCTGGGAGGTCCTCGCCTCCTGGCGGCGGCACTTCCCCGACGACGGCGTCGACGTCTTCACCCTGTCCCGGGAACAGGGGCTGGTCGACTGCGCCAAGGGGGCCCGGGTCCTCGCCGACCACACCTGGGACGACCCTCCCCCCATCGACGTCCTCCTCTTCCCCGGTGGCCGGGGGACCCGGCCCATGCTCAACGACGAGACCGTCCGGGCCTGGGTCCGGGACCGGGCCGAGACGGCCCGGATCATGACCAGCGTCTGCACCGGCTCCCTCGTCTATGCCGACGCCGGCCTCCTGGCCGGCCGGCCCGCCACCACCCACTGGGCCTCGCTCGACCTCCTGGCCCAGCTCGACCCCACCATCGAGATCCGCCCCGACGACCGCTTCGTCGACGACGGGGACGTCGTCACCTCGGCCGGGGTCTCGGCCGGGATCGACATGGCCCTCCACCTGGTGGCCCGCCTCCACTCCCCCGACCGGGCCCGGGAGATCCGCCGCTACATCCAGTACGATCCCCAGCCCCCCGTCTGAGCCGCCCCGGCTGGATGACCGGCCGGTAACGGGCCGGGCCGGGGAGCTTCGCCTACGATCCGGCCCGTTCCCGGACCGGAGGAGGCGAAAGCCCGTGGCTGAGGCGATCTACGACGTGGGGTCGATGTGGGAGCTGGTCGAGCGGCGAGCCCTGGCCAGCCCGGACCGGCTGATGCTGGTCGACGAGGCCGACCGGCAGGTCACCTTCGGGGAGTTCCGGGACCGGGCCCTCCGGGTGGCGGCCGGCCTCCTCGAGGCCGGGATCGGGCCGGGGACGGTCGTGACCTGGCAGCTCCCGACCCGGATCGAGACCATCCTCGTCTCGATGGCCCTGGCCCGGCTGGGAGCCGTCCAGAACCCCATCATCCACATCTACCGGGAGCGGGAGGTGGGCTTCGCCCTGGGCCAGATGGCCTCGGAGTTCTACCTCTGCCCGGGGACCTGGAAGGACTTCGACTTCGCCGCCATGGGCCGGACCCTCGGGGCCGACCTTGACCGGCCCCCGACCGTCCTCGTCACCTACGACGACCTCCCCGAGGGGGACCCCGCCGGCCTCCCCCCGGCTCCCGCCGAGGGTGACCAGGTCCGCTGGGTGTACTACACCTCGGGGACGACCTCGGACCCGAAGGGGGTCCGCCACTCGGACCGGACCCTGGTGGTGGGGGGCCGGGGGCTCGCCATCGCCCTGGACATGTCCCCCGAGGACGTCGGGTCGATGGCCTTCCCCTTCGCCCACATCGCCGGGCCCGACTACCTCGTGATGGTCCTGGCCCTGGGCTTCCCGGCCGTCCTCCTCGAGTCCTTCGTCCCCGACCAGGCCGTCGAGGTCCTCCGCCGCCACGGGGCCACCATGGCCGGGGGCTCGACCGCCTTCTACCAGGCCTACCTGGGCGTCCAGCGGAAGACTCCGGGGGAGCGGATCATCCCCAGCCTCCGGCTCCTCTCCGGGGGAGGGGCCCCGATGCCCCCCGAGGTCTTCGGGGAGGTGGCCCGGGAGATCGGGGTCAGGATCGCCCACGGCTACGGGATGACCGAGATCCCCATGATCGCCATGGGGTCCCCCACCGACGACGACGAGCAGCTGGCCAACACCGTAGGGAAGCCCGTCGACGGGACCGACCTCCGGATCGTCGGCCTCGACGGCTCTCCCGCCCCGGCCGGGATGGACGGGGAGGTCCGGGTCAGAGGCGAGATGGTCTGCAAGGGCTACACCGACTCCGCCCTCACCGCCGACGCCACCGACGCCGAGGGCTACTTCCGGACGGGGGACGTCGGCCACCTCCGCTCCGACGGCCACCTCGTCCTCACCGGGCGGCTGAAGGACATCATCATCCGGAAGGGGGAGAACATCTCGGCCAAGGAGATCGAGGACCTCCTCTACACCCACCCCAAGGTGGCCGACGTGGCCGTGATCGGTCTCCCCGACCGGGAGCGGGGCGAGCGGGTCTGCGCCGTGGTGGAGACGGCGGCCGGGGCCCAGCCCCTCGACTTCGCCGAGATGGTGGCCCACCTGAAGGGGGCCGGGCTCATGACCCAGAAGGTCCCCGAGCAGCTCGAGGTGGTCGAGGCCCTGCCCCGGAACAACACCCTGAACAAGGTCCTGAAGCAGAAGCTCCGGGACGACTACGCCGCCCGGCCCTGGCCGGCCGGGGAACAGGCCAACTGACCCCCGCAGTAACCTGGGCCGCGGCTGTCGGCGGAGACGAGGAAGGACGAGATGGCATCAGGCGGCGCCCCGGGGATCGTGCCCAGACTCGTCTCGGGACACGACGAGGGTGGTGGTTCGGCCCGGCCCCGGGCCACCTGGCCCTTCGTGGGCCGGGGGACCCAGCTGGCCGAGGTCCTGGCCGTCCTGGCCGACCCCGCCAGCGGGGGGGTCCTCCTGGTCGGGGGGGCCGGGGTGGGCAAGACCCGGATGGCCTTCGAGGCCCTCCAGGCCGCCGGTTGGCAGGGGGCCGCGACCGACTGGCTCGTGGCCACCCCACCTGCCGCCGACATCCCCTTCGGGGCCCTGGCCCGCTGGCTCCCAGAGGACGACACCCTGACGCACCTGACCGTGGCCGGGGTGGCCCTCTTCCAGGCCGCCGCCCGGCAGCTCTCGGAGCGGGCCGGGGGTGCACCGCTCGTGGTCGGGATCGACGACGTCGCCCACCTGGACCCCGCCTCGGCCGTCCTCCTCCACCATCTCGTGTGCAGCCGCCTGGCCAAGCTGGTCCTGACCCTCCGCACGGGGGAGCCCGTCCCCGAGCCGATCACCAACCTCTCGAAGGAGGGACTCCTCACCCGGATCGAGCTCGGGTCACTGACCCGGCCCGAGGTCGACGACCTGGTGGCCCTGGCCCTCGACGGTCCCCCCGATCCGGGCCTGTCGGACCAGCTCTGGAAGATCAGCTCGGGCAACCTCCTCTACCTCCGGGAGCTCCTGACGGCCGCCTCCGAGGCCGGGGTCCTCGAGCCCCGGGACGGCCACTGGCACCTCCGCGGGAAGCTCCCCACCAGCTCCCACCTGGTCGAGCTGGTCGAGGCCCGGATCGGGGCCCTCACCGACGGCGAGCGCGACGCCCTCGACCTCCTCAGCCTCAGCGAGCCCCTGGCCCTCGACGTCCTCGAGCGGCTGGCCCCGGCCGAGACCGTCGAGCGCCTCGAGCGGGCCGAGCTCCTCGTCCACCACCAGGACCAGAGCCGACACACGGTCTCGCTCACCCATCCCCTCTACGCCGAGGTCCTCCGCGACCGCTGCGGCCGGCTCCGCTCCCGGGCCCTGGCCCGACGGCTGGCCACCGCCCACTTCGAGACCGGTCTCCGCCGCCGGGGGGACCTTCTCCGCTATGTCGTCTGGCAGCTCGACGGGGGCGGTGCCTGTGACAGCCCCCTCCTCCGCCAAGGCGCCTCCCAGGCCCTGGAGGCCGCCGACCCCGAGCTGGCCGTGCGGCTGGCCCGGGCCGCCCTCAACGCCGACCCCGCCGACCTCCGGGCCGCCCTCATCCTGACCGAGGCCCTGGCCCGCCAGGGACGCTTCGACGACTGCCTGGCCCTCCTCGACTCCCTCGCACCTCTGGAGGGGGCCGACCACATTCTCGTCCGCCGGACCCGGATCGTCATCCTCTTCTGGGCCATGGGCCGGGCCGGGGAGGCCGAGGCCGAGCTGACCCAGCTCGAGGGTCAGGTCACCGATCAGGAGAGCCGGCTCCTCCTGGTCGCCACCCGCTCGGCCATGCTCCTCCAGGGCGGTGAAGCCCTCCGGGCCGCCACCCTGGCCCGGGCCGTCCTCGATCAGCCCTGCAGCCCCCGGGCCGAGTGGGAGGCCAAGCAGCGGCTCTGCATGGCCCTGGCCATGATGGGCCGGACCGACGAGGCCCTGGCCCTGGCCGCCCAGTGCCTCGAGCCGGCGGCCCGGCCCGAGGTCGTCGTCCCGCCGAGCATCGAGCCCTCTGTGGCCGCCATCGTCCTGGGCAGCTTCTATGCCGGTCGGATCGACATCACCGAGATGGTCGGCGACCGGGCCTACGCCGAGGGCCTGAGCCTCGACCATCCCCCCGTCCGCCTGGTGGGGGCCGTGACCCGGGGCACCATCGCCCTGACCCGGGGTGACCTGGTCCTGGCCGGCCGGCTCATGACCGAGGCCATGTCCCTCCTCGTCCCCGAGGACATCGACGGTCTCCGGGACATGGTCTGCGGGGTCCGGGCCTACGTGGCCGCCCTCTCGGGCCAGGTCGAGCTGGCCGAGGAGACCCTGGCCGCCGCGGCCGGCCACGCCAACCCGAACCTCCGCTGGTTCGAGCCGGTCCTGGAACAGGGCCGGGCCTGGACCCTGGCCGCCGCCGGCCGGACGGGCCGGGCCGTCGAGCACCTCGAGGCGTTGGCCGACGACCTCAGCCGGAAGGGCCAGTGGGCCCTCGAGGCCACCCTCCGCTTCGACGCCGCCCGCCTCGGGGCCGGCCCGGCCGGGGCCGAGCGCCTGGCCGAGCTGGCCGGCCAGAACGACGGGCCCTTCCCCCCTCTGGCCGCCCGCTACGCCCGGGGCCGCCTCGACGGGGCCGGGACCGACCTCGACGAGGTGGCAGCCGGCTTCGAGGCGCTGGGGATGCTCGTCTTCGCCGCCATGGTGGCCGGCGACGGGGCCGCCGCCCACCGGGCCGCCGGGAACCGGGTGGCCGAGGCCAGGAGCACCCGGCGCTGTCGGGACCTGGCCGGCCGCTGCCCCGGCCTCGCCCCCTGGGTTCTCCACGACCGCCTTACCCCCGACCCCCTCACCAACCGGGAGCGGGAGGTGGCCCGGCTCGTGGCCGCCGGCCAGACCAACAAGGCCGTGGCCGACCATCTCTCCATCTCCATCCGGACCGTCGAGTCCCACCTCGAGCGGGTCTTCTCCAAGCTCGGCCTCAACGACCGGGCCCAGCTGACCGACGCCTACGGGCGGGGGGCTGAGCCCGAGGGGTCCAGGCCTCGATCACGCATGTAGAGTTCTCGATTCAAGTGTTCTCACTGCGCGTTTCACGCTGGCAGACTTCGCGTATGTTGTTTCAGCTCGAAGCTCCCGAAGAGGCGCTCCGCACGCTCGGGGCCGTCCTCCAGCACCGCCGGACGCCTTATGGCCTCCTCGTCGTCGGCGGCAGCGGCCTGCTTCTCCTCGGTCTCATCGACCGTCCCACCGGCGATCTCGACGTCGTCGGCCTCGCCGATCACGGCAGCTTCGTCAAGACCGATGTCCTTCCTCCTCCACTGGCCGAGGCCGCCATCGAGGTGGCCCAAGCTCTGGACCTCTCCAGGAACTGGCTCAACACCGGACCGTCCTCTTTCATGGACTTCGGCCTTCCGCCGGGCTGGGAGGATCGGATCGAAATTCGAACCTACGGCGCGCTCGAGGTGCACCTTCCGTCGCGGTTCGATCAGATCCTCCCACGAGGAGTTGGGAGCCGCGGCCCGCTGGACGGTCACCCACGATCCCTCGGAAAGGTTCCGGATGGTGCTCGTCGGGTGTCTGGCCAGCTTGGGCGTGGAGGTGGACGGTGCCGACCTCTAACGGCAGCGACATCGACAGGAGCGTCGGTCAGCTCGCCGCCGACCTCTGCTGGGGGGCCTGGGCCGAGCTGGGGGTGTCGGGCTGGGGCCGCACCCATCAGCAGTGGGCGATCGACCCGGAGCCGCTCATCATCTTCACGGCCCTGATCGGCGAGAAGGAGCGTCGTCTCCAGGACGAGGCGATGGACTGGTGCATCCACAACTGGCGCTCCATCTCGCAGACCCGACTCCGCAACCTCCTCCGGCTCCAGACCGATCTCGATGCCTGGGGACCGTTCGCCGCCACGGTCAACGCCCGGGCCGGGGTGCGCTGGCCGGAGGCGACCACCGAGCGGACGTCGTACCGGGTGACGGGTCGGTCGACCTTGCGATCCCTCTCGGAGCCGTCCCTCGTGGCCCTGAGGATGCGGGCGATGTTCGGGGTCGGGACCCGCACAGAGATCCTGCGGTTCCTGCTCCTCGATCCGGGGTCGAGCGCGTCGGCGGTCACCCTCGCCGCGGCCACCAGTTCGGCGAAGCGAAATGTCGCCGACGAGTGCGATCGGCTCGCCCAGGCCGGTGTCCTGTCCGTCAGGACAGTGGGAAACCGCTTTTACTACTCGCTGAGGCACCCGTCGTCACTTGCGCACCTCGTCGGGTCGACGCCTTCGATCGCCCCCAGCTGGAATGCGCTGTTCCGAGTCGTCGGGACCATCACGGCGTTGGCCGGGGTTGCCGGAGAGGTGTCCCGGGACGTGCTGATCGTCGAGACCCACCAGGCCGCCCTGGCCATCGAGGACGATCTCGGGACGCTCGGAATCGAAGGTCCCGAACGGGTGTCGGGAGCCGGGCTCCTCGAGGTCTGGGACAGGTGGGCGACCGGGGCGATGGGCAAGTTCGCCGCTGGTGGGTGGCCCGGGGCCGAACCTGAGCCGGCCGTCCGACCCCGCCCGGTAGTCGCGGCCAGCCGGCAGCGGTAGACCGACGCCGGCCGGTTCCGCCCGTTGGACAGCTCAGCGGGCGGCGTGGGCGATACGGACGCCGAGGTCCTCGAGCTCGTCGAGGATGAGGCCGGCTCCCCAGACCTGGTTCCGGGTCCTCCCGGTCAGCGGACGGAGGACGCCGGCACCATGGAGGCGCTCGACGGCGGCGTAGACACTGCTGTTCGACGCATCGATGGCGTCGCCTGCCCCCTCGACGGAGAGGATCGGACGTGAGGGCAGCACGGCCAGCAGCTTGGCCACGGCGCTCCCTGCTCGTACCCGTCCGACCATCTCGCGCCATCGGTCCGGCACCTCGACGAGGTGGTCGGCGCTTCGCCAGGACTCGACCGCCGCGACCGAGGAAGCCCGGGCGAAGCTCCCGATGATCGCCCCTGGATCGCCGGCGCGGTAGGCGTCGAGCAGGTCGAAGTACCGGTCCCGGTGGGCCACGAGCGCCGAGGCCAGGGGGACGACGACCCGGGTGGTGGCCCGACGGCGGCGGAGGATGGTGTTGATGAGCGCCCGCCCGATCCGACCGTTCCCGTCCGTGAAGGGATGGATGGACTCGAATTGGGCATGGGCCAGCGCGGCCTGGACCAGCACGGGGAGGTCGTCGCGGTTGGCGAACGCCACGAGATCGTCCATGTAGGCGGGGACGGTCTCGGGCGGAGGCGGGACGTAGAGGGCCCCACGCGGGGAGTGGTCGCTTCCACCGATCCAGTTCTGCGTGTCCCGGAGCCGTCCGGGACGGGTCTCGTAGGGGTCACCGGCCATGAGGGCGCCATGGGCCGACGTGAGCGTCGAGAGCTCGATCCGGCCGGTTCGCCCGACCTCGCCGATCATGGCGTGCAGGGCTCGGGTGGCACCCACCATCGAGACGGCGGAGGCGTTGGCCCTGCTCCCGTGGAGGGCCCGGGCATAGTCGTTGACGCTGGCGCTGATGTGCTCGATCTTCGACGAGGCGACGGACTCGGTGCGAAGGAGCAGCGGCCCCAGCGATTCCAGCGCTGCACCCCGGCTGTTGTCCAGGACCGAGATCTCCCGGAGTGCAGCTTCGAGCTCGGCCACTGTCGCCGACGGCACGGACGGGTGAAGGTCCCTGATCATCGGGGGGAGGGAAACGACCACCTTCCTGAGCATCCGGTCCTCTCGGGACCCGGATCGGTCGGCTCGCTCCCATGGCACCGTCCTGTGCCTGTGGTGGGGCCAGTCGTCGGTCACAACCCGCCTCCTTCCCATCGTTATTCCGGTTTAGAGAGTCTAACACGGAATAACTGGCGGATTGTTCCCGGTCCTCAGCCCGTCATCCCCACGATGGGCTCGGCGAGCGGCTGGCCGCCCATCGACCCGGAGAAGGCGGCCCCCCCGAAGGAGAAGAGGCCGCCGTCGGAGGCCACCTCCCAGTAGCCCCCGGTGGAGGGATCGGTGTGAATGCCGACGATCGGCTCGTTCAGGGGGGTCCCACCCATCGAGCCGGCGAAGCCGGCGTCGCCGAAGGCGAAGATCCCGCCGTCGGAGGCCACCTCCCAGTAGCCCTGGCCGTCGGGGGTGGCCGCCATCCCGACGATGGGCTGGTTGAGGGGGGTCCCACCCATCGAGCCGAAGAAGCCGGCGTCGCCGAAGGCGAAGATCCCCCCGTCGGAGGCCACCTCCTAATAGCCCTTGGCGTCCCTGGTATCGGCCATGGCCACGATGGTCTGGTTCAACGGATGGCCCCCCATCGACCCGGAGAAGCCGGCGCCCCCGAAGGCGAAGACACCGCCGTCGGAGGCCACCATCCGGTAGCCCGGGGTCGTCTCGGGCAGGGTCATGGCCAGGGTGTCCGAGGTCGTCGCCCCCGTGATGTTCCCGACGGCGGTGCAGGCGTCGCCGGCTACGCAGGAGACCGAGTTGAACTGGGAGCCCCCGCTGCCGATGGGGCTGGGGACGATGGACCAGCTCGTCCCGTTCCACTGCTCACTGAGGGTTTGGATGGCCCCCCCGTCGGCCGGGATCCCACCACCCCAGGCCACCCCGACGCAGTTGACCCGGCTCAGGCAGGACACCGAGGTGAAGTTGTTCTGGAAGGTCGTCGAGATGTCGGGAGAGGGAGTCACCGTCCAGGTGGCACCGATCCCCACCATGGCCAGGGTCTGGGGATGACTGGCGACGGTGTCCTCCCCCACGGCGACGCACCAGGTCGGGCTCACGCAGGAGACTCCGAGGAACTCGTCGAAGGCGGCCGACGGGTTCGGGGCCGTCCGGGTGGTCCAGCTCGCTCCGTTCCACTCCATGATGAGGTCCCGGTAGGTGTTGCCCGCCCCGGACCGGATGAAGCCGACGGCCGTGCAGAAGCTCCGGCCCAGGCAGCTCACGGTCGTAAGGACATTGGCAACGCCCCCGGGGGCCGGGGTCACCGGGACGATCGACCAGGAGGTCCCGTTCCAGAGCTCGGTCACGCTCCGGTAGGTCGGCGTCTCGACGGCACCGACGGCCATGCACCAGTCCGGGCCGCTGCACTGGATGCCGGTCAGGGCATCCGTCGTCGCCCCTGCCACCGTCGGGGTGGGGACCTTGGTCCAGGCTGTCCCGTCCCACCGCTCGGCCAGGTCGAGGCCGCCGCCGGTGCCGACGGCCATGCAGAACCTCGTCCCCTGGCAGGAGACCTGGACCAGGACGGCCGACACCCCCGGCGTGCCGGGAACGGTGTGGAGGGTCCAGGTCTTGCCGTTCCAATGCTCGGCCACCGGGGAGTAGGGGGCCGCCGAGCCGGTGAACC
This sequence comes from Acidimicrobiaceae bacterium, assembly GCA_003151955.1. Classification (GTDB taxonomy): domain Bacteria; phylum Actinomycetota; class Acidimicrobiia; order Acidimicrobiales; family UBA8190; genus PALSA-743. The sequence goes on from PLZB01000004.1 coordinate 75,940, forward strand.
CGACGGCGACACAGGAGGGGGCGCTCGTGCAGGAGTCCCCCTCGAAGATGGTGACGAGGGCACCGGGGGCGTCGGGGGAGGCCTCCCGGGTCCAGCCCGGCGGCGTCGCCGAAGCGGGAACGGCGCTGGCGGTGAGGACGGCGACCAGGATGGCCACCATGACGGCCGGAAGGGCCCGACGCCGCCGACGACCGGGTCCGGACCGGACCTCCATGGCTTCCCCCCTGCCCAGAGTGGACCCGCCCAGCGCGTGGCAGGGGCCGTTGGTCCAGGGTCCGGCCCGCATCGACGACCGTGGCACCGGGCCCATGGGGAAAACGGGGCCCGGCCCGGTTCAGGCCACCAGGGCCCCGTCCACGGAGAGGACGGAGCCCGAGGTGTAGCCGGACTCGTCGGAGGCCAGAAAGACGATGGCCGAGGCGACCTGGTCGGGGGTGCAGAAGCCCATCCGGCTCATCATCTTCATGAGGTGCTTGGGATCGCCGCCCTCGGGGAGGGCGAAGCTCGACATCATGGGGGTGTCGACCCCGCCGGGGCAGACGGCGTTGACCCGGACGGCCCGGTCGGCGTATTCGACGGCCAGGGCCTTGGTCAGCATGATGACCCCGCCCTTGGACGCGCAGTAGCCGGCCGAGTAGGCCGAGCCCATCAGACCGGCCGAGGAGGCCACGTTGACGATGGCGCCACCGTTGGGGTGGAGGAGGTAGGGCAGGGTGGCCCGGGCCATGAGGAACGGGCCGGTCAGGTTGACGGCGATCATCTGGTGCCACTTGGCCACCGGCATGTCGACGGTGTGGAAGAAGCCGCCGATGCCGGCCACGTTGCAGAGGACCGAGGGGCGGCCCAGGGTGTCTGCCACATGCTCGACGGTCCGGTTCACCTGGTCCTCGTCGGTGACGTCACAGGCGTAGGCGGCAACCTTGCCCCCCAGGGTCCGCAGCGCCTCGGCCGTGGTCTCGACAGCGTCGAGGTTGACGTCGAGGCAGGCCACCCCGGCCCCCTCGGTGGCCAGGCGGATGGCGGTCGACTTGCCGATGCCGGAACCGGCGCCGGTGACGATGGCGGTCTTCCCCTCGAATCGGCGGGGCAGCACGACGGGGCTGGGAGGGGACGTCACGAGGGCCTCCTGGGGCTGGTGGGGGCCTGGTCGGCCCAGAGCTGGTCGGTGTAGGTGTCGGTGCCGGGAACGGTGGAGATGAAGGGCAGGGCTGCCACGATACGGCCCTTTCCGGACCCCTCGACCGCCGCCCGGTGGGCGGTGACGGTGTCCCAGGCGTCGGCGGGGTCCTCGTCGAGGAACCAGAGGCTGAGCTGGCGCCGGTCGTCGGCCTCGGTCCGGGGGACGTCCCCAGGGGCGTCGACGAGGAGGGGGAGGGGGTCGGCGGTGACGATGAGGCGGGCCGGGGAACCGGCCAGGAAGCCGGGGAGGTGCTCCTCTCGCTGCCAGGCCTCGAAGTCGGCGGCGTCGACCCCGTCGGCCCGGTCCGTCCAGACCAGGACCATCCCGGCCGAGGGGTGATCGAGGGCGAGCTCGGCCGAGAGACCGTTCTCCCCGTCCCGGCGGGCCTCCCAGGCGAAGCGGTAGAGGAGGGTGTGGACGTGGTCGCGCTCCTCGAACATCCGGCCCGCCCGGTGGAGGGCCTTGACCTGGTCGACGGCCCAGCGGTTCCAGGTGTCGTGGTAGCCGTCGAGGACCCAGTAGACCGAGACGTAGCTGCCCCGGCCCGGGGTGCCGGTGATCTCGGAGGGGTCGGGGTCCTGGAGGGCCTTCAGGTCGGCGGGGGCGACGAAGCGCTTCCCGGCGAACTGGTAGGGCCCGATCATGCAGCCGGCGTAGAAGTGGTCCCGCTCGTACCAACGGTTGTAGGCCACCTCGGAGCCCCGGTGGGGCTCGACCAGGGTGACGAGCATGGAGCCGAGGCGGATGGGCTCGGCCCCGGCGATGATCTTGTGCTCCCGGGGGGGCCGGGGGGCGGGGGTGGTGTCGGTCACGGGGTCGGGCTCCTCGTCGGTTCTCGGTCGGGTCGGTGGTCGAGATCGGGGGGCCGGGCCGCCAGGGTCCGCTTGTCGACCTTGGCCATGGCGGTGAGGGGGAGCTCGGCCAGGAGCTGGAGCCGGTCGGGGGCCTTGTAGTCGGTGAGCAGGCCGGCGGCGAAGCGGCGGAGGCCGGCCAGGTCGACGGGGGGGCCGGCCGGGTCGACCACGACGTAGGCCACCCCGATCTCGCCCAGGACGGGATCTGGCCGGCCCGCCACGGCCACCTGGGCCACGCCGGGACAGCCCCCCAGGACGGCCTCGACCTCGGCGGGGTAGACGTTGTAGCCGCCCCGGATGTACATCTCGGAGACCCGGCCCACGAGCTGGAGGTTCCCGTCGTGGTCGAGCCGGCCCAGGTCGCCGGTGGTGACCCAGCCGGCGTCGTCGAGGACGGAGGCGGTGGCGACGAGGTCGAGGGTGGTCCCGGTGGCGACGTAGCCCCGGAAGGAGGCCCCGGAGCGGAGCCGGACCCGGCCCACCTCCTCCGGGAGGACGGGACCCCCCTTCTCGGCCACCAGCTCGAGCTCGACACCGGGGACGGGGCGGCCGACGGTGGTGGCCACGACCCCGTCGGGATCGCCGGGCCGGGTGCCGGTCCCGAGGGAGGTCTCCGTCGAGGTGTAGCGGACGACGACCGGGCAGCCGAGGCGCTCCCGCATGGCCCGGACCAGCTCGGGGGGGACCCGGGAGGCGCCGGTCCCGGCCACCCGGAGGCCCGAGAGGTTGGTGTCGTCGAAGGCGGGATGGGCCAGGACGAGGGCCCACTGGGTGGGGACCCCCTGGCCCACGGTGACCTGCTCGGCCTCCATCAGGCGGAGGGTCGACGCCGCCGTCCAGGGCTGGGGGACGATGACGGTGGTGATGCCCTGGGCGATCTCGTCCCAGGGCCTTGTCATGTACCCGACGTGGGGGAAGGGGAGGGGGGAGAGCCGGCGGTCCCCGGGGGCCGAGAGGACGTCGGTCCCGGCGGCGACGGCAGCCAGGTTCCGGTGGTCGAAGAGGGCCCCCTTGGGGATCCCGGTCGATCCCGAGGTCCAGACGATGGCAACGGGGTCGGCGGGGTCCAGGGCGGGGAGACGGGGAGCCGGCCCGGAGGCGGCCACGGCCCCGGCCAGGTCGACCCGGGGGAGAACGGTCCCCGAGCCGGGGGGGACCTCGGCGGCCGGGATCAGGTCGGTGTCGACGACGGTGATCCGGGGTCGGGCCCGGGCCATGATCGAGGCCTGCTCGGGGGGGCCGAGTCGGAGGTTCAGTCCGGTCGTGACCGCCCCGAGGCGGATGGCGGCCTGGTAGGCGATGGCGTAGTCGATGGACGAGGGGAGGAGGAGGGCCAGGACGTCGCCCCGGCCCAGCCCACGGTCGGCCAGGAGGGCGGCGACAGCGTCGGCGGCGGCGTCCCAGGCCCCGAAGCTGAGGGCGCGCCGGTCGTCACCGGCCACCTCGACGAAGGCCTCCCGGTCGCTCCAGGTCTCGGCCCCGGCCCGGAGGAGGTCGCTGACCGTCTGGCAGTCACCGAGAGAGGGAGTGATCTGACGCACCGTCATAACTGGGTCAGACCCTAACAGCGTCAGCTCCAGGGGGTCCCCCCGGCGAAGTCGGCGGCCAGGTTCCCGTCCAGGGGTACGACCACGGAAGGGGCCGAGGTGACGAGTCCCAACTCCCGGTTGTGGTCCAGGCTGGCCAGGGAGAAGTTCTCCGACCCCACGAAGGCCGTCCCCCCGGCCGGTCCCCCGTCGACCACGACAGCCTTGGCGTGGATGAAGAGGGGGGCCGAGGGGGCATAGGTGTGCACCTGGACTCCGGCGGCGACCAGCGCGGCCAAGGCGGAATTCCACTCGGGATCGGCCGTCATGGTGACCTCGACGACCACACCCCGGCGGGCCGCGGCCGTGAGGGCCTTCTCGATGGGGGGGTTCCCCATCTCCTCGTTCTCGACCCTGACGGTCCGGCGGGCCGACCCGATGAGCGCGACCAGGGCGGGACCGGAGCCCGGGCTCCAGAGGAGGTCGGTCCCGGCCGGGGCCGGGCCAGGGGTGGCGCCGGTCAGGTCGCCGGCGAAAGTCTGCTCGATGGCGGCCACGTCGCCGGGCTGGGTGTCGACGACGGCGAAGTCCCGGCTGGTGGCGTAGTAGCGGGGGGTGAGGTTGAAGGTGAGGACATCGCAGGTGACTCCGTCGATGCAGACGACCTTCTCGTGGAGGGTCTCGGCGGGATCGGCCCAGGCCACCTCGACATGGTGGGCCGCCAGGTTGGTGGCCGCCGCCGTGTTGGCCCCATGCTCGAGGTGGCTGTCGAGGAGGACCCGGACGGCCAGCCCCCGGGAGGCGGCCCCGTCGAGGTCGCTCACCACGACGGGGTCGTCGAGCTCGTAGACGGCCAGGTCGATCCGGTGGGTGGCCACGGTGAGGAGGGCGTAGATCGGGGCGGGGCCGGTGGCCGGCTCGACCACCAGGGAAAGCCCGCCCGGTCCGGCGGTCGTCGCCGGCCCGGCCGATGTGGTCGGAGCCGGGATCGACGTGCTGGTCGGGGGCGGGGGGGGACGGGGCGCTGCAGCCTCCGGCCAGGACCAGGAGCAGGGCCAGACCGGCCTTCCGGCTCCCCGTCATGGCGTCATCCTGGCATGCCGGGTCACGGGCCGGCCCAATAGATCAGGAGGCGCGGATGATCGAATTCAGGTTGGATCCGGGGTCGGGGGTGGCCACCTACCGGCAGCTGACCAACCAGGTCCGCCAGGCCCTCCGGTTGGGGATCCTGGCCCCGGGGGACCAGCTCCCCACGGTCCGGGAGGTGGTGGTCCAGATCGCCGTCAACCCGAACACGGTGCTGAAGGCCTACCGGGAGCTGGAACGGGAGGGGCTGGCCCAGGGCCGGCCGGGCCAGGGGACCTTCATCCTCCGGTCCCTCACCTCGGGCTCCCCCGCCGACCAGGAACGACTGCGGGGCCGGCTCGGGGAATGGCTCCGGGAGGCCCGGGACTGCGGGCTCGACGAGGCCGGCATCCGGGCCCTGGCCGACTCCGTCCTCCAGGAGGCGACCGGCGGCGTGCAGGACATCGCGTGACCGGACCGGCCGCCCTGGTGGGGCCGAACGGCTCGGGCAAGACGACGCTGCTGCGCGCCGCCATGGGACTTATCCCCGTCACGCGCGGCCGCATTACCTGGGGCGGGCGCGCCGCGTCGCCGCCCGACCGCCGCGCCATCTTGTTCCAGCGCCCGGTCATGCTCCGGCGCAGCACTGGCGACAATGTCCGCTACGCNNAAGACGACGCTGCTCCAGCTGGCCGCCGCCCTCCTCCTGGCCGGGACGGTCTGGCTGGTCAGACGGGGCCGGCTCTGAGCCCGATTACCAGAGGGCGTTCCAGTCCTCGGCCGTCAGCCATCCCACCGGCTGGCCCACCTCCTCCCGGGACACCTTCCGGGCCGCCAGCTCGATCCAGGTGTCCTCCCGGAGTCCGGCCTGGCGCCAGCCCCGGAGAGGCACCGACTTCCAGGTCCGGCTCTGCATGCCCCCGGCGGAGTAGCCGGGACGGAGGAGGAGGTGGGTGGGCGAGCCGGCCACCACGACACAGGGCCGGCGCTTGGCCGTCAGGCCGTCCTCGGCCGGGTAGGGCCCGTCGAACTCGATCTCGGCCACGACGACGGCGGTGGCCCAGGGGTCGTCGGGATCGAACTCGGCGGCCTCGGATGGGGTGAGGAGGGCCCGGCGCACCGCCGGCCCGGAGGGACGGGTCCCGGCGCTGTCCCTCGGAGCGGACGGTCCGGGTCCGGCGGTGACCGGGGCCGGGGCCCGGCCACCGGCCCGGCCGGCCCGCTGGGCCTGGCGGCGTCGCTCGTCAGCGGCCCG
>PLZB01000081.1 GCA_003151955.1 Acidimicrobiaceae bacterium
GGCACTCCCGCTCCCGCCGAGCACGGCTATCTGCATTGCGGCCCGACAGGCGCCGGCCACTTCGTCAAGATGGTCTACAACGGCATCGAGTACGGCCTCATGCAGGCCTACGCCGAGGGCTTCGAGATCATGGAGAAGGCCGAGGAGTTCAACCTCGACCTCCACGAGATCGCCTCCATCTGGCGCTACGGATCGGTCGTCAGGAGCTGGCTCCTCGAGCTGGCCGAGCTGGCCCTGCGCCCCGGATCGGGATTCGAGGAGATCGAGGGCTACGTCGTCGACTCCGGAGAGGGCCGCTGGACGGCCAAGGAGGCCATCGACCGGGGCGTGTCCGCCCCCGTCATCACCACCTCCCTCTTCGCCCGCTTCGCCTCCCGGGACCACAACGCCTACGGCAACCGCCTCCTGGCCGCCCTCCGGAACCAGTTCGGGGGCCACGCCGTCGTGACCGAGCCCGCCGGCGGGACCGGGGGAGCCGACCCGGCGTGAGCGTCGTCTCGGGGGACATCGACGCCACCGGGCCGGTCGAGACCGGCCCCGCCCTCGCCACCGTCGAACCGGCCCCGCCCCTGGTTCTGGTGGTCTTCGGGGCCTCGGGCGACCTCACGGCCAGAAAGCTCCTCCCCGCCATCGCCGCCCTGGCCCACCACGGCGCCGTCGGGGAGCACTTCACCGTGGTCGGGGTGGCCCGGACCGAGTGGACGGACGAGGAGTTCCGGAAGGTCGCCCTCGAGGCCGTTCCCGGGGCCGACGCCAGCTGGGACCCTCTGGTGGCCCGGTTCCGCTACATCTCCGGAGAGTACGACGCCCCCGAGACCTTCGACCGCCTCAGCCAGGTCCTCACCGAGTGCGACGAGGCCTTCGGCACGGCCGGGAACCGGGTCTTCTACCTGGCCACCGTCCCGGCCGCCTTCGGCCTGGTGGCCGGGGCCCTGGCCGCCCACGGATGCAACCGACCAGCCGCCGGCGGCGCCTTCGCCCGGCTCGTCTGCGAGAAGCCCTTCGGGACGGACCTGGCCAGCGCCGAAGCCCTCGACGCCGCCCTCCAGGGCGGCTTCGAGGAGTCCTCGATCTTCCGGATCGACCACTACATGGGGAAGGAGACGGTCCAGAACGTCCTGGCCCTCCGCTTCGCCAACGCCATCTTCGAGCCGGTCTGGAACCGCCGCTACATCGACAACATCCAGATCACCGTGGCCGAGGAGCTCGGCGTCGAGCACCGGGGCGGCTTCTACGAGCACGCCGGGGCCCTCCGGGACATCGTCCAGAACCACGTCATGCAGGTCTTGGCCCTCACCCTCATGGAGCCCCCCACCACCATCGACGCCCAGAGCATCCGCGACGAGAAGGTCAAGCTCCTGAAAGCCGTCGTCATCCCCACCGTCGACGAGGCTGTCGGCAACACCGTGCGGGGCCAGTACACGGCGGGAACCGTCGACGGGAAGGACCTCCCCGGCTACCGCCAGGAGGAGGACGTCGCCCCCGACAGCCGGACCGAGACCTACGTCGCCCTCGAGCTCAGCGTCGACAACTGGCGCTGGGCCGGCGTCCCCGTCTACGTCCGGACCGGGAAGCGGCTCCCCAAGCGGGTCACCGAGGTGGCCCTCCACTTCCACCGGGTCCCCCACCTGGCCTTCGGCGGCGCCCTCTCCCGCGACCTCCGCCCCAACGTCCTCGTCCTCCGGATCCAACCCGACGACGGCATCTCGCTCGTCTTCGGGGCCAAGGTCCCCGGGGAGGCATTCCGCCTCCGGTCGGTGGCCATGGACTTCTCCTACGCCGAGGCCTTCCCCGGCCCCGAGGCCGACGGCTACGAGCGGCTCCTCCACGACGCCATGATCGGCGACCCCACTCTCTTCATCCGGACCGACGAGGTCGAGCAGGCCTGGAAGATCGTCGACCCCATCCTGGAGGCCTGGTCCGACGTCGACGTCCCCCTCGCCCACTACCCGGCCGGGACCTGGGGCCCCCACGAGGCCGACCTCCTCCTGGCCCGGGAGGGCCGCCAGTGGAGGATGCCGTGACCGGAACGGCCGGGGGCACCACGATCGGGAAGGTCCCCGGCACCGTCCGGATCGTCGAGGACGTCCCCGCCGCCTTCGCCGACACCGTCGTCGAGGCCTTCGCCACCCGGCCCGGCTCCCCCTTCTCCACCTTCACCCTGGTCCTCTCCGGCGGCCCCCTGGCCCGGCGCTGCTACAGCCGCCTGGCCGACGACGGGGCCGCCTCCGTCGACTGGGACCTCGTCGACGTCCTCATGGGCGACGAGCGCTGCGTCCCCCCCGACGACCCCGACGCCAACCAACTCCTCGTCCGGGAGGCCCTCCTCGACCAAGTGGCCCCGGTCCGGAGCTTCCTCCCCATGTCCTGCCAGGCCGGCCCGGAAGCCTACGAGGCCGTCTTGGCCGGCTTCCCGACCTTCGACCTCCTTCACCTCGGGATGGGCCCCGACGGCCACACCGCCTCCCTCTTCCCCGGCTCCGACGCCCTCGACGCCCCCCCCGGCCGTCTGGCCCTGGCCAGCCGGGACCCCAACGAGGCCAACCCCCACGACCGGATGAGCCTCACCTACGAGGCCATCGCCCGGGCGCAGCTGGTCGTCTTCACCGTGGCCGGGAAGGCCAAGCGCGACGCCTTCGCCGCCCTGGCGACCGGAGCCGACCTTCCCGCCGCCCGGGTCCGGGCCGGGGAGATCCTCTGGCTGGTCGACCCCGAGGCGGCCGAGGGTGCCCCGGGCGGGAGCTGAGAGCCACCCCAGGTAGGCTCGGAGGTGTCGCGCCCCGAACGATCGATGGTCGGCAGCGAGGAGACACATCGCGTGAGGCGGAGACTGCGGGTGGCCGTGGCCGCGGCGGCGGTGCTCGTCACGGCGGCGGCAGGCGTCGGATCCCGACCGCTGCCGGCTGGGGCCGCCCCCCCTCCCGGGGGCGCGGTCGGGATGGTCAGCACCCCGGCCACCGGCAACAATGCCGACGGGCTCGCCAGCGTCGCCTGCCCCGACGCCACCGACTGCTGGGCCGTGGGAGACACGTGGGTCGGCCAGGTGGCCCAGACCCTGATCGAGCATTGGGACGGCACCTCCTGGTCGATCACCCCCAGCCCGGACACGGCCACCTCTGCCGACAACAGCCTCCGGGCGGTGAGTTGCCGGGCCACCACCGAGTGCTGGGCCGTCGGTGCCGGCACCGTCGCAGGCGTCACCGTGCCCTTGGCCGAGCGATGGAACGGATCCTCGTGGTCGATCACGGTCACGCCTGTCCCCCCGTCGGCAACTGCCTCCGACCTCCAAGTCGTCTCCTGCGCGCCCGACGCCGACGTCTGCGTGGCCCTTGGCTCCTACGACACCGCCGGCGACCAGGGCCAGTCGACGACGATGGCCGAGGAGTGGAACGGATCCTCCTGGTCGGTGGCAGCCGACCCGCCCAGCGCCCCACCATCGGTCCCCGGCGCCGTGGCCTGCCCGTCGAGCACCGTCTGCGTAGCCACCGTCCTCGACGGGCACGGCACTACATGGTCGGAGTGGAACGGGACCAGCTGGGCCGACCAGGGCACCCCGCCGACTCCAGGTCCCGGCCTCGAGGAGCTGATCCTGGGCAGCATCTCGTGCCCCACCCCCACCACGTGCTGGGCCGGCGGCTTCGCCGAGTTGCCTGCCACGGTGGCCGAGGTGGTGGTGACGACGCAGTGGTCGGCACCGACGTCACCGGGAGGGCCGCCGACCTTCTCCACCCAGCAGATCGCCGATCCCGACCCGAACCAGTGGCAGTCCCTGGCCGGCATCTCCTGTACCTCGGCCACCAGCTGCTGGGCTGCCGGCAGCTCCCAGGGCTCCTCCGCCGGGCCTGCCATTCAGCCCCTCGTGGCCACCCTGGCCGGCGACACCTGGTCCCTCGTCCCCACACAGGGCCAGAGCGGGAACACCTTTCTCGCATCGGTGGCGTGCCCCTCGGCCACGTCCTGCTGGTTCGCCGGCACCGAGAGCGCCGGGCCGGGCACCAACGCCCTGCTCGAAACGCAGCAGCCGATGGTCACGGTGCCGGGCTACTGGACGGTCGCCTCCGACGGCGGGATCTTCGCCTTCGACGCCCCCTTCCACGGCTCCATGGGGGGCCGACCCCTCAACCAGCCGATCGTCGCCCTGGCCCCGGACAGTGCCACGGGCGGCTACTGGGAGGTGGCCTCCGACGGCGGGATCTTCGCTTTCGACGCCCCCTTCTACGGATCCGAGGGCGGCCAACGCCTGGCCGCCCCTATCGCCGCCGCCGCGGCCACGCCAGACGGCCACGGCTACTGGGAGGTGGGCGGCGACGGCGCCGTCTACGCATTCGGGGACGCCGGCTTCTACGGCAGCATGGCCGGCATCGGGTTGAACCGCCCCGTGGTGGGGATGAGCCCCACCGCCGACGGGCTCGGCTACTGGCTGGTCGCCTCCGACGGGGGGATCTTCGCCTTCGGTGACGCCGGATTCGCCGGCTCGATGGGCGGCCGGGCCCTTAACGCCCCTGTGACCGGGCTGGCTGTCGACCCCGCCACCGGCGGCTACTGGGAGATCGCCACCGACGGGGGGATCTTCGCCTTCGACGCCCCCTTCGCCGGCTCCATGGGCGGCCGGGCGCTCAACGCTCCGGTGGTGGCCATGGCCTTCGACCCCGCCACCGGCGGGTATTGGCTCGTCGCCTCCGATGGGGGGATCTTCGCCTTCGACGCCCCCTTCGCCGGATCCATGGGCGGCCACCCGCTCAACCGGCCGATGGTGTCGATGGCCACCTGACCCGACCGCCCCCGGACCCGTTCCAGGCCCCGGGCCCGGCTCCTCAAGACGGGTCCGACGGGAGCCGATACAGGAATGTGACGTCGCGGCGGCTCCAGGTGCGGTTCAAGGCCGAGGCGGGCGGACCCAGCGTCATGCGGGTGCTCCGGGCCGTCGCCCTCCTCCACCTCCTCCTCCCCCTCTTCGTGCTGGCCGCCGTCACCTACCGACCCCACATCCGGTCCTGGCCCGCCCTCGCCGTCATGGCCGGCTCCACCCTCGTCTTCGTCCTCTGCAACACCCGTGACTTCCGTCGCCTCCGCCAGGGCCGGTTCGAGGAATTCGCGCCCTGGCCCGCCCTGGTCGAGGTGCTGCTCGCCACCACCGCCTACGGCTCGGCCGCCGTGACCGTCGGCCTCCACGGCGATGCCTTCCTCCTCATGGTCTGCGTCCCCTTCCTGACCACGTCCGTGATGGGAAACCCGGCCATGATGACCCTGGCCTGGGTGGCGACGACAACCGCCCTGGCCGTCGACACGGGCCTCCAGGTCCCCGCCCTCGACGCCGTCTGGGCCACCGCCCTCTTCGCCGCCACCTTCGGGATGGTCGGCGTGGTGGTCGACATGATCGTCCGGGGTGCCATGCTCTCGAGCGACCTCCACGGGGCCCTGGCCAACCTGGCCTCCCAGGCCGGGACGCTCCAGGCCTGGCCCGAGGATCTCCTCCCCCTGGCCTCGGACCTGGCCGCCGCCATGGGGGTGGACCGCTACGTCGTCCTCAGCGCCGACGGGCCCGACCGGCCCCCGACCCCGGTCCTGTGGTGGCCGGAGCCGGGCTGGGCCCTGGAGGGGGCCGTCTCCGACGCCGCCACGTTGGCCCTGGCCCAGGACAACCCTCCGGCCACGGGCGGGCTCGAGGCCAGGGCCCAGCGGACCACCACCACCGAGGTCGTCGTGGTGGTGCCGGCCCGGCTCCGGTCCGAGCCGGTCGACACCACCCTGGTCACGACCGCCGCCGCCCTCCTGGCCGCCATGCACGAGCGGGCCCTCCTCATCGGGGGACTCGTCAACCTGGCCAACACCGACCCCCTCACCGGTGTGGCCAACCGCCGCCAGCTCTTCGAGACCCTCCAGCTCGAACTGGCCCGCTGCGGACGCCAGCAGCTCCCGCTGAGCGTGGCCATGATCGACCTCGACCACTTCAAGGACTTCAACGACCGATTCGGCCACGCCGCCGGGGACCGCCTCCTCCGACGGTTCAGCCACGGGGTCAGGACCCGGCTCCGGGCCCAGGACCTGGTGGCCCGCTACGGCGGGGAGGAGTTCTTCCTGGTCCTCCCCGACACCTCCGCCGAGGGGGCCTCCAACCTGGTGGACGGGATCCGATCGGCCGGGGCCGGCTTCGACCCCGGCGGGGGCCGGGTCACCTTCTCGGCCGGGATCGCCACCTGGGATCCCGCCGAGACCGTGGACGAGCTGGTCTTCCGGGCCGACACCAATCTCTACGCGGCCAAGTCGAACGGTCGGGACTGCGTCGTCTCCCGGCCCTGACCGCCCCCCACGGGACGGTCCAGGTCAGGAGCCGGGCGGAAGGGACCCGCTGGCAACATACTCCCGGCCGCCGACCTGCCGATGCACCGGAACCTCTAAGGTGACCGATGTGGACACGGCCCAGCTCCTCGACGCCGCCCTGCCCGACCTCCAGGCCGAGGCCCGCCGGATCCGGAAGGACTTCCACGGGAACCGGGTCACCTTTTCCCCCAAGGTCTTCATCCCGTTGACCCAACTGTGTCGGGACCGGTGTGGCTACTGCACCTTCGCCAAGCCCCCAGCCCGCCTCGAGAGCCCCTACCTGTCGGCCGAGGAGGTCCTGGCCATCGCCCGGGCCGGGGCCGCGGCCGGCTGCCATGAGGCCCTCTTCACCCTGGGAGAGGCCCCCGAGGACCGCTACCCGGTGGCCCGGGACTGGCTCGACGAGCACGGCTACAGCTCCACCGTGGACTATCTCGTCGCCATGTGCGCCCTGGTCCGCGACGAGGGCGGCCTCCTCCCCCACGCCAACGCCGGTGCCCTCGGCCTCGGGGACCTGACCCGACTCCGGGCCGTCTCGGCCAGCCAGGGGATGATGCTCGAGTCCCTGAACGGCGACCTCGACTGCCACCGGGGCGCCCCCGACAAGACCCCGGAGCGGCGCCTGGCCACCCTGGATGCGGCCGGGGCGGCCGCCGTTCCCTTCACCACCGGCCTCCTGGTCGGGATCGGCGAGTCCCGGGCCGACCGGATCGCCACCCTCGAGGCCATCGCGGCGTCGGCCCGGGCCCACGGCCACGTCCAGGAGGTGATCGTCCAGAACTTCCTCCCCAAGGCCGGCACGGCCATGCACGGCGCCGAGCCCTGCCCCCCTGAAGAGCTCCAGTGGACCATCGCCGTGGCCCGGATCCTCCTCCCCGGACCCGTCCACCTCCAGGCCCCCCCCAACCTCTCCGACGACCTCGGCCCGCTGCTCGACTCCGGCATCGACGACTGGGGTGGGGTCTCCCCCGTCACCATCGACCATGTCAACCCCGAGCGGGCCTGGCCCGCCCTGGACCTGCTCCGGGCCGCCACCGAGGCGGCCGGGCAGACCCTCGCCCCCCGACTCACCCTCTACCCCGAGTACGCCAATGAGCCCGGCCACTGGCTCGACCCGGCCATGGCCTTCCCGGTCCTCGACCACGCCGACGCCGAGGGGCTGGGCCGGGACGACAGCTGGTACTCGGGAGGGGAGACCGCCCCACCGGTCCTGGTGGGCCCGGCTCTGACCCCCCCGGTGGCGCCCTCGCCGACCTCCGGCGGGGCCGTGGCCGATGTCCTGGCCGGCGTCGCCGCCGGGGAGCGCGTCGGGGAGGACGAGATCGTCACCCTCTTCTCGGCCCGGGGCCCCGAGGTCCGGGCCGTGGCCGAACTGGCCGACCGGCTCCGGACCGAGACCGTCGGCGACGCCGTCACCTGGGTGGCCAACCGGAACATCAACTACACCAACGTCTGCACCTTCAAGTGCCGGTTCTGCGCCTTCTCCAAAGGACCACTCTCCCTCAACCTCCGGGGCGACCCCTACCTCCTCGAGATCGACGAGATCACCGACCGGGTCCGGGAGGCCGAGGAGGCCGGCGCCACCGAGGTCTGCCTCCAGGGCGGGATCCATCCAAAGTTCGACGGTGAGTACTACATCGACGTCATCAAGGCCGTCCGAGCCGGCTCGGACCGGATCCACATCCACGGGTTCACCGCCCTCGAGGTCACCGAAGGCGCCCGTCGCCTGGAGGAGCCCCTCGCCTCCTACCTGACCCGGCTGAAGGAAGCCGGGCTCAAGACCCTCCCGGGAACGGCCGCCGAGATCCTCGACGACGAGGTCCGGGCCGTCCTCTGCCCCGACAAGATCAACACCGAGCAGTGGCTCGAGGCCCACCGCACCGCCCACTCCGTCGGCCTCCGGTCGAACGTCACCATCATGTTCGGCGCCATCGAGCATCCCCGGTCCTGGGCCCGCCATCTCCTCGTGACCCGGGCCCTCCAGGACGAGACGGGGGGGTTCACCGAGTTCGTGCCCCTCCCCTTCGTCCACATGGCCACCCCCATCTACCTCCAACGCCGGTCACGGCGGGGCCCCACCTTCCGGGAGGCCCTCCTCATGCACGCCGTAGGCCGGATCGCCTACCACGGGGCTATCGACAACATCCAGGCCAGCTGGGTCAAGCTGGGAGGCAGCGGCGTCCTCCAGGTCCTCCAGGCCGGCGGCAACGACATGGGCGGGACCCTGATCGACGAGAACATCTCCCGGGCCGCCGGGGCCAGCCACGGCCAGAAGATGGACGAGGCCTCCTTCGCCGCCCTGGTGGAGCCCCTGGGCCGGACCCTCGAGCAACGCACCACCCTGTACGGGCGGGTGCCGGCCCCCTGCTGAGCGGGCCGACCGTGCCCCCACCCCCCACCGAGCCCGGCGGAGCTCCGCCGGAAGCCGTCGTCCCCCTCGCCGCCGACACGGCTGGGGCCGAAGGCGTCGGAGCGGAGTTCTCCCCGGCGGCCCGGGCGCTCGTCGACAACCTCCTGGACGAGCTCGGAGTCACCGAGCGCCACGACCTCTACCGGGCCATCGTGTCCACGGTGGCCCACCTGGCCCAGGAGCACACCGACGCCGTCGACCTCAAGCTGGCCAGCGCGGCCCTGGCCGAGATGGCCGAGGCCTTCCGGGTGTTCAAGCCCTACCGGGGAGCCCTCAAGGTCACCTTCTTCGGCTCGGCCCGGACCCTTCCCGACGATCCCCTCTACCTCCAGGCCCGACGCCTGGCCGAACGGATGGCCCGCCACGACTGGATGGTGGTCACCGGCGCCGGCCCCGGGATCATGGCGGCCGGGATGGAAGGGGCCGGCCGGGACATGTCCCTGGGGGTGAACATCCGGCTCCCCTTCGAGCAGGGGGCCAATGCCTTCATCGCCCAGGACCCCAAGCTGGTCGAGATGCGCTACTTCTTCAGCCGGAAGCTCATGCTCATCAAGGAATCCGACGCCTACGCCGTCCTCCCCGGCGGATTCGGGACCCTCGACGAGGCCTTCGAGCTGCTCACCCTGCTCCAGACCGGGAAGGCCCAGCCCGCCCCCCTCGTCCTCCTCGACGTCCCCGAGGGTTCCTACTGGCGGGGATGGCTCCGCTTCGTGGAAGACCAGGTGGCCTCCCGTGCCCTCATCAACGAGGACGACCACTCCTTCTTCAAGATCACCGCCGACATCGACGAGGCCGTCGAGGAGCTCCTCGGCTTCTACCGGAACTACCACTCCTGCCGGTGGGTCGGCGCCCTTCTCGTGATCCGGCTCCAGCACCCCCCCACCCGGAACCAGCTCGGCCGACTGAACCGGGACTTCGCCGACATCGTCACCGAAGGGGTCATCCGCCCGACCAAGCCCCTCGGGCCGGAGCGCTCGGGCCACGACCACCTCGACCTGCACCGGATCGCCCTCCGCTTCAACCGGGTCCACTACGCCCGGCTCCGCCAGATGATCGACGTCCTCAACACCTTCGTGCCCGAGAACAGCTGACCGGCGCCTCGCAGTCTCCCCATCGCTGTCTGCCACAGTGCGCGCATGACCGAAGCCACGGCCCGATGCCTCCCTCCCTCCCGATCGCTCCAGGCGTCCCGGGCGCTCCTGTGCACCGTGGCCCTGGCCGCAGGCCTCCTGACCGCCTGCGGGCGGGCGCCGACATCGACGTCGGCCACCGTGGCGCCGGTCCCGCCGGGGTCCTCGACCCAGACCATCACCGTGGGCGGGATCAGCCGGAGCTTCATCGTCTACCGGCCCGCCTCCCTCGGTTCCCCGGCGCCACTGGTGCTGGTCCTCCACGGCGGCTACGGCAGCGCCCAGCAGGCCCAGAACGCCTACGGCTGGGACGCCCAGGCCGACCGGGACCGGTTCGTCGTCGCCTACCCCGACGGGATCGACCACGCCTGGAACGCCGGGGGCGGGTGTTGCGGCAAGCCCGCCTCCGAGGGCATCGACGATGTCGCCTTCATCACCGAGGTGGTGGCCACCATCGGCCGGGAGATCCCTGTCGACAGCACCCGGACGTTCGCCACCGGCATCTCCAACGGCGGGATCATGGCCTACCGGCTGGCCTGTGAGACCACCCTCTTCGCCGCCATCGGACCCGACTCGGCCACCATGCTCGGTCCCTGCCCCTCTCCCGCCCCCCTGTCGGTCATCGCCGTCCACGGCACCGCCGACGCCCGGATCCCCTACAACGGTGGCCAGGGCAGCGGCCCGGCCCGGATCGACGGTCCGGCCGTCCCCGCCCTGAACGCCACCTGGCGGGCCACCGACGGCTGCGCACCGCCGGTGACATCGGTGGCCGGGGCCGTCACCACCTCGGTGGCCACCTGCCCGGACGGCCGGGCCGTCGAGCTGGTCACCATCGCCGGGGCCGGCCAACAGTGGCCCGGGGCGCCGGACCGGCCCGTCCTCCAGAAGCTCCTCGGCCTCGATCCCCCCTCCACCGCCCTGGACGCCACCGCCGCCATCTGGGCCTACTTCGCCGCCCATCCCCGACCGACGACCTGAGAGCGGACGGTGGGCGCGCCACCACCACCGGTCACCGACAGGCGGCGGCCGGGCCGACCGCTCCGGGCCGACTTCCCAACCGGAGGCGAGGGTCGCCCCACAGCGGTCCCGGAGCGGGCAAGATAGGAGCAGGGACCATCCCCACGAACCCGGCGGCACGCCGTAAGGAGGATCCAGTGATCTTGATGTCAATCCAACACAGGGTGAAGGACTACGACGCCTGGCGGAAGGCCTTCGACGGCCTGGCCGAGCTCCGGACCAAGGGCGGCGCCTCCGAGGTCGTCGTCATGCGGGCCAAGAACCGGCCCAACCTGATCCTGGTGACCTCGAAGTTCGCCACCGTCGAGGAGGCCCAGGCGCTCAACCAAAACCCGGAGCGGGCCGAGGCCATGAAGGGCGCCGGGGTGATCCCGCCGGTCCGGGTGGAGTTCTACGAAGAGGCCTGAGCGGCCAGCTCTTCGATCCGCTCCAGGGTCTTCTCCATGTTCTTCCTGGTCTTGGCGGGCAGCCCGCCGAGCTTCAGGAAGGGTCGTTGCCTGTCCTCGGAGATGTCCCAGCTCTCACGGACACGGGTCCCCCCGTCGACGGGTTCCAGCTCGTAGCGCCAGATCCGGCCGGCCAGGAATTTCCCCATGAAGCCCGGGGGCCTGGCCTGCCAGGCGATCCGACGGTTCTCCTCGTACTCGATGACGGTGTTCACCATCGAGTACTTCACGCCCATCTGCATGTCCATCCCGAATTGGCTGCCCCGGCCGAGCCGCTCCGGCGTGTCGGCCTTGGCCTGCTTGACCGTCCCCGACCCGTCGATGTCGGGATGCCGCGACGCGTCGGCCACCAGGCCGAAGATCGCCTCGGGCGGGGCCGGGATGACCCGCTCCACCGTGACCACGTTGCCGTCCATTGCAACCTCCATCTGACCGGTGCCCCGGGAACCGTCGGGGCCTGTCCCGACAGCTTCCTCCGGCCCCGGTTCCCTCCGCCAACCCGGCCGGCCGGCCGCTCTGCTGGTCAGGGGCGGCGGCCGTTGGGCATGATGCCGCCGGTGCCCCACTGGACCAGGTCGTTGAGCTGGACCTGGTCGCCGGTCGCCTCGACGATCCGGCCGCCACCGACGTAGATGGCGGTGTGGTCGACCGAGGACCAGTCGGCGGGGGTGGGGTTGTTCAGGGTGGTGGCCCAGAAGACCAGGTCCCCGGCCTGGAGGTCGCCCATGGCCACGAACGTGCCGGCTGTCTCGTACTGGTTGTTGGCCACCCGGGCGAAGCCGATCCCGGCCCCGTGCTCCCAGGAGGCCAGGGCCAGGCCGGAGCAGTCGTAGCCGACGGGCCCGTTCCCACCCCAGATGTAGGGCTTCCCGAGCTGGGCGAAGGCGAAGAGGACGGCCCGGTCGCCCGGAGTCACCCCGCTGAACATGAGCCCCTGGGCGGCTGGCGTCCCCCGGGCGTCGCCGAAGGTGTGGGCGGTGCCGTTCTGGTCGAAGATCCAGTAGCCCTTGTCGTCCCGGGTGGCGACCACCCGCTGGGCCGGGTCAGGGGTGGGGGCGCCACCCATCGAGCCGTAGAAGCCGGCGTCGCCGAAGGAGAAGATCCCCCCGTCCGAGGCGATCATCCAATAGCCCTTCCCGTCCCCGGTGGCCGTCATCCCCACGATGGGCTTCTGGAGGGAGATCCCCCCCGTCGACCCCGAGAAGACAGCGTCACCGAAGGAGAAGATCCCCCCGTCGGAGGCCACCTCCCAGTAGCCCTTCCCATCCGGGGTGAGGGCGATCCCCACGATGGTCCGGTTGAGGGGATGGCCCCCCATCGACCCGTAGAAGGGGACGCCGAAGGCGAAGATCCCCCCGTCGGAGGCCACCTCGTAGTACCCGGACACTCCTGCGGAGGGCGACGGCGCCATGGCCACGATGGGCTGAGCCAGGTAGTGGCCGCCCATGGAACCGGCGAAGGCGGCGTCGCCGTAGGCGAACATCCCCCCGTCGGAAGCCACCTCCCAATAGCCCCGGCTGTCGACGGTGGGGGTGATCCCCACGATCGGTGCGGCCAGGACCCCCAGGTCGGCGGCTTCGCCGTAGTAGGTCGGCCCGTAGTTCCAGATCATCCCCGACGCCGTGGCCAGCCAGAAGTTCGTCAGAGTCGGGCTCCCGAGGGCCCCGGTGTAGGCGGCGGCCGTGTCGGGAGTGGTCGGTGCGGCGGCCCCGGCCGGCGGGCCCGTCAGGACTAGGAGGCCGGGGAGGCCCAGGAGCAGGGCCATTCCGGCCGCACGCAGTTTGCCGACCATGCCTCTGTCCTCGGCCCGACTGCCGCTGGTCTTGAGACCGCCGGCTGTAGCGACCTCGAGTTGTGCCTTCCGTGGGTTCGACCCCGGTGGCGACTCCCACCCGTCCTGGCTGCCATCATGGGGGCCGAGCCGATCGACCCGGGACCCCTCCGGGTACGGACGGCGCAAGGAGACCGAACCATGTCCTCGACCGATCGTCGACAGCCGGCGGCCCGGCGGCGCCTCGCCACCGGGGCCGGCCTCGCGCTGGTGGTCTCGTCGGCGATCGTGGTCGTCCCGGCCTTCCCGGCCGCGGCCAAGACGACCTCCCTGGCGGCCCACTGCCCAAAGGGATGGGTGGTGGCCACCTATCTGAAGCAGCGGGTCAACAAGGTGGCGGCCAGCACGACCACCGGGTCGACCGGCACCAAGCGGACCTGCACCTACCACTTCGGCCGTGTTCCCGTGCCGGACACGATCATCATCGGCGCACCGGTCACGAAGGCCCAGTTCCTGGCGTCCGAGCCCACCGCCGGCAGCGGAGTCAGCTTCGCCACCGTGTCCGGGCTCGGGACAGCCGCCTGGGTGATCGTGCCGGGGAACGGCCTCTCCATGTTGCGGGGGACGACGGACATCGTGATCGAGGCGCCTAGCACCACCGACGCCGAGTTGGAGGCCCTGGCCCGGAAGATCCCCGCCTGAGCACCTGATCGGCCCGAAACGCCCAGCCGGCCCAGGAGGCGAAAGCCTCAGGAGGCCTTCCGCCGGCTCCGGGAGGCCACCGCATGGGCCGTGGTCGCCTTCACCGTCTTCGCCGCCCCCGCCCGCCCCGTCTTGGCCGCGGCGGGGGCCTTCTTGGCGGCCGGAGCCTTCTTGGCGGCCGGAGCCCGCTTGGTGGCCTTGGCCGTCCCGACCGACCTGGAGTCGGCCTGGCGGCTCTGGGCCGCCTCCACGCTGGCCTGGAGGGCGGCCAGGAGGTCGACGACGGGGGCCGGATCGGACCGGACTGCCCCGGTCAGGACCTCCTCGCCCGAGCGCTTCCGCTCGATGAGCTCCTCGACCCGCTGCCGGTAGGTGTCGTGGTACTGCTCGGGCACCCAGTCGGCCGTCATGGAATTGATGAGGAGCTTGGCCGCCTCGAGCTCCCGGGGTTGGAATTCGGCCGTCACCGGGATGGTGTCGATCTCCTTCACGGGATCCCGGACCTCGTCGGCGAAGTACATCGTCTCGAGAGCGAGGACCTGGCGGTCGGGCCGGACGGCGACCAGGTACTGCTTGGCCCGCATCACGAAGCTGGCGATCCCGACCTTCCGGGACTCCCGCATGGCCTCGAGGAGGAGGCCGTAGGCCTTCTCGGCCGATTCGTTCGTGGGACCCAGGTAGTAGGTCTTCTGGTAGAAGATGGGGTCGATATCGTCGAGGTCGACGAAGTCGACGATGTCGATGGTCCGGGACCGGCCCGGCTCGACCGACTCCATCTCCTCGGAGGTGACGATCACGTAGTCCCCGCCGCCGACGTCGTAGCCCTTCACGATCTGGCCGTAGTCGACCTCTTCCCCGGTCCGCTCGTTGACGCGCTTGTTCCGGATCCGGTCCGACGTCCCGGCCTGGAACTGGTTGAAGTGGATGCTCTTGTCGTCGGTGGCCGAGAAGATCCCCACCGGGACGTTCACCAGGCCGAAGCTGAGCGACCCGGTCCAGATGGCCCGTGCCATGGGCACCTCCTCTCCCCGGCTGATCACTCTACCCCCACCTGCCACACGGAAACAATGCCTGAGCAGGGCTTTGGCTTCCCGGTCCGCCGCCGACCGGACCCGGATCCACCACTGCGTTACACCCCCCGGGCACACTGGGACCGTGCCTGCAGCTGCCCTGGACCGGAGTTCCGCCACCCGCCACTTCGCCGTGGCGGCCGCCCGGGGGATCGCCAGCCTGGAACCGACCGACCTGGTGGAGGGGAACCTGACCCTCCCGTTGGGGTTGAGCGCCTGGATGCGCCTGGCCGGCCTCGACCTGGCCGAGGCCCGCGACGTCCTGCTGATCCTGAGGTCCCGACTCCTCGAGACCTCGGGTCTCGACCGGGCCAGCGAGCCGGTCCCGCTCCTGGCCGGCGACGAACGGACCGCGGTGCTGGCCCTGGCTGTGTACCTGGAGGGCCTGGTGGCCCGGGCGTCCCGTCGGGCCGGTACCAGCCGGGAGCAGTCGGCCGAGCTGGCCCTGGCCGCCCTGGACGGCTGAGCAGCCGGTTACGGTCAGCCCGACCGACTACAACGGGGGGATGCGGGCCACCTCCGAATCACGGCGTCGACAGGCCCGACCACGGTTCCGCCCCGGCACAGTTGCCGTCGTCGGCTTGGGCCTGACCCTGGCCGTCACGTCCTGTGGCGGGGGGAGCACGTCTGGGCCCTCGAGCACCACCTCGTCCACCGCGCCGGGTTCGACATCACCCCCGACGGCTCCCGGGTCGACCACCACCACAGCCGGGACCCCGGCGGGGTCCTGGACCACCTACGGCGGGAACGCCGCCCACAGCTCCCTGGACCCGACCGACCCGCCCCGGACGGCTGCGCCGGCCCACCTGTGGACCTCGCCCACCCTGGACGGCGCCGTCTACGGGGAGCCCCTCCTCTGGCAGGGGTCGGTCTACGTCGGTACCGAGAACAACACCGTCTACGCCCTCTCGGGTGCCGACGGGACCATCGAGTGGAAGTCGCACCTGGCCTCGCCGGTCGACGGGGGGACGCTCCCCTGCGGTAACATCACCCCGGTCGGGATCACCTCCACCATGGTCCTCGACCCGGCCACCGGCATTCTCTACGCCTCAGCCGAGGTGGAAACGGGGGGAGGGGTGGGCCATGAGCTCTACGCCCTGTCCACCACCAGCCGGGGCGTCATCTGGGACCGGGACCTGGACCAGCCCGGCTGGGAGGCGGACGCCCAGCTCCAACGGCCCGCCCTGGCCCTCGACGACGGCCGGGTCCTGGTCGGGTTCGGGGGGAACTACGGGGACTGCAACCGTTACCACGGATGGGTCGTCGGGGTCCCGGCCTCGGGCACAGGCGACCTCCTCACCTACCGGGTCCCGACCGCCAACGAGGGGGCCATCTGGGCCCCGGGGGGGATCGTCGTCGACGGCGCCGGGAACGTCTGGGTGGCCACCGGCAACGGGAGCGCCTCCTCGGGCCAGGCCTTCGACCACGGCGACGCCGTCATCGAGCTCTCCCCCACCCTCAGCGAGCTCCAGGTCTTCGCCCCCTCGGACTGGGCCCAGGACAATGAACAGGACCTCGACCTGGGGTCGACAGCCCCGGTCCTCACCGCCGACGGCCAGGTCTTCGAGGTCGGGAAGAATGCCACCGGCTTCCTCCTGAGCGCTACCCATCTGGGCGGGGTGGGGGGCCAGGAGACCTCACTCGACACCTGCTTCTCCTCCGGCGCCGTCGCCTACGCCAGCCCCGACCTCTACGTCCCATGCAGCAACGACGGCTCCGTGGCCCAGGTCGTCGAGGGACCGGGGACGCTCCGGCGGGGGTGGACCTGGAAGGCGCCGGGCGGCAGCGTCTGGTCGCCCACCGTCGCCGGCGGCCTGGTCTGGGTGGTGAGCGACTCGGGGCCGACCCTGTTCGCGGTCGACACCTCGACCGGGACGACCCGATTCCGGACGACCCTGGCCACCGGCACCCCACCCCACTTCGTCGGGGTCACCGCCGCCGGAGGGCTCATCCTGGTGGCCGGAACGAAAGCGGTCGAGGCCTTCCGGTAGTCACTCCAGGAGGAGCTTGAAGCCCTCGTGGCTCTCCTCGAAGCCGTGGCGGAGGTAGAAGCGGTGGGCGTCGACCCGGGCCTTGTTCGAGGTCAGCTGGACCCGGAAGCAGCCCGCCGCCCGGGCCCGTTCCACGGCCGCAGCCAGGAGGACGGCCCCGATGCCCCGGGCCCGGTGGTCGGGGTGGACGTGCATCGACTCGATCTCGGCGCAGCGGCCGCCCCGGTGCTGGAGGTGGCGGAAGACGATCAGCTGGAAGAGCCCGACCACGGTGCCGTCCAGCTCGGCCACCAGGACGTCCCCGGGCCCGGCATCGATCTCGGCCAGGGCGGCGGCGTAGGGGGCGAGGTCGGTCGGGTCCTCCTGGTCGGGCCGGAGGCTCCCGTGGCCGAGGATCTCCACGATCCGGGCCAGGTCGACGGGTCGGGCCGGGCGGATCGAGATCTCGGGAGGCGACGCCATCGAGCCAGTCTGCCCCGGCCCGGGAACCGCCCACATCGGAGGCGGCCGGCGTGGGAGACTGGGATCACCTCGGTTCAGATTGCCGCCGGCGCCGGGTCCGCCTCCGTGGCGCGTTTCACCTGGTGACACCGACCGAAAGACCTGACATGCACGCTCTGGGCGACGTTCTGCCGGCAGAACCGACTTCGAACCGGGAGGACTACGCCGAGTTGTCCCGGCAGGTCCGGGACCGGGGGCTCCTGGGACGGCGGCGGGGCTACTACGCCATCAAGATCGCGGCGACGGTCGCCGCCATGGGCGTGCTGATGATCCTGGCCTTCCTCATCGGGGACAGCTGGTGGAACCTCCTCGTGGCCGTCGGCCTCGCCTTCGCCCTGGTCCAGGTGGGTTTCATCGGCCACGACGCCGGCCACAACCAGATCTTCGTCCGCCGCCGCTACAACCGGCTGATCGGGCTCCTCGTCACCAACCTCCTGACCGGGTTCAGCTTCAGCTGGTGGCTGGCCAAGCACAACAGCCACCACGCCTACACCAACCGGACGGACAAGGACCCCGACGTCGCCGCCGGTGCGCTCGTCTACACCCCGGACCAGGTCGAGGCCCGGGGCCGGTTCGGCCGGTGGTTCGGCCGGATCCAGGCGCTGGCGCTCGTGCCGCTCATGTTCCTCGAGGCCGTCAACCTCCACGTCGCCAGCATCACCTCCCTGGCCCGGAACAGGAACCGGTCAGCCCTGCTCGAGACGGGGCTCCTCGCCGTCCACATCGCCGCCTTCTTCGTGGCCCCCTTCCTGGTCCTCTCCCCGCTCCGGGCCGTGGTCTTCATCGCCGTGACCCAGTCTCTCTTCGGCTTCTACCTCGGGGCCAGCTTCGTCACCAACCACGTCGGGATGCCGACCATGGCGGGCCGGGGCGACCTCGGGTTCCTCCGCCACCAGGTCCTCACCTCCCGGAACCTCACCGGCCCGTCGATCAGCGGCTTCGTCTTCGGGGGGCTCGACACCCAGATCGAGCACCACCTCTTCCCGTCCATGCCCCGGGCCAACCTCCGCCGGGCCCGGGAGATGGTACGGCCCTTCTGCGCCGAGCGCCGGATCGCCTACGCCGAGCAGAGCCCCTGGCGGGCCTACCGGGACGTGATGCGCCACCTCTGGGCCGTTGGGGCGGGTCGGGGAGCCGCTGCGCTGGACTGAGGCGGGCCGCCCGGGCCCAGGGGTACTTGGTGTGGCCACCGCCCATGGGCCGCCTCGACGACGGGGGGCCCCGGCAACCCTCCCGGCCGGACCGTCTGCCTAGGCCACGGGGGTGGTGGTCGTCGGCTTCCCGGGCAGCGCCGTCGGGGGAGCGGCGGCGGCGGCCGTCCGGGCCGGCGTCCAGTAGGCCAGCTCCTGGGCGGCCGAGAACCTGGACCGACCCGCCGGTAGCGGAACCGCTCACGTGTGCCTGGGATGGGATCAGAAGGCGGTGGCACCGGGGAGGACGGCTGCGGCCATCAGGGCCGCCACGCGGGCTACCAACCATCAGGGCCAGACGGTGTCTCCGGGTGCAGGCCGGTAACAGCCCTGGTGACAGGTGACTCCCTTCGGGGGCGAGGCGGCCGCTCGCCCCTAGATTCGCTATAATCGCTTGATGGCAGAGCGACTACTGAGTGCCAGGGACGTGGCCACGGCGATGGGGGTGGAGCCCGTCACCATCCGGGCGTGGGCGGCCAAGGGGATGATCCCCTGTACCCGGACGGCGGGCGGACACCGCCGCTTCAACCTCGACGAGGTGAGGGGACATCTGGGCGAAACAGGCCGACTGGTCGACGACGTGGTTCCGTTTCTCCACGAGGCGATCGACCGGTGGAGCGTGAAGCCCGTGTACGCCGGGGTCTTCGGTTCCGTGGCCCGAGGCGAGGAGACGGGGCATTCCGACATCGACGTCCTCATCGTCCCACCGAAGAGGGTGGGACCGGTCTGGCGACGTCAGCGGGTCGAGCTCAGCCTGTCGGCATGGCATCGCTGGCACCGCGAATTCAGTGTCATCGAGGCTTCGCTGGAACGACTCGAATCGATGGTGGCGAACGGTTCCGGATTCCTCGCCGCTGTGGTCGAGGACGAGGTGGCGGTGTGGGGACCTCCTACCCTCGCCAGTCTCATCCTGCCCTGGGTCGGGGGCCTCGATGTCGCTCACGGTGAACGACAGGCCAGCTGAGCCGTGAGCCGTCAACGGGGAGGAAGAACCGACGCCGCCGGTGCGTGGGAACGCGCCGAGGCATTCTGCCGGAGTGCTCAGAGGGACTACGGGGCCGAAGCCTGGCAGACGACAGTGGCCAACGCTGTCACCGCCGGGATCGCCGCCGCCGATGTCATCGGCTTCGCCGTCGTCGGGGAGCGATCACGGGGGGCACATGTTGAGGTGATCGATGTGCTCACCGACGCTCGGCGACCGCAGAGGGTGCTCGATGCGATGCAGTCGTTGCTGGATGTCAAGACCCCCTCCCAATATGAGACCTGGGCCTCCACGAAAGCTGACGCCGACATCGCCCTGGCCAATCTGCGCGTGCTCATGACCCAGGCCGAGGTGGCCTTCCGGCGGGCCGAGGAACACGGCTGGCCGGTTGCCGTCGGCCGGGGTCTCATCGCCTCAGCGG
The DNA here is from genome assembly GCA_003151955.1 of Acidimicrobiaceae bacterium. Classification (GTDB taxonomy): domain Bacteria; phylum Actinomycetota; class Acidimicrobiia; order Acidimicrobiales; family UBA8190; genus PALSA-743. Next base: position 19,953 of record PLZB01000081.1, read on the forward strand.
TGCGGAAGAGGGCTGCAGCTCCGGCGTCTCCGGCCCCGCCACCAAGATGGGTGAGAGCGCCGAAAGGCGACCTGTGGCACCGGGTGAGTCGACAGGCCACGGGGAACGTGACGACCGTCTGCGGAGCCACCTTCAAGGCCGAAGGAGCGGGCCGATCTCAGACACGCTCCGAGCCGACCTGCGACCACTGCGCCGGTCGACCGGGGTCCTGACCGACAGGGTTCTGGTTATCCGCCCTGGGGTGAGGGAGAACCCCACCGTGAGATCGGGTCCCAAAGTGGGTTCCCCCGGTACGAGACCAGCACGACGGGGGAGGACCGAACGGCCATGGTGGATTTCCTGCACAGGACCGATCCCAACTTCGCCCTCCGGACCCTCTTCGAGGACGCCGTGGACCTGCTCAAATGGTGCAGCTACGACGAGCCCACCGGCCGGGCCCTGCTCCGGTCGGGGAACTTCGCCGGGGGCCGGGCCCCGGTCCCGGGCCCGCTCCGGCCCATGTTCGCCCGGGCCGTCGACGAGCTCCGGAAGGAGCAACTCGAGTTCCTCTACCGCCAGCTCGAGGCCCCCGAGGCTCCGATCCTGCTGGAGACCTGCGGCTGGACCGGCCAGCAGCTCGAGCTCAAGCTGGCCTCCTTCGGGGAGGCCCGGCGCCAGGTGGCCCGCTACCTCCACATGATCGGCGAGGCCGGGATGCCGGAGTCCCTCTTCCTGGGGGCGGCCCGGAGCTACTGCACCGTCCTCCGGGGCCTGACCCCCTTCACGGGGGCGGCCGCCCTCCTCGGGATGATGGAGCTCGTCGTCAGCTTCCAGACCGACGGGGCCACCCTCCGGAGTCCCTGGGCCGAGGAGAGCTCGCCGTCCTACTGACGGGGAACCACGTCGACCTGGATCCGGAGGTCGACGGCGGAGACCCCGACGCAGTTCTGGCCCTGCCGGTCGCAGATGATCCCGGACGGCCCGACGGCGGAGAGGGTCGCCGCGCCGACGGCGACGACGGCGAAGGCGGTGCAGGTGGCGCCGGTCGGGCAGGCCACCCCGGCCGGGACGGCCGTCGGGGTCAGGACGGGCGGCTCGGAGGAGGTCGGGGTGCCCCAGGGGACGATCTGGCCCGGGGTCCGGCCGTAGCGGTGGCTGACGAGCTGCTCGTCGACGGTGTCCCCGAGGGAGACCTGGACCGGGGAGGAGGTCTGGTCGGTCACGACGACGACCCGACCCGCGGGCGGGACAGTCGTGGTGGTGGGCACCGGGACGGGAGGCGGCCCAGTCATGAAGGCGTCGACGTCGGCAAGCGAGGAAGGCTGGCTCCGGTCGTTGCACACCGGCAGACCGGGCGAGGGGCCCGTCACCGGCCCTGTGACGCTTCCAGCCGACCCGAACGTCGCCTCCAGCTCGAGAGAGACCGGCGGGGCACCACACCAGTTTGACCAGTAGACCTCCATGAGGGCCGAGGCCGGTGGTCGTCCGGGATCGAGGAGAACTCGACTGGGGAGCATGAGGTCCGAGACTTGAGACGTGTCGAGCCCGACACCACCTGAGAGCAGATTTACAACTGGTTGGTTGACGAGCGCGCAGGCGGTCGGGGCGGTGTTGGTCAAGGTGACGATGATGACGACTACACCGGCGAAACCTCCGGCCTGGGCAAACCCGGTCAGCGACAGAGAGGCCCCCGGGCAGTCGGGCGTCCCGGGCGGGATCGGCACTGTCGTCGTGGACCCCCCCGGCAGCGTCGTCGTCGGTCCCCCGGGCAGCGTGGTCGTCGAGAGCGGCGGAAAGGTCGTCGTCGGCCCGCCGGCCCCGGTGGTGGTCGGTCCGACGGCCCGGGTGGTGGTCCCCCCGGTCAGGGCCAGAGGGAGGCCGACGGCGAGGCCGAGGACGGCGACGGCGGCCAGGGTGGCGACGGCCCGCTGGCGTTGGGCCCGGGCCCGGCGACGGTGGTGGAGCTCGGGGAGGGCAGCGGGGTCGGGGGGGTCGACGGCGAGGTCGAAGCCTGCGAAACGGGAGGCCAGGGCCCCGTCGGGATCGGGCTGGGTGTCAGTCAACGGAGGTTCCCCCTTCCTGGGAGACGAGGGTGAGGAGGGAGGCCCGGGCCCGGTGGAGGAGGGCCTTGACGGTCCCCTCGGCCAGTCCCAGGGTCTCGGCCGTCTGGGCCAGGGAGAGGCCGAAGCGGTAGTGGAGGACGGCGACCTCCCGCTGGCGGCGGCTGAGCCGGCTGAGGGTCCGGATGAGGTCGACGTCGGCGGCGACGGAGGCCGGCCCGTCGGGGACCTCGGTCTCGAGGGTGTCGGCCAGGCGGTGGAGGGCCCGGCGCTCCCGACCGAGTCGACGGAGGTCGTTCTTCAGGTGGTTGACGGCGACGGTCCGGACCCAGGCCGGGAGGGACTCGATGGCGGCGCCGTGGCCGGGGGACTGCCAGGCCCGGAGGAGGGCCTCCTGGGCCGCCTCCTCGGCCATCGAGCGGTTCCCGCAGATGAGGGTCAGGGACGAGACGAGGGGGCGGTAGTCGGCGGCCATGTACCGCTCGAGGTCCTCCTCGCAGATCCCGCCCACGGCCACCACGACAAGCTAGACACCGCCGGGGCCCGGGGAGGTTTACACCCACACCTCATCGGGATGGGGCTCCTCCGGGGGAGGGCTTCCCCGGGGGCTCAGGTCTCGTCGATGAAGCCGTGGTCGACGGGCCGGAGGAGGACGACGGCCCGCTCGACGGCGTTCCGGGCCCGGATGAGGCGGCGCTCCTGGCGGACGAGGACCGGGTCGGCCATGGCCTCGGTCCGGGAGGAGGCCTCCCGGAGGGTGTCGAGGGCGAGGTCGGCGATCTCCTCGGCGATGGACTCGAGCCGTTCGGCCAGCTCCTCGGCGGACATCTAGCCCCGCGTCGCCGTGCCGGTCTCGACGATCACGATCGTCTTCTCGGCCACCAGGACCCGGAGACCCTTCTTGTCGAACTTCCCCACCGAGGTCTTGGGGAGCTCGTCGACGAAAGCCCACCGCTCCGGAAGCCACCACTTCGCCACCCGGGGGGTGAGGAACTCAACCAGGGCCTGGGGATCGGCCTCGGCCCCCTCGGCCAGGACGATCACGGCCAGGGGCCGCTCGTCCCAGCGGGGGTCGGGGACGCCGATGACGGCGGCCTCGAAGACCCCGGGGAAGGCCATGACCTCGTTCTCGAGCTCCACCGAGGAGATCCATTCCCCCCCGGACTTGATGACGTCCTTGGTCCGGTCGGAGATGGTCATGTAGCCCTGGCCGTCGAGGGTCCCGATGTCCCCGGTCCGGAGCCAGCCGTCCCGGAACCGGTCCGGGCTTGGGTCGCCGAAGTAGGCCCCGGTGATCCAGGGTCCCTTGACCTCGAACTCCCCGATGGCCTCGCCGTCGTTGGGGAGGACGGTCCCGTCCTCGTCGGTGATCCGGAGCTGGACCCCGGCCACCACCCGGCCGGCCTTCACCCGCCAGTCCATCTCCTCGTCGGCCGGGGTGCCCTTGGGGGCCCGGGACAGGGCGCAGACGGGGCTGGTCTCTGTCATCCCCCAGCCCTGGATCATCTCCACCCCGAATTTGTCCCGGTAGGCCTCCATCAGGGCCCGGGGCACGGCCGCCCCGCCCGCGGTGAGCATCCGGACCGAGGAGAGGTCGACCTCGTTGGTCTGGCTGTAGCGGAGGAGGTCGTTCCAGATGGTGGGGACCCCGAGGGAGAGGGTGGGGCGCTGCTCCCGGAAGACCCGGCTGAGGGGCTCGGCCTGGAGGAACCGCTCGGGCATGATCAGGTCGGTCCCGGCCAGGAAGGCGGTGTAGGGCATCCCCCAGGCATTGGCGTGGAACATGGGGACGATGGCGAGGACCCGGTCGCCCTCGGTGGCCCCGACCCCGTTGGCGGCCGTCCCGGCGAAGGAGTGGAGCCAGGTGGAGCGGTGGCTGTAGACGACGCCCTTGGGGTTGCCGGTCGTCCCCGACGTGTAGCACATGGCCGCGGCCTGGCGTTCGTCGAATTCGGGCCAGTCGCAGCCGGGCTCCTCGGCCCCGACGAGGTCCTCGTAGGCCAGGGTCTCCCCCAGCCCCTCGGTGCTCCCCTGGCCGACGACGATGACGTGCTCGACGGTGGGGCAGTCGGCCCGGACCCGGGCGAAGAGGGGGGCGACCGAGGCGTCGACGATGACGACCTTGTCCTCGGCGTGGTTGACGACGTAGGCGAGCTGCTCGGGGAAGAGCCGGATGTTGAGGGTGTGGAGGACGGCCCCCATGGAGGGGACGGCCAGGTAGGCCTCGAGGTGTTCCTGGTCGTTCCACATGAAGGTCCCGACCCGGTCGCTGTCGCCGATCCCGAGCCGGCCCAGGGCCTTGGCCAGCTGCTCGGCCCGGGCGGCGACCTCGGCGAAGCTGGCCTGGCGGTAGCCGTCGGCGGTGACGGTGACGACGAGGCTGTCGCCGTAGACGACCTGACCGTGGCGGAGGATCCCGCTGATCAGGAGGGGTGCGTCCTGCATCGTGCTCAGCATGGCCGGGAGCCTACCGCCGGGATTCCCCCTTGACCGAAGCCGGCATGACGTGTTCTATTCAGCTCTGCCCCGTCGGCTGCGACGGGAGCGCTCTGAGCTCCGGCTCACCGAAGACCCCTCGCACGGTGGAGCTGGACCGGACATGAAGACCTTCCTCGCCCTCTTCCTCGGCGCCGTCACCCTGCTCGGGGTGGCCGTCGCCGGGGTCGTCGTCCTCGTGGCCACGGTGGCCTCCGACCCCCTCGCCCTCATCCCCGACCTCGCCGCCGGGACGGGGACGGCGGGCCCGTCCCTCCCGGCCGAGCTCGCCGCCGCCGACCAGGCCCCGGTCGGCGTCGAGGCCCCGCCGGCTCAGGTGGCCGTCGAATGGGCCCTGGCCCAGGTGGGGACCCCCTACCTCTGGGGCGGGGAGGGTCGGGGCGGTTTCGACTGCTCCGGTCTCGTCCAGGCCGCCTTCGCCCGGGCCGGGGTGACCCTCCCCCGGGTGGCCCAGGACCAGTACGCCGCCGGGCCGGGCCTCGACCGAGGCGGGGGCCTCCTCCCCGGGGACCTCGTCTTCTTCGGGAGCTCCCCCACCGCCGTCGACCACGTCGGGATCTACGTCGGATCCGGGGAGATGGTCGACGCCCCCCACAGCGGGGCCGACGTCCGGGTCGAGGCGGTCTGGACGGCGGGCTATGTCGGGGCGACGGGACCGGGCCGGTGAGCGAGGCCTTCCTGATCCCAGCCCGGCAACCCCGGCTCCGGCCTGGGTATGGTTCGGGGATGGGAGAGGTCCAGACCGTCCGGGGCCCTGTCGACGCCTCCGGGCTCGGCCGGGTCCTCATGCACGAGCACGTCTTCGTCCGATCCACCGAGGTGGAGCAGAACTGGCCCACGGGCTGGGACGCCCGGGTCGAGGTGGCCAAGGCGGTTGAGCGGCTCACCGAGCTCCACCAGGCCGGGATCGGGACCATCGTCGATCTGACCGTCGTGGGCCTGGGGCGGGATCTGGCCCTCGTCCGGGAGGTGGCCGACCAGGTCGAGCTCCACATCGTGGCGGCCACCGGCCTCTACACCTACGACGCCCTCCCCCACTACTTCGATCTCCGGACCGCCGCCTTCTCCCCCGAGGGCCTCGATGCCCTCGAGGAATGCTTCGACCACGACTCGACCGAGGGGATCCAGGGCACCGGGATCAGGCCGGGGATCCTCAAGTGCGCCACCGACGAGGCCGGGGTCACCCCCGGGGTGGAACGGGTCCTCCGGGCCGTGGCCAAGGTTCACCGCAGGACGGGGCTCCCCATCTCGACCCACACCCACGCGGCGACGAAGCGGGGTCTCGACCAGCAGCGGATCTTCCTCGAGGAGGGGGTCGACCTCTCCCGGGTGATCATCGGCCACAGCGGGGACTCCACCGACCTCGACTACCTCGAGGAGCTCCTCCGGGCCGGCTCCACCCTCGGGATGGACCGGTTCGGGATCGACATCTACTGCCCGACCCCCCAGCGGGTCGAGACGGTGGCCGAGCTCTGCCGGCGGGGCTGGGCCGACCAACTCGTCCTCTCCCACGACACCTCCTGCCACATCGACTGGCTCTCCGACCAGCTCCGCTCCTACCAGCCCAACTGGAACTTCCTCCACATCAGCCAGGACGTTATCCCCGCCCTCCGCCAGGCCGGGGTCACCGAGGAGCAGCTCGACGCCATGTTGATCGAGGCCCCCCGGCGACTCCTCGACCACGGCCCCGGCTACTGAGCAACCCGGGCTCTCCGACCGCCGTGGACACCGCCTCCCTCTACCGGGCCACCCGGGACCGACTCCTGGTCGTGGCCGGCGACCTCTCCGAGGAGGAACTGACCCGGCCGGTGGCCGCCCTCCCGGGATGGACCGTCCTCGACACCTACGCCCACCTGACCGGGGTCTGCGCCGACATGCTCGACGGCCGGCTCGAGGGCGCCGGGTCCCCACCCTGGACGGCGGTCCAGGTGGCCGCCCGGGCGGGCCGGTCCCTGGCCGAGGTCGCCGCCGAGTGGGCCGACCGGGGCCCCGACCTCGACCGCCTCCTGGCCGAGGGTGACTCCGCCCGGACCGGCTTCGTCGGCTTCGACGTCTGGACCCACGAGCAGGACATCCGCTCGACGGTCGGCCTCGGCTGCGGCCGGGATGACGACCGGGTCCGGTTCCTCGGTGCCCGTGGCCTCGAGATCTTCGGACCCCGCTTCGACTCCGAGGGGACCGCTCCCCTCCTGGTCGTCACCGAGCAGGGGGAGTCCGTCCTCGGGACCGGAGCCCCCGCCGTCACCCTCCGGATCTCGAGCTACGAGTTCCTCCGGACCGTCTTCGGCCGGCGGAGCCGCTCCCAGATCGAGGCCGCCGGCTGGGAGGGGGACCCGAGCCCCTTCATCGACCGGCTCAGCCTCTTCGACCTCCCCGAAACCGACCTCCCGGACTGACGATCGGATCCCGTTCGGGCCCGGTTCTCACGCCCCCGGACCTCGTTGATCACTAGTTGTGGTGATTTCAACCACGTTGTGTGCCAATCGTCAAAGATCGGTTCGGGTTGCCGCCGATGGACTCTGTGAAGACACCGTCCGAACAGGATCCAGGGGGCAGGAATGCCGGACCTTTGTTTCACCTGTAGCGAGATCCTCTGGACATCGATCGATCGCTGTCCGTCCTGCGGGGGGAACTCCTTCGTCGGGATGACCCACCGGGACGCCGTCGAGGCCACCGGGCAGCGGACCCGGACCGCGGCGGCCCGGGCCGCCAACTCGATGACCGTCGGCCAGAGCGGCTCCCGCTCGGCCGTCGCCCTCCTCGACCCGCCCCAGGCCCGCCTCTCCTTCACCAACCAGGTCGTTCCCCCCCCGACCGCCGACGAGGTCCCAGAGCGCTGGATCGCCTCCACCGTCCCCTCCCTCACCGACTTCCTCGCCCCCCCGGTCCAGTTCCGGGCCCCTCCACCCCCGCCGCCGCCCCCGCCGACGGTCTCCGCCACCCCGTTGCGGATGCCGCCTCCGCCTCCTCCGGCACCCCCCGTCTACCGGACCCCCGTCCAGATGGCCCCCCCGCTCCCGCCTCCCGTTCCCCCCGTCTACCGGGCCCCCGTCCGGCTGACCGCTCCCCTCCCGGCCTTCGTCCCTGTCACCGTGATCGCACCGCCCCCGCCGCCTCCTCCTCCTCCTGCCCCGGCATTCCGGGCCCTGACCCCCCCCGTCTTCCAGGCCCCCGCCCCGAGGGTCCAGGCCCCCGCCCCGGAGGTCCAGGCCCCCGCCCCGGAGGTCCAGGCCCCCGCCCCGGAGGTCCAGGCCCCCGCCCCGATTGTCCAGGCCCCGGTGGCCGCCGCCCCCGTCACCGTGGCCCCCGCGGTTGTCGTGCAGACCCCGGTTGCCCCGGCCCCCGTCGTGCCGGCCCCTGGGGTGCAGGCGGCCCCGGTCGTCGAGGCGGCCCCGGCCGTCGAGGCCACCCCGGAGCCGGTCCGGCTGACCCAGCGGATCGGGGAGGTGCTGACCCGGCCCATCGTGTTCCGGTCCCAGCCCGTTCCGGCCGTCGAGGAGCCCCCCGTCCAGGCCGAGACGGGCCGACGGGTGCGGCGGGAGGCCAGCTTCTCGGAGATGGCCCGGGACTTCGCCGAGATCCGGGAGGTCACCGAGCCGGAGATGGTCCCGGCCCAGTTGAGGGCCCTCGGTACCAAGATGGCCCGGGGCGACGAGCCGATGTCGGCCCCGAGCCGGCCGGCCGTCACCCCGGAGAAGACGGCGCTCCGGGCGGCCCGGAGCCGGGTCGGCTACCCGCTGCGACTCGGGGTGGCGGCCGCCGTCGCCGCCATCCTGCTCATCATCTTCTTCGGGGGAGCCTCCCCGGCTCATGCCTCCCGGGCCTCGGCCGACGCCGTGCCCCCGCCGCCTGTGGCGACCAGCCTCCCGGTCGTGTCCGAGACGCCGGTGCCCCAGTCCCTGTTCCACTACGGGACCAGCGGAGCTGCCACCACCGGCCTCTTCACCAGCTCGAGCCCCTTCACCTTGAACTGGTCGGCCAGCTGCACCAACTCCTCCCCGGCCTCGGTCGTCACCATCTACGTCGAGAGCGGTGACGAGTCGGTGATCACGGCGGTGGTGGCCCACCTCGACACCACCAGCGAGCGGTACGGGACCAGCCGGGTCATCGCGGCCGGGGCCTACAGCATCGTGGGGAGCCCGATCGGGAACCCGAGCAACAACACCTGCATCTGGAGTGTCCAGGGCGTCCAGGCGTAGAAGAATGGCGGGATGTGCCGAAGCATCCTGACCCTCCGGGGAGCCGACCCGCCCGCCGATGAAGAGGACATGGAGGCAGCCGCCCTCCAGTTCGTCCGGAAGATCAGCGGCTACCGGAAGCCCTCGAAGGCCAACCAGGAGGTCTTCGACCGGGCTGTGGCCGAGATCGCCGCCTCGACCCGGCGTCTCCTGGAGGAGCTGGCCCCGGCCCACAGCCACTGAACCCCGGTCCGACATGGACCGGGGGGCCGGGGGCGACGATGATGGCCCGGTGCAGGACGTGACCATCACCGAGGAGCCCATCCGGCTGTCCCAGTTCCTCAAGCTGGCCGGCCTGGTCGACTCCGGGTCGGACGTCCGACCCCTCCTCGAGGGGGGCGAGGTCAGCGTCAACCGGGAGACCGAGACCCGCCGGGGACGGCGGCTCGTGCGGGGCGACGTCGTCGAGCTCGGCGGCGACGAGTTCCGGGTGGCCTGACACACCCTCCAGATACCATCGACCGGAGTTGGAGCCACCGTCCCCCGGAGTTCCAACCAGATCGGCACGCGCTCGACGACCGCGGCCCAAAGCCTCCGCTTCAGAGAATTTGGGAATGGACCTGCGTCGTTCCTTCGAAGTCCCTCATTGACTGGCGCTCCACCGGGCTTGGCTGACTGGCGGAGTTAGAGCGGGTCCATGCCTTGGTGACCGGTTCCGCTTCCCGACAACGATGGGGAACGACCCAGCTGAACCGCAGCCTCTTCATCGCTCTCGTCGCTCAGTTCCAGGGCTTCTGTCGGGAACTGCACGACGCCGCCGTGGAGGTCCACGTGGGGGAGGCAGTTCCCGGCCAGAAGCCGCTTCTCCGGGCCCTCCTCAAGCAGGGCCGCAAGCTGGACATCCAGAACCCGAGGGCAGCCCCGCTCGGTGCCGACTTCGGCCGCCTGGGCTTCAGATTCATCGACGAATTGAAGGCTCGCGGTCCCGAAGCCGAGAGACGGCTCAGGGAACTCGACCTCTTGATCGACTACCGCAACGCCATCGGCCACGGAGACGAAGCCAAAATCGCTGCCGTCGAGAAGGGCACCGACGTCAGATCGACAAAGCGCTCCTTCCAACACCACCGTGCGATCCTGAACCACCTCGCTGGTAGCATGGATGAGCTGGTCGCATCCCGAATGGCGGATCTTCTCGGGATTGCACGACCGTGGTGAGGAGTGCGGAAATGAGCCCTACGTTCGAATTCGGGGAGACGGTCGTCGTTCCCTGGTGCAACGACGAAGTTCTGGCAACTGTGACTGAGATCTACGGACACGCACCGGACCTCATGATCATCGTGACCCTCTCGCCCGAGCTGAGCGGCTTCATCGTGGACGAGCCCACCACACTCGCAGTTCGGTTGGCTTCCGTCCGCCGACCCGGAGTCGCGGCCTGACTCTGCGGGTCGGACCCATCCGTGATTCCGCGGAATCGGCGAATCAGGCCGGCCGGGCCGCGTAGGGATCGGCGTCGACCCGGAATCCCCAGCCGGGGCGGTCCGGGGGGGCTGTGGCGAGCATGATGCGGTCCCGGCCGGCCGCCTTGGCCCCGTAGAGGGCGGTGTCGGCGGCCCGGAGGACGGCGTCGACCCGGTCGTGGCCTTCGCTGGAGGCGAGTCCGACGGAGCAGGTGAGGGGCCGTCGGGTGGGAAGGGCGCGGGCCTGGGCCTGGACCTCCCCCATCCAGCGGGTGGCCTCCTCGAGGTTGGTGTCGGGGAGGACGACGCAGAACTCCTCGCCGCCGTAGCGGGCTACCAGGTCGGTCTCCCGGGCCCGGGCCCGCAGCAGCCGGCCCAGTTCGATGAGGGCGACGTCCCCGAGCTGGTGGCCGAAGGTGTCGTTGTAGTCCTTGAAGAGGTCGAGGTCGATCATGGCCAGGGTGAAGGGACGGTCCCGGAGCCTGGCCTCGGAGAGCTCGGCCTCGAGGCGGGCCGTGAGGGTCCGGCGGTTGGCCAGACCGGTCAGGCCGTCGGTGCTGCCCAGGAGGTCGAGCCGGTCCAGGAAATCCTGGTGCTGGACGAGGAGACCGAGGACGGCGGCCAGCCGGTTCACGGAGAACCGGTAGGCCGTCTCGGAGTACCAGCCCGGCTTGCCCCGGTTGAGGACGAGGACCACGACCTGCTGGCTGGTGCCCACGGAGAAGATGGTGGTGGTGTCGGCCCCGATGGTGAAGCCCGTCACGGTCCGTCCCTGGCCGCCCTGGACGGAGACGGCGCCGGGTGGGATTGGGGTGGCCGGGACGGACCCACCCCGGGGGCAGGAGGCGATCAGCTCCATCCGGGTGGCGTCCCCCCAGTAGGCGTCGACCCGGCGGACGTCGGCCTGGGCGGCCACCAGGGGGAGGAACTGGGCCAGGGCCTCGTCGAAGCCGGCGGCCCGGAGGACCACGTCGGTGGTCTCGGCCAGCCGGAGGAACATGTGGTACACCCGGAGGAGGGTGACCTGGAGCATGTGGACCATGACGCCGCCGGCCAGGGCGGCGACGCCGCAGCTGATCAGGAGGATCGGGAGCGAGTCGGTGGGGACCCCTGCGGCCAGGGCCGTCCCGACCAGCATGCCCATGGTGGCCAGCCAGACGACGGCCAGGAAGGCGCCGTTGCCGACCACGGCGGCGATGAGGACGGGGAGGAGGATGAGGGCGTAGAAGTAGCTGTGGGTGCCCACCCCGACGTAGTTGGCCAGGCCGGTGGCCACCACGGCGGCCAGGACCTGGGCCAGGGTCTTGGCCGGGGGGGCGGGACGGAACTCCGAGCCGATGAGCCCCCGGAGATCGCTGACCATGACCACGGCCTCGACCAGGGCGATCGCCGCGATGAACCAGAAGACGGTCCAGCGGATGGCCGGATGGGGCAGGAGGACCGTGAGGAGGGGAAAGGCGCAGCCGGCGAATCCGAAGCCGATGATGATCGTCGCCACCTTGGCCACGTCGGGGTCGACGACCGACCCGTAGCCGGGGACCCACCACCGCCCACCTGTCCCCTGCACCATCGTCCTGCCCCCCCGGCAAACCCGTGGATTGATCTTCTTTTGTTTTCGGTTTCGGGACGGGTCTTCTTGAGTGCCAGACCCGCCAGATCCTCCTCCCGGCCACGAAGAGCGAGGATCCGGGCCGGTAGGGCAGCTGAGCGTGGCCGTCGTGGGACCGGCCCGGGGAAAGAGGACCCGCGGTAGCCCGAGAAAAAGGGCCGGTGCCGACCCCCCTCACCGGGGCGGAGCGCGTAGATCTGCGCCTCGCAGACGGCATCGGGAGTGACCGATCCCGGATGGCAGACGACCTGGCCCCGCTCGAGGTCCTCCCGCCTGATCCCCCGGAGGAGGAGGGCGGCATTGTCCCCGGCCATGGCCTGGTCGGCATCCTTGTGGAAGCACTGGATGCTCGTGACGACCGTGGCCCGTGTCGGAGCGTGTCCGACGATCCCGACGGGCTGGCCAACGCCGAGCACCCCCCTGCTCCACCTCTCCGGTGACGACGGTTCCCCGGCCGGTGCCGGTCGAGGATCCGGACGGGATCGGGGACGAAGTCCTCGAGGCGTCGAGGAGCCCGACGATGGAAGCCACCCACCGGGGGTCCCCGGCCAGGGTGCCGGCGACCGAGACCGCGACGGCCGGGACATCTCCCCTCCAGTAGCCGTACTGGGAGAGGAGCTCGCGAACCTCGAGCTCGAGGCACCGGTGATCATGTTCTTCACGTGGTCGGCGTGGCCCGGCATGTCGACGTGGGCGTAGTGACGGCGGGCCGTCTCGTACTCCACGTGGGAGACCTTGATGGTGATCCCCCGCCTGATCTTCCTCCGGGGCCCGGTCGATCCCGTCGAAGGCCACGAAGGCCGTCGGCCCCTGGTCCAAGAGGACCTTGGTGATGGCCGCCGTCATAGTCGTGCTCCTGCTTCGTGAGCACAGGCGCGGAAAGGTAGAGGTTCTGTTCAGTGGGGGCGTCCCGACGCATGACGCGTCGGGACCGTGGAATCTGGAACCCCCGGCCGCCGGGGCGGCCGGATACCGGTCGACCCTTCCCCTCTGGGCTCAGTGACGAGGAAGGGTCAACGTTCGGCGCCGGCCGCCTGGAAGGCGACGAGGGCCCCGCCCTGGCGCGCGCCGACGAGGGAGACGAGGTCCCTCGGGCACGGCGCGTCTCGGGCGTTCATGAACACGTGTCCCAGTGTTCGGATCGACGGACCGCAGTCAAGGGTCATAAATCCGGGAGATCGGTGTCGTGTGACCGGCCGGCTGGCGGGTCCCCTGGTGCAAGGAGGACGATTCTGTGGTCGCCACGACGAGGGAGCAGGTTGGACGGGACCGGGGAAGAGGGGGAGTTCGAGGAGTTCGTGGCATCGGTCGAGCCCCGGCTCCGACGGGCCCTGATCGCCTGCTTCGGACCGGAGCGGGGCCGGGAAGCGACGGCGGACGCCCTGGGCTGGGCCTGGGAGCACCGGGACCGGATCAGCGCCTGGGGGGATCCGGTCGCCTACCTCTTCCGGGTGGGCCAGAGCCGGTCCCGGGGCCGGAAGGTCCGGCCGGTCTTCGAACGGCCTGCTACCGAGGAGCCCTGGGTGGAGCCGAAGCTGGCGGCCGCCCTGGCGGGACTCCCCGAGCGGCAACGGCTGGCCGTCTTCCTCGTCTTCGGGGCGGGGTGGACCCAGGTGGAGGCGGCCGAGGTCATGGGGGTCCGGCCCTCGACGGTCCAGCAACATGTTGAACGGGGCCTGGCCAAGCTCCGGGCCGTCATCGGGGAGGAGGACGGACGGTGACCGCTAACGGGGACGAAGTCCTCCGGCGAGAGCTCCGGAGGATGCTCGACGAGACGACGGTTCCGGTGGGGGCGGCCGAGGCCAGGAGCCGGGGAGCCGCCGGTCCCGGGCCCCGGTCGTCCCGGAACCTCGGGATGCTCGTCGGGTCGGCCGCCCTGGTGGTGGCTCTCGTCGCCACCGTCGCCGTCCTCGGCCCCGGACGCAACAGCGGCGGGAGGAGCTCCAAACTGGCCACCAACGTCCCCTGCGGTCTGGCCCTCCAGCCGGTCCCGGTCCTGGCCCTGACCCGGTCCGGCGACCTCGACGCCCTCGATCCGTCGTCCCTCTCGGTGGAGGCGACTCTGGCCGGCCCGGTCCGGCCCGACCTCGGGGTGGCCGTCCGTCCCGAACTCGACCTCGCCTATGTCACCGGCACCGGACCCGACGGGGGGCCCGCCCTCTATGGGATCTCCCTCACCGACTGCCGAGCCGGACCGGTCCTGGTCGAGGCGGACGCCGAACTCCCCTCGGTCAGCCCCGACGGGGGGTTCCTCGGGTACGTCACCCTCGACGCCCGGGGACGGCAGAGCGGTGTCGCCGTCGTCCCCCTCGACGGCGACGGGATGCCAACGGGCCCGGTCAGGGACTACCCGGCCGCTTCGACGCCCCCGCCGTTGCCCGTCACCGGCCTGGCCGTCGGCCGCCAGGACGCCGGCCTGGCCGTCTGGGGCGGCTTCGTCGACAGCTACCTGGGGTCAACCCGACCCACGGTCGGGACCCTCGACCCGGCCACGGCCACATCCCTGACCGCGCTGACCGCCGCCTTCGACGGGGAAGGGATCTCAGTCTTCCCGACGACGACAATCCCGGGGGGGACGACCACCGCCCCCGGCAACTGGCAGACGGCCCCCCTCTACCTCCCGGCCGGCGAGCTCCTGGTCGGCACCCAGGGCGAGAACATCGAAATGCCGTTCACTGATCCGAACGGCTCCGGCGGCGGGATCATGGGGATCGTGACCGACACGGGACCGGTCGTCTCGGTGGCAGCCGGACCCGGGGGCTCGGTCGCCTTCGTCGGGACGGACGGCCGGCTGACCGAAGCCGTCGACGTCGTCGACCTGCCCTTCGGGCCGGGAATCAGTGGCATCCCCCCGGCTCCGGCTCCGACCGAGGTCACCACGGCCGGCCCGTTCACGGCGGTGGCGTGGACGGAGGGGGCCGCCGCCAAGGACACCCCCCTCCCGGCGGTCTACCCCGCCATGGTGACCGTCCCGAATCTGGTCGGGTTGACGGAGCCGGCGGCCGCCGCCGAGATGGCCACCCTGGGCCGCCCGGTCTACGTGGCCCGGACCGTCGTCGACGGGACCGTCCCGGTGGGAACGGTGGTGGCCCAGGACCCGGCCGCAGGGGACGGCATCTGCCAGTGCACCGTGAACCTGACCGTCGCCACCGGGGGCCCAGCCCCGCCGACGACGACCGCACCGGCGGCGCCATGCCCGACGGAGTGGAACCAGCTGAACGGCACCCCGCCGCTGAACCCGGCCCCGGCCCGGCCCGGTCTGGCCGGCACCGAGGTGCCGGACTCGCCGGACCCGCCGGACACAGTCACAGTCTGCCGGTACGCGGGGTCGAACCAGTCGGTGCCGGTGGGAACCCTGGAGACATCCCACGTGGTGACCGGGTCGGATCTGACCGGTTTCGTGACGGCGATGGACGGGCTCCCGGTTCCGGCCCCGGGGCCGTACTACTGTCCGGCCGATTGGGACGCCGTCGACCTCCTCATCTTCGGATACGCCAGTGGTCCGACGGTCACCGCCTCGGTCGACACCGGGGGCTGCGCACCGGCCACGAACGGGTCCCGGACCGTGTTCGCCGGGGCCGTCGAGACGACGCTCCAGGGGTGGGTGGGGAAGGACCAGGAGTAGGCCCGCCCCCTGGGCTCGACGTCGTCAGCCTGAGGGGTCGGGGGCGGTCAGGAACGACGCCTGGCAGAAGATGCAGTAGGTGCCGGCCACAGACGGGGGCCCCGCAAATTGGGGCAGTGCTGAGGCGGGAGGGACCGCTCGGCGGGAGCTCGGGCTTGAGGGAGGAGGTCACCGGGTCGACGACCTGGTGCCGCTGCCGGCGGGCCCGGAGGAGGGGCCTCAGAAGGGGGGAACAGACCATGCCGACCATGACGACGACCTAGACGGCGATGGCGTAGCCGCCGCCCCAGCCGACGGTGACCAGGTTGCTCCGGATCAGGCCGCCCGCCCCGACGATCATGGGAATTGTCATCATGAAGCCCCCCGATGCACGGGCCGAATTGTAGCCGGGGACACCCGGGTCAGGACCAGGTATCCCCGGCGGACTCGTCGTCGTCGGACGCCCCGACGAGGATCGGGCACCCCCTACCGGAAGACCATGCAGGAGGTGGTCCCGGTGGCGTAGAGGCGGCCGGTGTCGTCGGTGACCCTGCCCTCGGCGGTGGCGAGGCGTCCTCCGAGGTGGAGGACCCGGCCCTCGGCCACCAGGGTCCGGCCGTCGAGGGGGGCGGCCCGGAGGTAGCTGACGGAGAGGTCGACGGTGGTCGAAACGGCCCCGGGGGGGAGGGAGGAGTGGACGGCGCAGGCCATGGCCGAATCGAGCAAGGTGGCGGTGATCCCCCCGTGGAGGGTCCCCTGGGGGTTCCCGAAGTCGGGGCGGGTCTCGAGGGCGAAACGGACCATCCCCTCCTCGACGTCGACGATCCGCATCCCGAGGAGACCGGAGACCCCGACGGCGGTGGGGCCCCGGTCCATGAAGGAGCGGATGACCTCGAGGCCTGAGAGCACCCCCGCCGACCGCTCCCCCGCCTCCGGCTCCGACATGACCTCAGTGAGTTCCATTTCGTTACCCTATGTCAGTTCCGTTTCAGAATGCAAGGTTGTAGGGTGGGGGGATGCGATGGAGCGAGATCGGTGGCCAGGACTGCTCGGTGGCCCGGACCCTGTCGGTGGTGGGCGAGCGCTGGACGATGCTGATCCTCCGGGAGTCCTTCCGGGGGACGAGGCGGTTCGAGGACTTCCAGGAGCGGACGGGGGCGGCCCGGCCGGTGCTGTCCGAGCGGCTCCGGTCGCTCTGCGACGACGGCGTCCTCGAGCGCCGGCCCTACTCGAACCATCCCGACCGGTTCGAGTACCGGCTGACGGCGAAGGGACTCGACCTCTACCCGGTCATCGTCTCCCTCCTGCGGTGGGGGGACCGGTGGATGGACGAGGGGAACGGGCCACCGATGGTCCTCCGGCACCGGGACTGTGGGGCCGTCATGGTCCCGGAGCTGGCCTGCCCCGCCTGCGGGGCGGCGGTCGGGGCCCGGGACGTCGAGGTCGTCACCTCGGCTCCGGCAGTGGCCTGATGGACGGCCCCCGGACGGCCCGCCGGATGTGGCGGCTCCTCGAGCCGGTCCACGCCGTGACCTACTTCGCACCGGAGTCCGTCGAGGCTCTGAAGGCAGTGGGGTTGAAGGGGTTCTGGATGGCCTACTTCGCGGGGCGGTCGGCCCCCATGGGTCGGGTCGGGGCCGCCACCGTCTCGGCCAGCTTCTACAACTTCGCCCCCTTCCTCGTGGACCGGGCCATCCCCGACGCCTGGGGGTTCGCCGAGCCGGCCGAGGTCCTCGGGGCCCGGCTGGCCGGGGTCGACCTGGCCCTCCGGCGGCTCCTCGGACCCCTGGCCGACGGGCCCGAGGTGGCCGAGGCGGCCGAGCTGGCCTGGGAGGCCTCCCGGTCGGCGGTCTGCGACGGCCGGGTCCTGGCCGCCGCCAATCAGGCCCTCCCCCGCCCCGACGACCCCCTCCTGGCCCTCTGGCAGGCGGCCACCACCCTCCGGGAGCACCGGGGGGACGGCCATCTGACCAGCCTCGTGAACGCCGGCCTCGACGGCCGCCAGGCCCACGTCACCCTGGTGGCCTCGGGGGCCATCCCCCGGACCACCCTCCAGGCCGCCCGGGGCTGGACCGACGGGGAGTGGGCCGAGGCCGAGGAGGCCCTCATCGAGCGGGGCTGGCTCGACGGGGACGGGGCCTTCACCCCGACCGGATCCGAGGCCCGGGCCACCGTCGAGGCCGACACCGACCGGCTGGCCGCCGGACCCTGGGAGGCCCTGGGAGAAGCGGCCTGCGACCGGCTGGCCGCCCTGGCCCGCCCCCTGACACTCGCCATCTCGGGGGCCATCCCCTTCCCCAACCCGATCGGGCTGGCCCCCACGGAGTAGCTCCGGGCCGGTTGACCCCGGCGCTAGGCCCGACGGGGGTCGGAGATCTGGGTTCGGGGCCACCCTCGTCTCGGGAGCAGAGACGGCGCTTCCCGAATATCGTGGCGCCCGACCAGCCACGACAAGGGAGGGGCCTCATGCCGAAGTACCTGCTCGAAGTGAACTACACGCTCGAAGGCATCAAGGGTGTCAAGTCCCAGGGAGGCTCGGCTCGGGTCGATGCCGCAACCGAGTTGATCGAGGGCCTCGGCGGAAAGGTCGAGTCCTTCCATTTCGCCTTCGGTGGCACCGATGTCTTTGTCATCGCCGATCTTCCCGACAACGTTTCCGCTGCTGCAGCAGCGTTCACGGTGTGCGCCGGGGGTGGAGCCACGGCGAGGACGGTCGTGCTGCTCACGGCGGGCGAGATCGACGCCGCGGTCGGGAAGGTCGCCACGTATCGACCCCCGGGAAGCTGACTCTCGGGGGAGTTCCGTCGGCCGCGTCAGTCCCGGAATGGACGCGACCCGCTCCAGGCGCTCGGGGATACCCCCCTCTTGATCTTCGGGGATAGTCCTCGGCGGGATGCGGGACGGGGCTCGGCCTAGCGGCATCGGGAAGGACAGCGTCAGACTCCGGAGGTGGCGGTCCCGACAATCAGCGGGCGGACCACTGGGCTGATCCAGCGCAGTCGATCCTCCCGAATCTCCTCTGTCCGAAGCGAAGAACCTTCGATTGTCAAGGCAGTGTCCCGGTTGCACTGGCACCCGCAGGCGTACCAGCTCCACGATCTGTTGAGCCTGTCCTGCCACCTGGCTGCCCGGGGTGAGGCCGAACGCACATGCTCAGCGAAGAGGAAGGCACCACCTGGGCGCAGGATCCTATCGACCTCGGCCAGCACCCGGATCGGGTCGCGCACGGTACAGAGAACGAGAGTTGAAACAACTGTGTCGAAGCTGGCGTCATCGACCGGGATGCTCTCGGCAGCCGCCTCCAAGACTGATGCAACAGGCAACCCGCGCTCTACACGCTTCCGCAGCTTGGCCGCCATGTGCCAGTCGGGTTCTGTGAGCACCAACTCGGATACCTGTTTCGAGTAGTGCGCGATGTTGAGTCCGGTTCCCGCCCCGAGCTCCAGCACCCGTCCCGTTGCGCGGCCTACGAGATCTCGGCGGATGTCACGGAAGCCTCGCCTCTCTGCAAGCGCAAAGGCTGCGTCGTACACGGTGGCGAAGACTCGACCCCAGACGGCATCGTAGGTGGCGCTGGGCAAAGTCCTCCTCCTGTCACGCCTGAGAATAGATCGTTCACACAGCCAATGCATCGACTCCGGATGCGGGAGACTCCCCCGAAGGGCCGAGCGTGGTCACGGCTCCTCCTCCGGTGTTGGGCGTCGGTCCCGGCGGCCGAGCCGCGTGGCGAGGAAGTGGAGGGTCCCGGCGAAGGCCTCGTCGGTGACGGCTGCGTGGGTCCCGGGGTGGGCGTGAAGGCTCTTGTCGACGGAGCCGAGGTCGTCGAAGAGGTCGAGGGAGCTGGTCCGGGGAAAGATCTCGTCGTCCCACTGGAAGAGGAAGTGGACGGGGCAGGTGACGGCGGCGGCGGCGGCGGTGACCCGGCCGATGGCCGGCCCGGCCCGGCCCATGAGCCCGAAGACGGCGGCCTCGAACCGGGGGTCGGACGCGACCAGGGGGAGGCCGATGATGGTCCCCATGGAGAGCCCCCAGTAGCCCACCGGGCCGGTTCCCACCTCGGGGAGGGCCCGGGCCGCCTCGAGGGCCCCCTGCCAGTCGGCCACCATCCGGTCGGGCATCTCCGGGTCGGAGGACCAGAGCCCGACGAAGGCCAGGAAGGCCTCGGGGGTGGACTCGAGGCGGTCGGCCCGGCGGTCCCCGTGGACGGGTCCGTCGATGGCCAGGACAGCGAAGCCCTGGCGGCCGACGAGATGGTGGGCCAGGGCCTCGATGGAGTCGTGCCGCTTCGAGTCCGAGGCCCCGTGCCCGGCCAGGACCAGGGGCCGCTCCCCCACCGCCCCCTCCGGGGTCCACAGCAGCCCGGGGACGACCCGGTCGTCGACCTCGACGGTGAACCCCCGGACCCGGACCCCGGCCTCGACGGTGTCCTCCCCCGTGAACTCCATCAGCCCCCCGACCCGCCGGCGTTGCAGGTCGTCACCGCCGTGGCAGCCAGCTGCCGGAGCGCGGCGGTCTGGGCGTCGGAGAGGTTCCCCGAGACCAGGGCGGAGAGGTCGGAGGGGCCCAGGGCGCTGATGACCTGGTCGGCGACGCAGCCGCTGGGCCCGATCCCGACGTTGTCCTGGGTCATGATCCCGTCGATGATCTGGGACCGGGCCGAGAGGAGGTCGAAGGCGGCGGGATCGAAGGTGGGGACGGCCGGACCGGAGATGCCGGGATCGCAGGAGCGGAGCTCGACCCGGGAGCCGGTCTCGGTGCCGGTGGCTCCGGGGAGCCCCACAGCCCACTGGTTCACGGCGCCCAGCAGGGTGTCGGCCTCGGCCGTGGTGCCCATCCGGACGTCGACGGCCTCGCAGACCTTCCTAGCCAGGCTGTAGACGACCGAGTTGTCCCCCTGCCAGCCCTGGACGCCGGTCCAGGCCGGCTGGTAGCCGATCCGGGTGCCGAGGATCTCGAAGAAGCTGGCCATCCCCACCGGGCCCGAGGGTCCGCCAGTCTCCTGGTGGCCCCCCTTGGGGATCGTCGGGCTCGACACCGAGGCCGGGGTGAAGCCCTTCGGATAGGTCACCGGCTCGACGATCTGGGCCTCGGCCACCGGGGGGTCCCGGAAGGCGGCGTCGATGGCGGCCGTCCCTCCCGCCGCCACCAGCGAGTCCACGTAGGTCGGTCCGAAGGCGTAGGGGAAGCTCAGCTGGTCCCCGAGGATGGCGGGAACGTCCGAGGCCTGGTTGGAGCGACCCTGGGCGGCCTGGTTCTCCTGGTCGTAGGTGGCCTGGTCGGCCTGGGAGAGGGACTGCTGGTAGAGGTTCTGGGTCCGCACCGCGTCCCCCTCGATGAGGGAGGTGAGGGCCGTCCCGTCCCCCGAGATGTTGTTCTGGAGGGACGTCAGGTCGAAGTACTGGTCCTGGAGGGCGTGGGTCAGCTCGTGGGAGAGGGTGACCCGGACGAAGGGGGTCATCGTCGAGCCCCGGACGAAGACGGTCTTCTTGGAGGGGACGTAGAGGCCGATGACGTCGGACTGGACCAGGTTGTTCTGGGCCGAGGCCAAGTTGACGTCCCCGTGGACCAGCCCCATGGCCCGGAGCGACTCCAGCTCGACCTGGAGGGAGGCCCGCTGGGACTGGTTCGAAGGCTGGGGGACGGCCACCGCGGCGTTGAATTTGGCGTCGTCGAGAAAGGAGACGGCCACGGGATGCTTGAAGGTGAGGCCCCGGTGCTGCTCCACGAAGTGGACGATGTCGAGGACCTTCGGGTCCCACTGCGACGGGTAGGGCGAGGACCGGCCGACCACGAAGACGAAGACCCCGGCCAGGACGATGGCGGCGGCGGTCACGGTGGCCACGACCTTGACGGGCCGCCCCCGCTTCCTCTTCCCCCCCGGCACCGGGCCGTAGCCGGGCTGGTTGGGGTTGCCGTAGGCACCCGGGGGCGGGTAGGCCCCGGCCCCATAGCCCTGAGACGGGTACCCCGGGGCCGGATAGGCCGGCTGGGGGCCGTAACCGGGGGCCGTCGAGGCCGGGTAGCCCCCGGGGGGCGGGTACGCGCCAGGGGGCGGGTAGGCGCCGGGAGGCGGGTAGGCGCCGGGAGGCGGATAGGCGCCGGGAGGCGGGTAGGCGGGCGGGGCGGCGGCGGGTGGGGGTGACCAGGGAGGCGGAACGCCGGCCGCAGCCGGGGCCGGGGCGATCGGGGACGGGTCCCAGGGCAGGGCGTCGTGCGGGGGTGGTGCGAAGGGGACCGGCTCCGGGCCGGCAACGGCGACCGGGGCCGCCGTTTCGACCGGGGCCACCGGGGCCGGTGGGACCGGAGTCGGTGGGACCGGAGTCGGTGGGACCGGGGGGACATATGAGGCGTGGAGCTCGGGCGGGTACCACCTCCCGTCGGAGGCAATCCACCACCCTGGACCTCCCGATACCTCGCTCACCCCAGCCCCCTCCGGATCGGGTCAAGGGTAGCCCCGTCCCGGGACCTGTCCGGGGAGGGCGACTGCCGAGCCCGACCTCACCTTCCGGTCGGAAGCGGCCTGTCTCCTTTCCGGCCTTCGCAAGGTCCGAGGTCCGGTCCGGTTCCTCAAGCGGGAACACCCCGACGACGAAAGGCGACGATGGATCGAGGATCGCGATCCACGTCCCGTCGGCGCGCCGCCTTCGTGTGCTCGGTCTTCTTCGTCGCCGGTGTGGTCGGTGCCCGCGGCTCCCCGGTCCTCTTGGCCTCGGCGGCAACGTCATCGTCGCCGGTTTGCGCCACGGCGGCGGCCACTCCCCCGATCGGGGTCTATGCCGGGGCCGCGTCGCCGTCGGGGCTGGCCGGCTTCGCCGCCTCGACCGGTGCCCCGGTCACCCTGGCCTCCGACTTCCTCCCCGGCCACGCCGGTTCTCGGGCATGTCGGACCCGCAGCAGCTCGCCCGGCTGCTCGGCCCGTGGCAGGGCAGCGGCTGCCGGCTGGTCCTGGGAGTGCCCAGCATCCCCACCGACTCGAACGGCAACGCCTCGGGAACCCTGGCCCAGGGGGCATCCGGCGCCTACAACACGTCCTTCACCGTGTTGGCC
This sequence comes from Acidimicrobiaceae bacterium, assembly GCA_003151955.1. Lineage (GTDB taxonomy): Bacteria > Actinomycetota > Acidimicrobiia > Acidimicrobiales > UBA8190 > PALSA-743. The sequence continues at coordinate 42,383 of PLZB01000081.1, forward strand.
CACACCCTTGTCAATGCCGGGTTCGGCCATGCCATCTTGCGCCTGGGCTGGGAGTTCGACGGCGGCTGGTTCAAGTGGTCGGTGTCGAACGACACCGATGCCGCCAACTTCGCCGCCTACTGGCGCCAGATCGTCACCGCCATGCGGGCCGTCCCGGGAGCATCGTTCTCCTTCGACTGGAATCCCTCGGGCGGACTCGTCTCCTGGAACATCAACAACGCCTACCCCGGGGACGCCTACGTGGACGAGGTCGGCCTCGACCGCTACGACCAGACTTGGAACTCGCCCCAGACCCCGCAGGTGGCCTGGAACGATCTCACCACCATGCCCGACGGCATGAACTGGCTCGCCAGCTTCGGGACAGCCCACGCCAAGCCGATCACCCTGCCGGAATGGGGCGTGTCGACCCGCTCCGACGGCCACGGACTTGGCGACGACCCCTCCTTCGTCAACCGGATGGAAACGTGGATCGCGTCGAACCACGTGGCCTGGACCAGCTACTTCAACTTCGACGAGGCCCCGAACGAGTACCACGCCGTCACCGACGGACGATTCCCCAACTCGTTGACAGCCCTCCAGGGCCTCTTCGCCACACCACCCCCACCCCCGCCGACGACGGTTCGGACCACCACGACCACCATCTCGGCTTCCCCCGCCACGTCCAGCTACGGACAAACGGTCTCGGCGTCGGCCGCGGTCACCCCGGCCCCGACCGGCGGCACCGTCCAGTTCACCGTCGACGGGGTCAAGGTCGGTGGACCGCTGACGGTGGCTTCCTCCGCCGGCCACGCCACAACCGCCCTCGGGGAGCTCGCCGTCGGCAGCCATCAGATCACGGCCGGCTACACCGGTGACATCACCGACGGGCCCAGCACCGCCTCGGCCACCGTCAACGTCACCTCAGCTCCGTCCTCCCTCGTCGGAGCCAATGCCAGCGTGTCGACCAGCCTGCTGTCCAGATCCGTCAGGATGGCGGCCACGTTGACCTCGACCGTGACCAGCGCTGCCATTCCCGGACAGCAGGTCGCCTTCGCCACCAGCGGAAACGGACCCACCTGCACCGCCACCACCACCGACTCGGGCGTGGCGTCCTGCACCGTCCAACTCGGTCTCCTCAGCCCCAACCCGACCAGCTACACCGCCGCCTACGCCGGGAACGCGGATCACCGGTCATCGACCACCGCGGCAGCCGTGCACTGAGAGCACCTCCTGCGCCTGCCCTCCGACGAGGGCGACGTCCCCCATGGGTGGAACACGGGAACGTGAATGCTTCGTCACCTCCGACCGCGGTTCGTCGTGCCCACGTCGGCCATGGCGGTCGTTGTGGGACTCTCAGTACTGGGCGGCTTCCGTGTAACAAGGGTGTGGTTGCTCACGAGCCTGCTCCCGATTCCCCTTCGCCAACAGTGACGACGCTCCGGAACCTGGTCCGACCACCACCGCGGCGCTCGCCGTTGCTCCTTCGACCACGGCCACGGCCACGACAATCACCGCCCGTGGTCCACAGCTCTGAGCATGCCCCCCGTCGGCCATGCCACCGCATTGGGATGCGGGCCTGCCCTCCAGTGCCTGGTCGCCGACGCCGCGCTTCAGTCCGGCCAGGGGAGCCGGCGGGCCAGGAAGCCGATGGTGTCGTCGAAGACGTCATCGGGGACCGCGGCGTGGCTGCCCAGGTTGGCCACGAGCCGCTTCTCGGGGGCGTCGAGGCTGGCGAAGAGCTCGAGGGCGGACTCCCGGGGGAAGAGCTCGTCGTCCCACTGGACGAGGAAGAGGACCGGACAGGTCACCCGGGGGGCGTCGGCCACGATCCGCTCCCGGGTGGGCCCGGTGCTGCCCATGAGGCCGAGGACGGCCACGGTGATCCGGGGCTCGGCCGCCACCAGGGGGAGCCCCAGGATGGTGCCCATGGAGAGGCCCCAGAAGCCGGTCGGGCCCTCCCCCACCTCGGGGAGCTCCCGGAGGCCGTCGAGGGTGGCCCGCCAGTCGGCCACCATGGTGTCGGTCATGGCCGGATCGTCCATCCAGGCCTGGGCGAACCCCAGGAAGACCTGGGGGCCGGACCCGACCCCGTCGGTCCTCCGGTCCCCGTGGACGGGGCCGTCGATGGCGGCGGCGGCGAAGCCGTAGCGGCGGACGAGGCGGTGGGCCACGACGAGGACGTAGTCCTGCCGCTTCGAGTTCGAGGCCCCGTGGCCGATGAGGACGAGGGGCCGTCTCCCGTGGGCCCCCTCGGGGGTCCAGAGGAGCCCGGGGACGCTCCGGCCGTCGGCGTCGAGCCGGAACTCCCGGCTGTGGACCCCTTCCCGGACGGTGTCCTCCCCGGTGAACCGCAACGGCGGCGAAGGCGGGACCGTCGTCACCGAAGGGCGAGCTGGCCCGGGACGATGGGGGCGGGCAGGGCCGTCTCCCCCATCAGGGCCCGGTCGACGGCCGCGGCGCAGGACCGCCCCTCGGCGATGGCCCAGACGATCAGGCTCTGGCCCCGGGTCATGTCCCCGCAGACGAAGACCCGGTCTGCGCTGGTGGCCCAGCCCCCGTCGCAGGCCACCGAGCCCCGGGGATCGAGCTCCAGGCCGAGCTCGCCCACCACCCCCTGGCGTTCGGTCCCGAGGAAGCCCATGGCCAGGAGGACCAGCTGGCAGGGAAGCTCGAAGTCGCTGTCGGGGACGGGCTCGAAGACGGGCCGGCCGTCGACGGCCACGAGCTCGACCCGATGGCCCCGGAGGCCGGCCACCCGGCCCGAGCCGTCGTCGACGAGCTCGGTGGTGGTCACGGCGTAGAGCCGCTCCCCCCCCTCCTCGTGGGCCGAGGAGGTCCGCAGGACGAGGGGCCAGGTCGGCCAGGGGTTGTCCCCGGGACGGCTCCCCGGGGGCTCGGGCATGATCTCGAGCTGGTGGACGGAGCGGGCCCCTTGGCGGTGGGCCGTCCCCAGGCAGTCCGCCCCGGTGTCCCCCCCGCCGATGATGATCACGTCCTTGCCGGCCGCCGTGATGGGGGACTCGGCCAGGGCCCCCTCCTGAACCAGGTTGGAGGGCTTCAGGTACTCCATGGCCAGTTGGACCCCGGCCAGCTCCCGGCCGGGGACCCCGAGGTCCCGGGGCAGGGTGGCCCCCCCGGCGAGGACCAGGGCGTCATGGGTCTCGAGGAGGGACCGGGCCGGGACCTGGTCGACCCCCGGGGCCGATGCGGTGCCCAGGCCCCGCTCCTGGCCCGGCTCGGTGGGGCCGGCCCCGTCGGCTCCGGCGGCCGAGACCCCGACGGCGGTGCCGCAGCGGAATTCGACCCCCTCGGCCCGGAGCTGGGCCAGCCGGCGGTCGAGGACGGCCTTCTCCATCTTGAACTCAGGGATCCCGTACCGGAGGAGTCCCCCGGGCTGCTCGGCCCGCTCGTAGACGGTGACGGCGTGACCGGCCCGGGCCAGCTGCTGGGCCGCGGCCAGGCCGGCCGGGCCCGAGCCCACGACGGCGACGGACCTCCCGGTGGAGACGCTCGGGAGCTGGGGTTCGGCCCAGCCCTCGGCGAAGGCCCGCTCGACGATCTCGTACTCGATCCGCTCGATGGCGACCGGCTCGGCGTTGATCCCGAGGACGCAGGACCCCTCGCAGGGGGCCGGGCAGAGCCGGCCGGTGAACTCCGGGAAGTTGTTGGTGGCATGGAGCCGCTCGACGGCGTCGTACCAGTCCCCCCGGTAGACGAGGTCGTTCCACTCCGGGATGAGGTTCCCGAGGGGACAGCCCTCGTGGCAGAAGGGGATCCCGCAGTCCATGCAGCGGGCCCCCTGGTGCCGTGCCTCCTCCTCGGGAAAGGACTCGTAGACCTCCTTCCAGTCCCGGAGCCGGACCGGCACGGGCCGCCGCGCCGGGAGACTCCGTGGGAATTCGAGGAATCCGGTGGGCTTTCCCATCAGCCGTGGGAGGCGGCCATGACCGCCGCGTCGACGTCGACCCCGGCCTCGACGGCCCGGGCCGTGGCCTCGAGGACCCGGCGGTAGTCCCGGGGCATGACCTTCACGAAGTCGGCCCGGGCCTCCTCCCAGCGCCCCAGGAGGGCGGCCGAGACGGCCGAGCCGGTCTCCTCCCCGTGGCGGCGAATGACCTCGACCAGGAACACGCTGTCCTCCTCCTCCAGGGGCTCGTCGGCCACCATCTCCAGGTTGACCCGCTCCCCGAAGGTCCGGTCGGGGTCGTAGACGTAGGCGATCCCCCCCGACATCCCGGCCCCGAAGTTCCGGCCCGTCGGCCCGAGGACGACGACCCGGCCCCCGGTCATGTACTCGCAGCCGTGGTCCCCGACCCCTTCGACGACGGCCGTCGCCCCGGAGTTCCGGACGCAGAACCGCTCCCCGACCTGGCCCCGGATGAAGACCTCCCCGGCCGTGGCCCCGTAGAGGATGACGTTCCCGGCGATGATCTGGTCCTCGGCCGTGAAGCCGGCCTCGACCGGGGGCCGGACCACGACCCGACCCCCCGACAGCCCCTTGGCCAGGTAGTCGTTGGCGTCCCCGACGAGACGGAGGGTGACCCCCCGGGGGACGAAGGCCCCGAAGCTCTGGCCGGCCGAGCCGGTGAAGGTGAGCCGGATGGTGTCGTCGGGAAGCCCGGCCGCCCCGTGGCGGCTGGTGATCTCGTAGCCCAGGAGGGTTCCCACCGTCCGGTCGACGTTGGTGACGGCCAGCTCCAGCTCGACGGGACCGCCCCCCTCGATGGCGGGCCGGCAGGCCTCGAGGAACCGGTGGTCGAGGGCCTTCTCGAGGCCGTGGTCCTGGGTCTTCGTGCAGCGCCGGTCCGTCGGGGGTCCCCCCGTCGGCTCGTCCAGGATGGGGCTGAGGTCGAGGCCCCGGGCCTTCCAGTGGTCGACGGCCCCGACGGCGTCGAGGAGGTCGACCCGGCCCACCGCCTCCTCGATGCTCCGGAGCCCGAGGGCGGCCAGGTACTCCCGGACCTCCTCGGCGATGAACTCGAAGAAGTGCTCCACGAACTCCGGTTTCCCGGCGAAGCGCTTCCGGAGCTCCGGGTTCTGGGTGGCGATCCCCACCGGGCAGGTGTCGAGATGGCAGACCCGCATCATGATGCAGCCCGAGACGACGAGGGGGGCGGTGGCGAAGCCGAACTCCTCGGCCCCGAGGAGGGCGGCCACGACCACGTCCCGGCCCGTCTTCAGCTGGCCGTCGACCTGGACCACGATCCGGTCCCGCAGTCCGTTTCGGACCAGGGTCTGCTGGGTCTCGGCCAGGCCGAGTTCCCAGGGGATCCCGGCGTGCTTCAGGGAGGTGAGGGGGCTGGCCCCGGTGCCCCCGTCGTGACCCGAGATGAGGACGACGTCGCTCTTGGCCTTGGCCACCCCGGCCGCCACCGTCCCCACCCCGACCTCGGCCACCAGCTTCACGTGGATCCGGGCCTTCGGGTTGGCCGACTTCAGGTCGTGGATGAGCTGGGCGATGTCCTCGATGGAGTAGATGTCGTGGTGGGGCGGGGGCGAGATGAGCCCCACCCCCGGGGTCGAGAACCGGGTCTTGGCGATCCAGGGGTAGACCTTGTGCCCCGGGAGCTGGCCCCCCTCCCCCGGCTTCGCCCCCTGGGCGATCTTGATCTGGAGGTCGTCGGCGTTCACGAGGTACTCGCTCGTCACCCCGAACCGGCCCGAGGCCACCTGCTTGATCGCACTCCGCCGGAGGTCACCGTTGGCGTCGGGGACGTACCGCTCGGCGTCCTCCCCCCCCTCCCCCGTGTTGGACCGGCCCCCGATCCGGTTCATGGCGATGGCCAGGGTCTCGTGGGCCTCGGCCGAGATCGACCCGTAGGACATGGCCCCGGTCGAGAACCGGGAGATGATCGAGGAGACCGACTCCACCTCGTCGAGGGGAACGGCCGGAATGACCCCCTCCCGGAGCCGGAGGAGCCCCCGGAGGGTGGCGAGGGCCCCGGCCTGGTCGTCGACGAGCTTGGTGTACTCCTTGAAGATGTCGTAGCGCTTCGACCGGGTGGCGTGCTGGAGCTTGAAGACGGTCCTCGGGTTGAAGAGGTGGACCTCCCCCTCCCGGCGCCACTGGTACTCCCCCCCGACCTCCCGCTCCCGATGGGCCCGCTCGCTGGGCCGGGGGAGGTGGGCCAGGCGGTGCCGGACGGCGACCTCCTCGGCCAGGACGTCGAGGCCGACCCCCCCGATCCGGCTGACCGTCCCCGTGAAGTACTCCTCCACGAGCTCCCGGCTCAGGCCGACGGCCTCGAAGATCTGGGCCCCCGTGTAGGAGGCCACCGTCGAGACCCCCATCTTCGACATGATCTTGATGACGCCCTTGCAGGCCCCCTTGATGTAGTGCCTCCGGGCCTGGCGGGGGGTGACCCCGGCCAGCTCCCCGGTGGCGATCATGTCGTCGATGGTCTCGAAGGCCAGGTAGGGGTTGATGGCCGAGGCCCCGAAGCCGAGGAGGAGAGCCATGTGGTGGACCTCCCGGGCGTCCCCCGTCTCGACGACGAGGCCGACCCGGCTCCGGGTCTTCTCCCGGACCAGGTGCTCGTGGACGGCCGCCGTCAGGAGGAGGGAGGGGATCGGGGCCAGCTCGGCGTCGGTGTTCCGGTCGGAGAGGATGATGATGTTGGCCCCTCCGGCGATGGCCCCGGAGACCTCCTCCCGGACCGAGGCCAGGGCCCGGGCCAGGCCCTCTCCCCCGCTCTCGACGGGGAAGTGGCCGTCGATGGCGAAGGCCTTGAACCCCGGGGTCTCCCCGTGCTCGTTCACGTAGAGGAGCTTGGCCAGGTCGTCGTTGTCGATGACGGGGTAGGGGAGGATGATCTGCCGGCAGGAGGCCGGGGTGGGATCGAGGAGGTTCCCCTCCGGGCCCAGCTTCGACCGGTTGGCCGTGACGAGCTCCTCCCGGATGGCGTCGAGGGGAGGGTTGGTGACCTGGGCGAAGAGCTGGGTGAAGTAGTCGTAGAGGAGCCGGGACCGGTCGGAGAGGACGGCGATCGCGGCGTCGTTCCCCATCGATCCCAGGGGCTCCCCCCCGGACCGGGCCATGGGACCGACGATGATCCGGAGCTCCTCGTTCGTGTAGCCGAAGAGCCGCTGGTGATCGACGACCGAGGCGTGCTGGGGGGTGAGCATCATCCGGGGGGGGAGGTCCTCCAGCTCGACCTGCTCCTCCAGCCACTGGCCGTAGGGGTGCTCGGCGGCCAGACGGGCCTTGATCTCGTCGTCGTCGACGATCCGGCCCTGGGCCGTGTCGACCAGGAACATCCTCCCGGGCTGGAGCCGGCCCTTGCGGACGACGGTGGCCGGGTCGATGTCGAGGACCCCGACCTCGGAGGCGAGGACGACGAGCCCCTCGTCGGTGACCCAGTAGCGGGCCGGCCGGAGCCCGTTGCGGTCGAGGACGGCCCCGGCCACGGTCCCGTCGGTGAAGACGACGGCGGCGGGCCCGTCCCAGGGCTCCATCAGGGAGGCGTGGTAGCGGTAGAAGGCCCGCCGGGCCGGGTCCATCTGGCCGTGGTTCTCCCAGGCCTCCGGGATCATCATGAGGACGGCATGGGGCAGGGACCGGCCTCCGAGGTGGAGGAGCTCGAGGACCTCGTCGAAGGAGGAGGAGTCGCTCCCCTCGGGGTCGCAGATGGGGAAGAGCGTCTCGAGGTCCCCGGGGAGGAGATCGCTTCCGAGGAGGGCCTCCCGGGCCCGCATCCAGTTCCGGTTCCCCCGGAGGGTGTTGATCTCCCCGTTGTGGGCCAGGTAGCGGTAGGGGTGGGCCAGGGGCCAGGAGGGGAAGGTGTTGGTCGAGAACCGGGAGTGGACGACGGCCAGCCCCGACTCGAACCGCTCGTCGGAGAGGTCCGGGAAGAAGGGCTGGAGCTGCTCGGGGGTGAGCATCCCCTTGTAGACCATGGTCCGGGCCGAGAGGGAGGGGATGTAGACCCCGGCCGTCTCCCGCTCGACCCGCTTCCGGAACCGGTAGGCCAGCCGCTCGAGGGCCATCACCTCGTCGTCGGGGTTGGCCTCTGGGTTGGCCTCGGGGGTTCGGGGGGCGAGGGGGGTGTCCCCCCTCTGTACGACGACCTGGTCGATGGCGGGCATGGCCCGGAGGGCGCCGGCCCCGAGCATGGAGGGGTCGAGGGGGACCTCCCGCCAGCCCAGGACCTGGAGGGACTCCTCCCGGGCGAGCTCCTCGAGGCGGACCCGGGCCTTGGCCGCGTCGTCGGGGTCGGGAGGGAGGAAGACGAGGCCGGCGGCATAGCGGCCCGGCTCCGGGAGGTCGAAGGGGAGGACCCCGGCCAGGAAGCGGTGGGGGATCTGGGTCAGGATCCCGGCCCCGTCCCCGGTGGCCTCCTCGGCCCCGGTGGCGCCCCGGTGGGCCAGGTGCTCGAGGGCGGTGAGGGCCTGATGGACGAGGCCGTGGCTGGGCCGGCCCCGGAGGTCGGCGACGAGGGCGACACCGCAGGCATCGTGCTCGAACGTGGGGTCGTAGAGGCCGGTCCGGCCTGGGGGGAAGGGCGTGGTCGTCACTCGGGTCTGCTCCGTGGTCGATGGCGCGGAGGTGCGTGGGAATGCCGCCCGGGACGACGCTGGCCCTGCTGCAGCCCTCCTAGGATACATGGGGTGGAGAGGCCCCGGTGCGACGTCGTGGTCGTCGGGGGTGGGGTCATCGGGCTGGCCTCGGCCTGGCGGGCGGCCCGGGAGGGGCTGGCCGTGGTCCTCGTCGACCCGGAGCCGGGCCGGGGGGCGAGCTGGGCCGCGGCGGGGATGCTGGCCCCGGTGACGGAGGTCCACTACGGGGAGGAGGCCCTCCTGGCCCTGAACCTGGCCTCGGCCCGGAGCTGGCCCGGATTCGCCGCCGAGGTCGAGGAGGAGTCGGGGCTCCCCGTCTCCTACCGCCGGACCGGGACCCTCCTCGTCGCCGCCGACGAGGGGGACCGGGCCTGGGCCGCCGAGCTCCACCGGTTCCAGGCCGGGCTCGGGCTCGAGGTGGAGTGGCTGACCGGCCGGGAGGCCCGGGCCCTCGAGCCGGCCCTGGCCCCGGGGGTCCGGGCCGGGCTCTGGGCGCCGGGGGACCATCAGGTCCACAACCGGGAGCTCGTCGGGGCCCTCCTGGCCGCGGGCCGGGCCCGGGAGGTCGTCCACCTCCCCCTGAGGGTCAGCTCCGTCGAGACCTCCGGCGGGGCCGTCTCCGGGGTCGGCCTCGGGGACGGGACGACGATCGACTGCGGAGCGGTGGTCCTGGCCGCCGGCTGCCGCTCCGGGGAGCTGGCCGGGGTCCCGGCCGGGGTCCTCCCCCCGGTCCGGCCGGTGAAGGGCCAGATCCTCCGGCTCCGGGGCCCGGCCGACCGGCCGCTCCTCAGCCGGACCGTCCGGGGGGTGGTCCAGGGCCAGTCGGTCTATCTCGTCCCCCGGGCCGACGGGAGCCTGGTGATCGGGGCCACGGTGGAGGAGGCCGGGTTCGACCTGACGGTGACGGCCGGCGCCGTCTACGGGCTCCTCCGCGACGCCCAGCGGGTCGTCCCCGGGGTCTCGGAGCTGGTCCTGGAGGAGTCCCTGGCCGGCCTCCGGCCGGGGTCCCCGGACAACGGGCCCCTGGTCGGCCCGAGCGGCCTCCCCGGGCTGGTGCTGGCCACGGGGCACTACCGGAACGGGATCCTCCTCACCCCCCTCACCGCCGAGGCGGTGGCGGCCACCCTGGCCGGGAGGGAGGTCCCCGGGGAGCTGGCCGGGTTCGGCCCGGACCGGTTCCCCGTCCTGGCATGCTGAAGGGATGACCCCCTCCGGTCCGGGGCTCGTCCTCGAGGTCAACGGGAGCCCGGCCGAGGTGGCCGCCGGGACGACGGTGGCCGACGTGGTGGCCTCCTGGTGCCCGTCGCCGGCCGGGGTGGCGGTGGCCCGGAACCGGGAGGTCGTCCCCCGGAGCCGCTGGGCCGGGACCGCCCTCGAGGCCGGGGACCGGGTCGAGATCGTCACGGCGGCCGCCGGTGGCTGAGGCCCTCGTCATCGCCGGCCGGGTGCTCAAGAGCCGGCTGATCCTGGGGACTGGGGGGATCCCCTCGCTCACCGTCCTCGACGCCGTCTGCGAGGCCTCCGGCTCGGACCTGGCCACGGTGGCGGTCCGCCGGGTCGACCCCGGGACCCGGGGATCGATCCTGGAGATCCTGGCCGGCCGGGGCCTCGGGGTCCTCCCCAACACGGCCGGCTGCTTCACGGCCGCCGATGCCGTCCTCACGGCCAAGCTGGCGAGGGACGCCTTCGCCACGGACTGGGTCAAGCTCGAGGTCATCGGGGACGAGGAGACCCTCCTCCCCGACGCCGTCGAGCTCCTCGGTGCGGCCGAGCAGCTCTGCGAGGAGGGGTTCGTCGTCCTCCCCTACACGAACGACGACCCCGTCCTGGCCCGCCGGCTCGAGCAGGTCGGCTGCGCCGCCGTCATGCCCCTGGGGTCGCCCATCGGCTCGGGCCTCGGGATCAGGAACCCCCACAACATCGGCCTCATCACCGGGGCCGCCACCGTCCCCGTCATCCTCGACGCCGGGATCGGGACCGCCTCGGAGGCGGCCCAGGCCATCGAGCTCGGCTGTGAGGGGGTCCTGGTGGCCTCGGCCATCACCCGGTCCCCCGACCCCGTCCGGATGGCCCGGGCCGTGGCCCTGGCCGTCGAGGCCGGGGCCGAGGCCCGGGGGGCGGGCCGGATCCCCCGGCGCTGGACCGCATTGGCCTCGAGCCCGACGGAGGGGCTGGCCGGGTCTTGACCACCCCGGTCGTCGTCCTCAGCATCGCCGGGTCCGACTCGGGGGCCGGGGCCGGGATCCAGGCCGACCTCAAGACCTTCGCCGCCCATCGCGTCTTCGGGGTCACGGCGGTGACGGCGGTCACGGCCCAGGACACGACCGGGGTCCTCGGGGTCGTCCCCCTCGACCCCGAATTCGTCGACCTCCAGCTCGAGGCCGTCCTGGGGGACTTCACCGTGGCGGCCACGAAGACGGGGATGCTGGCCTCCTCGGCCACGGTGGCGGCCGTGGCCCGCCGGGCCGCGGCCGGAGACCTCCCCCGGCTCGTCGTCGACCCCGTCCTCCTGGCCTCCACCGGCCGACCACTCCTGGACGAGGACGGCCCCCGGTCCTATCTCGAGCTCCTCCTCCCCCGGGCCCTCGTCGTCACCCCCAACCTCCGGGAGGCCGGCCTCCTGACCGGGACGACGATCACCGACCTCGACTCGATGGAGAGGGCGGCCCGGCGGCTGGCCGAGGCCGGGCCGGCCACGGTCGTCGTGAAGGGGGGGCATCTGGCCGGGGGGGAGGCCCCCGACGTGGTCCTCCACGGGGGCGTCCTCACCGTTCTCCCCGGGACGCGGATCCCGACCGGGAACGACCACGGAACGGGCTGCAGCCTCTCGGCCGCCATCGCCGCCGGCCTGGCCCTCGACCTCGAGCCGGTCGAGGCCGTCCGGCGGGCCAAGGCCTACGTGGCCGGGGCCCTCCGGGGGGCGGCCGGCTGGCGGCTCGGGGCCGGGCGGGGTCCCCTCGACCATTTCGGCTGGGGCTAGGAACTCGGGCCGGGGCCCGACGACGGGGAGCGGAGTGCGGCGGCCCCCCGTGCCCGCCGCACTCCTCTGCTCCTCTTGACCAGCCCGCACCAGGCGGGCTCAACCCCCGGGTCTCCCCCTCCGGACCGGATCCCTCGAGGGGATCCGGCGACGTCTCACTGTAAATGCAACCTTCCCGGTTCGTCAACGCTTGGGGTGCCCAGGAAGTCACGCACAGGGGTATGAAAGGGGGGAGGGGGACCAGGCGGCGGTAGAGTCGGAGGGCCGATGACGACCTCCCCCGACCTCGACCGGGCCGACCCGGCCCCATCCGGCGACAGGCCTCCCGGCCCGGTGGTCGACCCCAACCGGGGTCCGAGCACCCGGCCGGCCCTCATCGTCCTCGGGCTCTGCTTCGTCCTCTTCATCGGGGCCTTCCTGGCCCAGGCGGCCTGGTCCGGCTCGACGGGGAGCTCCTCGGGCCCCTCCCCCACCCTCCTCCGGACCGCCACCGGGGCCCCCCTCCCCGCCGTCGAGGCCGCCGGGGCCCTGGCCCCGATCACGGCCGGGGGGAACCCCCCCAGCGACCTCCTCCAGGCCCTGGCCGTCCCGGCCGGGACCACCGTCGTGGCCGGGTCGACCCGGGACAACACCGTCGGCACCTACGACCACACCATCGGCCTCGAGCTGGCCGCCTCCCAGCAGAACGTCATCTCCTTCTTCCACGCCCAGCTCCCCAGCCAGGGCTGGACCCTCCTCAGCCAGGGCCCCCCGGCCGCCGCCGTCCAGGCCCCGGCCGGGAGCATCGAGGTCCTGGCCAAGCGGGCCTCGGTGGACGGGAACTACTGGGAGGTGGGGGTGGTGGTCTCCCCCACCACGTTCGGCACCTCCGGGTCGGCCGCCACCACCGGGACCACCCGGTTCACCCTCCGGCTCTTCGTCGTCGCCGACGAGCAGTAGGGGGCTAGGCGGTCGTCCCGATCCTCACGGTTATCCTGCCACCGCGAAGGACTGCCGCACCTCAGGGGCGGCGCTGTACCCGGAGCTCCCGGCCTGATCGGCGTCGACGACGCAGGTCCCAGCCCCGGTGAAGGAGACGGTCGAGCCGGAGATCGAGCACACCGACGTGGCGGTCGGGTCGACGGAGAAGGTGACCGGGTTCCCCGACCCTCCGCCGGTGGCCGAGACGTCGTAGGAAGCCCCTCCGACGGTGGCACCGGTCGGAACAGCTGACGTGAAGGTGATGGCCTGGGCGGTCGGTTCCGCCGTCACCTCCCGGATCCGGGCGCTGGCGGTGTCGGCGATGTAGAGGTTCCCGGCCGGGTCGACCGCCACGGCCTCCGGATCGGCGAAGAAGGCGGCGGTGGCCGGCCCCCCGTCACCGAAGGTGATCGGAGTGGTGGGGCCGGCCCAGGGGTAGCCGGCCACGGTGTAGATGTCGCCGGCCGCCATGGCCTGGCCGTAGAAGGTCCCCGACGAGACGGCCACCACCCGGATGAGCCCGTCACCATTGGACACGACCAGGTTCCCCTGCCCGTCCAACGCCACCCCGTTCGCATACCCCAATGCGGCACCGAGAGCCGGTACACCGTTGACGGGGCCCTGTTGGTTCGACGACGACCCTGCCACCGTGTACACGCCCCCGGCGGTCATGGACTGCCCGTAGAAGGTCCCGGACGAGCCGGCCAGGACCTCGATGCCGGGCCCGGCGACGAGGACGGCGTTCCCGGACCCGTCCACCGCCACTCCCCGTGCGCCTCCGAAGGCCGTCCCCAAGCCGTAGATGTCCCCGGCCGTCATCGCCTGCCCGTAGAACGTCCCCGACGTGGCGGCCACGACCCTGACGCCGTCGTCGGTAGAGCCGGGGGAGGCGTCGGCGACGACCAGGTTCCCGGATCCGTCAACGGCGATCCCGTCGAGCTGGTCGAACGACGCCGCCGCGGCCGGTCCCCCGTCGCCACCGGCGGTGCCGGCCAGGCCGGACCCGGCCACGGTGTAGATATCCCCGGCCGTCATGGCCTGGCCATAGAACATCCCCGACGAGGCGGCCACCACCCGGACCCGGTAGTTGTCAGCGTCGGCGATGACCAGGTTCCCGGCCCGGTCGAAGGCGGTGGCCGTCGGGCCCCAGAGCCCGGCCTGTGGGGCTGGACCCCCGTCACCGGAGAACGAACCGATCCCGCAGACCCCGGCCGCGTCGGAGATGTCCCCCGCCGTCACCGGCTGGCCGAGGAAGGTCCCGGACGACCCGGCCACCACCCGGACGCAGTTGTCCCACGAGTCGGCGATGACGACGTCGCCGGACCCGTCGACGGTGACCCCGGTCGGCATGGTCAGCGTGGCCGCGGCGGCCGGCCCGCCGTCACCGTCTGAACCGCCACCGGCCACCGTGTGTCGATATCGCCGGCGGTCATGGCCTGGCCGTAGAAGGTCCCCGTCGACGCAGCCACAACCCGCACCCGGTCGGCGCGGCTGTCGGCGAGGACCAGGTTGCCTACCCCATCGACGGCCACGCCCAGAGGAGCGCCCAGCTGGGCCGAACCGGCTGGGCCCCCGTCCCCCGATTTGCCGGAGATGCCGGTGCCGGCCACCGTCGCGACATGACCCGTTACCCGCGAGATCTCGATGACCCTGGCCCCGTAACCTTCGGCCTCCACGACGTCGCCCGCCTGGTCGACCGCCAATCCGTTGCCGGGCGGGAGCGGGAGTGAGCCCCCGATGGAGAAAACGTTGCCGGCCACCATGGTCTGCCCGAAGAACGACCCCGAGTTGGCCGGCATCACCCAGACACAGCCGTTGGCCGCGAAGATCACGTTCCCGGATCCGTCCACGGCGATGCCGGACACCCTCCCGGCGGCGGATACCCCCATGCACCCAGACACTGTGCTGGAGAAGGAGGCGAGGGGGTAGATGTCCCCGGCCGCCATGGCCTGTCCGTAGAAAGTGCCTGTCGTTGCCGGCACCACCCAGATTGAGGTCAGGGTTCCGTTGAGGCCGGATCCGACGAGGACGTTGCCGGCGCTGTCGACGGCCAAGGACGTGGGGTCGACAAAAGACACCGACGTGGCTGTCGCGCCCGGCTGCCCGGGACTTCCCCCTCCGGCAATGGTGTAGATGTCCCCGGCCGTCATGGCCTGCCCGTCGAAGGTGCCTGTCGTCACCGCCACCACCCGGATCCTCTTGGAGTCGGCGATGACCAGGTTCCCGGAGCCGTCGACGGCCAAGCCCCTGGGGCTGGCGAGCGTGGCAGCCGTGGCCGGGCCCCCGTCACCGAGGTTGCCGATCACCCCGGTGCCGGCCACCACCACCTGGGACCCGTCGGCGTCGACCCGCCGGATCACGTCGTGGGGCGTGTCGGCGACGTAGAACGAGGACCCGGAGACGGCGACTGCCCCGGGGGTCATGAAGGCGTCGGTGGCCGACCCCGGTCCCCGGTCGCTCGTACTCCCGGCGAACGTGAAGACCGTGCCCGGGGGCCTCGACAGCTGGCAGGCCGAGGTCAACACCGCTACCACGCCGAGGGCCAGCACAACCCTCATCCCGCTCCGCCCTGTCCGCATCGGTCTCGCCCTTGGTGTTGTCGTGGTCGTGCAGGCCTACGTCGAGGACGTCGAGGTGGTCCCACCGTGCTGCCGCCGGGCCAGCAACTCGTCCCCGGGCGCCCTGAAACCTAGTGCCTCAGCTTGGCCTGGGGTATCCCAGGTGACCGGGGTCCGCCGCATCGGACATTGCCGGAGCCTCTGGGTACATCACGTTCGGCTGCCGGAATCTGAGGCCCGACCGGAGGCGACAAACATCACCCCAACCGAACTCGACCAGGGCGGCGGTCCCGGGTGGGAACCCTCGGAGAGCATTACAGCCTCATGGAATGCTCTGTGGGTGGCGACGGTGCGGGAGGAGATCCAGGGCTGTGTGGGAGTCATCCGTGACTTCCTGCACGTGGCCGAGCCGGAGGCGACCCATCCGGAGGATGCGGCCGGGGTGTGGGCCGATCTGTGTGAGCTGCAGCGGCTGGCGGCGAACGGCTGTCTACTGTTCGGTCCCCGGGTGGAGGAGTCGGAGGTGTGGCGCCGGGAGGGAGCCCGGTCGGCCGCGGAGTGGATGGCCCGGCGTCAGGGCGGGGAGACCCGGGACGCGACCGCCGATCTCAACGCGGCGAAGGACCTCGACTTCCATCCCGACACCGAGGAGGCGCTGCGCAACGGGGACGTCTCGTCGGACCAGGCCAAGAAGATCGTCCCCGGCGCCAAGGCCGATCCGTCGGCCGAAAAGGAGCTCCTCGACGCAGCGAAGCACGGGGGGGAGGAGGAGCTGAAGCGGCGGGTCCGACAGGCCCGGGCCACGGCCCACAGCCGTCTGGAGGAGGACGACCGGGCCGAAAAGGTCCGAAAGTCGAGGTTCTGCAAGACCTGGACCGACGACGTCGACGGGTCGCTGCGGGGAAGCTTCAAGCTCCCCGCCGACGACGGGGCCCGGCTGTTGGCCGCCCTCCGACCGTTCCAGGACCAGGTCTTCGACAAGGCCCGCCGGGCCGGCGTCAAGGAACGCCCGGACCAGTACGCCGCCGACGCCCTGGTGGCGATGGCCGAAGCCGCCCACCGCAGCGGCGGCGGTTGCGGCAGCAACGGTCACGGCGGGGACAGCGGCGGGTCGTCCCGGCCGGGGCGGGCGCCTGCCACCATCCTGTTCCGGGTCGATCTGTCCGCCTTCCTCCGGGGCTGGGTCGAGTCAGGCGAGCTGTGCGAGATCGCCGGCGTCGGACCCGTCCCCGTCGACACCGCCAAGGCGGTCCTGGGTGAGGCGTTCCTGAAGCTCGTCATCACCGACGGGGTCGACATCCGGACCGTCGCCCATCTGGGCCGGGCCGTCTCCGCGTACGTCCGAACGGCTCTCGAAGCCCGGGATCCCGTCTGTGTCGTCCCTGGCTGTGCGGTAGCCCAGGGCCTCGAGATCGACCACTGGCTCATCCCCTTCGCCGAAGGCGGCCCCACCGAGCTCTGGAACCTGGCCCGGATCTGCCACCGCCACCACACCATGAAGACCTACCAGCGCTGGACCCTCACCGGCGGCCCCGGCCACTGGAACTGGCACAAGCCCCCCGACGACAAACCCCCGGACACCGGCCAGACCGGCACCGACCCACCCCACCGCCAGGCCGACCCAACCTGGGAAGAACCGCGACTCTTCGCCTGACGGTCAACCCTGGCCGTAGTTCTCGATGAGCCCGCGCGGCCTGATCCGGGGTCAGCATCCTGGGCGCCGTCGTCGACCCCGGATGCGTCTACCGCTCAGGCCACGGCGGCCGGGACCTCGTCCACATCCGCCTCCGACCCGATCCGGTTCCGGCCCTCGGCCAGCTCCTCGCTGTGGAGGAGCCAGGCCCAGATGAAGAAGTCGACGGGGTAGAGCATGTAGCCGAGGCGGGTGGCGGGGGCCAGGCAGATGGCCACGGCCATGGCCCAGCCCAGGAGCCGGGAGACGTTCGAGGGGGTCCGGGGGGTCCTCCGGATGAGTGCCCAACCCAGGGCGATCGACCCGAGGACGACGATGGCCACGGTGAAGACCTCGTGGAAGGAGGGGAAGGCCGTGACGAAGACATGGCCCAGAAGGGGGCTGGCGGCCGGGGAGGTCACCCCGGCCAGGCCCAGGGGGAACCGGACCACGTTCTGGACGAAGGCCGAGAAGTTGTTCAGGGCCGAGGGGAGGACGGCGGGGATCATGACCCCGGCCAGTCCCCCGGCGAAGAGGAGCCGGGCCCGTCCCGTCCGCTCCCCCTCCCTGTCGGTGACCACCAGGATGGCGATGACAGCCAGGGGCCAGGCCGTGATCTTCATGGAGGCGGACACCCCCAGGACCAGGCCGGCCAGGAGGGGTCTCCGCCGCTGGAGGAGGACGAGCCCCAGGAGCATGATGGCGGCCACCGGGACGTCATCCCCCCCGGTGGCCAGGGGGAGGGCGGCCGTCGGGAGGACCGTCATGCTCTGGAGGGTGACCTGCCGGGGGGAGTTCCGGCCCCGGGTCATCCCCAGGGCCCCGACGGCCAGGAGGATGGTCAGCAGCGAGAAGGCCACCCG
This sequence comes from Acidimicrobiaceae bacterium, assembly GCA_003151955.1. Classification (GTDB taxonomy): domain Bacteria; phylum Actinomycetota; class Acidimicrobiia; order Acidimicrobiales; family UBA8190; genus PALSA-743. The sequence continues at coordinate 59,951 of PLZB01000081.1, forward strand.
GGCGTCGGTGAGCCGGGGGGAGGCGTGGGTCGACCGGGCCAGCCCGAAGAGGGACATGAGGGGGAGGTAGGGGTTGAAGGCGTCATAGGAGGGCTCCCCCTGGGCCACCGGCGGGGGCTTGGCCGGGTTGATCTTCTGGTAGGGGCTCTGCCCGGACGCCACCCGATCCCCCGACTGCTCGATGACCTGGACCTCGGGCTGGACGTGGGTGCTGGACCCGCTGTCGGTCCGCCAGAGGACCTCCAGGGAGAGGGGCATCAGGGTGGCCCCCACCAGGACCAGGAGGAAGATGGCCGTCCTCGAGGTGTTCCAGTGCCAGCCCTCGGCCCCCTCGGTGGGGCCGGCCGGAGCCGGGACCGGACCGGAGCCGAGAGGGTCGCTGGCCCGCCGACGGGGATGGCTCCCCGACCGGTGCCGACGGGCCATGAAGGCCGAGGCCAGCGCAGCCAGGGCGTAGGGGCCGACAGCAAGCTCCCCCCACTGCCGGTAGAGGGGGATCCCCGAGGCCCGGATCGTGATCACGGCGAAGAGGGCCGAGGCCGAGTAGAGGACGGCGTCGCGCTCATCGGGGCTCCAGCCCGCCACCGTCCGGGCGCCACGCCGCAGCAGGCGGGGGACCATCCCCCCATCGTAGGCCCCCGCCGGCCCCTCCGGCGGGTCCCCCCGGGAGTGTCCCCCCGTCAGGAGGCCGGGAACCCGAGGACCTCCCCCAGGAAGGCCTGCTCCCGCCGGGTGCACTCGGCCAGGGTCTCCCCCCGCCGGAACCCGTGGCCCTCCCCCGGGAAGAGGACCAGCTCGCACCGGACCCCTCGGGCCTCGAGGGCCGCCGCCATCCGCCGGGCCTGGTCCGGGGGGACGACGGCGTCCTCCTCCCCCTGGAGGAGGAGGACCGCCGCCCCGATGAGCTCGGGGTGGCAGGCCGGGGACCGCTCCTCATAGACCGCCTCCGCCTCCGGCCAGGGTCCGACCAGCCCGTCGAGGTACCGGGCCTCGAACTTGTGGGTGTCGGCGGCCAGGGCCCGGAGGTCCGTCACCCCGTAGGCGGAGATGACGGCCCCGAACGGTCCCCCCACCGTGGCCGCCCGGAGCGCCGTCAGCCCCCCGCTGCTCGCCCCCCGGACCGCCATCCGCTTCCCGTCGACCCGGCCCCCCTCGGCCAGGGCCAGGGCCACGTCGGCGACGTCCTCGGCGTCGGCCACCCCCCAGGCCCCGGCCAGGAGCCCCCGGTAGGCCCGGCCGTAGCCCGCCGACCCCCGGTAGTCGACGGCCGCCACCGCCACCCCCCGGGACGTCCAGAACTGGACCGCCGGGTCGAACCCCCCCTCGACCGCCCCCGTCGGCCCCCCGTGGCACACCACCAACACCGGAGGGAGCTCTCCTTCACCGGCCGGACCCGAGGGGGGGTAGAAGAGGTAGGGGATCTCCCCGCCCCCCCGACCGGGGGCGACCCCGGCTTCGGCCACAGAGACCTCCTCCGGGGCCAGGAGGACCGGCCCGGGCCGGTGGACCACCCTGGCCTCCCCCCCGTCCAGGGCCAGCCGGTGGATCCCGGCCGGGGCGTCCACCGTGGCCCCCAGGAGGACCACCCCCTCCCCGGCTCCCCCCACCCCGGGGTCGACGGCCAGGGCGGCGATCGAGACGCAGGGCTGCTCGACCTCGACCAGGCTTCCCCGGGCCGGGTCCACGATCCCGACCCGGTCCCTCCCCCCGGCCCGGTACCGGGTGACGAGCCGACCGTCGGCCAGGAACCCCCCCGTCGACTGCCCGAGAACCCAGTCCGGGCTGTGGAACTCCGCCTCCACGGCGCAGACCCGCTCCGCCTCCGCCCCCGGCCCCGCACCTGGCCGGCACCGCCAGGGCTGCCACCAGCCCCCCTCGTCCGACAGGAACCAGAGCTCCCCCCCCGGGCTCCACCGGGGCTGGCCGATGGAGATGGCCCGACCCCCCGCCACCCTCGTCAGCGGGCCGGCGTTCACCTGGAGCCCGCCCGCCGCCCCCACCAGGGGCCGGACCAGGAGCTCGGACCCGTCCCAGGGCATCTCCGGCTGGTCCCAGGCCAGGAAGGCCAGCCACCGACCGTCGGGGCTGGGCCGAGGGGCGGCGAAGAAGTCCCGGCCCCCGGCCAGGACCTGGACCGACCCCTCCGAGACGAGGACGACGGCGTTCTCGACCTCCCCGACCTCCCCGCCCCGGTGCCACTCCCGGACGGCCACCAGGGCGTCGAGTCCGGGCACCCCCCGGACATCGCCGTACCGGACCTCCTCTCCGGCCGGGGGCTCCGGGGTGAGCCGGACCGGCTCCCCTCCCGGATCCACCTCCCAGAGACCCCCCCCGGTGATCTCGCTGTAGACGAGCCGGCCCGCCGGGGAGACCCAGAAGGCCGCCCCCCCGTACTCCTGGACCCGGGACCGGACCGAGACCGCCGGGGGCGAGACCTCCACCGGCCCGACCGGGCCGGCCCACCGCATCACGACCTGCCGTCCCCCCTCCGAGGGTCGGGACTCCGACCACCAGAGCGCCCCGGCCTCGACCTGGAGCCCCGAGAAGGAGATCCGGCCGGCGGCCACCACCTCCGGGGTGAGCGGGGAGGGACGCCGCTCCGGGGGGGCGGGCTCGGGCGGGGTCGGGGGGGCCACGGGAGCCGTAGGGTACTGCAATGGACGATTTCCGGGCCTTCCTGGTCCGCCGCCACGCTGACGGGATCACCGCCGGCCCCACCACCCTCGGCCTCGAGGACCTCCCCCCCGGCGAGGTCCTCGTCAAGGTGGCCTGGTCGGCCGTCAACTACAAGGACGGGATGGTGACCCGCCCCGGGAACCGGGTCTCCCGGCTCCCCCTCCTCGTCCCCGGGGTCGACCTGGCCGGGGAGGTGGTCGCCTCCGACGACCCCACCCTCCCCCCCGGAACCCCCGTCCTGGCCCACGGCCACGACATCGGCGTCTCCCGCCACGGGGGCTTCGCCGACTACGCCCGGGTCCCCGCCCCCTGGGTCCTCCCCCTCCCTCCCGGCCTGACCGCCCGGGAGGCCATGATCATCGGGACGGCCGGCTTCACCGCCGCCCTCTCCCTCGACGACCTCGAGCGCCACGGCCTCGACCCCGCCGCCGCCCCCGGCCCCCTCCTCGTCACCGGGGCCTCCGGGGGGGTCGGCTCCTTCGCCGTCTCCCTCCTCGCCGGCCGGGGCTACGAGGTCGTCGCCTCATCGGGGAAGGCCGGCGAGACCCCCTGGCTCGAGGCCCTCGGCGCCGCCCGGGTCATCGGCCGGGACGACCTCGACGAGGCCCCCGGGAAGACCCTCGGGCCCGAGCGCTGGGCCGGGGCCGTCGACTGCGCCGGGGGGGCCACCCTGGCCCTCGTCCTGCGCTCCCTCCGCTACGGCGCCGCCGTCGCCGCCAGCGGACTCACGGCCGGGGCCGGCCTCGAGACCACCGTCTACCCCTTCATCGTCCGCAACGTCGCCCTCCTCGGGGTCGACTCCGTCGAGACCCCCACCAACCGCCGCCGGGCCGTCTGGGACCGCCTCGCCACCGACCTCCGCCCCCCCGACCTCGACACCTTCGTCGACCGGGAGGTCGACCTCGACGGCCTGGCCGGCGCCCTCGAGGGGATCATCGACGCCAAGGTCCGGGGCCGGGTCCTCGTCCGCCTCGGGACCTGACCCCCGGGACCCGATCCACCGCCCCCAGCGGTCTCAGGGCGAGGGCGGGGCCGTCGTCCCCGTGGCCGGCGACCCCGGCCCGAAGAGGGCCGACTCGTGGAGGGTCCCCCCGCCGCAGGCCGTCAGCTGGGAGACCGCCACCACCAGGTGGGAGGTGTCGTTGGGGGGGATGACCTGGATCTGGGCCGCCGCCGGGCAGGAGGTCTCACTTCCCGTCGTCACATCCGAGTAGCCCACGTTGAACCAGACCGACCCCCCCACCGGGACGCTCAGGCTGCTGGGGGCGACCTGCTCGAAGGAGAGCCCCCCGCCCTGGACCGAGTTCGTCGGGAGCTGGTTCCCCGACCCGTCGATGAGCTGGAGCCCCGGGTAGCCCCCGGTGGAGCAGGCCGCCGTCGACACGTTCCTCAGGGCGAAGGTCAGCTCGATCGTCCCCGCCGCCCCCGAGCTCCCCTCCACGCTCCCGGCCAGGCTCGCCGTCACGCACCGGGCCTCCCCCGCCGCCGTCGTCGAGGTGCTGCTCGTCGAGGAGCTGCTCGTCGAGCTCGACCCCGGGCTCCCCGTCGTCGACGGGGCGCTGCTGCTCGCCGCCGCCCTCGTCGTCGTGGTGCTCCTCGTCGAGGTCGAGGTCGAGCTGCAGCCGGCCAGGACCGACACCGCGGCCAGGGCCCCGAGCAGCGACACCGGCGCCCAGCGGATCCCCCCGCCGTCTCCCAGGAGCTTCCCCACCCTCGACCTCCTCGACTCCCGGCCCCGTCCGGGCCGTCCCCGGCGCCATCCGCCGGCCTCCGAGTCTGCCACCTTCCCACCCCGGGGCCGGTGATCCGCCCGCCGGACCGACCCCCCTAGGAGGAGAAGTCCTCCGGGCGGACCTGGTCGAGGAACTCCCGGAACTCCCCCACCAGCTCGTCGGGGTTCCCCGACTCCTGCTCCTCCTCCTCCGGCGGGAGGAGGACCCCCTCGGCGTCCATCAGCTCGTCCGAGACGAACAGGGGGCTCCCCGTCCGGACGGCCAGGGCCACGGCGTCGGAGGGCCGGCTCGAGACCGTGATGGTCTCCTCCCCCCGCTTCAGCTGGAGCTCCGAGTAGTAGGTCGCCGACCGGAGCTCCGTGATCACCACCCGCTCCACCTGGGCCTGGAGCGCCTCGACGACGTCCCGGAGGAGGTCGTGGGTCATGGGCCGGGGGGTGGCCACCCCCTGGATGGCGAAGGCGATGGCGGTGGCCTCGGGGGCCCCGATGAAGATGGGGAGGGTCCGCCCCGCCCCCTCCGTCTCGGTCAGCAGGAGCACCGGCGTGTTCGACTGGAGATCCACCCTCACCGCGCTCAGTCGCACCTCGACCATCCCGCCAACTTACCGCCCGAAGGCCCCCTCGACATACGCGTCGGGATCGGCCTGCAGGAGATGCCGGTCCCCGACGGCCACGAAGGGCAGGTTCCTGTACCTCCCGGCCACGTCGAGCCCGTAGCCCAGCAGGAGCTCGTCGGGGGCCTCGAAGCCCACGAACCGGATCGGGACGGGGACGATCCGCCGGGCTCTCCGGTCGAAGAGGCAGCAGACCTCCACCGAGGCCGGCTCACGGCGCCGGAGCTCCCCCAGGACGTAGCTGCAGGTCAGCCCGGTGTCGACGATGTCCTCCACCAGGACCACCTCCCGGCCGGCCACGTCCACCTCGAGGTCCTTCACGATCCGGACCCGCCCCGTCCCCGCCGTGTAGGGGGAGATGGCGAGGAACTCCACCTCGCAGGGCACCCCCATGGCCCGGACGAGGTCGGCCAGGAAGTACAGGCTCCCCCGGAGCACCCCCACCAGGAGGACCCCCTCCGGGTAGGCCGCCGACAGCTCGGCCCCGAGCCGCCCCACCTCCCCGGCGATCTCCCCACTCCCGTGGAGGACCCCGATCTGCCCGGAAGCGGTCAACCGCCGATCTGTTGGCGGAGCGCCGCCTGGACCAGGGCGGCCCTGAGGCCCGCCCCCAGCCGGGACAGCTCCGTCACCGTCTCCTGGGCCCGCTGCCTCGACTCCGGGTTCCGCTGCTTCAGGAGGGGGAGCACGATCTGCTCGATGAACCCCGCCTCCCGCTCGGCCGCGTGCTTGTGGGTCCGGAGATGCCGGGCCTCGATCCCGTACCGGGCGAACCCCGCCGCCAGCCGGGCCACCGTGAGGGCATCCTCGTCGTAGTAGACCTCTCCCCCCACCGCCCGACCCGACAGGAGCCCGAACGACTCCAGCTGGACCAGCTCCTCCGGGCTCATCCCCGAGGCTCCGGCCAGTTCCTCCAATGTCATGCTCGCTCCACTCAGATCGGCCGGTCCACCACCGGTTCCACCACTCGGCCCCGTCCCACCACCCGGCCTGACCCCGCCGGCCCCTCCCTCCGACGAGCTCGTCACCGGAGCACCTCCCGTCCCCCCGGCCGGCGGCGCCACGGCGGGGGCCGCTGGCACGGCGGCCCCGCTCCCGTCGGTCACCGGGACCCCGCCCTGCGGCCGGGCCGGGACCTGGACCCTAGCGGTCGCCCCGCCCGGAGCAGGAGCCCGGGCCGGAGCCGGAGCGGAGATCGGCGACGCCGGGATCGGAGCAGGGGCCGGAGCAGGGGCCGGAGCAGGGGCCGGAGCCGGAACCGGCGGCACCGGCGCCGGGTCCTGCCCCCGGGCCGCTCCCGGGCCCGTCGAACCCGTCGGACCGGTCGGACCGGTCGAACCGGTCGGACCGGTCGGTCCGGGGTTCACGGCCGGGACGTCCTGGGGTCGGCCTCCGGGACCGGGAAGGCCTTCGCCCACCGCGGAGCGGACGGCGGGACCGGCCTCGAAGCCGGGGAGCTGGAATCCGGCGGCCGACGATGCCTGGCCCTCCCCCTCACCGACAACCCGGCCGACGGTGGCGTGGTGCTGGGCCCCCTGGCCGACGAGGACGGCCTCGCCCACCCTGACCTCGTCGGAGTCGGCATGGACCTCGGTGCCGTTCCCCCCGGCGTGGACGGGCCCGGACTCGACCTCGTCCCGGCCCTCCCGCTCGAGCCGGCCCTTGATGACCTTCAGGGGGAGGAAGTGCTCCCGCTGCTGGCGGAGGACCCACCGGAGCCGGTCGACGTCCTGCTCGTAGAACTTCCGGTAGCCCGAGGGGGTCCGCTCCGGGTTGACGAGCCCCTGGCTCTCGAGGAACCGGATCTTGGAGATGGTGACGTCGGGGAACTCCTGGCGGAGCAGCGTCAGGACGTCCCCGATGGACAGGTACGTCCGGCTCACTCGTCCGCCGCCGCCAGGTAGACGAGCTTGAACTTCCCGATCTGGACCTCGTCACCGCTGGCCAGCTTGGCGTCCTCGATCCGCTCATGGTTCACGTAGGTCCCGTTCAGCGATCCCACGTCCCGCACCGTGACCCCGTCGGGGCCCCTCCGGAACTCGGCGTGGCGGCGGGAGACGGTGATGTCGTCGAGGAAGATCTCGCTCTCCGGGTGCCGGCCGGCCCGGGTCACCTCCCGGTCGAGATCGAACCGGCTCCCGGCCTCGGGACCCCGCTTGACGACGAGGAGCCCGGCGCCGGCGGACCGGTCGGGAAGGGCGACGCTGACTTCCTCCTCGGGACCTTCCCCCTGGGCGTCGACCGGGTAGAGCGTCACGGTGGCGTCAGCTCCGGCAGCCAGGACGGCACCGCAGGAGGAGCAGAAGTTCGACCCCTCCGGGTTCCGGTGCCCACAGTTGTTGCAGAACGCCACGCCCTCCACGCTACTCCGTCCTCGGCCCGCCGCTCCCGGTGATCCGGGCCCCGGGCCGCTTTCCGGCCGCTACTCGGCCGTGAGCTCCCGGTAGCCCGCCGCGTCGAGGAGTCCCTCGAAGGCGGCGGGGTCGGCCGGCTCGATCTCCACCATCCAGCCCTCCCCGTAGGGGTCGGCGTTGAGCTGCTCGGGGGCATCCCCGAGGGCGCTGTTGACGGCGACGACCGTCCCGGCCAGCGGCGAGTAGATCTCGGAGACCGACTTCGTCGACTCCACCTCCCCCAGGACCGCCCCCGCCTCCACGGCCGTCCCCACCTCGGGGAGCCCGACGAAGACGACGTCGCCGAGGGCGTCCTGGGCGTAGTCGGTGATCCCGACCCGGACCCGGCCGCCGTCGGCCCGGGCCCACTCGTGGTCGGATGTGTACCGGAGGGTGTCGGGGACCTGCATGGCCGTGGACCCTACCCCACCGGCCCCCGGCCCGCTCCCCCGTTCAGCGGAGGATCTGCCGGATCCGGACGGCCTGCTCCTGGGCCCGGACCCTGGCCTCGGCCTCGCTCGGCCCCTCGGCCCAGACATGGGTGGTGGGCTCCTCCGGGTCGGGGAGGATGAGGGTCCAGCCGTCCGCCTCCACCAGCTTGATCCCGTCGACGAGGACCACCGTCCGGTCCTTGGCCCGCTCCACCAGGGTCCGCATCACCGTCCCCTTCTGCTCCCAGGGGGTGACGACCTCCTCGTGGGCGATGTGGACCCTCGGGAGCCGTCCCGTCAGTGTCGAGAGCCGGACGGGATCGGCCGAGAGGAGGTCGAGGATGTGGACCAGGGTCCCCACGGCGTCGAAGGCGGGGAGGAACCGGGGAAAGATGTAGCCCCCCATCTGGCTCCCGGCGAAGGCCACGTCCCCCGAGGCGGCCGCCTCCATGAGGTTGGCCGCCGAGAGCTTCGTCCAGATGATCTCGGCCCCAGCCTCGTTGCAGATCCCCTCGGCCGCCATCGGGACCGCCACCGGGAGGGCCACCTTCACCGGCTTCCCCCCGGCCCGGGCCGGGCCCGGCTTCGTGACCAGTCCCAGGAGGAGGAGGAGGCACTCGTCGTTGCTGAGGATCCTTCCCTCCTCGTCGATGAGGGTGAGCCGCTCCCCCCCGGGGTCGATCACGGCCCCCAGGTGGGCCCCCGAGGCCCGGACCAGCCCGGCCACGTGGGCGGCGGCGTTCTCGGTGTCGCTCCGGACGTACCGGGCCGTGGCCGCGTAGGGGTTCACGACCAGGACGTCGGCCCCCAGCTTGGCCAGGACGTTCGGCATGAGGAAGCTGGCCGTCCCGTAGGAGTAGTCGAGGACCATCTTGAACTCGCACTTGGCGATCCGGGCCACGTCGACGTCGTTGATGAGGGCCGCCGTGTAGTACTCGATGGTCCTCGGGGGGTAGCTCAGGTCCCCGATGTCCGAGGCCAGGGCCCGCCGGAACTCCTCCCGGCCGTAGAGCCGCTCGATCTTCCGCTGGGTGTTCTCCGGGAGGTCGACCCCGTCCCGGTCGAAGAACCGGATCTCCACCGACTGGGTGTCGTGCTCGGAGAGCCGGATGGTGACCCCCCCGAGGCTGGCCCCCGAGAGGACCTGGAACCGGGTCACCGGCACCGTGGCCACCTCGAGGTCCTCGACGTTGACCCCGACGGCGTTGCAGCCCACCATGATGGCCCGCTTGAGGACCCGGGCCGCCCGGCTCGTGTCCCTCGACGCCGTGATGGTCGACCCCTTCTCCAGGGTGCTGGCCCAGGCCATGGCCAGGCGCATGGCCAGCTCCGGGCTGATGTCGACGTTGGCCAGCCCCGTGACCCCGTTCCGGCCGAAGAGGTTCCTCGCCCCCCGGGACTCCCAGACGATGGAGGTGTTGACCATCGCCCCCATCTCGATCGTCTTGAAGGGGTAGACCTTCACCCCCGACTTGAGGACGGCCTGGGCCCCGACGAAGGTCTCGTCCCCGAGGACCACCCCCTCCTCGCACCGGGCCCCCTGGCGGAGGTCGCAGGACCGTCCCACCACGCTCCCCTCGAGCCGGACCCCGGCCCCGAGGAAGGTGCTGTCCCCGATCACCGTCCGCTCGATGAGGGCCCCCTCGCCGATCCGGACGTTCGGCCCGATGACGCAGTACCGGCCCAGGACGGCCCCGGCCCCGATGTTGCAGTTGTCGGCGATGATGGCCGGCCCCTTCACCTGGGCCGTCGGGTCGACCTCGGCCCCCTTCCCCAGCCAGACCCCGGGCCGGAGGGGGAACCCCTCCAGCTGGACCCGGACCTTCTCGTCGAGGATGTCCTGGTGGCTCCGGAGGTAGGCCTCCAGTGTGCCCACGTCCTCCCAGTAGCCCCCGGCCACGTAGCCGAAGATGGGCCGGCCCGCCTCGAGGACGGCCGGGAAGACCTCGGCCGAGAAGTCGACGGGGCGGCCCGATTCGATGAAGTCGAAGATCTCCGGCTCGAGGACGTAGATCCCCGTGTTGATGGTGTCGCTGAAGACCTGACCCCAGGTCGGCTTCTCCAGGAACCGCTCGATCGCGCCGTCCTCCCGGGTGATCACGATCCCGAATTCCAGGGGGTCCTCGACCGCCTTCAGGGCCAGGGTGGCGAGCGCCCCCTTCTCCTCGTGGTAGTCCACCACCGCCGAGAGGTCGATGTCGGTGAGGACGTCCCCCGAGATGACGAGGAACCGCTCCTCGAGGTGCTCCATGGCGTTGCGGACCGATCCCGCCGTCCCGAGGGGGCTCTCCTCGGTGGTGTAGACCATCCGGACCCCGAACTCCGAGCCGTCCCCGAAGTAGTTCCGAATGGCGTTCGGCATGAAGGCCACCGTCACCACGATGTCCTCGATCCCGTGGGCCTGGAGGAGGTTCACGACATGCTCGAGCATGGGCCGGTTGGCCATCGGGAGCATGGGCTTGGGCTGGTTCGAGGTCAGGGGCCGGAGCCGGGTCCCCTCCCCCCCGGCCATGATGACCGCCTTCACCGTCGTGCTCCCCCGCCTGGTCTCGTCACGCTCGTCATCGCTGCGGACGTTACCTCCCGGCCGGTCCCGGGAGGTCTCCGCTGTCCCCGCAGTCCCCGGCCGCCCCGGTCCCGGCCCGGCCCTGGCGGCCCCGGGCCAGGGCCCGCCGGGACACGGGAACATAGGAGGCGGCCGCCATCCAGGCCAGGGCCAGGCCGGGCCCGGCGAAGAGCCAGGCCAGGACATGGAGGGGCCCCTGCCAGCCGGCATGGCCATGGGAGATGAGGAAGAGGGGGTAGGCGCACATGAGGCCGAAGGTCCCGGCCTTCCCGACCCAGAGGACGTCGATCCGCTCGGCCCCGAGGGCGGCCAGGAGGAGGACCGCCCCCGAGACGAGGACCTCCCGGCTGATGGTGGCCAGGCCGAACCAGAGGGGGACGGCCCCCTCGACGATGACGGCGACGACGGCCGTCCCCACCAGGATCCGGTCGGCGGTGGGGTCGAGGACCTTCCCCAGGGTCGAGACCTGGTGCCACCGCCGGGCCACGAACCCGTCGACCCAGTCCGTCGCCCCCAGGGCGGCCAGGAGGACGGCCGCGGCCGTCTGGTGGTGGGCCCCGAAGAGGAGCCAGAGGAACACGGGGACGCAGGCCAGCCGGACGGCGGTGATGACGTTCGGGGCCGTGAGGATCCGGTCCAGGCCGGCCTCCTCGGCCCCGGCCTCCCCGCCGGCCCCGGCCTCCTCCCTGCAGTCGTGCTCCCCGGACCGCTCCGGCCGGCTGGGTCCGGGCCCGGTCAGCCTGTGATCCCGACGATCGAGCCCCCCAGGGCCGCTCCGAAGACGTTCCCGTAGTCGGGGGCGGCCCCGAAGCTGGAGACGAGACCGGCCCCGTCGGCGATCCGGTAGCCGAGCCCCGGGCCGTAGTCCTCGAGGCCGACCGTCCCGTTGCCGAGGACCCCGGCAATCGAGCCGTAGAAGGGGGCGTTGAAGGCGAAGAGGCCACCGTCGGAGGCCACCATCCAGTAGCCCCCGGTGGCCGGGTCGACGGCCATCCCCACCACGGGCTTGGCCAGGGGGACCCCGCCCATCGAGCCGGCGAAGGCGGCGTCACCGAAGGCGAAGATCCCCCCGTCGGAGGCCACCATCCAGTAGCCCCCACCGTCGGGGGTGACGGCCATGCCCACGATCGGGCGGTTCAGGGGACTCCCCCCCATCGAACCGTGGAAGCCGGCGTCACCGAAGGCGAAGATCCCCCCGTCCGAGGCCACCAGCCAGTAGCCGGCCCCGTCGGCGGTGGCCGCCATCCCCACGATCGGCTTGTTCAGCGGTCTCCCCCCCATCGAGCCGTGGAAGCCGGCGTCACCGAAGGCGAAGATCCCCCCGTCCGAGGCCACCAGCCAGTAGCCGGCCCGGTCGGCGGTGGTCGCCATCCCCACCATCGGCTTGTTGAGGGGGATCCCCCCCATCGATCCGAAGTAGCCGGCCGAGCCGAAGGCGAAGATGCCGCCGTCGGACGCCGCCAGCCAGTAGCCCGTGCCGACCGCCCCGATGGGGCCGCCCCCGTCGGACGTCTCGAGGATGGAGGACCCGGGGCAGCTCCCGGGGTAGACGATGATCTGGCTGCCGTAGAAGCAGGACTGGCTCTGGTTCTCCCCCACCACCACGCAGGTGCTCGAGGAGACGCAGGACATGGCGGCGTAGGTTCCCGGGCCCCCGGCCGATCCCGCCGCCGGGGCGCGCTGGACGCCCCAGGTGGTGCCCCCGTCGGTGCTGGCCAGGATGCCGGTGGCCACCTGGGCCTGCTCCCCGACGGTCCGGCAGGAGGTGGCCGTGAGGCAGGCCACCGTCCAGAGGGAGGTCCCCGGGAGGTCGGTCACGGCGGTGAAGCTGCCACCGCCGTTGTTGGTGACGAGGACGGCCCCACTCCCCCCGCCCCCGCCCCCGAGGGTCTCGGCGGCCAGGATGCAGCGGCTGGCGGTGGGGCAGGCGAGGCCCCGGAGGTTCTCGACCGGAGGAACGGCGGCGGCGGTCCAGCTCGTCCCCCCGGTGTGGCTCTCGATGACGCTCCGGCCCCCGTCGGCGAAGCAGAGGGTGGCGGTGGCGCAGGCCACCCCCGACAGGGGGTCCTCCCCGGCGGGGATGGTGACGGCGGACCAGGCGGCCCCCCCGTTGGTGGTCCGGATGACCTCGGCCGAGGCGGAGCTCCGGCCCACGGCCAGGCAGGTGGTCCCGGTCAGGCAGGTGATGGCCGAGAGGTCGTTGGCCCCGGTGGGGGACTGCTGGAGGGTCCAGGTCGTCCCCCCGTTGGCGGTGGCGATGATGACGCTGGCGCCGGGCTGGGTATGGCCCACGGCGATGCAGGTGGTGGTGCTCGGGCAGGCCAGGCCGCCCAGGTTCCTCACGTTCCCGGGCACGGACTGGGCCGTCCAGGTCACCCCGCCGTCGGTGCTCGACAGGACGGCCCCGGTCTGGGTCCGGGAGGAGGCCCCGACGGCGAAGCAGACGCTGGCGGAGGGACAGGCCAGGGCCGAGAGGGTCTCGGCCGTCCCGGAGAGGGGCCTGACGGCGAAGCTGGCCCCCGAGTCGCTGCTCGTCAGCACGTCGGCCCCCTGGCTCAGGGAGACCCCCACGCAGGTGGTGGTGGTGACCGGGCAGGAGAGGCTGGTGATCACGAACTGGGAGATGGGCGACGAGGGGAGGACGGTGCTGACCACCCAGGTGGTCCCCAGGTCGGGGGTGGTCCAGAGGGCGTCGTAGGCCCCCACCACGCAGGCCGAGGTGGAGAAGCAGGCCAGGGTGGTCAGCTCCTGGAAGTTGGGGGGCGGGGGGGTGAGGGTCCAGGTGGTCCCGCTGTCGGTCGTCCTGATGACCACATCGAAGCCGACGGCCAGGCAGCTGGTGCTGCTCGGGCAGGAGACGCTCTCGATTCCCTCCACCAGGGGCGGGAGGGCCTCCAGGGTCCAGGCCGTCCCCCCGTCGGTGGTGCCCAGGAGGGTGTTGGGCCCGACGGCGGTGCAGTCGAGGGCGGAGAAGCAGGAGATGTCGGAGAGGGCCCCGGCACTGCCCGGCAGGGCCTGGGCGGCCCAGCTGGCCCCCCCGTCGGTGCTGGCTACGACCTCACCGGTGCCGTTCATGTCGACGCCCCCGGCGAAGCAGGCCGTCGAGGTCGGGCAGTCGACGATGCCGGCGGCGAAGTCCCCGGGCAGGGCCGGGACGGTCCAGGTGGTCCCCCCGTTGGCGGTGACCAGGGCGATGGCCGGGGTGTTGGAGCCGATGCCGATGTTGCCGACGGCGTTCCCGTAGATGTTGTAGGACTCACCGGCGATGACGACGCACTGGGTGGTGGAGAAGCAGGAGATCGAGAGCCCCGAGCCCCCCTCGGCCGGGACGGAGAGGACCTGCCAGGAGGCGGCCCCGTCGATGGACTTCAGGACGGAGACCTCCCCGTTGGCCGAACCGGTGGTGTAGCAGACGGCGGCTGTCGGGCAGGAGACGGCCGAGGCCGACTCCCCGCTCAAGACGGGCTGCCAGCCGGCGCCGGGGACGACGTGGGCCCGGGAGGGGGGGGACACGGGATGGGTGGCCGGGACACGGGCCGAGGCCGAGGCCGAGGCGGTGGCGGGGACCAGGGCCAGGAGTCCCAGGGCGACCAGCCCGGCCATCGCCCCCAGTGCGACGGCCCGGAAGCGACGCCAGTCCTGCCTGCCCGAACTGCTCCGGCTACCCGTTCCTGCCGCCATCGCTCCACCCTCCACCGCTCCGGGACGCGGGAGCGCCCTGATCCGTCGCATCGTAGGACGTCCCGGCCGGCCGGGGGGTTCCCGGCGGCTCCTCAGGAGAGCTGCGGGCCGTCCTGTTCCTCGGCGGCGAGCTCCCCGGCCCGGACCCGGTAGAGCCGGGCCCGGTCCTCGAGCTCCCCGAGCATCCCCGCCAGCCGGGCCTGCTTGGCCCCGACGAGCTCCCGGAGCCGGAGGTTGATGGCCCCGGCCTCCTCCAGGATCTGGCGCCGCCGGGGGAGGGAGGCCTCGGACCACTCCCCCCTGATCCCGGCCAGCCGGTCCTCCCCCCGGAGGATCTCCCCGATCTCGAGGAGGTCGAACCCGAGGAGCTCCTGGAGCTCCCGGATCCGCTGGAGCCGGGCCACGTCCCCCTCGGTGTAGCGCCGGGCCCCCCCCGAGGAGTGCTCGGAGGGGACGAGGAGGCCGAGCTCCCCGTAGTAGCGCAGCGTCCGGGCCGAGACCCCGACCCGCTCGGCCACCTCCCCGATCCGCACCGCCGTCACGGCGCCACCTCGGCCCCGGTCCGAGGGTGGCTGTCCCCGGCCCAGAGGCTCGAGACGGCGGCGGCGGCACAGAGGAGGGCGGCGGCGGAGAAGGCGATGACGAGGCCGTGGTGGAAGGGACCGGAGATGAGGCCGGGGAAGAAGGTCCGGCCGGTGACGGTGGCGGCGTGGGCCGGGCCGATCTGGGTGAGGACCTGGTGGCCGAGGAGGTGCTCCATGGGGTTGTAGCCGAGGAAGGCGGCGAAGAGGGTCCCGACCGGGGGGAGGGAGGCGACCTGATGGGCCGTGGCCAGGGGGACCCCCTGGGCGACGAGCCCCCGGGTCATGGCCCCCGGGAGGGTGCCCGAGAGCCCGGCGATCACGAGGGAGAAGAAGATCCCGATGGAGAGGACGAAGCCGGCGTTCATGAAGGTGGCCCGCATCCCCGATGCCGCCCCCCGCTGGTCGGCGGGGACGGCGTTCATGAGGGTGGTGGTGTTCGGGGCCGAGAACATCCCCACGCAGAGGCCGTTGGCAAGGATGAGGGCGGCGAAGGGCCAGTAGGAGAAATTCACGGGGAGGAAGAGGAGGGCCAGGAAGCTGACCGCCGCCCCGGCCATCCCCCCCGTCGAGAACCAGCGCTGGCCGTAGTGGTCGGAGAGCCGGCCGGCCAGGGGCCCGGTCCCGAGGAATCCGACCGACATGGGGATGAGGTAGATCCCCGACCAGAGGGGGGTCGAGGCGTAGGAGTAGCCGTGGAGGGGGAGCCAGATCCCCTGGAGCCAGAGGATCAGCATGAACTGGAGGCCCCCCCGGCCCATGTTGGCCAGGAGGTTGGCGAGTCCCCCGCCCAGGAAGGCCCGGATCCGGAAGAGGGAGAGGTGGAACATGGGGTCCTCGACCCGGGTCTCGATGAGCACGAAGAGGGCCAGGACGGCGGTCCCCCCGATGAGCTCGGCCAGGACCCAGGGACCCCCCCAGCCCATGGGATGGCCCCCGTTGGGCATGAGCCCGTAGGTGAGGCCGAGCATCAGGAGGACGAGCCCGGTGGCGAAGGTGAGGTTCCCCCACCAGTCGAGCCGGGCCGCCGTCCGGACCCCGTTGTCCCGGAGCTTGAGGTAGGCCCAGACCGTCCCGAAGATCCCGAAGGGGACGCTCACGAGGAAGACGAGCCGCCACTCCACCCCGGCCAGGACCCCCCCGAGGAGGAGCCCGAGGAAGGAGGCCAGGATCCCCGCCATGATGTTGATCCCGAGGGCCATCCCCCGCTCGGTGACGGGGAAGGCGTCGGTGATGATGGCCATCGAGTTCGCCATCAGGAGGGCCCCCCCGATCCCCTGGACGACCCGGAGGACGATGAGGACGAGGGCCCCCGTCGACCCCATGAACGGGGAGGCGGCCAGGGCCACCGAGGCCACCGTGAAGACGGCGAACCCGGCGTTGTACATCCGGACCCGCCCGAAGATGTCCCCGATCCGGCCCATGGTGACGACGAGGACGGCCGAGACGATGAGGTAGCCCATGAGCATCCAGAGGAGGAGCCCGACGTTCCCCGGTCCGAGGGGGTCGACCCGGATCCCGTTGAAGATGGCCGGGAGCGAGATGATGACGATCGACTGGTTCATCATGGCCATGAAGGTCCCGAGGGTGGTGTTCGAGAGGGCGACCCACTTGTAGCGGTCCCCCGGGGTCCTCTCCCGCGTCCCCTCAGGGGTCCCCGTCTCCGCGATCACGGCCATTTCCGCAGTTTACGTCAACGTTAACTTTGTGGGGCCAATCGGGGTCGGGCCGGGCGCGGGGCCTCAGGTGCCGGCCCTGGACTACCCTCGACGGGAGCGGCCCCGACGACATCCCCGGGAGGTGGAGACCGCTGCTCGCTCTCGTGATCATCGACACGGTGGTCGTCGTCCTGCTCACCGTCCTCGTCGCCGGGCTCCTCCGGAGCCATGCCGACATCCTCCGGGCCCTCCACTCCCTCGGGGCCGGTCTCGGGGACCCCGCCGGGGACGGATCGTCCTCGGGTCCGGTCCGGCCCGGCCCCGTCCCCATCCAGCTCGGTCCCCCCCTCCCCGGGGAGCGCTCCTCGACCACCGCCCCCGACGTCGACGGGGTCTCCCCCACCGGGGACGGGGTGGCCGTGGCCGTCACCGGCCGGCCCGGCCTGACCCTCCTGGCCTTCCTCTCGAGCGGCTGCAGCAGCTGCGCCGGCTTCTGGGCCGCCCTGGCCGACCCCGCCGGCCACGGCCTCCCCGGCGACGTCCGGACCGTCGCCGTCACGAAGGGCCCCGAGGTCGAGATCCGGGCCGAGGTGGCCCGACGGGCCGCCCCCGGGCTCACCGTCGTCATGTCCACGGCGGCCTGGGGTGACTACGAGGTCCCCGGCTCCCCCTTCTTCGTCCTCGTCGACGGGGCCGCCGGCCGCCGGGTCGGCGAGGGGGTGGCCAACAGCTTCGACCAGGTGGCCGAGCTCGTCCGTCGGGCCCGGCTCGAGACCGACGAGGGCGGGGCCGTCCCAGCCGGTGGCGGGGGCGGCGGCGGTGAGTCTGGGGGATCGCGGAGCCGGGCCTTCTCGACCGGTCTGGACGGGGCCGAGCGGGAGGCCCGCAACGACCGGGAGCTGGCCGCGGCCGGGATCCTCCCCGGCGACCCCAGCCTCTACCCCGGCTCCCTCGAGGACGTCTTCCCCCGGCCCGGGCCGGCGGAGGGAACCGGAAAGGACCGGTAGGCGGTGGCGGTCAGGACCATCGGGGCCCATGGGATCGAGGCCGGGCTCCCCTCCGGGTTCGAGGGCCGGATCTTCCGGCGGGCGACCACGGGCGAGGAGATCACCCGACCGGTGGGCCACTTCGCCACCTTCCCCCTCCCGGCCGAGGTCGGGGACTTCGGGAGCGGAGCCGTCACCCTCATGGGCCCCGAGGACGTCTTCCTCGTCCTCTTCGAGTACGGCCCCGAGAGCGTCGGGAGGGCACTCTTCGCCCGGGAGGGGATGCCCCGGGAGCTGACCCCGGCCGACTTCCGGCCCTACACCCTCCGGAGGGGACTCGGGGGCCAGTCCGGCTCCCAGTGGTTCTTCACCGAGCAGGGCCGGCCCTTCACCCTCTACTGCGTCCTCGGGAACCACCTCCGCCGGACCACCCTCGTCCCCCGGGTAAACAGCCTCCTGGCCGGCCTCAATGTGACCGCCCCATGATCCTCCTGGGGCCCTACCTGGTGGCCACCACCCTTCTCGTCGTGGCCGGGGTGGCCAAGGCAGGGCGACCGGGGGACACGGCCCGGGCCCTCCGGCTCCCCCCCGGCCTGGTCCGGGGCGCCGCCGGGGCCGAGGCCCTCCTCGGGGCGGGGGCCCTCCTCTGGCCCCACCCCCCCCTGGCCGGGGCCGTCGCCCTCTCCTACCTCGGCTTCGCCGGCTTCGTGGCCCTGGCCCGCCGCCGGGGCGGAGCCCTGGCCAGCTGCGGCTGCTTCGGAACGGTCGACACCCCCCCGACCCGGCTCCATCTCCTGGTCGACCTGGCCCTGGCCGGCTCGGCCCTGGCCGTGGCCCTGGCCTCCCGGGGCGGGGCGGGGGGTGGGGGCCGGTCCCTGATGGGCCTCCTCGGTCGGGAGCCCTGGGCCGGGGTCCCCCTGGTGGCCTCGAGCCTCCTCGCCGCCGGCCTCGTCTACCTGGCCCTCGGGGCCCTGGCCCGGCTCGGGGCCGTCCGAGGGGAGCTGGCCCGGTGAGCACCCGGCTGGTTGAGCGGGCCTCCCAGTTCCTGGAATCCCGGGTGTCCCGGCGGAGCGTCCTGGTCCGGTCGGCCTACGCCGGGTCGGCCCTGACGGTGGCCGGCCTCGACTTCGTGGTGAAGCCGGGGACCGCCTACGGGGCCATCTGCTCCTGCGCCGGGACCTCCTGTGGGTGCGGGACGACCTGCTGCGAGGGGTTCACCGAGTTCTGCTGCACCGTCAACGGGGGCTACAACTACTGCCCCACCGGGACCGTCATGGGCGGCTGGTGGAAGGCGGAGGGATCGGCCTACTGCCAGGGCTCCCGGTACTACATGGACTGCAACGCCAGCTGCTCCTGCACGACGGGCTGCGGGAACGGCTGGCAGTTCTGCGAGCCGGGCTGCGACGGGCTCCACTGCGGCTGCGGCCAGGGGAGCTGCGACAACTTCGTGGTGGGCTGCTTCCAATTCCGCTACGGCCAGTGCAACCAGGACGTCGGCTGCATGGGCCGGATCCACTGCCGGGTGGTGGCCTGCATCCCCCCCTGGGAGATCGACCCGAGCTGCACCACGACCAACGCCGAGGATGATGCGACCGCCAACATGAACGCACCCTGCAACACCGCCGTCCCGAGCCCTCCCCCGCCTCCCCCGCCGCCGCCCCCGCCGCCCCCGCCCTGCTTCTCCCCGGCCACCCGCTGCGAGGTGGTGGCCATCGGCCCGAGCGCCGACGGGAAGGGCTACCTGGTCCTGACGGCATTCGGGAAGCTCTTCGGGTTCGGGGACGGAGCCGACCTCGGGGATGCCTCGACGGAGACCCTGGCCCAGCCCATGGTGGGGATGGCCGCCGGTTCCCCCTCCGGAGGAGTGTCGGGGTACTGGCTGGTGGCTGCCGACGGAGGGATCTTCGCCTACGGGGGGGCCGGCTTCCACGGCTCGATGGGAGGCCACCACCTGGCCCAGCCCGTCGTCGGGATGGCCGCCACCCCCACCGGAGCGGGCTACTGGCTCGTCGCCGCCGACGGGGGGATCTTCGCCTTCGGCGACGCCCCCTTCCTGGGCTCGATGGGGGGCCACTACCTGGCCCAGCCCGTCGTCGGGATGGCCACGTGCACCCTCACCGGAGGTGGGTTGGGGTACTGGCTCGTCGCCTCCGACGGGGGGATCTTCGCCTTCGGGGACGCCGGCTTCCACGGCTCGATGGGAGGCCACCACCTGGCCCAGCCCGTCGTCGGGATAGCCCCCACCGCCACCGGGGAGGGCTACTGGCTCGTCGCCTCCGACGGGGGGATCTTCGCCTTCGGCGACGCCGGCTTCCTCGGCTCGATGGGGGGGGAGACCCTGGCCAAGCCGATGGTCGCCATCGGGGCCGGACCACCCCCTCCCCCACCGCCGCCGGCTCCCCCGGCCCAGCAGCCGACCACCTCCCCCCAGGGCTACTGGACGGTGGCCGCCGACGGAGGGGTCTTCGCCTTCGGAGTCCCCTTCTACGGGTCCCCGGCATGACCGCCCTCCTCGTCGGCCTGGCCCTTCTCGTCGCCGTCGGGGCCGCGGTCCGGTCGACCTGGTCCCCCTGCGGGCTCTCCATGCTCTCGACGATCACCCCTCTGGGGGAACGGGGCCGGGGCCGGCGGTTCGGGGTGACGGCGGCCTGGTACGTGGCCGGGGGGATCCTCGGGGGCATCACCCTGGGAGCCGTGGCGGCCGGGCTGGCCGAAGCCGTCCGGGTGCTGGAGGTCCCGGGGGGAGTCCGGATCGGGGTGGCCGTCGGGGCGGCCCTGGTGGCAGCGGCCTCGGACGGCCGGCTGGGGGGGTTCTCCCTCCCCATCCACCGGCGGCAGGTCAACGAGCTCTGGCTGGACCGGTTCCGGTCCTGGGTCTACGGCCTCGGGTTCGGCTGGCAGATCGGCACGGGCTACGTCACCTACATCATGACGGCCGCCCTCTCCCTGGCCGTCGTCCTGGCCGCCCTGACCGGGAGCCCCCCGGCCGCCCTGGCCGTGGGGACCGTCTTCGGGCTGGTCCGGGGCCTGGCCGTCCTCCTGGGTCGGGGGATCGTCAGCCCGGCCGCCCTCACGTCCTTCCACCGGGGGTTCGCCGCCGCCGGAGAGCCGGTCCGCCGGGCCCTGGTCGGGGTGGAGCTGGCCGTGGCGGTGACCGCTCCGCTGGTCGGGTCGCTCACGGGGATCATCCCCGGGCCGGTCGGTCCGGTCCTGGCCGGGGGAGCCCTCCTGGCCGGGGGTGGCGCCCTTCTGGGGACGGCCCTGGGGGGCCGCCGGCGGGGGGTCGGTGTGATAGGCACAGGCGGTGCCCCGATTCGAACCCTTCCCCGGACTCCGGTACGACCCCCGCTTTGAGCTCGACCGGCTGATCGCCCCCCCCTACGACATCGTGGGGCCGGAGCTCCGGGACGTCCTGGCCCGGCGGCACCGGGCCAACGCCATCCACATCGAGTGTCCCCTCGACGACCGGAACCTGAGCCTGGACCGCTACGCCAACGCGGCCCAGCTCCTGGCGGCCTGGCGGGCCGAGGACGTCCTGGCCGCCGACCGCCGGCCCGCCTTCTACGCCTACCGGATGACGACCCCGGAGGGGACGGTCACGACCGGGGTCATCGGGGCCCTGGGCTGCGAGCCCCCGGGAGGGGAGATCCTCCCCCACGAGGAGACGATCCCGAAGGACACCACCGACCGGCTCGACCTCCTCCGGGCCTGCCGGGCCAACCTCTCCCCCATCTGGGGCCTCTCCCTCACGGCCGGCCTGGCCGGGGCCATCGCCCCCGAGGGGGATCCCGATGGGGAGGCCACCGACGACGAGGGGGTCCTCCACCAGGTCTGGGTCCTCGACCATCCGGCCACCGTCGAGGCCATCTCGACCGCGGTTGGGAGCTCCCCGGTCGTCATCGCCGACGGCCATCACCGCTACCAGACGGCCTGCACCTACCAGGCCGAACGGCTCGCCGCCGGGGACGGCCCCGGGGACCAGGACCTGGTCATGGCCCTCGTCGTCGAGCTGGCCCCGGACCAGCTCCAGGTCGGACCCATCCACCGGACCATCTCCGGCCTCGACCCCGGGGTCGACCTCCTCGAGATCCTGGGCCGGTTCTTCGAGACGATCAACGCCGGCCCGGCCGAGGAGAAGGTGGTCGCGGCGGTGGCCGAGTCCCAGGCCCTGGCCCTGGTCACCTCGGAGGGGGTCTGGCTGCTCACCCCCCGGCCCGAGACCTACGAGGCGGCCACCTCCGAGCTCGACTCCAGCCTGGTGGCACTGGCCGTGGCCGCCCTCCCCGGGGCCACCTCCCTCCACCACCACGCCTGGCGGGAGGCCGTCGACGCCGTCCTGTCCGGTGCGGCCCAGGCCGCCCTCCTCCTCCGGCCCGTCACCGTCGACCAGATCTCGGAGTGGGCCGAGGCCCGCCGCCGGATGCCCCCCAAGTCGACCTATTTCCACCCCAAGCCGCGGACGGGGATGGTCTACCGGGTCCTGGGGGACTAGCGCGGCTTCCCGGCCAGGAAGGTCTCGACGGCCTTGGCCACCCGGCGCTCCCGGGTCTCGACCGTCTTGGCCCCGGTGACCTGGTCGACGTGGTAGCGCTTCAGGCTGTTGGAGAGGCCCTCGAAGAAGGCAGCGGCGGCCGGGGCCGCGCCGAGGGCGGCGGCGAGGTCACCTGGCATCTCGACGGTCCGGGGCGAGGCGTCGACGGTGAGGTCGACCTCGATGGCATCACCGGCCCCGAGCCCGGTGGCCTTCCGGATGGCCGCGCTCACCCCGATGAGGTGCTCACCGGCCATGACTCCCACCGTTGACCGGAAGGCGTAGCCGTTCAGGACGACCTGGACCGGGGGCCGCTTCCCGGCCCCGAGCCGTTCGATCACCTCGGGGGGGACGACGATCCCGGTGTTGTTCCCGTGGGCGGCGAGGACGCCTTCGAAGGTGGCGGAGGGACCGGGCTGGTCCGGGGGCGTGGAGGCCATGGTCGGTCAGGCTTCCGGGTCGGAGAGCTGGCCGATCCGGATGGCGTTCCCGGAGGGGTCCCGGATGCCGAAGTCGATGCCGTAGGGCCGGGTTGCCGGTTCGTCGGTGATGTCGACGCCCCGGTCCCGGAGGGTGGCGTAGGTGGCCTGGACGTCGGCGGTGGTGATGCAGAGCCAGCCCCCCATGGCCCCCTTGGCCACGAGCTCCCGGACCTGACCGGCGGTGGCCTCGTCCATCGAGGGGGGCCCGGGCTTCTCCAGGAGGATCTCCCGGCCGGGATCCCCGGGCACGCAGACGGTGAGCCAGCGCATGAACCCGAGGTCGAGGTCGGCGGAGAGTTCGAGGCCGAGGGTGCCGACGTAGAAGTCGAGGGCCTCGTCCTGGTCGAGGACGAAGAGCTGGGATCGGGTGATGGCCTGGTACATGGGGGAGACGGTACACAGGCCGGGGGTCAATCTGCTTCTCCGAAACTGCTCGGCCGGGTCCAGGCTTTCACGAAGCAGGAGGGCACCGGGGCCAGGGGACCCCGGCGGCGGAACTCGGAGGGGGACTCCCCGACGATGTCCCGGAAGGTCCGGCTGAAGGTCCCGAGACCGGAGAAGCCGCTCTCCATGCAGACGTCGGTCACCGACATCGGGCTCGTCCGGAGGAGGTACATGGCCCGCTCGATCCGACGACGTTGGAGGTAGCGGTGGGGGGTCTCCCCGAAGGTGGCCTTGAAAGTCCGGATGAAGTTGGCCTCGGAGACACAGGCCAGGGCGGCCAGGGTGGGGACCCGGAGGGGGAGGGCGAAGTCCCGGTCCATGGCGTCCCGGGCCCGGAGCATCCGCCGATGGGTGGCCTCCGGCCCGTCCACCCCCCTACCCCCCGGGAACGGCCCAGGTGAAGGGGTGGCCGAGGAACTGGGTGTAGCGGACCCCGACGGGGCGGGCTCCGGGGGCGACCTCGAAGGTGAGGGTGCCCCGGACACAACCCCCCGGGGGGACCGAGGCCACATGGGAGAGGGGCGGGTCCTGGGCGTCGACCAGGGAGACGCCGCCGGTGGTGCCGTCGGCGAAGGCCAGCTGGAACTGGAGGACCTGGACGCCGGGGCCGGAGGCGACGCCGTCGGGGCCGGCGCAGGCCTCGACGTCGGCCACGGCGAAGACCTTCCCGGGATCGGGTGAGACCACCCCGAGCAGGCCGGAGGCGGTGGCGGGGGTCGGGTCGGCGAAGCTCTCGACGGTGACCGAGGCGGCCCCTCCCCCCGGGGCCCCCAGGCTGGGTCCCCCGTCGGCGGGGAGCTCGGCGCTCTGGCCCAGGGTGAGGCTGACGGGGTCGGTGGCGGAGTTGAGCTGGGTGGTGGCGTTGTGGACGGACAGGAGGACGACGGCCAGGGCCGTGCCCAGGAGTCCGAGGATCCCGAGGGTCAGCCCGGCGGTGGCGAGCCCCCGGCCCCGGAGCCGGCCCGACGAGGCGCTGATCCTGGAGACGGCGAGGACACCGAGGACCACGGCGGCGAGGGAGCCGAGACCCCCGAGCCAGGCCAGGGCGCAGACGAGGGCGGCGACGGCCTGGCCGGAGAGGGGGGCCCTCGCCGGCGGGCCGGCAGCCGGCAGATCGCTCACGAGCCCCCTCCCGGTTGTCCCGGTCCGGACCGAGTCTCTACCACGGTGGCCCCGTTCCCGCCCCCGGCGACCCGGTTCCCTCCGGGGGGGATAACTCGGCGGGCCGCCCCCCCGAGCACGGCCCGCCGAGCCGGAACAGGGCCTCGCGGCGAGTCCCCATACCGCAGCGCTGGGCTGCAGCCTCGAACCGCGTAGACCCTGTTCCGTCGCCCCCCGAAGCCATCGACCTGGTGACCCCTATGCACACCGGGACGTTGGCCCAATAGATGTATCGGCGGAAAATTGCCGGGATTGAGTGATTCGCACACCGTGGCCGTTCCGACCACTGCACGCGGCCATCAGGTAACGGTCAGTCGACCGTCCAGGTTCCGCCGGATCGGAGGAGGTCGGCGATGGAGCCGGGTCCCTTCCGTTCCTGGGCGGCGAGGAGCTGGCGGGACATCCCCTGGCCGTACTCGGGTCGCTCCACGGACCGGAAGACCCCGATGGGGGTGGGCTCGTGGGGACCCCGGGCCAGCCGGGAGAGGTGGAAGGCCAGGCCGGGGTCGTCGTGGCGCTCGTCGTGGACGAGGAGGGCGGACTCCCCCACCTCGGCCACCTCGACGATCCGGAGCTGGCCGTCGGGGTCGGAGACGACCCCGTGCTCGCCCTCGGCCCCGAACCGGATGGGCTCGCCGTGGACGAGGGGGATGAGCATGTCGGCCCGGTTGTCCTTGGCCGTGATGTCGGCGAAGGCCCCGTCGTTGAAGACGTTGCAGTTCTGGTAGATCTCGACGAAGGCGGCCCCGACATGGTCGTGGGCCCGGCGGAAGGTCTCCTGCATGTGCTTCCGGTCCATGTCGTGGGTCCGGGCCACGAAGGAGGCCTCGGCCCCCAGGGCCACCGAGATTGGGTTGAAGGGAGTCTCGAGGGAGCCGAAGGGGGTGGACTTGGTCACCTTCCCCGTCTCCGAGGTGGGCGAGTACTGGCCCTTGGTGAGCCCGTAGATCTGGTTGTTGAAGAGGAGGATGGTGAGGTTCACGTTCCGCCGGAGCGCGTGGATGAGGTGGTTCCCCCCGATGGAGAGGGCGTCGCCGTCGCCGGAGACGACCCAGACGTCGAGGTCGGGCCGGGTCACGGCCAGGCCGGTGGCGATGGCGGGGGCCCGGCCGTGGATGGAGTGCATCCCGTAGGTCGACATGTAGTAGGGGAACCGGGCCGCGCAGCCGATGCCGGAGACGAAGACGGTGTTCTCCCGGCGGACCCCGAGCTCGGGCATGAGCATCTGCATGGCGGTCAGGATGGAGTAGTCCCCGCAGCCCGGGCACCAGCGGACCTCCTGGTCGGAGCTCCAGTCCTTCTTGGTGGTGACAGGGACGGGGACGGCGAGTTCGGTCATCTCGGGCTCCTCAGCTCCTCAGCTCGCCGGGTCGGAGGGCCCGGGCGAGGCGGACGGGTCGACACCGAGGCCGGCCAGGATGGCCGTCTCGATCTCGCTGGCTCGGAAGGGGGATCCCTGCATCTTGGAGAGGGAGACGGCGTCGACGAGGAAGTCGGCCCGGATGAGCCGGGAGAGCTGGCCCATGTTGGTCTCGGGGACGAGGACGTTCGGGTAGGCCCGGACCAGGGCGGCCAGGTTGGCCGGGAAGGGGTTCAGGTACATGAGCTGGGCGTGGGCCACCTTGAGGCCCCGGGCCCGGACCCGGCGGACCCCGGCGGCGATGGCCCCGTAGGTCGAGCCCCAGCCGAGGACCAGGAGGGTGGTCTCCCCGGGCCCGTCGAGGTCGTCGACCTCGACGTCGGGGATGGTCTTCACGATCCCGGCCACCTTGGCCGCCCGGAGGTGGATCATCTTCTCGTGGTTGACGGCGTCGTAGGAGACGTTCCCCGAGCCGTCGGCCTTCTCGAGGCCGCCGATCCGGTGCTCGAGGCCGGGCGTCCCGGGGACGGCCCAGGGCCGGGCCAGGGTGTCCTCGTCCCGGAGGTAGGGCCAGAACTCGGGGTTTCCCTCCTCGTCGGTGTGGTTCGTCCCGGTGGCGAAGCCGGGGTCGACGGCGGGGAGGGTCTCGGCGTCGGGGAGCCGCCAGGGCTCGGCCCCGTTGGCCAGGTAGCCGTCGGAGAGGAGGAAGACCGGCGTCCGGTAGGTGACGGCGATCCGGACGGCCTCGAAGGCGGCCTCGAAGCAGTGGGAGGGGGTGATGGCGGCCACGATGGGGACGGGGGCCTCCCCGTGGCGGCCGTACATGGCGTGGAGGAGGTCGGACTGCTCGGTCTTGGTGGGGAGCCCGGTGGAGGGGCCACCCCGCTGGATGTCGACGATGACGAGGGGGAGCTCGAGGTTGACGGCCAGGCCGATCGACTCGCTCTTCAGGTCGACCCCGGGACCGGAGGTGGTGGTGACGCCGAGGGCCCCCCCGAAGGCGGCGCCGATGGCGGCCCCGATGCCGGCGATCTCGTCCTCGGCCTGGAAGGTCCGGACCCCGAAGTGCTTGTGCTTGGAGAGCTCGTGGAGGATGTCCGAGGCGGGGGTGATGGGGTAGGAGCCGAGGAAGAGGGGGAGGTTGGCCTGGTGGGCGGCGGCGATGAGCCCCCAGGCCAGGGCGGTATTCCCGGTGATGTTCGTGTAGACCCCGGGGGCGGCCTCGGCCGGGCGGACCTCGTAGTTGGACTCGAAGAGCTCGGCCGTCTCCCCGAAGGCGTGGCCGGCCTTGAAGGCCCGGGTGTTCACGTCGAGGATCTCGGGCCTGGAGGCGAACCGGGAGGCGATCCAGGTCAGGGTGGGCTCGGTGGGGCGGCTGTAGAGCCAGGAGACGAGCCCGAGGGCGAAGAAGTTCTTGGACCGCTCGGCGTCCCTGGGCTTGACCCCGGACTCCTTCCCGACCTCCATGGTGAGGGAGGTCATGGGGACCTCGTAGACGGTGTAGGCGGCCAGGGTCCCGTCGGTGAGGGGGTTGGCCTTGTAGCCGGCCTTCTCGAGAGCCCGGTCGTCGAAGGCGTCGACGTTGACGATGATCGTCCCCCGGTCGACGACGGTCTCGACGTTGGTCTTCAGGGCGGCCGGGTTCATGGCCACGAGGACGTTGGGGGCGTCGCCGGGGGTGAGGATGTCGTGGTCGGAGATGTGGACCTGAAAGGCGGAGACCCCGGCCAGGGTCCCGGCCGGGGCCCGGATCTCGGCCGGGAAGTCGGGAAGGGTGGCCGTGTCGTTCCCGAAGACCGAGGAGACCTCGGTGAATTGGGTGCCGGTGAGCTGCATTCCGTCGCCGGAGTCGCCGGCGAACCGGATGACGACCCGTTCGAGTTGAGTGGTCTGGTGGTCGGTCGCGGTGGACAAGGGTCCTCCGTCTCTGGACAGGGGCTCTTACCCCGTCGCGGGGGAACCCGTCGATTGGAAACGTCGGCTTCGAGCATAGCCCCATGACCCCGCCGGACTGACGGACCGTCACCGGGGTGGCGCCGGGCGGGAGGATCTGCGTTCTCCAGCGGCCGTCCGGGCACGCTGCGCGTGGACTTCACCACATTGAGAGCTGGCCGGTCTGTGGTCACTGATACGTGACCACCGACCATTCGGACCCATCGGAGGCCAGACGGGGGATGCGCCCCCGGGAGCCCGGCCGGGGCTACCTTTCGGTCCGTGGCGACGATTCCGACGAGCATGGGCTGCCCGGTCTGCGGCGGGGAGATGGAGCGGGGCAGCCTGGGGGGAACCGGCCTCAGCTGGGTCCCCGAGGGGAAGCCGCCCCGGAGGACCCTCTTCCTGAACTACCTCCGGCGGGGGCGGTTCTTCGGCGTTGAGCGCTGGCCGTATTGGACCGCCGTCGCCGTCCGCTGCCCCAGCTGTGACGTGGTGCTGGCCTCGACGCTGCGGGGGAGGACCGGGCAGAAGCTCCGGGTGTGAGACCGACCCGGGCCAGGCCCGGGAACCGGGTCAGGCGATAGTGACGGAGTCGTCGAGGAAGACGTCCTGGACGGCGTGGATGAGCTCGACGCCCTCGGCCATGGGCCGCTGGAAGGCCTTCCGACCCACGATGAGGCCGGTACCGCCGGCCCGCTTGTTGATGACGGCCGTCCGGACGGCCTGGGCCAGGTCGTCGGCCCCCTTGGACTCCCCCCCGGAGTTGATGAGGCCGATCCGGCCGGCGTAGCAGTTGAGGACCTGCCAGCGGGTGAGGTCGATGGGGTGGTCGGTGGTGAGCTGGCTGTAGACTAGGGGGTCGGTCTTCCCGAACTTGAGGGCGTTGTAGCCCCCGTTGTTCTCGGGGAGCTTCTGCTTGATGATGTCGGCCTCGAGGGTGACCCCGAGGTGGTTGGCCTGGCCGGTCAGGTCGGCGGCCAGGTGGTAGTCGACCTCGGCCGTCTTGAAGCCGGGGTTCCGGAGGTAGCACCAGAGGACGGTGAACATCCCGAGCTGGTGGGCCTGGGCGAAGGCGGCCGAGACCTCCCGGATCTGGCGGTCGCACTCGGGGGAGCCGAAGTAGATGGTGGCCCCCACCCCGGCCGCCCCGAGCTTGTTGGCCTGGCGGACCGAGCCGAACATGACCTGGTCGTAGGTGTTCGGGTAGTGGAGGAAGTCGTTGTGGTTGAGCTTGACGATGAAGGGGATCTTGTGGGCGTAGCGGCGGGCCACCACACCCAGCCCGCCCAGGGTGGTGGCCAGGGCCGAGGAGCCGGCGGCCAGGGCCAGCTCGACCAGGTTGGCCGGGTCGAAGTAGGCGGGGTTCTTGGCGAAGGAGGCCCCGGCGGAATGCTCGATCCCCTGGTCGACGGGGAGGATGGAGAGGTAGCCGGTGCCCCCGAGGCGACCGTGGTTGTAGAGGGCGGCCAGGCTCCGGAGGACGGGGATGGACCGGTCGGAGTCCCGGAGGACCCGGTCGACGACGTCGGGCCCGGGGAGGGTCAGCCCGTCTCGGGGGACCCCGGTGCACCGGTGGGAGAGCAGGCTCTCGGCCTCGTCGCCGAGGAGTGCGGGGATGTCGGTGGCCACGGTTCGCCTCCTGGAGGACTGGTGGGTGGGGCCCGACGGCGGGGAGGACTTCCCCGGGGCTCGGCGGGCGACGGGGCGATCGTAGCGGAGGGGACCGGGGGGGCCTTCAGACGACGCCCGGGGTGCCGTCGGGGGACCAGAAGGGGGTGGGGAGGCCAGGGGGATCGGCCTCGTCCGGGAGCTTCTCGAAGTGGTGGGAGGCCAGGAGCCCGGACGGGCCCTGGACGGCGGGGGTGGCGTCGTAGATGGCCGTGACGGCCCGGCCGAGGGGACCCGAGGTCACCTCGGCCCAGTCGGAGGCGACGGCCAAGCCCCGGAGATGGAGGCGGAGGGAACGTCGACGACCCAGCCTGTCCCAGATCATGGGCAGGAGATGCTCCTGGTCCCGGAAGACCCGGCCCCGGAGTCCGACCCCGGCCAGGTCGGCCAGGTCGACGACCTCCCACTTGAAGAGGCCGGAAGGGATCCGGAGGGTGGTGGCGGTCAGGACGACCGGGCGTGCCGACCAGATGGCCATGGCCCCTGTGAAAGCGACTCCGACCCCGGCGAGGGGCAGGAAGGAGAGATCACCCAGGGCGGGGCCGAGGAGGAGGACGGTGACGAGCGAGACGATCACGATCAGGGCGAGGATGGCACCGGCTGCGACCGGTGCGCCGAACCGTCCCAGCCGGGTGATCACCGCCAAACGGCGCTGGGCCGGACTGGGCGTCGGGGGAGGCTTCGCCATGCCACCATGATGGCGGCTGCCACCGGGGGCGGGGAACCCTCGCTAGGCCATCACGACCCGGTCGCGTCCCGATCGCTTCGCCTCGTAGAGGGCCCCGTCGGCCCGGGAGGCGAGATGCTCGAAGCTCTCCCCCGACTTCCACTGGGTCACCCCGGCCGAGAAGGTGACGGCCAGGGGCTCGTCGGACTCCATCCGGAGCCGGTCCCGGAGGCCGTTGACGACGGCCTCGGCCCCGGCCAGGTCGGTGTCGGGGAGGACCAGGAAGAACTCCTCCCCCCCGTAGCGGGCCACCAGGTCATAGCCCCGGACGGCCCCGGCCAGAGCCCGGGCAAACCCCACCAGGAGCTTGTCCCCCTCGAGGTGACCGTGCTCGTCGTTGTAGGCCTTGAAGTGGTCGAGGTCGATCATGGCCACGCTGATGGCCCCGCCGGTCCGCCGGGCCCGGGCCACCTCCTCCTCGAAGGCGTCGGTCAGGGCCCGCCGGTTGGCCAGCCCCGTCAGGCCGTCGGTCCGGGCCTGGAGGCTCTGCTCGACCAGGAGGACCTCGAGCCGGCCCGAGACGTTCACCGTCTCCCGCATGGCCAGCCGCCGGGACAGGGTGACGAGGGCGAGCTGGACCGTGATCACGACCCCGGCCGCCACCGGCATCCAGGGGGAGCGGTGCTGGAGGAGGGCCGACTCCACGAGCAGGATCGGGGCCACCGCCATGATCACGACCGAGGAGCCCAGACCCCGGTGGACCTGGACCGAGGCCTTGAACCGGCCCAGCCCCTGGAGGCTGGCCCCCTGGGCGTGCATCGGGAGCTGGAGGAGGACCGTGAGCAGGACGCACTGGCAGGCCGCCCCGGCCCAGGCCGGCAACCGGAAGTCGACCAGGGCCTGGGCCACGCAGAACGCCGAGAGCCCCATCCCGGCCACCAGGGCCACCACGGTGGGGAGGGAGGCGGCCGACCCTTCCCGCCCCGCCCACCGGGCCTGGGTCAGGAGCGATCCCGACATCATCCCGAGGACGACCGCCACCACCAGGGTGGGGAGCCCGAACCAGGAGTACCGGGAGTGGAGGAGGGGGGTGACAAGGGCCAGGGAGACCGGGGCCAGGAGGGCCAGGGAGGCGGCCGAGACCTCGAGGAGGTCGATGGCGATGAGCCGGACCCCCCCGAGCATGGCCGCCACGGCGTTGACGGGGGCACCGAGGAGGAGGAGCCCCATCACCGGGCAGATGGCCATGGCCGTGGCCAGCCCCGGACCGGGGTGGAAGTAGCCGAAGATCCGGGCCAGCAGGAGGAGCCCGCTGGCGGCCACGAAGAAGAAGGAGCTCCCCCAGATCAGCCAGGGGACCCGCATCTCGGGGATCGTCCGCCGCGAGGCCAGAACGGCGGCGACCATGATGGCCGGGAGGTAGACCACACCGGGGAGGAGCCAGGCCAGGAAGTACTCCTTGAGCCCATGGGCCGACATGCTGGCGGCGATGGCCGCCGAGCCCATACTCAGCCATCGGCATCCCGGGGACCGATCTGTACGGCCGGACCCGGGGCCCGGTCCTGGGCCCCGCCCCGACGAAGCCCCCCTCTCGAGGGTCGGGGCAGGCCCAGGACCACCTCGGAGCCGGCCCCCTCGCCGGCTGTCTGGGTGGGTCCCTTCCCCACACCAATTGCTACCAAGCCCCCGGCCCCCTGCCATCGGTAGCCGACTAGGGAGATCACGACCCAGGAAAGCCGAGAATTACGGAGAACTGCTGTTCGAACCGGTCATCGGGCCGGACCGACCGCCCCGAGCGACCCGGCCGGGGACCAGAAGGCGGACGATCCCCAGGGGTCCCAGGGGCCCGCCCCCAGCTGCTCGTAGTGCCGGGAGGCGAGGAGACCGCCGGGCCCCTGCCGGGCCAGGCAGGCCTCGTAGATGGCGCTGGCCTCCCGGCCCGGGCAGCTCCCGGCCAGGTACCCCTGGTAGTCGGTGGGGGTCCGCCCGAACCGCTGATCGCCCAGCGAGGCCCACCCCACCCGTCGGCACTCCCCGGCCAGGTTCCAGATGAACGGGTACCACCGGGCCCGGGTCCCGGACCGGATGCACCGGAGACCGACCCCGGCGATGTCCCCCAGGGCCACCTCGTCCCGGCTCCACATCCCCACCGGGATCGACACCGTTCCCGGGGTAAGCCGGAGCGGCCGGGCCGACTGCCAAACCTGGATGTCGTTCAGGAGGAGGGGGAAGGCCAGGACGGTCACATAGGACCTGACCGCGCCCACCAGGTGCATAGCCGTCATGATCCAGGCCACCGCCAGCAGGACGAACGGCGAGAGCAGGACCAGGATCCAGATCCGGTTCCAGACGGTCCGGCGAGGACCGTCGTCGATGTGGACGCGCACCGGGAACCGGGCCTCGAATCCGGCCCCGCCCGGTCCGATCGACCTCGTGGCCCGTCGGTCCGTCGTCCAAGCCACCAGGGGGGCCAGACCGAGTAGCACCCCGCCGAGGATCAGGACGGCCGTCCGGTAGTGACGGGCGAAGATCCCGGCCACGACCACCGGGGAGACGATCAGGATCATCACCGCCTGCTGGAATCGGAACCGGCTGGCCAAACCCCGCTGGACCGAGGTCCGCTCCGCCCTGTCCGCCTTCACGGGGCCCCGGCAATGGCCCCACAGGCCGTCTCGATCCCGGCGTCGTCGACGTCGAGGTGGGTGACGAGCCGGACCACCCCCGGGGCGATCGTCCCGGCCAGGACCCCCTCGGTCCGGAGATGCTCGAGGAGGGCGGCCGGGTTCCCGTGGGTGAAGACCACAATGTTGGTCCTGACCCGGTCCGGCTCGCAGCCGCTCTCGGGCCACCGTTCGGCGACGACCTCGGCCAGCCGCCGGGCCCGGAGGTGGTCCTCGGCCAGCCGCTCCACCATGGTTTTCAGGGCGACGAACCCTGCGGCGGCGATGACCCCGGCTTGGCGCATCGCCCCTCCCAGCCGGCTCCGCTCCACCCTGGCCTCGGCGATGACCTCCTCGGGCCCGGCCAGGACCGACCCCACCGGGGCCCCCAGCCCCTTCGAGAGGCACGACATCACCGTCGTCGCCGCCGCAGCGTAGGCGGCGGCCGACGTCCCGGTGGCCACCTCGGCGTTGAAGAGCCGGGCCCCGTCCATGTGGACCGGCAGCTCCCCGATCACCTCCCGGAGACCGGCCAGCTCCTCGAGGCTCCAGGGGACTCCGCCGGCCGGCATGTTCGTGTTCTCCACGCAGACCAGCTCCACCTCGGGCCAGTGATGCTCCGCCGCGGCCAGGGCCCACCCCACCCCGGCCAGGTCCAGGGGCCCCGCGACGTCATCGACCGGGTGGAGCTGGACCCCGGCCAGAGCGGCGGCCGCCCCGTGCTCGTGGGCGACGACATGGGACCGCCGGCCGGCGACGACCAGCCCACCCCTCCGGGCCAGGACCCGGAGGGCCAGCTGGTTCGCCATCGTCCCCGACGGGACGTAGAGGGCCGCCGGCTTCCCCACCCGCCCGGCGTAGGCCTCCTCGAGGGCCCGGACCGTCGGGTCCTCCCCGTACTGGTCGTCCCCGACCTCGGCCTCGGCCATGGCCCGCCGCATGGCCCGGGTCGGCCTCGTGACGGTGTCGCTCCTCAGGTCCACCGGGGCCGGCGCCACGACCCCGAGCCTACCAATGATGGTGTTTGAGGCTTCTGGGGGTCCGCCGCCGTTTGGCTGGTCCTCGGTAGCCTGACTTCCGCAGAATGTAGACA
>PLZB01000047.1 GCA_003151955.1 Acidimicrobiaceae bacterium
AACTACCGGAGGTCTGAGCCTGGCCGCGCAACGATGCTGAGCCACGGCCAAGGGGCAAACTTCTCTCAGACGAGTTTCACCCACCGGCTTGTTGGACCCGAACGATGGTTCGCTTCATGGGTGCTGGAGCGTCAGCGCACCCACCGGACACCCGCGATCCTGAAGATGGAAGCGAACTACGGTCGAGAGGGCATCGCGTTGATGGCCGCAAGCGCAGCGATTGAGGTCCCCGCCTCACTTATTACGATGTGCGGAATCGTGTTTCTCGTAACTTCCGGTGATCGGGGGATGCTCCTGAACTTCGCCTATTGGGCGATGGGGACCGGGATTGCAATAGGCGCTGTCGGGCTAATAAGGATCGTCCAGGGCGGGCGAGAGGGAAGACGCTTTCGAGATGGCCCGGACTTATCGAGGTAGGGGGCGTCCAATCTGGAAGTAAGTTCGGAGGGATAGACAACACCCTCGCGTTGGGATGCTGAAGGAGAAACCGTAGTGAGAATCGCAGGTTCATTTCCTAGGCGGCTCTTCATTCTTGCCGTGCCTGCGCTTATCGGATGTGGCGCCGCTGCATGCGGTTCCTCTCGGGCTGCAACTACAACCGTCACTTCCTCTTCGAAGTCGTCGCTTCCAACCACGCAGGAGACGACGCTTCCGACGACGACTGCTGTCTCGGTCGCTACGTCTCAGGCTTCCACTTCTACGACTTCGACAGCGCTGCCTGGAGCAGGTCTTGCCGCCCTTGTCACGTCCGGACCAACCGGCTATGTCAGCGAGACAATGGACAACAACGGAAATAGGACTGGCACTCAATCAATCGCTCAGGCCTCGACGGTCGGTGGTCCCGCTTCACTCCAAGCCGAGCAGTGGATCGCCGGACAGTTAGCCTATTGGGATCGGCCGGCTAGCAGCGGACCCGAGAAGTTGGACACTGTGGAATTGATCCTGAATCAGTTCGCCGCTCCCAGCGGGGCGGCTCAGTTTGAACAGGTATCGGGTCAGCAATCGTTCGCCGTCCCAGGGGTACCGGGAGCTGAAGGCGAGACTCGTACGACGGTGGGGGAGACGTTGGTGGACATTCTCTACACCAAGGGCCCGTATTCGGTGGAAATCACTAGCCTGGGTGGTGATGTAACGGTGGCTATGATTCAGGCGCTCGCCGCCAGCGAGTACGGCCTACTGCCCGGGTAGTCGCGTCCTGCCGTTTGCGGTTCATCCACCCTTGAGTGTCTGGCCAAGGACGTTGGCGGCGGCGCGATCGCGCTCGGGAAGGGCGTGAGCGTACCGGTTGAGGGTCATCGTGGCCTGGGCATGGCCCTGGCGCTCTGCCACAGTCCGCACGTCGATCCCGGCTGCGATCAGAGTCGAGACCGAGAAGTGCCTCAGGTCGTGGAACCGGAAGGAGAGGCCGGTCTTCGTGCAGAGGGCGCTGAACCGATGGGAGATGGTGTCCGGGTTGACGGAGGTCCCACCGTTGGCGTTGTGGCTCAGCACGTAGGGGTCGTCGACGAGAGGGGACTCGGCCCGTTGGGACAGGTCGAGCTGGTCTGCCCACCGCAGCCGGAGCACCTCCACAGCGGTCTCGTCGAGGGCCAGCCGGCGGACCTGGTGGGTCTTGGTCGGTCCCTCGTGGGTGGTGCCCTTCACGACGGAGATCGACCGGGCGAAGGTGACCGTCCCGGCGGCCATGTCCACGTCACTCCAGCGAAGCGCCACCAGCTCGCCACGGCGGGCCCCGGTGAGGGCGGCCATGGCGACGGCGGTGGCGAGGATCTGGTCGTCCGTAGAGGCGCGGTACAGCGCGCTTAGTTCCTCGACCGTCGGGATCTTCATCGTCGGCGACTGAGCCGACGGCGGGGAGGACCGGGCGGCGGGGTTCGTGGCCAGCCATCCCCACTTGACTCCCTGGCCCAGGGCCGCCGAGATGATGGCGGAGAGGTGCCGGACGGTGCCCGGGGCGAGCCCCGTGGCCAGCCACTGCCCGTAGCAGCGGTCCAGCACGTCGGCTTCGAGGCGGTCGACCCGGATCGACCCGATGGCCGGCCGGATGTCGTGTTCGATCTTCCGCCGGTATTCGGCCACCGTCCGGGGACGCCGGGTCGGCTCGATCTGCTCGAGCCATCGGTCGAGGAGTTGGCCGACCGTCGCGCTAGAGCGGTCGACCTGGTGATCCTCGATCCGGCCGACGAGGACGGCCAGCGCCCGGGAGGCCTCTTTCTCCGTTCCCTTGAAGGTTCGGTGGACCTGACGGGGATTGCCGGTGAGGGGATCGTCACCGACGTAGACCCGCAGGCGCCAGACGCCCGAGCTCCGCTCGGCCATCGACCCGCCTCCGTAGCGATGCCTCCGGTCCGCCATGCGATAATGATACTCGGGATTGAGGACAGGACTAGGCCAGCGAGCCGACCTTCTGGACAAAGTCCCAGTTCGCCTGGGTAGCTCAGTTGGTAGAGCAGCGCATTCGTAATGCGCAGGTCAGGGGTTCGACTCCCCTCCCAGGCTCTTGAGCCCCCCCGACGACCACCACCTCCCGTCGGTCGAGCACCGGGGCATCGAGCACGTTCCCGATGCCGAGCGGACCGCAACCACCCGGTCGCTGGGATGGATGTGGGCCGGGGGGCTCTGCAACGTTGAGTACGTCGTCTACGGAGCGGTCGTGTTCTCCGTCTTCGGGCTCTCCCTCTGGCAGGCCCTCCTCGTCATCGCCGTCTCCAACGTCACCTTCCTCCTGGCTGGACTGGCCAGCCTCCAGGGACCGGCCGCCGGGACGTCGGCGTTCGCCATCGCCCGGGCCCCCTTCGGGCCCACCGGGGCCCGGGGGGTCTCCATCTTCAACTGGGTCACCATGGTCGCCTACGAGACCGAAGGTCTCGTCCTGATCGTCCTGGCCGTCGTCGTCCTCCTCCACAAGGCCGGCCTGCCCGGGGCCCGGGTCGACGCTGGAGGGATCCACGGATCCCCGGGCCTCCTGGTAGGTGTGGTCCTGGTGGCGGCCGCCGCCCAGGGCGTCCTCCCCCTCCTGGGTTACGCCACCATCCTCAAAGTCCTCAAGGCGGTCACGGTCCCCTTCACCGTCCTCTTCGTGATCCTGGCTGTGGTGGCCCTGCCCAAGATGCACGTCACCGCCAACCACGCAGGCGCCGGCTGGGTCGGGCTGTCCGAGGCCTTCGCCTTCGCCATCTCCGCCACCGGCCTGGGCTGGACCATCCAGGCCAACGACTACTCCCGGTACCTCCCGGCCGGGACACCGAGAGTGGCCGTTGTCCGGGCCGTCTCCATCGGGAGCTTCGTCCCGGCCAGTGTCCTCATGGGCCTCGGAGCCGCCGTCGCCACCGCCTTCCCGGCTGCCTCCACCGACCCCATCTCCGGCCTCTCCCAGGCCGTCCCCGGCTGGTTCCTCGTCCCCTACCTCCTGGTCGCCGGTATCCAGCTCCTGGCCATCAACACCCTCGACCTCTACTCCTCGGGACTTACCCTCCAGGCCGTGGGGGTCCCGATCAGCCGGATGCGGGCCGTCGGGGTCGACCTGGTGGTGAGCGCCGGGCTCACCCTGGTTGCCCTGCTCCTCACCTCGGTCGACCACTTCATCAACAACCTCATCACCCTGCTCATCGTGTGGGTGGCCCCCTGGACCGGGGTCTACCTCGTGGACTGGCTCCTCCGTCGAGGTCGGTACGAACCCGCCCGGCTCGTCGGGGCCGACCTGGCCCGGCGTTGGCAGGGGACCCCCGGCGTCCTGGGGGGATTCCGGCTGGCCGGTGTGGTCTCGATGGGTGCCGGCATGGTGGCCTCGGCCCTGTGGGTGGCCACCCCGGTCTTCACGGGTCCCCTGGCCTCGGCGCTCGGGACCGGCCCGGAGGGCTTCGACCTCAGCATCCCGGCCGGACTCCTTGTGGGCGGCGGCCTCTACTGGGTCCTGGCCAGGGGGACCGTCCCGGCCGAGGCCGCCGGGACCGGGGAGGTCGTCGTCACACCCCGGTTGTAGGGTGCAGCCATGGCTGATCAGGCGCGTTTCTCCGACCTCGCCATGGAGCACATGCCGGCGCTCTACTCGGCCGCACTCCGGATGACCCGGAATCCGGCCGATGCGGAGGACCTCGTCCAGGAGACCTTCCTGAAGGCCTACCGGGCCTTCAAGAGCTTCGAGGAGGGGACCAACCTCAAGGCCTGGCTCTACAAGATCCTGACCAACACGTTCATCAACAGCTACCGGGCCGCCAAGCGGCGACCCGAGAAGGCGGACGTCGAGGACGTCGAGGACCTCTACCTCTACCGCCGGATCGGCGACATCGAGTCGACCGGGAGCGGACGGTCGGCCGAGGACGAGGTCTTCGCCCATTTCACCGACACCGAGGTCAAGGCGGCGCTCGAGTCCCTTCCCGAGGCCTTCCGGATCGCCGTCCTGCTCGCCGACGTGGAAGGGTTCTCCTACAAGGAGATCGCCGAGATCACCGAGGTCCCCATCGGAACGGTGATGAGTCGGATCCACCGGGGAAGAAAAGCCCTCCAGAAATCGTTGTTGGAATTCGCAGTGACCAACGGGTTGGTCGGCAGTGCCGACGCCGGCAGGTAGCCCGGTCCGTGGACGCCGGACGAGGAGACGAGATGGGAAGTGAGTTCGGCGTCGACTGCGGTGAGACCATCGAGCGCCTCTATCATTTCCTCGACGGTGAGCTGACGGAGGACGTCCGGCGGGAGATCCAGGAGCACCTGGACGCCTGCCCCCCCTGCGTCGGGGCCTACGGGTTCGAGACCGAGCTGCGCTCGGTCATCGCCGACCGGTGCCGGGACCATGTCCCCCCTGCGCTGCTGGAGCGGATCAAGGTGGCGCTGGTCGAAGAGGAGCAGCGGACCGCAGCCGGCTCCGACCCCGGCTGAACCAGACCACCAGGTCACTGCGTCGACCCCGTTTCCCCTGCAGACCGGTGGATCGTCGGTCCTGAGCACGGGGGGTGCACGATGGTCGAGGTCCAGGAACGACGGGGTTCGGTGGGGGCGACCCGGTTCGCCGGCGCCAACAGGCGGTCGGCCACGTTCCCGGCGGGACGGGTCTGTGCCGACCCGGAGTGCGAGACCCTGCTGTCGATCTACAACGCCGGGTCCTGTTGCTTCAAGCACGAGGGGTCCCGGCGGCGCCCAGGCT
Source organism: Acidimicrobiaceae bacterium (assembly GCA_003151955.1). GTDB lineage: Bacteria > Actinomycetota > Acidimicrobiia > Acidimicrobiales > UBA8190 > PALSA-743. The sequence goes on from PLZB01000047.1 coordinate 5,141, forward strand.
GCGGGGCCGCAAGGCGGCCTGAGCCGGCTCCCAGGTGGCCCCGGCGGCCGGTCGGCCGGTCCCCCTCCTATGCTGGCTCCTGTGAGCAGTCCTGTGTCGTGGGAAGTGGCCGAGCGGGTGGCATCCTGGGTCGGGTCGGGGCGTCCCCCGTTCGGGAAGGGCTCCACTCCCCTCGACGGCGCCACCCGGGCCAAGCTGGAGACCGACTTCGCCGAAGCCACCTCCCGGGCCGAGGCCCTCGTGGTGGAGGCCACCGGGCTCCGGCCGGGCACCGGACCGGCCCAGGCCAGAGTGGTCGACCGGGCCGGTTGGGTCGGGAACAACCTGAACTCGTTCCGCCACCTCCTCGACCCCGTCCTCAGCCAGCTCGACACCGGATCGATGCCCGGCTCGCTCCAGAGCGCGGCCCGGGCCGCCACCGGGGCCCAGCTCGGGGTGGTCCTGGGATGGATGTCCACCCGGGTCCTCGGCCAGTACGACCTCCTCCTGGCCGAGGGTGACGCCGGGGACGTCGTCACCTACGTCGGCCCCAACATCGTCGCCCTGGAACGGGCCCACGGGTTCCCCCCCGAGCAGTTCCGGCTCTGGATCGCCCTCCACGAGGTCACCCACCGCTGCCAATTCAGCGGGGTCCCCTGGCTCCACGGCTACTTCCTCTCCCTCGTCGACGAGGGGATCAGGGGAATGACCCCCGATCCCCGCCGCTTCGCCGAGGCCCTCCGCCGGGCCGCAACCTCCATCCGGGGCGGGAAGAACCCCCTCGACGACGCCGGGATCCTCGGCCTGGTCGCCCCCCCCGAGCAGCTGGCCGTCCTCCGCCGGATCCAGGCCCTCATGAGCCTCCTCGAAGGCCACGGGGACATCACCATGGACCGGGCCGGGGCCGGGGTGGTGAACGAGGCCAACTGGTTCGCCCGGACCCTCCGGGAGCGACGGAAGAAGGCCAGCCCCCCGGCCCGGCTCCTCCAGCAGCTGACCGGGATCGAGGCCAAGCTCCGCCAGTACCAGCAGGGGGAGCGGTTCATCGAGGCCGTCGAGGCCGCCGGCGGCCCCGAGCTCTTCGCCCGGGTCTGGGACGGCCCCGACCAGCTCCCCACCCTGGAGGAGATCCGGGAGCCCGGGGACTGGGTGACCCGGATGGGCCTGGCCAGCCTCGCCGCCGGCTGATGGCCCCCGGGGCGTGGCCCCTGGACGGGCTCCTCATCCGGTGCCGCTTTCCTCCCCCGGGGACACCCCTCAGCTGCGCCGTCTCCGGCGGTCCAGACTCCCTGGCCCTCCTCGTCCTGGCCGTGGCGGCCGGCTGTGAGGTCACCGCCGTCCACGTCGACCACGGACTGCGCCCCGGCTCCGCCTCCGAGGCGGACTTGGTGTCCGCCACGTCGGCTCGGCTGGGAGCGGCCTTCCGGGCCGTCCGGGCCTCGGTCGTACCCGGTCCCAACCTCGAGGCCCGGGCCCGCGACGCCCGCCGCCGGGTGCTCCCGGCCGGGGTGGCCACCGGCCACACCATGGACGACCAGGCCGAGACCGTTCTGCTGAATCTCCTCCGCGGTGCCGGGGCCGACGGGTTGGCCGGGATGCGGCCCGGTCCGGCGCATCCCCTCCTCGGCATCCGCCGGTCGGAGACCGAGGAGGTCTGCCAGTCGGCTGGGCTGATCCCCTTCCGGGATCCCACCAACGGGGATCCCCGGTTCCTCCGGAACCGGGTCCGGGGGGAGCTCCTCCCCCTCTGCTCCACCCTGGCCGGCCGGGACGTCGTCCCCGTCCTGGCCCGGCAGGCCGCCCTCCTCGGTGACGAGGCCCTCCTCCTCGACTCCCTGGCCGCCGGGATCGATCCCACCGATGCCGGCGCTCTGGCCCGAGCCCCGGAGCCCCTGGCCCGCCGGGCCGTCCGCCGCTGGCTCCGGGGCCACGATCCCCATCCCCCCGACCTCGCCGCCGTCGACCGGGTCCTGGCCGTGGCCCGGGGGGAGGCCACCGCCACCGAGGTGGCACCTGGCCGCCGGATCCGTCGCTCCCGGGGACGACTGGCCTCAGCCCCCGTTGGTAGTGTCACCGGACGATGACGAACAGTGACGGCAGGACCGGACCGCCCTGGTCGGGCCGGTGACGGCCAGTCGTTGGGACGACGATCCCGACCTGGGGCCGATCGTCGTCGCCGAGGAGGTCCTCCGGGCCCGGGTGGCCGCCCTCGGGGAGGAGCTCACCGCTGACTATGAGGACCGGCCCCCGCTCCTCGTCGGGGTCCTGAAGGGGGCCTTCGTCTTCATGAGCGACCTCTCCCGGGCCATCCGCCTCCCGGTCGAGATCGACGTCATGGCCGTCGCCTCCTACGGGTCGGGGACCACCTCGAGTGGGGTGGTCCGGATCGTGAAGGACCTCGACACCGACCTCACCGGCCGCCATGTCCTCGTCGTCGAGGACATCGTCGACAGCGGCCTGACCCTCTCCTACCTCCGCCGGAGCCTCCTGGCCCGGGAGCCGGCCAGCCTCGAGGTCTGCGCCCTCCTGGTCAAGGAGAGCCGCCAGCGGGCCCCCGTCGACCTCCGCTACGTGGGATTCCGGATCCCCGGGGACTTCGTCGTCGGCTACGGCCTCGACGTGGCCGAGCGGTACCGCAACGTCCCCGACATCCGGATCTACCAGGGTGCCGTCCCCGTTGACTGAACCCGTTCCCGACGCTGCGGACCGGGAACCGGCCGAGATCGACGTCGACCGGATCCAGGCCCTCGTCGTCGAGCTCCTCGCCGCCATCGGGGAGGATCCCGGCCGGGACGGCCTGGCCGCCACCCCCCGCCGGATCGCCAGCATGTACGCCGAGATCTTCGCCGACCGGGCCGACGACCCGGGCCGGTTCCTCACCGTCACCTTCGAGGCCGAGCACGACGAGATGGTGATGGTCCGGGACATCCCCTTCACCTCCCTCTGTGAGCACCACATGGTCCCCTTCATCGGCAAGGCCCACGTTGCCTACATCCCCGGCGACGACGGCCGGATCACGGGGCTCTCCAAGCTGGTCCGCCTGGTCGACGCCTACGCCCGCCGGCTCCAGGTCCAGGAGCGGATGACGACCCAGATCGCCGACACCCTGCAACGGGTCCTCCTCCCCAAGGGGGCCCTGGTGGTGGTGGAGGCCGAGCACCTCTGCATGTCGATGCGGGGCGTCCGCAAGCCCGGAACCGTCACCGTCACCTCGGCCGTCCGGGGACTCTTCCGGGACGACCCCCGGACCCGGGCCGAGGCCATGGCGTTCGTCCACGGCCGTTGACGTCCCCCGATGGCCCTCTCGGGCCCCGGCGCGGGTGGCCCGGCCCGGCCTCTACGCTACGGGTCATGTCCCCCCTGGTGATGGGCGTCCTGAACGTGACCCCGGACTCCTTCTCCGACGGCGGCCTCTACCTCGACCCCGACGACGCCGTCACCCGGGGTCTGGCCATGGCCGCCTCCGGCGCCGATGTCGTCGACGTGGGGGGCGAGTCCAGCCGCCCCGGGGCCAGGCCTGTCGACGCAGCCGAGGAACGGAGCCGGGTCGTCCCCGTCGTCGCTGCCCTGGCCGGCCATATCCGGGTCTCCGTCGACACGGTGAAGCCCGAGGTGGCCGAGGCCGCCGTCGAGGCGGGCGCCACCCTCATCAACGACGTCTCCGCCTCCCTCTGGCCCGTGGCCGCCGCCTCCGGCGTCGGCTGGGTGGCCATGCACATGCAGGGGACCCCCCCGACGATGCAGGAGCGTCCCCACTACGGGGACGTGGTGGCCGAGGTCCGGTCCTTCCTCGTGGACCGGGCCCGCCAGGCCCGCGACGGTGGCGTCGACGAGGTCTGGATCGACCCCGGGATCGGCTTCGGGAAGACCGTCGACCACAACCTCTCCCTCCTCCGCCACCTCCCCGAGCTGGCCTCGACAGGGTTCCCCGTCCTGGTGGGAACCAGCCGGAAGGGGTTCCTCGGGACCGTTGCCCCGGCTCCCGACGGCAGGCCCACCCCGGTCGAGGACCGGGGTCCGGCCTCGCTCGCCACCGCCGTCTGGGCCATGCTGTCGGGTGCCTCCATGGTCCGGGTCCACGACGTGGCCGCCACCGTCCAGGCGGCGACGCTGGTCGGTGCTCCCGACGGGGTCGGGGCGGGAGAGCGCCAGGAGAATCCGATGGCGGCGAGGGGGTCGTGACCGTGAAGGGCAAATGGGCGGCGGGGATCCCTCCCCGCAACTTCACCTGGGTGGTCAAGGACCACCTGGCCGTCAGCGAGCGCCCCGGGGGATTCGCCCCCAACCACCGCCGGGTCCGGCGCCAGGAGGAGATCATCTGGCTCCGGGTCCAGGGCTTCAACCGGGTCGTCTCCCTCCTCCCCTCCCCCCACAACCTGGCCGCCTACGACGAGGTCGATCTGGCCTGGACCCACTTCCCCCTCGGGCCCGGTGGCGACGTCCGCGACGTCCTGGTCGAGCTCTACCGCCAGCTCGACGGCTGGCTCGGGGCCGGGGAACGGCTCCTGCTCCACCAGGAGGAGCTCGGTGACCGGATCATGGGCGTCGTGGGGGGATACCTCCTCTGGTCGGGCCGCCTCCCCGGCGGACCCCAGTCCATCTCGTTCGTGGAGCGGCTCGTCGGCCACCAGATGGGGTCCCAGGGCCGGGATCTCGTGGCCCAGGCCGTCGCCGCCGGCCCACCACCGGCCTGAGCCCGGTGACCACCGGCCCGGCCCGGATCGAGCTCCGGGGCCTGCGGGTGGTCTCCGCCCATGGGGTCCTGGCCGAGGAGCTGACCCGGTCCCAGCCCTTCGAGCTCGACCTCGACCTCCTTGTCGTCGTCCCCGACGCGGCCCGGACCGACGCCCTCATCGACACCGTCGACTACGCCGCCGCCCTGGCCGCCGCGGCCGAGGTCATGGCGGGCCCTCCCCGGCTCCTCCTCGAGACCCTGGCCGAAGCCGTCGCCGACCGACTGCTCGCCGACCCCCGGGTCCTCGAGGTAGGCGTCACCATCCGCAAACTTCGTCCCCCCGTCCCCTACGACCTGGCCTCGGCCGGGGTCCGGATCACGAGGACCCGGCCCTGACAGGCCCCTCCGTCCCGGCCTTCCTCGGGCTCGGCTCCAATCTGGGGGACCGCCGGGCCGAGCTCCGCCGGGCCGTGGCCGGCCTTCCCGATCTGGTGGCCCTGTCCTCCCTCTACGAGACCGAGCCCCTCGGGGGACCGGAGGACCAGGGTCCCTACCTCAACCTCGTGGCTCAGCTCGACACCGCCCTCGGCCCCCGGGGGCTCCTCGAGCTGGCCCGGGCCCTGGAGGCGGCGGCAGGCCGGGTCCGGACTGTCCGCTGGGGTCCCCGCTCCCTCGACGTCGACATCCTCCTCGTCGGGGACCTCGAGGTGAACGACGACGATCTCGTCGTCCCCCACCCCCGGATGGCGGAGCGCCGATTCGTCCTCGTCCCCCTGGCCGAGCTGGCTCCCGACCTCGTCAGCGAGGAACTTCTGGCCGGGGCTGGTGGAATGGTCCGACAGGTGGGTAGGCTGGGGGAGTCCTGAACTTCTGAGACGACCGGCACCCTTCCGAGGGGCTGGAGCGCAGGGAAGGGGTCTAGTGACAACTATCCGGTTCATCGGTCCTGGTCGGGCCGGTAGATCGCTCGCCGCCGCCCTCGGTGACGCGGGCTTCGACATCCTCGGGTTCCTCGGGCCCCGGGACGATGTCGTGAACGCCGCCGACGGCGCCGACGCCCTCGTCATCGCCACCCCCGACCACGCCGTGGCCGCCGTGGCCGCGGCGGTGGCCCCGGTGCCCGGGACGGTCGTCCTCCACCTGGCCGGCTCCCTGGGCCTCGACGTCCTGGCCCCCCATCCCCGCCGGGCCTCCCTCCATCCCCTCGTCCCCCTCCCCAACCCCGAGGTGGGCCGGATCCGGCTGGCCTCCGGCGCAACCTTCGCCCTGGCCGGCGACCCCCTGGCCGGCGACCTGGCCCGGGCCCTCGGCGGCCGGGTCGTGACCGTCGACGACGGCAACCGGGCCGCCTACCACGCCGCGGCCTGCATGGCCGCCAACCACGTCGTCGCCCTGCTCGGCCAGGTCGACCGGGTGGCCGCCTCGGTGGGCCTCGACCTCGACACATTCCTGGGGTTGGCCCGGGCCGCCCTCGAGGACGTCGCCGACCTGGGCCCCGCCGCCGCCCTGACCGGCCCCGCGGCCCGGGGGGACCTCGCCACCCTGGACCGGCACCGGGCCGCCCTCCCGGCCGGGGAGCGGGCCGGCTACGACGCCGGGGTGGCCCTGGCCCGGCGGCTCGTCGAGCAGGAGGTCGTCCCGTGCTGACCATCACGTCCGCGGCCGGCTTCGCCGCCGCCCTCGCCGCCGAGCGGGCTGCCGGGCGGACCGTCGGGCTCGTCCCCACCATGGGGGCCCTCCACGCCGGCCACCGCTCCCTGGTCGAGCGGGCCGCCCTCGACTGCGACGTGGTGGCTGTCACCGTCTTCGTGAACCCCCTCCAGTTCAACGACCCCGCCGACCTCGTCAACTACCCCCGGACCCTCGAGGCCGACCTGGCCCTGGCCGAGGCGGCCGGCGCCTCCGTCGTCTTCGCCCCTCCCGTCGAGGAGATGTACCCCGGCCATCCCGCCCCCCAGGCCACCTCCGTCCACGTCCAGGGGGTGAGCGACGGGCTCGAAGGTGGATCCCGGCCCGGCCACTTCGACGGGGTGGCCACCGTGGTGGCCAAGCTCTTCGCCCTGGCCGGGCCCTGCCGGGCCTACTTCGGGGAGAAGGACTTCCAGCAGCTCGCCGTGGTCCGACAGATGACCGCCGACCTCTCCCTCCCCGTCGAGGTCGTGGGCTGCCCCACCGTCCGGGAGCCCGACGGCCTGGCCCTCTCCAGCCGGAACGTCCGCCTCTCCCCCGACCACCGCCGGGCCGCCCTCGTCCTCCACCGGGCCCTGGCCGCCGGCCTGACGGCCCTGGAGGCCGGGGAGCGGGACCCCGACCGGATCGGTGCCGTCATGGCCGGCATCGTCGCCACCGAGCCCCTCGTCGACCTGGACTACGCCGTCGCCGTCGACCCCGCCACCCTCCGGTCCCCGGCCCGGCTGGCCGGTCCCGTCCGGCTCCTGGTGGCCGCCACCGTCGGGCCCGTCCGCCTCATCGACAACGCCGGCCTCGTCCTCGACCCCGCCATCGGACCGGCCCCGGCCCGCCGGCCCCGGGCCCCGAGGGAGCTGGTCTCGGTGGGATCGTCCCGCCCGAGCTTCGATCAGACAGCAACCCAACCCGGAGAGGAGCGCTGAACGGCATGCGCCGGCGCATGATGAAGTCGAAGATCCACCGTGCCACCGTGACCGACGCCAACCTGGAGTACGTCGGCTCCATCAGCCTCGACCCCGAACTCATGACGCTGGCCGATATCCGGGAGTGGGAGCAGGTCACGGTGGTCGACATCAACAACGGGGCCAGGTTCGAGACCTACGCCATCGTCGGCGGCCCGCGGGAGGTCTGCCTCAACGGGGCGGCCGCCCGGCTCGTCCACCGCGGTGACAAGGTCATCGTCATCACCTACGCCGACTACGAGGATGCCGAGCTCGAGGGCTTCGCCCCCATGATCGTCCACGTCGACGGGGACAACGCCGTTGTCGACGAGACGACGGCCAAGCTCGAAGCCGAGCTCCGCCGGACCGTCAGCGCCTGAGTCCGGCGCCTCCCATCCCCCCCGTGGATCTCGATGTCCTGGTCTGTGGATCGGGCGTGGCCGGACTCTCGGCCGTCGTCCGCCTGGCCCACGTCCCCGGTCTCCGGGTCGGGGTCCTGACCAAGGCCGAGCTGGCCCAGTCCGCCACCCGCTGGGCCCAGGGCGGGGTGGCCGCCGTCCTGGGGGGGGACGAGGACTCCACCGACCTCCACCTGGCTGACACCCTGGCCGCCGGGGCCGGCCTCTGCGACGTCGACGCCGTCCGGGTGCTCGTCGACGAGGGTCCACTCCGGGTCAGCGAGCTCATCGCCCTCGGGGCCGTCTTCGACCGGGAGGCCGGCGGGGCCCTGTCCCGGGCCCGGGAGGGGGGCCACTCCACCGCCCGGGTCCTCCACGCCGGGGGCCTCGCCACCGGGGCCGAGGTCGAGCGGGCCCTCGTCTCCGCCGTCGAGGCCACCGCCACGGCCATCTACGAGCGTTGGTTCGCCCTCGACCTCGTCGTCGAGGGGGGTCGCTGTGTCGGGGTCGTGGCCGTCGACCCCGAGGGAGGGCTCCAGGAGGTCCGGGCCCGTCACGTCGTCCTCGCCACCGGCGGTGCCGGCCAGCTCTACGCCGTCACCACCAACCCGGCCGAGGCCACCGGCGACGGCATCGCCATGGCTCTGCGGGCCGCCGTCCCCGTCGCCGACGTCGAGTTCTTCCAGTTCCACCCCACCGCCCTCCACCATCCCGCCATGCCCCGCCCCCTCCTCTCCGAGGCCCTCAGGGGCCACGGCGCCATCCTCCGGAACGCGGCGGGGGACCGCTTCGTGGAGGAGCTCGCCCCCCGGGACGTCGTCAGCCGGGCCATGGCCGAGTCGATGGCCACCGACGGCGTCGACCACCTCTGGCTCGACGCCACCGGCCTCGACTCGTTCGACGACCGCTTCCCCACCCTGGCCACCTCCCTGGCCGCCGCCGGCCTCGACCCCGCCGTCGACTGGCTCCCCATCGCCCCCGCCGCCCACTACCTCTCCGGCGGGGTCCTCACCGACCTCGACGGGGCCACCGCCCTCCCCGGTCTCTGGGCCGCCGGCGAGGCCGCCTGCACCGGGGTCCACGGCGCCAACCGGCTCGCCTCCAACTCCCTCCTCGAGGGGATGGTCTTCGGGGCCCGGCTGACCGAAGCCCTGGAGCGGGGGAAGGACGGTCCTGATCCCACCGGCGTCATGCGGGCCCAGCTGGCCGGGGACGGGGCCGGATCCGGGCCCGAGATCCCCTGCACCGGGATCGACTCCCTGCCGCCACCGTCCTGGGCCGTCCCGGAACCGGGGGACGCCTCCGGGATCGGGGACGACCCCGGGAAGCTCCGGGACCGGCTCCAGCGGGCCATGACGGCCGGAGCCGGCGTCGTCCGCTCCCCGGACTCCCTGGCCGCGGCCGCCGCCGAGGTCGCCGCCGTGGCCGCCGCCTCGGCCGGGGAGCCTCCCGGCCGGGCCGCCGGGGAGCTGGCCAACCTGGCCGTCCTCGCCTCCGCTCTCCTCCGCTCCGCCGACGCCCGGGCCGAGACCCGGGGAGCCCACGCCCGGCGGGACGCCCCCGAGGCGGACCCGGCCTGGCGCCGCCGGATCGTCCACGGTTCCTCCCGGTGACCGCCTCCGGCGCCGTCGATCCCCCCCGCCTGGCCGCCCGGGAGGCCGTGGCCAGGGCCCTGGCCGAGGACCTCCTCCCCCTCGGGGACCTCACCGCCTCCCTGGTCCCCGCCGACCGGGTCACCACCATGGTGGTCGTGGCCCGCCGGCCCGGGATTCTCGCCGGACGGCTCTGCGCCCTCGAGGCGTTCGCCCAGGTCGACCCGGCCCTCGTCGTCGAGTGGCGCCTCCCCGACGGGAGCCCCCTCGACGCCGGCACCGTGGTGGCCGAGGTCACGGGGCCGATGCGGTCGATCCTCACCGCCGAGCGGACCGCCCTCAACTTCCTCTGCCACCTCTCCGGGGTGGCCTCCCTCACCCACCGCTTCGTCAGGGCTGTCACGGCGGCCAACGCCGCCACCCGGGTTCTCGACACCCGGAAGACCACCCCCGGCCTCCGGGCCCTCGAGAAGGCCGCCGTCCGGGCCGGCGGGGGCTGGAACCACCGGGGGAGCCTCTCCGAGGCCATCCTCGTGAAGGACAACCACCTCGGTGGGCTCACCATCGCCGAGGCGGTGTCCCGGGGTCGGGACTCCTGGCCGGGCCGCCTGGTCGAGGTGGAGTGCGACCGGCTCGACCAGCTGGCCGAGGCCCTCGAGGCCGGCGCCGGTGCCGTCCTCCTCGACAACATGACCCTGGAGGAGGTGGCCGCCGCCGTCGACCTCGTCCGCGCCCGGACCGCCCCCGGAGCCGTCCTGGTCGAGGTCTCCGGGGGGGTCACCCTAGAGACCGCCCCCGCCTACGCCGCCGCCGGGGTCGACCTCATCTCGGTCGGGGCCCTCACCCACTCGGCCCCCGTCCTCGACCTCGGCCTCGACCTCGTCCCCGAACCCGCCCCCAGGGAGGCCTGAGTGCTCGCCGCCATCGACGTCGGGAACACCGAGACCGTCATCGGGCTCTTCTCCACCGGCCCCGGCGACTCCCCCCCGCCCGGGAGCCGCCCCGCCCCGCCCGCCCCCCCCGAGCCGGCCGGCCTCACCCATCACTGGCGGCTCTCCACCGTCGACGACCGGACCGCCGACGAGCACGCCCTCCTCCTCTCCCAGCTCCTCGACCTCGACGGGATGGACGTCACCGAGGTCGTCACGGGGATCGCCGTCACCTCCTCGGTCCCCCGGGTCACCTCCGCCCTCCGCCAGATGGCCGACCGCTGGTTCGAGGTCCCCTGCGTCGTCCTCGAGCCCGGTGTCCGGTCGGGGATGCCCATCCTCTACGACAACCNNGGCACCGCCACCACCTTCGACGCCATCTCGGCCGAGGGGGAGTACCTGGGCGGGGCCATCGCCCCCGGCGTGGCCATCTCCATGGACGCCCTCTTCCACCACGCCGCCGCCCTCCGCCGGGTCGAGCTCGTCGAGCCACGGAGCGTCATCGGGAAGTCCACCGTCGAGTCCATCCAGTCCGGCGTCCTCTACGGCTACGCCGGCCAGGTCGACGGGATGTGCCGGCGGATCCTCCGGGAGCTGGGCCACGGGGCCGTCATCGCCACCGGGGGCCTCTCCGAGGTCATCACCCCCTTCTCCGAGTGCGTCGAGCACCGGGAGCCCTGGCTCACCCTCCACGGTCTCCGACTGGTCTACGAGCGCAACGTCCGACAGGGTTGACGTCATGACCGTCCCCGCCGACACCGACTCCCCCCCCGGGGACGCCCCCGACCCCGGGCCCGTCCCCCAGCTCGAGATCCCCTACCGCTACGAGCCCAGCGCCAGCGCGGCCGGGCTCCACCGGGACCACGACGGCCTCGAGGCCGGCCAGGAGACCGACATCGAGGTGACGGTGGCCGGCCGGGTCATGTTCCGCCGGGACCAGGGCAAGGTGGCCTTCGCCACCCTCACCGACCCCACCGGCTCCGTCCAGCTCTTCGCCCGGAAGAACACCACGGCCGGGTTCGACGACTTCGTCCGGACCTCCCTCGGGGACTGGGTGGGGGCCCGGGGCCGGGTCATGAAGACCCGGATGGGGGAGCTCTCCGTCGAGGTCACCGACTGGGTCCTCCTGGCCGAGGCCCGCCGGAGCTTCGGGGACAAGTGGAACGGGGTCAGCGACGTCGAGACCCGCTTCCGCCAGCGAGAGGTCGACCTCTGGGCCAACGAGGGGACCCGGGCCACCCTCCTCCTGCGGAGCCGGGCCGTCTCCTTCCTGCGCCGACGCCTCGAGGACCGGGGCTTCGTCGAGGTCGAGACCCCCCTCCTCCACCCCATCCCGGGCGGGGCCCTGGCCAAGCCCTTCGTCACCCACCACAACGCCCTCGACGTCGACCTCTACCTCCGGATCGCCCCCGAGCTCTACCTCAAGCGGCTCGTCATCGGAGGTTTCGAGAAGGTCTTCGAGATCGGCCGGGTCTTCCGCAACGAGGGGATCAGTCCCCGGCACAACCCCGAGTTCACGATGCTCGAGCTCTACCAGGCCTACGCCGACCACACCGACATCATGGCCCTGGTCGAGGACCTCGTCTCCTCCCTGGCCCTCCACCTCCTCGGCACCACGACTCTCACCTACCAGGGCCGTGACCTGGACCTCAGCCCCCCCTGGGAACGCCGGACCATGGCCTCCCTCGTGAGTGGGGCTCTCGGCACCGATCTCGACGTCCACACCCCCCCCGCCGTCCTCGCCGGCCACTACCGGGACGTCACCGGCGAGGACGCGCCCGAGGCCTGGGGCACCGGGAAGCTCCTCCAGGAGCTCTACGAGAAGACAGCCGAGTCCGGCCTCTGGGGCCCGGTCTTCGTCGTCGGCTTCCCCGCCGAGGTCTCCCCCCTGGCCCGCCGGGACCGCGGCGACCCCGACCTGGCCGAGCGCTTCGAGGCCATCGTCGCCGGCCGGGAGCTCTGCAACGCCTTCTCCGAGCTCGTCGACCCCGACGACCAGCGGAGCCGATTCCTGGCCCAGGCCGCCGCCCATGCCGCCGGCGACGAGGAGGCCATGGTCCTCGACGAGGACTACCTCCGGGCCATGGAGCACGGGCTCCCCCCCACCGGGGGGCTCGGCATCGGCATCGACCGCCTCGTCATGCTCCTCGCCGACGTGGCCAACATCCGGGAGGTCATCGCCTTCCCCACCCTCCGCCCCGAGCGATGAGGATCGTACCCGGGCCTCTCGGCCCTCACGGGTTCATCACATCGTCCACACCTCCCCATGACCCTTCCGGGCGATAACTGGGAGTGGAAGGTCCGACAACCGGTCGGCCCACACAAAGGACCGAAGCCATGTTGAAGAAGCTCGCAGTCGCCAGCTGTGTCGCCGGTGTCCTCTCCCTGGGGGTCGGCGCCGTCGCATCGGCCGCCCCCGCCTCCGGGTCCGCCAGCACCGGGGCCGGGACCCAGAGTCATCACCTGACCTGCGCCGACGCCCCCAAGATCCTGGCCCGGATCCAGACCGTCGACGCCAAGGTGGCGGCCCGGCTCCCGAAGCTCCAAGCCGCCGAGTCGAAGGCCACCGCGGCCGGGAAGACCAAGCTGGCCGGCAGGATCCAGGACCGGATCAACCGGCTCGACCAGGTCCAGGCCAAGACGGCCGCCATCTCGGCCAAGGTGGCGGCGAAGTGCCCGGCCCCGGCGGGTGGCACCACCTCCTGACCCGACCGGGCCTCCCGACGGAGGGGACGCTCCCCGGCTTCCGGCTCACCCCGGGAGGACTGGGAAGCCTCCGCGTCGGGGCCGTCAGCGCTGGGAGACGGGGAGGGTGTCGAGCAGGGAGTTGACCAGGTCGACGAGCGTCCGGGCCAGGAGCGTGTCGGGGATGAGGGCGGCCGCCTCCTCCGCCTCCGTCACGAACCGCCGGCCGGCGGCCAGGGTGCCCTCGATCCCTTGGGAGCCGGCCACGATGGCCTTGGCCTTGTCCCGCTCGGGCTGGTCGAGGGGGACCCCGAGGAGGGGGCGGAGCTCGGCGGCGACGGCGGGGTCCTCGAGGGCCAGGAGGACGGGGAGGGTGTAGATCCCCTCGGCCAGGTCCTGGCCGGCCGGCTTCCCGAGCTCCTCGTCGGTCCCGATGACGTCGAGGACGTCGTCGCGCATCTGGAAAACCATCCCGAAGCAGCGGCCGAAGGTGGTCAGGGCCTCGACCCCGGGGCGGGGGAGCCCGCCGGTGATGGCCCCGATCCGGGCCGAGGTGGCCATGAGGGCAGCCGTCTTCCCGGCGATGGCCGTGTAGTAGTCCTCGGCGGTCCGGTCCACCTGGAAAGCCCCGTGGACCTCGGCCACCTGACCCCGGCAGAGAAGGCCCAGGGTGTTGGCCAGGAGGCCGGCGATCTCCGGGCCGAGGCCGGCGGCGATCTCGGCCGACCGGGCCAGGAGGAAGTCCCCGGCCACGATGGCCACCAGGTTCCCCCACCGGGCGTTGACCGACTCGACGCTCCGCCGCATGGTGGCCTCGTCCATGACGTCGTCGTGGTAGAGGGAGGCCAGGTGGACGAGCTCGACGGCGACGGCCCCGAGGAGGTCGTCGCCGGTGGCGGGCCGGCCGGTGCTGGTGGCGGCGGCGATGGCGAGGCCGGGCCGGAGCCGCTTCCCCCCGGCGTCGATCAGGTGGGTCGTGACCTCGTCGAGGAAGGGGTCCCCCGACCGGACCGAGTCCCGGAGGAGGGGCTCGAGCCGGGTCAGGGCTTCTTCCAGGTTCGGAAGGGAGAGGAGGGGGCCGGCGTTCACCGCCCCGAACGATAGGCGAAGGGAGCCCTCCCGGGACAACGGCGGGCCCTTCCCCCCCTGATGCTCCGATCCGGCCTCCGAGGGCATAGCGTGGGGACCCGAGCCACCCAACGTGGTTTCAGTCAGGAAATGGACCCGATCTGCCGATGGGGAGGGTAAGAGGTGCAGGGAACGGGAATTCTTTCCCTCTGGTGTCGGGAGAGCCGACCCTGCCGGTAGACTGGGCTCCGTTGTCGAGCCGTCGAGGGAGGCGGTCTGGTGTTCGAACGGTTCACTGACCGAGCGCGAAGGGTGCTTGTGCTGGCGCAGGAGGAAGCGCGCCTGCTCAACCACAGCTTCATCGGAACGGAGCACATCCTTCTCGGCCTCATCCACGAGGGCGAGGGGGTGGCGGCCAAGGCCCTGGAGCAGCTGGGTATCTCGCTGGAGGCGGTGCGGGAGAAGGTCGAGGAGACCATCGGGCTGTCCGGGACGGCGCCCACGGGGTCCCCCCCCTTCACGCCCCGGGCCAAGAAGGTCCTTGAGCTCTCCCTCCGGGAGGCGCTCCAGCTCGGCCACAACTACATCGGGACCGAGCACATGCTCCTCGGCCTGGTCCGCGAGGGCGAGGGCGTGGCCGCCCAGGTCCTGGTCAGCCTCGGGGCCGACCTGGCTCGGGTCCGCCAGCAGGTCATCCAGCTCCTCTCCGGCTACCAGGGCAAGGAGTCGGTCGGCGGGGGCACCGGGCCCACCGCGGCCGAGGCCCCCACCGGATCGCCGGTCCTCGACCAGTTCGGCCGGAACCTGACCCAGCTGGCCCGGGAGGGCAAGCTCGACCCGGTCATCGGTCGGGAGAAGGAGATCGAGCGGGTCATGCAGGTCCTGTCCCGCCGGACCAAGAACAACCCCGTCCTCATCGGGGAGCCCGGGGTGGGCAAGACCGCCATCGTCGAGGGCCTGGCCCAGCGGATCGTGGCCAACGACGTCCCCGAGACCCTCCACGGCAAGCAGCTCTACACCCTCGACCTCGGCGCCCTGGTGGCCGGGAGCCGCTACCGGGGCGACTTCGAAGAGCGTCTCAAGAAGGTCCTGAAGGAGATCCGGACCCGGGGCGACATCGTCCTCTTCATCGACGAGCTCCACACCTTGGTCGGGGCCGGCGCCGCCGAGGGTGCCATCGACGCCGCCTCCATCTTGAAGCCGATGCTGGCCCGGGGGGAGCTCCAGACCATCGGGGCCACCACCCTCGACGAGTACCGGAAGCACCTGGAGAAGGACGCCGCCCTGGAGCGGCGGTTCCAGCCCATCAAGGTGGAGCAGCCCACGGTGGCCCACACCATCGAGATCCTGAAGGGCCTCCGGGACCGCTACGAGTCCCACCACTCAGTCACGATCACCGACCAGGCCCTGGTGGCGGCGGCCAACCTGGCCGACCGGTACCTGGCCGACCGCTACCTGCCGGACAAGGCCATCGACCTCATCGACGAGGCCGGGAGCCGGCTCCGGATCCGTCGGATGACCACCCCTCCGGACTACAAGAAGCTCGAGGAGGAGATCGCCCGGATCCGCAACGACAAGGAATCGGCCATCGAGCGGCAGGCCTTCGACCAGGCCAAGAAGCTGGCCGAGCAGGAGAAGGAGCGGCTCGAGCGCAAGGCCGGCATGGAGGCCGAGTGGCGGGCCGAGGGCCTCGAGCTCTTCGACATCGTCGACGAGGAGGTCATCGCCGAGGTCCTGGCCAATTGGACCGGGATCCCCGTCTACCGCCTCACCGAGGAGGAGACGGCCAAGCTGCTCCGGATGGAGGACGAGCTCCACAAGCGGGTCGTCGGCCAGGAGGAGTCCGTGAAGGCCCTGTCCCGGGCCATCCGGCGGACCCGGGCCGGCCTGAAGGACCCCAAGCGGCCCAGCGGCTCCTTCATCTTCCTCGGCCCCACCGGGGTGGGGAAGACGGAGTTGGCCAAGACCCTGGCCGAGTTCCTCTTCGACGACGAGGACGCCCTCATCCAGCTCGACATGTCCGAGTACATGGAGAAGCACACCGTCTCCCGGCTGGTGGGCTCCCCCCCCGGCTACGTGGGCTACGAGGAAGGGGGCCAGCTCACCGAGGCCGTCCGCCGGAAGCCGTTCTCCGTCGTCCTCTTCGACGAGGTGGAGAAGGCCCACCCCGACGTCTTCAACGCCCTCCTCCAGATCCTCGAGGACGGTCGGCTGACCGACGCCCAGGGCCGGTCGGTGGACTTCAAGAACACCGTCCTCATCATGACCTCCAACCTGGGGACCGCCGACCTCCGGAAGTCCAACGTCGGCTTCGCCAAGAGCTCCGAGGCGGTCAGCTACGAGCGGATGAAGTCGAAGGTCAACGAGGCCCTGAAGGCCCACTTCCGGCCGGAGTTCCTGAACCGGATCGACGAGATCATCGTCTTCCACGAGCTGTCCCGGGAGGAGGTCGTCGAGATCGTCGACCTCATGATCAAGCGGGTCTCCAAGCAGCTCGAGGCCCAGGGGATGGCCCTGGAGCTCACCCCGGCGGCCAA
Source organism: Acidimicrobiaceae bacterium (assembly GCA_003151955.1). Lineage (GTDB taxonomy): Bacteria > Actinomycetota > Acidimicrobiia > Acidimicrobiales > UBA8190 > PALSA-743. The sequence goes on from PLZB01000047.1 coordinate 21,634, forward strand.
GACGCTGCTGGCCGAGAAGGGCTACGACCCCACCCTGGGGGCCCGGCCCTTGCGCCGGGCCATCCAGCAGATGGTCGAGGACCCCCTCTCGGAGAAGATCCTCTGGAAGGAGGTCCGGGTGGGGGAGACCATCATCGCCGACGTCGAGGAGGGCGAGGTCGTCTTCCGGACCGTCCAGGGTCTCGAGCCCCCGCCCGTCGAGTTGGCCGGAGCCGGGCCCAGCACCTGACCGGTCCGCAGGACCGGTGACCGTCACAGCCGCCCCCTAGGGTTCCGGCCATGGCCCGACCCCGACAGGTCCACCGCTGCACCGCCTGCGGCGGGGTCTCCCCCCGCTGGGCCGGGCGGTGCCCGACCTGTGGGGAGTGGAACAGCCTGGTGGAGGAGGAGGTCGAAGTCCCCACCGGGGCCGGCCCCCCACCCGGCTGGGGCGGTGGCGTCCCCGTCCCCCTGGGCCAGGTCGACCTGGCCGGGGCCGCGCCCCGGCCCACCGGGCTGGACGAATTCGACCGGGTCCTCGGGGGCGGGCTGGTGGCCGGTTCGGTGACCCTCCTGGGCGGGGAGCCCGGGGTGGGGAAGTCGACGCTCCTCCTCCAGGTCCTCCGGACGATGGCCGACTCCGGGGCCCGGGTCCTGTTGGTCTCGGCCGAGGAGTCGGCCCAGCAGGTCCGGCTCCGGGCCGAGCGGCTCGGCCCCGTCCCACCCTTGCTCCTGCTCCTGGCCGGGACCGACCTCGGGAGCGTCCTCCGGGCCGTCGAGGGCGCCGGCTTCGACCTGGTGGTGGTGGACTCCGTCCAGACGGTGGCCGACCCCCAGACCGGGGGGATCCCCGGGAGCCTGTCCCAGGTCCGGGCCTGCGCCGACGCCCTGGTCCGGCTGGCCAAGGACGGGCAGGTGCCCATGGTCCTCGTCAGCCACGTCACGAAGGAGGGGACCCTGGCCGGGCCCCGGGTCCTCGAGCACCTCGTCGACACCGTCCTCACCGTGGAGGGGGACCGCCACCACGCCCTCCGGCTGCTGCGGGCCGTGAAGCACCGGTTCGGGGCCACCGGGGAGATCGGCCTCTTCGAGATGGGGGAGGTCGGCCTCACCGCCGTGGCCGACCCCTACCGGTTCCTCCTCGGGGACCGCCGGCCCGGGGTGCCCGGGAGCGCCGTCTTTCCCACCGTCGAGGGCCAGCGGGCCCTCCTCGTCGAGCTCCAGGCCCTGGTCACCCCGATGGCCCCGTCGGGGGCGCCCCGACGGTCGGCCCAGGGCCTCGACCCGGGCCGTCTGGCCATGGTGCTGGCCGTCCTCGACCGCCGGGCCGGGCTCCCGTCGGGACCCACCGACGTCTTCGCCTCGGTGGTGGGGGGGATCCGGGTCCAGGAGCCGGCCGCCGACCTGGCCCTGGCCATGGCCCTGGCCTCGGCCTGCCGGGACGTCCCGGTGCCCGCCGACCTGGCCGTCTTCGGTGAGGTGGGCCTGGGGGGGGAGCTCCGCCAGGTCCCCCACGCCCCCCAGCGGCTCCAGGAGCTGGCCCGGGTCGGTATCCGCCGGGTCCTGGTCCCCGCCGCCACCCCCGAGGGGCCGGCCGGCATCGAGCTGGTCCGGGTCCACTCCCTGGCCCAGGCGGTCGAGCTGGCCGTCCCGGCCCGGACCCGGGTGGCCTGACCGGACCCATCGGCCGCCGCCGGCCGGTACCATGCGGGCGTGGAGGCGAGACCCACCTCGGCGATGGCGGAGGCCCTGGCGCTGGTGGCCCCGGGACGGCCACTGCGCGACGGGCTCGAGCGGGTCCTCCAGGCCAAGCGGGGGGCCCTGGTCGTGGTGGGCGACGGAGCGGCGGTGCTGTCCATCTGCACCGGGGGCTTCCTCCTCGACGCCGAGTTCAGCCCCCAGCGCCTGGCCGAGCTGGCCAAGATGGACGGGGCCATCATTGTCTCCGGCGACGGCGATCGGATCGCCCGGGCCAACGTCCACCTGATGCCGAACGCCTCCATCCCGACCACCGAGACGGGGACCCGGCACCGGACGGCTGAGCGGGTGGCCCGGTCGGTGGACGTCCCCGTCGTCTCCGTCTCGTCCGCCATGTCCGTCATCACCGTCTACCGCCACCACGACCGGCACGCCCTCCAGCCCGCCAGCCGCCTCCACGAGCGGATCAGCCAGGCCCTCCAGACCGTCCAGCGGTTCCGGACCCGGTTCGACGTCGCCGTCGCCACCCTCTCCGCCCTCGAGGTCGAGGACACCGTCACCGTCCGGGACGTGGCCGCCGTCCTCCAGCCCGCCGAGCTCGTCGTCCGGATCGGCCGGGAGGTCGGGACGAGCCTCCTCGAGCTGGGGGAGGACGGCCGGCTCCTCGCCCTCCAGCTGGAGGAGCTCGTCGACGGGGTCGCCCCCGTCCGCCAGCTCGTCGTCAACGACTATCTCCAGGTCGGCCGGACCGCCGGCCACCGCCACGACTCGAACGGCGCCGCCGAGGGGCCCGGGGACATCGCCGCCCGGTCCCGGGAGGTCCTCCGGGCCCTGGGCCGGCTCTCCACCGACGAGCTCCTCGAGGCCCGACGGGTCGCCGCCGCCCTCGGGATCCCCCCGGCCCAGTCCGAGCCGGACGCCTCCCTCGAGCCCCGGGGCTACCGGCTCCTCCACCGCCTCCCCCGGTTCCCCGAGGCCGTCCTCGACCGGATCGTCGAGCACTTCGTCGGGTTCCAGCGGATCATGCGGGCCTCGGTCCGGGACCTCGAGGAGGTCGGCGGGGTAGGCGAGGCCCGGGCCCGGTCGGTCAAGGAGGGGCTGTCCCGGCTGGCCGAGGCCAGCATCCTGGACCGCTATTCCTGACCTCCGGCGGAGGACCCCCGGGATCTTCGGTATCCTTGGGGGTCGACCCATCGCCGCGCCCCCTGGCGCCAGCGCGTCATCGTTCAGGAGAGTCTCAGTGTTCGACATCGGTGACAAGGTGGTCTACCCCCACCACGGCGCGGCCATCGTGGAGCGCCGTGAGGTCAAGAAGGCGTTCGGGGAGGAGAAGGAGTACCTCGTCCTCCGCCTCGCCTACGGCGATCTCACCCTGATGGTCCCCGCCGACAACACCGAGGGGGTCGGCCTCCGGGAGGTCATCAACGACGAAGAGGTCGAGGAGGTGTTCGCCGTCCTCCGCAAGAAGGAGGCCCGGATGCCGACCAACTGGTCCCGGCGCTACAAGAACCACTCCGAGAAGCTCCGCTCCGGGGACATCTACCAGGTGGCCGAGGTGGTCCGGAACCTCTCCATCCGGGACAAGGACAAGGGGCTCTCGGCCGGGGAGAAGCGGATGCTCCAGCGGGCCCGTCAGATCCTCGTCTCCGAGCTCACCTTCGCCCTCGACGTCGACGAGGAAGCCGCCGAGGTCCGCCTCGACGAGGCCCTCCCCTGATCCTCGCCCCCCGGTGGCCCCGGTGACGGTCTGGGCCGTCGTCGTCGCCGCCGGGACCGGAGAGCGGTTCGGTGGCCCCAAGCAGTTCGCCCTCCTCGACGGCCGGCCCGTCGTCGACCGGTCGGTGGCCGCGGCCCGGACCGTGGCCGACGGCGTCGTCCTCGTCCTCCCCGAGATCGAGCCGGCCGGCCCCTGGGGTGCCGACATCGTCACGGCCGGTGGGCCCACCCGGTCCGACTCCGTCCGCCGGGGGCTGCTGGCCGTTCCCCCCGAGGCCGAGCTGATCGTCGTCCACGACGGGGCCCGCCCTCTCGCCTCCGAGGCCCTCTTCCGGGCCGTGGTCGATGCCGTGCGGGCCGGGGCCGACGGGGCGATCCCCGCCCTCCCCGTCCCCGACACCCTCAAGCGGGTCGCCCCCGACGGGGAGACGGTCGAGGCCACCGTCCCCCGGACCGGGCTCGTCGCCGTCCAGACCCCCCAGGCCTTCCGGGCCACCGTCCTCCGGGCCGCCCACGCCGGCGGGGGGGAGGCCACCGACGATGCCGGCCTGGTCGAGGCTCTGGGCGCTACCGTGCGGCTCGTGCCCGGCGACCCCCGCAACCTCAAGCTGACCACCCCCGACGACCTCTTCGTCGCCAGCGCCCTCCTGGGGGCCTGAGATGACCGACCTCCGGGTGGGCCAGGGCTTCGACGTCCACCCCTTCTCCGACGACCCGGCCCGGGCCCTCGTCCTGGGCGGGATCCCCATTCCCGACTCCCCCGGCCTCGTCGGTCACAGCGACGCCGACGTCCTCGCCCATGCCCTGGCCGACGCCCTCCTCGGGGCCGCCGGCCTCGGGGACATCGGGACCCACTTCCCCGCCTCTGAGCCGGAGTGGGCCGGAGCCGACTCCCTCGACCTCCTGGCCCGGTCCCTGGCCCTCGCGGCTGCTGCCGGCCTCGTTCCCGTCAACGCCGACTGCACCGTCGTCTGCCAGGCCCCCCGCCTGGCCCCGTTCGTCGGGGCCATGGCCGACCGGCTCGGCGCAGTCCTCGGGGTCCCCGTCTCGGTGAAGGCCAAGAGCGCAGAGGGTCTCGGCTCACTGGGCCGGGTGGAGGGCATCGCCTGCCTGGCCGTCGCCCTCCTGACCGGCACCGGGAGCCCGACGTGAGCCCTCCCCGGCGGGGCGGAGGATCCGGTGGCGGCAAGCCTCCCGGGGGTCGGGGGGCGACTCCGGGCGGGAAGCCGGCCGGCCGGGGTGCGGGCAGCGGGGGCCGGGGCGCCGGAGGATCGGGCCGGGGCCGGGCCGGGGCACCGGC
>PLZB01000017.1 GCA_003151955.1 Acidimicrobiaceae bacterium
GGCACCGGCCGGGAGGGTGGGCCCGGCCAGCCCGGCGGCCAGCCCGGCCATGGACACCTCGACGACCCAGCGGCCCCCGACCGCGAGCGCCTCCAGGGCGGCGGACGCCCCGACCAGGCCGGCCACGGGATCGGCGACGGCGTCGGCGCAGAACAGGGGACCCTCCCGGTCGTGGACGACCAACCCGCCGGCCACGGCGGCGTCGTCCCCGAAAGCCACCCGGTGGGCGCCGGGTCCGGACAGGCCGTGGCCGGTGACGGCCAGCCACACCCGGGGTCCCCCGCCGGCCACCAGGGACCGGGGGGACAGACCCAGCTGGTCGAGGGCCCGGGACCGTGACGACGTGACGACGACGTCGGCCCGGGCCACCACCGCCACCAGGAGGGCCCGGCCCGGCGGGGACCCGAGGTCGATCGCCAGCGACCGCTTCCCGCCGTTCAGGATGTCGTTGAACCGGGGAGGACCGGCCCGGGCCCCGTCGGGCCGCCCGGGGGACTCGACCTTCACCACCCGGGCCCCGCAGTCGGCCAGGACGGCGCCGGCCAGGGGACCGGCCCACAGGGCCGAGAGGTCCACCACCACCAGGTCCCCGAGCGACGTCACCGGCGGAGCCGCACCGACCCTGTGCCGGATGACCCCCCCGCCGGACCCCGCCCCCTGCTCACCGAGGGACGCGGCGGCCATCCCCAGCAGGGCGGCCCGTTCGACCGTTTCCGTCACGGGCCGGCCCTGGACGGCTCGGGCCACGCCGTCCCAGTCGCCCGGCCCGCTCCCGCCGCCCGTCCCCACCCAGGCGTCGAGGAGCTCCCAGTCGTCGGGACGGGCGAGGCTCACGGCCAGCCAGCCGTCGGCGGCCGGGAGCAGCCGCGTGGCCCCACCGCAGCTGACGGTCCCCCGCCGGGACGAGCCGGTGACGGCGGCCCGCTCCCCCAGCAGGGCCAGGGCATCGAGCTCGACCCGGGTCCCGAGGGCCTCGCTCCGGTCCGCGATGGCCGCGCCCAGGGCAGCCAGGGTGACGACCAGGCCCCGGGGCGGACCCAGGGGAGGGCCGTCGGCCCGACCGGTGAGGGCCATGGCCCCCGACGCCGCCCAGGCTGCCGCCTCGTCGACCCGGGGACCGCTACCGTGGCGGGATCGAACCGCTGTCACTGACCCAGGGGCAGTTCGTCGAGCTCATGGGAGCGGCCGACGTCCACCAGCGGCTGGCCGAGGAGGGGCATCGGCTCGTCCTGGTCGAGGTCACCTCCGGTCCGACCGGGCCCGGGGCGGCCCTGACGGCCCGCTGGGAGACCCTCCCGGCTGTTGTCGTCGCCGTCGGAGCCGGAGGCGACCCTCCGCCGTGGGCCGACATCGCCCTGGAGGACGCCGACCGGTCCCAGGTCGACCGGATCCGAGCCTCTGTCACCGACCATCCCCTGGCCTCGGTGGCGCTGGCCCTGCTGCTGCGGTCCTCCGGCTCGCTCGGGACCGGGGCCGGCCTGGTGGCCGAGTCCGCCGTCTACTCGATGCTCCAGGCCGGACCCGAGTTCGCGGCCTGGCGCCAGGGGCGCCCGGTCCGGGTCCACGACCCGTCCACGGTCGACGTGGAGCGGCAGGGGGGGACCCTCCGGATCGTCCTCAACCGGCCCGGCACCCACAACGCCCTCGACTCGGCCATGCGTGACGGCCTGGTCGAGGCCCTCCTGCTGGCCGCCTTCGACCCGTCCATCGCCGGCATCGGCCTCAGCGGGGCCGGGCCCTCGTTCTGCAGTGGCGGCGACCTGGACGAGTTCGGGCAGCGTCCGGATCCCGCCTCGGCCCATCTCATCCGGCTGACCCAGAGCCCAGCCCGGCTGATGGCCGAGCTCTCCGACCGGATCACGGTGAACGTCCACGGTTCCACCATGGGCTCGGGCATCGAGCTGGCGGCGTTCGCCCACCGTGTCGTCGCCCACCATGCCACCAGGATCGCACTTCCCGAGATCGGCCTCGGGCTGGTCCCCGGATCGGGGGGAGCCGTCAGCCTCCCCCGACGGATCGGCCGGCACCGCACCGCCCTCCTGGCCCTCGCCGGTCTCGAGATCGACGCCAACACGGCCTTGTCCTGGGGTCTGGTCGACGCCGTGGTCGACTGAGGTCCGGAGGCATACCCGGTGAACATCGCCATGGTGCTGGATCTGGTGGCCGACACCCTCGGAGACCGAGTCGCCCTCAGCGACGCCGGGGAGGAGCTGACCTACGGGGATCTCCGTCGGCTGGCCCGGGCCACGGCGGCCCAACTCCGGACCCTGGGAGCCTCGACCCTGGCCTATGCCGACGTGAACTCGCCCGGTGTCCCCACCGCGCTCTTCGGGGCGGCCTGGGCCGGTGCCGCCTACGCCCCGCTCAATTTCCGGCTCCCGGCCGAGGCGCTGCGGGCCCAGATCGCCCGTCTCGACCACCCCCTCACCGTCACCTCGGGCGCGCTGGCGGCCCAGCTGACCGAGGTCCGGCCCCAGCCGGCCCACGACTGGCTCGACGCCCTGCGCCGATCCCCCGACGCCCCCGCGACCACCTACGACGCCGAGCCGGAGCGGCCTGCCGTGGTCCTCTTCACGAGCGGATCGTCGGGGACGCCGAAGGCAGCACTCCTGAGCCACGACAACCTCCTGTCCTACATCCTCGAGACGGTGGAGTTCGCCGGGGCCGGGCCCGACGAGGCCCTGATCCTGGCGGCCCCGCCCTTCCACATCGCCGGGGTCGCCGCCGTCCTGACCTCGGTCTACTCCGGCCGCCGGATCATCCTCCTGCCCGCCTTCACGGCTGGGGCCTGGCTCGAGCTGGCCCGGTCCCAGGGAGCCACCCACGCCTTCCTCGTCCCCACCATGCTGGCCCGGATCGTCCAGGAGATGGCATCCGACCCCGACCTCGGGGTCCCGACGCTCCGGTCGATCTCCTACGGCGGGGCCAGGATGGCCGCCCCGGTCCTGGAATGGGCCCTCGAGCTGTTCCCCGAGGTGAGCTTCGTCAACGCCTACGGGCTGACCGAGACCTCGTCCACCATCGCCCTCCTCGGCCCCGAGGACCATCGCCTGGCCCTGGCCAGCGACGAGCCCCGGGTGCGGCGGCGACTCGAGTCGGTCGGGAGGCCCCTGCCCGGCGTCGAGGTCTCCGTCCTCGACGAGTCGGGCTCGGAGGCTCCGACCGGCACCACCGGGACCATCCGGGTCCGGGGTCCCCAGGTGGGAGGCACCTATCTGGACACGGCCTCGAGCCTCGACGAGGGCGGTTGGCTGACGACCGGCGACGTCGGCCACCTCGATCCGGACGGCTTCCTCTTCGTCGAGGGTCGGGCCGACGACGTCATCATCAAGGGGGGGGAGAACCTCTCGCCGGCGGAGATCGAGGACACCCTCCTCCGCCATCCCGCCGTCCTGGCCGCGGCCGTGGTGGCCGTGCCCGACCCGGAGTGGGGTGAGTCGGTCGGAGCCGCCGTCGTGGTGGCCGGTCCGGGGGAGGACCTCAGAGAGGACCTGCTGGCCTGGGTCCGGGGCGCGCTCGGCTCGCTGAAGACCCCGACCCGCCTCGAGTTCGTCGACGAGCTCCCCACCACCGCCACGGGCAAGATCCTCCGGCGGGAGGTCCGCCGCAGCCTGGCCTCCCCGGCTCCGCCTTGACGGCGGCGGCCATCCCGCCCACTGTGGACGGCGGGACCGGTCCGGCCGGACCGCGAGAGAGGGGAACCCCATGTCCGAGGAGTTCGTGAGCTACGAGACGCTCGACGACGGGCGGATCGCCCGGATCATGCTGAACCGGCCCGAGGCCCGCAACGCCCAGAACCGGGGGATGCTGGTCGAGTTGGACGAGGCCTTCGTCCGGGCCGAGGCCGACGACGATGTCCGGGTCGTGATCCTCGGGGGGATGGGGCCCATGTTCTCGGCCGGACACGACATGGGGTCGAAGGTGGCCATGGCCGAGTGGAGCTCGGACAACCCCCACCCCACCCGGCGGATCAACGGGGGGACCCGCAGCGGTGCCGAGCAGCGGATGCTCCAGGAGTGGCACTACTACTTCGAGAACACCCGCCGGTGGCGCAACCTCAGGAAGATCACCGTGGCCCAGGTCCACGGCACCGTCTTCGCGGCCGGGCTCATGCTGATGTGGGCCTGCGACCTCATCGTGGCCGCCGACGACGTGTCGTTCGCCGACGTGGTCGGGACCCGGTTGGGCATGTGCGGGGTGGAGTACTTCGCCCACCCCTGGGAGTTCGGGCCCCGTCGGACCAAGGAGCTGATGCTCACCGGGGACTCCCTGAGCGTGGACGAGGCCTACCGGTTGGGCATGGTGAGCAAGGTCTTCCCCGCCGACGAGCTCGTCGACCGGACGGTGGAGTTCGCCCGACGCATCGCCGAGCTGCCCACCATGACGGCGCTGCTGATCAAGGAGTCGGTGAACCAGACCGTCGACAACATGGGCTTCTACAACTCCCTCAACGCCTGCTTCACCCTCCACGAGCTGAACCACGCCCACTGGGCCGAGGTCCACGACAACGGCTACCCCGTCGCCCTCACCGAGGACGGGATCCAGGACTGGCGGACGGCCCCCCCGGTCCGTCCCGCCGTGAAGTCAGAGCCGTAGGGGAGCTCAGTCCGAGGCGGGGAGGGCCTTGGCCACTTTCAGCGCCAGGGCCACGCCGTCGACGGAGATCGTGCCGGCCCCCGCCTTGACGCAGAGGATCTCGATGGTGCCCTCGGCGTCGGTGTAGCGCTTCCCCAGGGCCGACCCTCCGGAGAAGTCCGGGTCCAGGGGGACGGCGACGACGTCGTCGATGAGGGGCGCCATCGGCGCCCCCCCGCAAGCCACCTCGGCGTCCCGGGCGGCCTTGACCACGACGACCTCGGTGTCGCAGGTGACACTCCGCAACCGAACCCCCGCCTTCAGCTCCCCCACCACGTCCTCCCGGTCCGCGGTCCACCCCACGCCGGCGACCGGGGCGGATCCGGCCCTGAGTCTAGGTGGATTCTCGCCAGAGGGGAACCTCGTTTCCGCTTCCCGCTCGGTGGCGCTTTCCCGGGTGGCTTCCCGGACCCTCCGAACCATCGGCCCGACCGATTGAGCCGGCCCACACCTGCGTGATAACGTCACTATCGATACAGGAGAAGGCGTGTGCGAATCGGCACCGGGCCAGACCTACGAGCCGACACGCTCCGCTCACTGGACGAATCGGGGAAGCCATGCCATCGCGAACGCTCGACTTTCCGGTCTTCGACGCCGACAACCACATGTACGAGACCCGCGACGCCCTGACCAAGTACCTCCCGAAGGAGTACTCCAAGGCCATCGACTACGTCGAGGTCCACGGTCGGACCAAGATCGTGGTCCGGGGCACCATCAGCGAGTACATCCCCAACCCCACCTTCGACGTGGTGGCCGCCCCCGGGGCCCAGGAGGACTACTACCGCAACGGGAACCCGGAGGGGAAGACCTACCGGGAGCTGATCGGCGAGCCCATCCGGTGCCATCCGGGCTTCCGTGAGCCGGAGCCCCGCCTGGCCCTCATGGACGGGCTCGGGGTCGACCGGGCCCTCATGTTCCCGACCCTCGTCAGCCTGATCGAGGAGCGGATGAAGGACGACCCGGATCTCATCCACGCCGTCGTCCACGCCGTCAACGAGTGGATGCACGAGACCTGGACGTTCAACTACCGGGACCGGATCTTCGCCACCCCGGTCATCAACATGGGGATCATCGACCAGGCCCTGGCCGAGGTGGACTGGGTCCTCGAGCGTGGGGCCCGCTGCGTCCTGGTCCGCCCCGCCCCGGTGCCCGGGCTCCGGGGCACCCGGTCGCCGGGCCTGCCCGAGTTCGACCCCGTCTGGGCCCGCCTCGAGGAGGCCGGGGTCCTGGTCGGGATGCACGCGTCCGACAGCGGCTACGCCGAGATCGCCAACTGGTGGGAGCAGAGCTCCGAGTTCCTCCCGTTCCGTCCGTCGGCCTTCCGGATGATCACCCAGGGCAAGCGACCCATCGAGGACACCATGACGGCCATGGTGTGCCACGGGGCCTTCACCCGGTTCCCCAACCTGAAGGTGGCCGCGGTCGAGAACGGCGCCAACTGGGTCGGCCACCTCCTCGACACCTTCAGCGACGTCTACGCCAAGATGCCCCGCTCGTTCCTCGAGGATCCCGTGGAGGCCTTCACCCGCAACGTCTGGGTGAACCCCTTCTGGGAGGACGACATCGGGAAGCTCATCGACGTGGTGGGGGCGGACCACATCCTCTTCGGCAGCGACTACCCCCACCCCGAGGGCCTCGCCGACCCCATCTCCTACGTCGACGAGCTCGAGGGCTTGGACCACGAGGACGTGGTGAAGATCATGGGCGGGAACCTGGCGGGCCTGATGGGGGTCACCACCTCGGTCTGACCGGCCCTTCCCCCGGTTCCGGGGGTCAGGCCGGGCCCACCGAGAGGAACGATCCGCCGGGGCTGGAGGGATCGGCCGGGGCCGGACCGCTGATGGTCTTGGTCTCCAGGTACTGCTCGAAGCCCTCGATCCCGTTCTGGCGCCCGTAGCCGCTGGCCTTGTAGCCCCCGAAGGGGGCGTCGGCCCCGTAGAAGATGCCCCCGTTGACCCCGACCGTCCCCGACCGGATCCGGCGGGCCACGGCCAGGGCCCGCTCCTCCGAGGCCGAGGAGACCATGCCCGAGAGACCGTAGGCGGTGTCGTTGGCGATCCGGACGGCGTCGTCGTCGTCGTCGAAGGGGCTGACGACCAGGACGGGGCCGAAGATCTCCTCCTTCGACACCCAGGTCGACGCCGTCTCGTCGACGAGGAGCGTCGGCTCGACGTACCACCCCTTGGGCAGGTGGGCCGGCCGCCCCCCGCCCAGGACCAACCGGGCCCCCTCCTCGACCCCCCGTTCGATGTACTCGAGGACCCGCTCCCGTTGCCGGGCGCTGATCTGGGGGCCCTGGAGGTTGCCGGCGTCGGTCGGGTCCCCGTAGGGCATGGCCCCGAAGGCCTCCGTCAACATCGCCACCGACTCGTGGAGCCGGTCCCGGGGGACGAGGAGCCGGGTCAGCATGGCGCACCCCTGCCCAGCGTGGACGCAGACGAAAGCCGCCCCGGGGACGGTGGCGGCCAGGTCGGCGTCGTCGAGGACGATGTGGGCCGACTTCCCCCCCAGCTCGAGGAAGAGCCGCTTGAGCGTCGGGGCACCCTTCTCCATGATCCGCCGTCCCGTGGCCGTCGATCCCGTGAACGAGATGATGTCGACCCGGGGGTCCAGGGTGAGCTCCTCACCCACCAGGTGGTCCGACGAGGTCACCACGTTGACCACCCCCGGGGGGATGTCGGTCTGCTCGGCCACCAACCGGCCCAGCCGGGTGGCGTTCCAGGGGGTGTCGGGAGCGGGCTTCACGATCAGGGTGTTCCCGGTGGCCAGCGCCTGGCCCACCTTCTGGAGCATGACCTCGAAGGGGAAGTTCCAGGGGATGACGGCCCCCACGACGCCGGCCGCCTCCTTAACCACCCTCCGCCAGCTCCGCATGCCGAAGGCCGTCCCGACGGGGAGGTCCCGCTCCCACTCGAACCGGTCGATCATCTCCATCGGCCACCGCAGGCCGTCCTCCAGGGGGGCGTCGAGCTGGGGCCCGTAGGTGATGGCCAGCGGCGTCCCCACCTCGGCCACGAGCTCACCCCGCAGCAGCTCCTGCTCGCCCTCGAGGGCGATCTGGAGCTGTTCCAGGCCGCGCTTGCGCAGCGCCCGGTCGGTCGACCACGTGGTCTCGTCGAAGGCCCTTCGGGCCGCGCCGATGGCGGCCGACATGTCCCGGGCGTCGGCGTCGGCCACCGTGCCGAGGACCTCCTCGGTGGCCGGGTTCACGTTGTCGAACCGGCGGCCCGAGGCCGCCTCGACCAGCTTCCCGTCGATCAGCATCCGGGGCTCGGCGGTCGTCTCCCAGGACGGAACGGTCTCGGTCATCGCAAGGCCCCCTTGGCGCACTGGCATTTTCGCTGGCGGGGAACGACGTTACCAGTTGCCGCGAATCGGGCGGCAGCGAGACCGGGCCGAGCGACCCTCAGCCGGCCGGGATGTCCTGGGCCCTGTCCCCGCCTCCGTGGACCAGCAGGTTGGCCCCGGTAATGAACGAGGCCTCGTCCGAGGCCAGGAACAGGCAGGCCCGGGCCACGTCATCGGGCCGGCCCATCCGGCCCAGGGGGACGGTGGCCGCTACCGCCTCGAAGTAGCCGTCCCCGCCGTAGAGGCGGTGGAGCTCGGGGGTCTCGACGGCCCCCGGGGTCACGGCGTTCACCCGCACCCGGGGGGCGAACTCGACGGCCAGGGTCTCGGTGGCGTTGAGGAGCCCGGCCTTGGCCGCCCCGTAGGCGGAGGTCCCCGGTGACGGTCGCATCCCGTTCAGCGACCCGATGTTGACGATCGACCCGCCCTGGTCCTGGCCCTGCATCACGGCGTTGACCAGGGCCGAGAGGACCAGGGGGGCCAGGAGGTTGAGCCGGACGATGGCCTCGACGAAGCGGGGGGAGGCCGTGGCCGAATCGGCCGGGGGGGACCCGCCGGCGTTGTTGACGAGCACGTCGAGGCGCCCGTGGCGCTCCACGATGGCGTCCACCATGGCCGCGGCCTGTTCGGGGTCGCGGACGTCGACGGCCATGAAGGACGGCCGGCGGCCCCCGGTGGCGGGGGCGGGGGGCTCGGTCCGGCCGCACGTGACCACCTCGGCTCCGGCCTCGAGGAAGGCCTGGGCGATGCCCTGGCCCAGGCCCCGGGTCCCACCGGTGACGAGGACGACCCGGCCGTTCATGGCCGTGGGGCTCACGGGCGCTACTCGGCCGGGAGGAGGTGGGAGAAGTCGACCTGGCCGGTGAGGAGGGCCCCGTGGAATCCCCCGTCGGTGTAGAGCCCGGTTCCGCTCACGTAGCTGGCCAGCGGGCTGTTCAGGAAGATCAGGGGCCAGGCCTGCTCCTCGGCGGTCGAGTAGCGGCCGGTGGGCCCCCGGGCCGCGTCGACGAGGTCCTTGCCGTTGGCCTCGTGGAAGAAGGGGAGCATGGCCGTGTCGGTGACGCCGGGATTGGTGGCGTTGAGCCGGATGCCGCGCTCGGGGTAGAGGGTGGCGGACCGCTGCGCCACCCAGACGTTCAGGGCCTGCTTCGAGGCGGCGTACCCGCTCCAGGACCACGCCTCGGGGTGGTCCTCCAGCCACTGCACCCCGGCACGGAACCCCTCGGTCTCGAAGAGGGGGGTGAAGGTGGCGATGTTCGACTCCCAGCCGATCCCGCCGGCGGAGGCGACGCAGGCGATGGCCGATCCCTTCGGCATCCGGTCCACCAGGCCCTCGATCAGGACGCGGCAGGCCACCATGTTGACGATCATCACCTGGAGGTCGGTGAAAGGGGGGCCGGGAAGGCCGGCCACGCTGAAGACGGCGTCGAGGGTTCCGGTGACCTGGGCCAGGCCCTCGTTGATCGAGTCCTCCTCGAGCAGGTCGACAGTGACGGCCTCGTCGACCGGTCCGGGAATCTCGACCCGGTCCACCCCAATGACGACGGCCCCGAGCTGCTTGAGGGCCGTGACCGTGGCCGCTCCCATGCCAGAGGCCGCACCGGTCACGAGGACCCGCTTGCCCGAGTAGCCGAACACGTCATCCATGGTCGTTCCCCTCCCCTGTCGGATCCCGTCGCCCGGCCGTGACGGCCAGACGGGACGTGCCGTGATGATTAGGGTCCACCTTAGGTTTGTTCGCGCGTGGGAGGTTCTGTCGGGTCGGTCCGCAGTGGCTGTTACACCCGGTTTGTAGGGTGGGTGGGGTGATCGGGTCGGATCGGCAGGCGGTGCGGGTTGGGTCGGCGTTGTTGGTCGTCGACGGGACTGACATGGTCGTGTTCCGGAAGGCCGAGTTCTCGTTGTCGCCGGGTCGGGCCAAGGCCCGGACGTTGGTCCGGCTGGTGGATCTGTCCCGGGAGGTGTACAACGCCTCGGTCGAGCATCGGAAGGGGGCGTGGGAGCGGGCCGGGGTGTCGGTGGGCCGGTTCGACGAGTTCAACGACCTGTCCGACCTCCGCCGGGTCCGTCCGGATATCGTCCGGTTCGGGAACCAGGTCGTCCGGGGGGCGATCAGCCGGGCCGATGAGGCGTTCGCCGGGTTTTCCGCCGTGTCGGTGACGGGGAGACGCCGGGGTATCCCCGGTTCAAGTCGAAGAGCAGGTTCAGGACCGTCTTCTACGACGAGCCTGTCGGCTGGCATCTCCGGGGTCTTGACGGGGCGAACCCGAGGCTGGCGGTCCAGGGGGTCGGGGAGCTGCCCCTGTCGAAGAAGGCGGCCCGGCAGTTGAACCGGCTGGCCGTCCGGGGTGGTGAGCCTCGGACGTTGACGATCAGCCGGGCCCAGTCAGGATCGTGGCGGGCGTCGGTCGGATTCCGCAATGTCGCCGCCCGGCGTCTGGCCCCGTCGGATCAGGTCGGTGGGGTCGACCGGGGTGTGGCCGTCACCGCCGCCTTGCCCGACGGGACGTTGTTGGAAATGCCCGGGTTCTTAGCCGAGGCCCGGGATCGGATCGCCGAACTGAGCCGTGTCCGAGAAGCACATCCCAAAGGATCAGTCGGGTGGCGGCAAGCCAACAAGGCCATAGCCAAGGAATATCGGCGGGCCAGACACCGGTCGGAGAATTGGGCTCGGCATACCGCCATCGGGATCGTCGCCGCCTACGGGGTGATCGCCCTCGAAGCGTTGCGGCTTCCGAACATGACCCGGTCAGCGAAAGGGACCGTCGAGAACCCCGGCAAGGGGGTGGCCGCCAAGCGGGGGTTGAACCGGTCGTTGCAGGACGCGGCGTTGGGACGTTTGGCGTGGTGGATCTGTGTCGGAGCGGAAGACGCTGGACGCAGGGTCTACAAGGTCGACCCGAGAAACACGAGCCGCCAGTGCGCCGAATGCGGCCATCACGACCCCGCCAACCGGCCCAGCCGGAGCCGGTTCTGCTGCCAAAGCTGCGGCCATGAAGCCCACGCCGACGTCAACGCCGCCAACAACATCGCCGCCCGAGGCCAAGCCGCCGACACAGCCTGGAAAGCAGCCGGATCCCCACTCCTGACCCGGCCGACGCCCCGCAACCGCAGACACCGAACCATCACCACACCGCCACAAGGGGCCGGGTCGGCTCCTCACTCCCTTATCCCATTCGGCTCCGGGCCGCAACAGAACCGGCCCGGTCGGTCCGGGGGCGGTCCGGCCGGGGGCCGGCCCACTCGGAGCGAACCAACGCCGGGGGTAGTTTGGACGGACCCGGCCGCCCCACCCCGGCGGGGCGGCGCGCCACCACGAGGAAGGTCACATGGATCTCGAGACGCTCACCTTCGAGGAGGGTGACGGCATCGCCGTCGTCACCTTGAACCGACCCGAGGTGCACAACGCCTTCAACACGACGATGCAGGAGGAGCTCCGCCAGGTCTGGCACTCCCTGCGGACCAACGAGGCCGTCCGGGCCGTGGTCCTGACCGGGGCCGGCCAACGGGCCTTCTGCACTGGCATCGACCGCAGCGAGGTCCCCGTCGAGGAAGGCGAGTACACCTTCGACCCCTTCACCTACGAGGATCCGGGTCGGACCATCGGACCCCGGAGCCAGGGCCTCTGGAAACCGGTCATCGCCGCCGTCAACGGGATGGCCTGTGGGGGGGCCTTCTACCTCCTGGGCGAGGTGGACTTCATCATCGCGGCCGACCACGCCACCTTCTTCGATCCCCACGTGACCTATGGGATGCCCGCCGTCTTCGAGCCGGCCCTGATGGCGCGGCGGATGCCATTCGGGGAGGTCATGCGGATGACCCTCATGGGGAACCACGAGCGGATCTCGGCTCGCCGGGCCGAGGCCATCGGCATGATCACCCAGGTCGTCCCGGGTCCGGAGCTCGACGCCACGGCCCGGGACATCGCCGCCACCATCGCCTCCCAGCCCCCCGCCGCCGTCCAGGCCTCCCTCCGGACGGTGTGGGCGTCCCGGGAGCTGGCCACCAACCAGCTCGTCGACCTCGGCAACATCTTCCTCAACCTCTCCATGAGCGCCGAGGCGCTGCGCGGCGGGCAGGAGGTCTTCGCCCGAACTCGCACCACGCCCCCGACGATCAGGTAGGGGGACGGCGGCAGCCCCGGCCGACGGGGCCCGGACAGCAGCGCCGGAGCTGCCGGGGGCCCCGATCCGAGAGGATGATTTGCGTAGGAATTGCATATAGGATCTCTTCTGGGGAGAAGCCGCGAGGGGCAAGATGACCGAGGAGACCGCCGACACCACCCAGTGGCACGAGCGCACGGTCGAGCGCTCCCTGAAGGCGGCCCGGCAGCGGGCCATCTCCCGGGGGGACCGGTTCATCGCCGCGGCCACGGAGCTCCTCCGTTCGACGGGCAAGCCGGACTTCACGGTGCAGGAGGTCGTCGACCGGTCGGGGATGTCGCTGCGGTCCTTCTACCACCACTTCGCCACCAAGGACGACCTCCTCCTGGCCCTGATCGAGGAGAGCGTCCGCCGCTACATCACGGCCATCCGGCCCGGGGTCGACGCCGTCGACGACCCCGTCGACAAGCTCAAGGCACTCCTCACCACCGTCTACGGGAAGCGGGAGACCGACGATCCGGCCTCCCGGGGACTGGTCATGTTCCACTGGCACCTCGCCGACACGAGGACCGACGAGTTCATCGCGTCACTGGCCCCCCAGCTCGACGTGATCACCGAGATCCTGGAGGCCGGGGTGGCGGTCGGGTCGTTCCGGACCGACATCAGCATCCCGGTGCTGGCCACCCTGGTCACGAACACCCTGCTCTCCCTGCTCGACATGCGGGTCCTCGGGGTGCAGCTCACCGGTGAGGAGGTCGGGGCCGACGACCTCATCCTCTGGTGCATGGCCGGCGTCGGAGCCGGACCACCCCGGACCTGACCGGGGCCCCGGTCAGCGGGTCCGGGGGAGCCCCAGGCCGCGCTGGGCGATCATGTTCCGGTGGATCTCGCTGGTCCCGGCGTAGATGGTGGTCCCCAGCGAGTGGCGCAGCGTGTGCTCGACCTCGCCGTGGCCGGGGGCCGTCGGGTCGAGGTAGCTCCGCAGGGCGTCGGGGCCCATCAGCTCGGCCAGGTCCTGGGCCCGGTCCTGGAGGGCCTCGGAGCTGAACAGCTTGGACATCGGGCCCTCGGTGGTCAGGGGAAGCCCGGCCTCGGCCATCCAGGCCACCCGGCGCTGGAGGAGCCGGGACACCTCGAGGTCGGCCATGGTCCGGCCCAGGGTCTCCCGGAGGGAGAGGTCCTCGAGCATGGGACGTCCCCCGTCGTCGAGGGTGCCGGCGGCCCAGTCCTCGGCCGCGGCGAGGAGACGCTCGATGGCGCTGCCGAAGGCGCTGCCGTGCTCGGCGGCCAGCGAGACGGTCAGGGTCTGCCATCCCCCGTCGACCTCGCCGATCCGCCAGGCGTCGGAGACCCGGACGTCGTTGTAGAAGGTGATGTTGGTCCGCTCCCCCGAGAGGGTGAAGACGGGCTGGACCTCGACGCCCTCCTGGTCCATGGGGACGAGGAACATGGTGAGGCCCCGGTGCCTGGGCACCTCGGTGTTGGTCCGGGCCAGGAGGAAGACGTAGTCGCCGATCTGGGCGTTGGTGGTGAACATCTTCTGGCCGTTGATGACCCAGCCGTCCCCGTCGGGGACGGCCCGGGTGGCCGCCGAGGCCAGGTCCGAACCGGCCTCCGGCTCGCTGAAGCCGAGGACGATGACGATCTGACCGGAGAGGGCCCGGGGCAGGATCTCAGCCTGCTGGGCCGGGGTCCCGACGGCCCGGAGCACGGTGGCCACCATCAGGGTGGTCCCGATCCCGTAGGTGGGGGCGTCCCGGACCCGGAGCTCGTCGGCCAGCACCTGCATCTCGAGCGGGTCCCGGCCCTGGCCGCCGAGCTCGACGGGCCAGCCCGGGGCCAGCCAGCCCCGCTCGGCCAGGGCCCGGGTGAAGGCCTCGTCGTGGGAGACCCCGGTCCGGTAGACCCGTTCGGTCATCTCCGGGGTGATGTGCTCGTCCAGGAAGGCCCGGACCTCGGCCCGGAACTCCTCGCTGTCCGGTCCCAGACGGAAGTCCATCAGCCGGCCCCGACCGGTCCGTAGCGGCGGTCCGCCACCCGGCGGTAGGCCCGTCGGGGGTCCATGACGACGTTGGCCCAGGCCCGGGACCGGCGGTAGGAGAGCTGGATGTCGTACTCCAGCATGAAGCCGTAGCCGCCGTGGAAGTGGAGGGCCCAGTAGCTGGCGTCACGGGCGGCTTCGGCCGCGAAGCCGTAGGCCATGGGGGCGAGCACCGGGAACCGCTCCGGGTCCTCCCCGGCGGCCCAGGCGGCCTGGCGGGCCAGGAGGCCGGCTCCGTCGGCGGCCACCCGGCAGTCGGCCAGCCGGTGGCCGACGGCCTGGAACCCGCCGATCGGCTGTCCGAAGGCCTCCCGCTCGGACGCGTAGTCAACCCCGATCTCGACCGACCGCAACGCCATGGCGGCCAGGGCGGCGGCTGTGAGGGCCAACCAGTCGTCGAGGGCGGACTCGAAGGCGACCTCCGCCGCGGGGCCGGTGGCGATGACGGGCCCCTCCCGGAGGGGGACGTCGGCCAGGGGCATGGATCCGAGGTTCCCGGGGACGACCCGGTCCTCGCCGATCGGCACCACGGTGAGGGTGTCGCCGTGGAGGACGATCACGTCGTCGGCCACGGCGCCGGCGGGGACGAGCCCGGCCACCGGACCCCGGCAGGGACGGGGGGCCAGGGTGACGAGCCTGTCGCCGGCCAGGACCTGGGCCAGGAGGTCGGCGGCGGCCGGCCCGGTCCGGGCCAGGAGCCGGGCGGCCACCTGCGTCTCGATCAGCGGGGCCGGGCCCAGGGCCCGCCCGTGCTGCTCGGCCACCAGGGCCAGGTCGAGGAGGGACGCTCCCCACCCGCCGTCCTCCTCCGGCACGGCCATGGTGATCGAGCCCAGCCCGACCAGGAGGTCCCAGAGCCGCCGGTCGAACCCGAGCGGCTCGGCGGCCCGGACCCGCTCGGGAGGGGACTCCTTGGCGTAGAGCGCCGCGAAGGTGTCGATCAGCTGCTGCTGGTCGGCGCTGGGGCGAAGCTCCACGGCGACCCTTCCTCCGTCATCGGGTCCCCCCGGCACCGCGGTGGACCGCCCTGTGAGAATCTCCCTCTCCCCAAGGGTAGAGCAGCTGTGCAGCCCGGGCCAAGTCAGCGGCAGGGTGGCCGTCAGCGGGCCGGGCCGCCCTCAGCCGGCGGGCCCGGGGGGAAGTCCCGGATCATGTTCTCCTGGACGAAGGAGGCCACCAGCCGCCCCCCCTGGTCGAAGACCGTGCCCCGGCCGTAGCTCCGTCCCCGACCGGCGTAGGGGCTCTCCTGGTCGAGGAGCATCCAGGCCCCGGCGTCGACGGGCTCGTGGAAGGTCATGGTGTGGGTGATGACGCTGGTGGAGATGCTCACGTGGGCCATGGACTGGCCCACGCCGGGATGGGGACGCATGGCCGTCCCGATGAGGAAGCCGTCGGTGGAGAAGGCCAGGAGGGCCCGGTTGACGGTGGGATCGTCGGGAGCCCCCACGAACCGGGTCCAGACCGACAGCCGGGCCGGACCGACCGCGTCCGGATCGGAGATGTCGACCCCCCCGACGGTCCTGATCTCCCAGAACCCGGGCCCGTGGCCCGACTCGACGGCATCCTCCGGATCCCCGACGGGGGGCGGGGCGGCCTGGTGGCGGATGAGGTCCGGCTCCACCGCGCTCAGCAGGACCAGGGAGCGGGTGCAGACCTTCCCTCCCTGGCGGACGGTGACCGAGGAGCTGGCGAAGGTCCGACCGGTGGCCATCACGTCGACCTCGAGGTCCAGGGGAGCCTCCAGGGAGGCCCCCCGGGCGAAGACGGTGTGGATCGACTTCACCTCCTTGGTCGCGTCGACGGTGGCCCCGGCCACGATGGACTGGGCCATGAGCTGCCCCCCGAAGACGACCGACCCGCCGGTCAGGTCGACGCTCGGGGCCCGGAACCGACCGTCCCCGACCGGCTCCAGCCGGAGGACGTCGGTGAGGGCCGAGATCCCGGTCATCACACCTCCCCTGCGTCTCCCCCGGCCGACCCGGGGGAAGGTCCAGACATTAGGTCGATAATCCGACTCTTCACCACAGAGAGCTATCCTCTCCCGATGACGGACGTTGGGGACCCGGCCGGCACGCTCCGGCGGTCCCTCCGAGCCTGGCTGGCCGCCGAGTTGACCCCGGAGGTCGTGGCGGCCGGCACCGGGGCCCCCGACGAGGAGCGCCTCGACGTCCTGCGGGCCTGGAACCGGAGGCTGGCCGACGCCGGCTGGGCCGCCCCGGCCTGGCCGACCGCCTTCGGTGGTCGCGACGCCGGGATCGAGGAGCAGGTGGCCTACCTGGAGGAGATGAGCGGCGCCGGGGCGCCGGGCCCGGTCAACGTCATCGGGGTCTCGAACATCGCCCCGGCCATCATGACCTACGGGACGGCCGAGCAGCAGGAGCGGTTCCTCCGGCCCATGCTCCGGGGCGACGAGATCTGGTCCCAGGGCATGTCGGAGCCCGACGCCGGCTCCGACCTGGCCTCGCTCCGGACGGCGGCCGTCGCCGACGGGGACAGCTTCGTCGTCAACGGCCAGAAGACCTGGAACAGCCTCGGGAGCCTGGCCGACTGGTGCCAGCTCTACGTCCGGACCGACCCCGACGCGCCCAGACACGCCGGGATCAGCTGCCTCCTTGTCGATCTCCGGAGCCCCGGCGTCGAGGTGAGGCCACTTCGGACGATGACGGGGGAGCACCTCTTCAGCGAGCTCTTCTTCACCGACGTCCGGGTCCCGGCCTCCGCCGTCCTGGGCTCTCTCCACCAGGGATGGCAGGTGGCCATGACCACCCTCAGCTTCGAGCGGGCCGGGGTGGCCCGCCTCCACCTGGGCCTGTCCCGGAAGTTGGCCGACCTCCTGGCCGAGCCGGGGGCGGCCGAGGCCTTGGCCGACCCCCGGATGCGGCAGCGGGTGGCACAGGTCTACGCCGAGATCGCCTGCATGCGGTGGTCGGTGGACCGGTCCTTCGCCGCCCTCCGCCAGGGTCGACCCAGTGGGGTCGGCGGGAGCCTGACCAAGCTGGCCTGGGGCCGGGCCGACCAGGAGCTGGCCACGCTCGCCCTCGACCTCCTGGGCATGGCCGGGACGCTGGGCGGCTGGGCCACCAACCTGGCCGCGTCCCGTCAGGCCTCGATCGCCGGGGGGACGACGGAGATCAACCTCACCATCGTGGCCGAGCAGGGCCTGGGCCTGCCCCGGGAGCCCCGGGCCCGTTGAGCCCGGGGACGCCGGTGGGGTTCAGCCCCGGCCGGGACCGAGGAGCATGTCGGCCAGGCGCTTGCGCTGCCAGCCCTGGGCCCCGAAGAGGAGGTCGTCCTGCTTGGCCCGGCGGTAGAGGAGGTGGCAGTCGACGTCCCACGTGAAACCGATGCCCCCGTGGATCTGGATGGCCTCGGCCGTGACCAGGTTGGCCGCCTCGGCCACGAAGCCCTTGCACATGGCCGCGGCCCGGGCCCGGTCGGGGTCGTCCACGTCGGCGGCCCAGGCCGCGTAGTGGGTGGCCACCCGGGACAGCTCCAGGTGATGGAGCATGTCGGCGGCTTTGTGCTTGATGACCTGGAAGGTGGCGATGGGCCGGTCGAACTGGACCCGGACCTTGGCGTACTCCACGGCCAGCTCGATGGCCCGCTCGCAGGTCCCGACCAGCTCGGCCGAGACGGCCACGGCCAGGTCGTCGAGGATCCGGTGCCAAACGGCGGTCTGGTCCTTGGGGGGACCGACCCGGTGGGCGGGCCGTCCGTCGAGGACCAGCCTGGCCATCTTCCTGGTGACGTCCAGGGCGGGGACGACCTCGCCCCCGGGATGGCGGAGGAGGTAGGTCCCGAGCCCGTGCTCGTCGTGGGCCACCACCAGGACCCAGTCGGCCGAGGCCCCGTCGAGGATGGCGGGCTTGAGACCGGCCAGGGTCCAGCCCTCCTCCCCGGTGGCGGTGTCCCGGCGGGCCGTGGCCCGGGGCGAGGGGAGGGGATCGCCGTGGCCGGTCTCGTCGAGGGCGATGGTGCCCCGGGCCTGGCCCGAGCCGAGACCGTCGAGGACCTCGTCCACGCCCAGGTGGACAGCGGCCAGGGTGGCGGCCACGGCCGACGAGAGGAAGGGACCGGGAAGGGGGAGGCGACCCATCTCCTCCTGGAGGACGACCATGTCCACGAGGCCCAGGCCGAGGCCGCCGAAGGACTCCGGGACGAGGACCTTGGTCCAGCCCAGGTCGACCATGGTCGACCACAGCTCCGGGCTGACCCCGACCTCGTCGTCGATCATGGCCCGGATGTACGTCGGGGGGGCCTCGGCGGCCAGGGTGGCCCGGACCGACTGCCGGAAGTCCTCCTGCTCGGCACTGAAGGTGAAATCCACGGTCCGCCTCCCGGCTGGTTCGTCGCCCGGCCCTCAGGCCAGGCGCTCGATGACGGTGGCGTTGGCTTGGCCGCCGCCCTCGCACATCGTCTGGAAACCGTAGCGGCCCCCGGTGGCCTCCAGGTGGTTGAGGAGGGTGGTCATGAGCCGGACCCCGCTGGCCCCGAGGGGATGGCCGAGGGCGATGGCCCCACCCCGGGGGTTGAACCGCTCCGGGTCGGGCTGGAAGGCCCGGCTCCACATGAGGGCGATAGCCGCGAAGGCCTCGTTGCACTCGATGGCGTCGAAGTCGTCCACGGTCAGTCCCGACCGGGCCAGGAGCTTCTCGGTGGCAGGGACGGGGGCCGACAGGACCAGGGCGGCGTCCTCGGCGGCCACGGCGAAGTGGGCCAGCCGGGCCCGGATGGGGAGGCCGAGCCGCTCGGCCACCGACCGGTCGGCGATCAGCATGGCGGCGGCCCCGTCGGTCATCTGGGAGGAGTTCCCGGCGGTGATGTCCGGAGCCGTCTCCGGCTCCCACTTCTGGGCCGCCGGCAGCCCGGCCAGCTGCTCCAGGGTGGTCTCCCGGCGGATGCCCTCGTCGTGGTCGAGGACCTCGCCGGTCTCCCGACCCTCCTCGTCGCGGATGGGGACGGGGAGGATCTCCCGGGCGAAGTGACCCTCGTCGGTGGCCAGCGCGGCCCGACGGTGGCTCTCGAGGGAGTACTCGTCCATGTCCTGCCGGGTGATCTTCCACCGGTCGGCCAGGACCTGGGCCACCCGGAACTGCATCCAGAGGCGACCCTCGATGGCATCGAGAAAGGAGGAGGGGAAGGGCCCGGATCCGCCCGTGGCGTTCGAGGCCAGGGGGACCCGGCTCATCGACTCGGCCCCGCAGGCGATCACCAGGTCGTAGTGGCCGGCCACCACCCCGGCGGCGGCGAAGTGGACGGCCTGCTGGGACGAGCCACACTGCCGGTCGACGGTTGTGGCCGGGACCTCCTGGGGCAGGCCGGCCGCCACCCAGGCGTTGCGGGCCAGGTTGGTGGACTGCTCCCCGACCTGGGTGACACATCCCCCGATGACGTCGTCGACCCGGCCGGGATCGATCCCGGTCCGCTCGACGAGGCGGCCCAGGGCGAAAGCCAGGAGATCGGCCGGGTGCCAGTGGGCCAGGGCCCCCTTCCGCTTGCCGAAGGCGGTCCGGACGGTGTCGACGATGACGGCCTCCCGGACGGTCACCGGTCCGGACTCCGGTGGTGACAGCTGGGCTGCTGCGATCCAGTCTCGGGCATCTCGGCTCCCCCTCGTCCGGCGTCCAGGTGTCCCATCCTGGCCCATCTCGGTCGGCTCCGGGGCCGGGCGACCGGGCCGGAGCGCTGCCGGTCGAGTGTAGTAACTTTGCTGACGATGGCGTCAGGAAACGTGCGACCGGAGCTCCCCCTCGACGACGACGAGGACCGGGCCGCCCTGCGGAAGCTGGCCCGGGACGTGGCCGACCGGGCTATCGCCCCCCATGCGGCCGGGTGGGACGAGACCGAGGAGTTCGCCCAGGTCGCCATGGACGCCCTCCGCCAGGCCGAGCTCTTCTCGGTCACGGTGGGCCGGGAGTACGGCGGGATGGGGATGGGGGACGTCGAGGCCGCCATCGTCCTGGAGGAGATCGCCCGGGTCGACGTCTCGAGCGCCATCCTCTGCCAGCTCGTCTTCAACGGCCCGCCCCGGGCCATCGAGCACCTCGGGAACGAGGCCCTCCGCCGGACCTGGCTCCCCCGGGCCGCGGCCGGGGAGCTCTTCTGCATCGGGATCACCGAGCCCGACGCCGGCTCGGCGGCCACCACCATGCGGGCCCGGCTCGAGCCCGACGGCAACGGCTGGAGGCTCGACGCCTACAAGAACTACGTGACCGGGGGTCACAAGGCCGTGGCCTGCCTGGTCTGGTGCCGGTTCCCCGGAAGCGAGCCCGGAACCGGGAAGGGCATCGGGGCCGTCGTCGTCGACCTGAGCCGGGACGGGGTCTCGGTGGCCGGGACCCACAAGAAGATGGGTCTCCGGGGCTGCACCGAGGCCGAGCTGGCCTTCGACGGGGTCCGCATCGAGCCCGAGGACGTCCTCGTCGTGGGCGACCCCGCCGACAACAGCGGGTTGAAGACGCTCCTGGCCCACATCAACCACGAGCGGTGCGGCAACGCGGCGATGTGCCTGGGGGCGGCCCAGGGGGCCCTCGAGTACGCCATCGGATACATGCAGGACCGGAAGGTCGGGAAGCAGCGCCTGGCCGACCTCCAGGGGCTCCAGTGGAAGATCGCCGACATGGCCGTCGACCTCGAGGGGGCCCGGCTCCTCCTGCTACGGGCCGTGACCCTGGCCGGAACCCAGGGGACGCCGCCGGCGCTGGAGTCGGCCATGGCCAAGGTGGCCTGCAACCTGGCCGCCAAGCGGGTCTGCGACGAGGCCATCCAGCTCCTCGGGGGCTACGGCTACAGCCGGGAGTATCCTCTGGAGCGGGTCTACCGTGACATCCGGGGCCTCTGCATCGGGGCCGGAACGGTCGAGATCCAGCGGAACTTCGTCGGCACCTCACTCCTCGGCGGCCGGGTCCCGGGGGGACCGTCCTGGAAGGCACCACCGTCATGAGCTCACCGGTCCACCCCGTCTCGCTCCTCGCCGTGGGGGCCGCCGCCCCGTCGCTCCGGCTGACCGCAGCCGACGTCGGTGCGGCCTGGGGGTCCGGGGGTGGTCGGGGCCAGGTGGCCGTCTGCGACGCCGACGAGGACACCCTGACCCTGGCCTTCGAGGCGGCCGAGACGGCCCTGGCCGCCGCCGGCCTCGACGCCGGGGAGCTCGACGGCCTGTGGTGGGGGACGACCCGGCCCCCCTTCGCCGAGGGACCGAGCCACACCTTCCTGGCCACGGCGCTGGGGATCGACCCGGGAGCAGCCGGTGGCCTGTCGGCCGGGTCTCCCCACGCCGGGATGGACGCCCTCCTGGCCGCCTGGGACGCCCTGGCCGCCGGCCACGCCGGCACCGTCCTGGTCGTGGCCTCCGACGCCCTCCTGCCCGGTCCGGGCACGGCCGGGGAGTCCACCACCGGGGCCGGGGCGGCCGCCCTGGTCCTGACCGGGGACAACGGGGCGAGCAACGGGTCGGGTCCGCCGGCCCGGCTCCTCGGGAGGGCCAGCCGGGTCCGGCCCGCCCTCGACCGCTACCGGGGCGACAGGGGGGCGGCCACCGTCGACACCTACGACGGCAGGCTCTTCCGGGAGCAGGTCTTCCTCCCCCTCCTCGAGGAGGTGGGCCGGGTCCTGGCCGGCACCGACCCGAATGCCGCCCCCGAGGCCTGGGCCATGTCCGACCCGGACGGGAAGTTGGCTTCCGCCGTGGCCAGGCGACTGGGTTCCACCCTGGCCTCGACCCCGGTCCAGGCCGCCCTGGGGGACACCGGCGCCGCCTCCCCCCTGCTCGGCCTGGTCCAGGCCCTGGCCGGCCGGGAGCGGGGAGCGGTCGGGATGATCGGGTTCGGGGGGGGCCGGGCCACCGGTGTCACCGTCGCCGTCAGCCGGTCCCTTCCCGGCGCCGACCGGATCGGGGCCGTCCTGGCCGGGGGTCGGCCGGTCTCCTACACGACGGCCCTCCGGGCCCGGGGCCAGCTCGAGGCCATGACGGAGCCCGTCCCCATGGGGGTCCCGCCCGGGAGCGCCGCCTTCGTCCGGGGCAACCAGGAGATGCTGGCCCTGGAAGGGGCCCGGTGCCGGGGCTGCGCGACCATCTCGACACCACCGTCGGTCCATCCCACCTGCACCGGCTGCGGGGGGACCGACCTCCAGGTGGTGGCCCTGGCCCGGCGGGGAACGGTCCAGACCTTCATCGTGAACCAGACCATGCCGGCGCCGTTCCTGGCCCCGCTGCCCATGGTGATCGTCGACCTGGAGGACGGGGCCCGGCTCCTCGTCCAGGGCTCCCCGGCCGACGCCGCCGACCTGGCCATCGACGACGAGGTGGTCCTCCGGCTCCGGCGCTACGCCGTCGAGCGGGGGGTCCCCGTCTACGGCTACACCGCCTTCCGCAGCGGGCTCGCCCCGGCCCCGGTCGGGGCCGTCAGCACCGTCCGGACCGGAGAGGAGGGGCCGTGAGCTGGAACCGGGTCGCCGTGGTCGGGGCCGGACTGATCAAGTTCGGCGAGCTCTTCGACCAGAGCTACGAGCAGATGGCGGCCGGGGCCTTCCAGGCCGCCGTGGCCTCGGTCGACAAGGGCTTCGACCCCAAGGCCGTCGAGGCGGCCCTGGTGGCCACCCAGCGGGGATCGCTCTGGGGCCAGGAGGGCATCGGCGGAAACACCGTCCCCTCGGCCATCGGGCTCTCGGGGATCCCCTGCACCCGGGTGGAGAACGCCTGCCCCACCGGGTCGGACGCCTTCCGGATCGGGGCCATGATGGTGGCGAGCGGGGTCCACGACGTGGTCCTCGTCATCGGGGTGGAGAAGATGCGGGACAAGTCGGCCCAGGAGGGGCTCCTGGCCCGGGCCGCCTCGGGGCATCCCGTCTACAACCGGGGGGAGACGGCCCCGGTCCTGTTCGCCCCCTTCGCCACCCGGCACATGCACGAGTTCGGGACGACCCGGGAGATGCTCGCCGCCGTGGCGGTGAAGAACCACCACAACGGAAAGCTCGATCCCTACGCCCACTTCCAGAACGAGATCACCGTCGAGCAGGTCCTGGCCGCCCCGAGCGTCTGCCAGCCCCTCGGGCTCCTCGACTGCTGCCCCCAAACCGACGGGGCCGCGGCCATGATCCTGACCACGGCCGCCCGCGCCGGGGAGTTCACCGACAAGCCCGTCTACGTAGCCGGCTTCGGGGTGGCCACCGACCATCCCGCCCTCCACGAGAAGTCGACCTACGTGGGCCTGCCCGCCACCACCCTGGCCTCCGGTCGGGCCTACGCCATGGCCGGGATCGGGCCCGATGCCCTCGACATGGCCGAGGTCCACGACTGCTTCACCATCACCGAGATCCTCGACATCGAGGACCTGGGGTTCGTGGAGAAGGGGAAGGGGGGCCAGGCCACCCTCAACGGGGAGACCGCCCTCGACGGCCGCCTACCGGTCAACCCCTCGGGAGGCCTCCTGGCCAAGGGCCACCCGATCGGGGCCACCGGGGTGGCCCAGCTGACGGAGTGCTACTGGCAGCTCCGGGAGGAGGCCGGGGAGCGGCAGGTCGCCGTCCGCCACGGCAACGCCCTCCAGCACAACGTCGGGGGCCGGGGCTCGGGCGTCTCGGTGGTCAACATCCTGACCCGGAACCGCTGACGGCCGTCGGCCGACGACGACCACGCAGCATGAGATTTCTTACTGCCTAGTAACTGCGGGAATCTCACTCCGAGCGCCTGGGACACTGCCTCAGGTGGCTGTTTCCCCTGGGAATTTCCATTTACGAGCAGACAATTGACTTCCTCTTCGAGGTCTGCGTACAGTCGCCCTAGATGTGACGTGCATGTCAGTTCAGCACGGAGCGTCACTGAAGTGCAGGTCTTCCGGGGGGCACCGACATTGTCGACGGTCCGGAAACAGCGAGGTCGAGGAGCAGTCGATGAGGTTCGGATCGTTGTCGGGGTGGGTGGCGGTGCTTGGTGGATCGCTGGCCGCGGTCGGGCTCACTGTCGCCAGTGCGATGGCCGCAGGTCCGGCGGTAGCCGATGCGGCCTTGACACCCCAGGCCATCAGCTTCACCTCGACCCCCCCGGCCAGCCCAGGGGTGGGGGGGAGCTACACGGTGACGGCGACAGGTGGCGGCTCGGGGAACCCGGTGACCTTCAGCGTCGACCCCGGATCGAGGGCGTGCACCATCTCCGGGGCCACGATCTCCTTCACCGCGGCCGGGACCTGCGTCGTGACCGCCAACCAGGCGGCCGCACCCGGCTACTCGGCGGCCCCCCGGGTCCGGCAGAAGATCAAGGTGGCACCTGGGGCTGTCACCCCCATGGGCGCCGTCGGCCTTCTGGGCCTGGCCCTGGCGGCCGGCGTCAGCCTCTACCTGGTCCAGCGCCGTCGCTTCCGGGCCGCGCCGATCGGCCTCTGAGGACGGACCGGGTCGAAGGGGTATATGAAGGGGCGATGAGCCCCGACGCCGGTTCCCCCTCCCGTCCACCACAGCGGCACCTTCTCCCTCGGGGGGAAGCTCTCCGTCCACCGGCTCGGCTACGGGGCCATGCAGCTCACCGGCCGGGGGGTCTGGGGCCCGCCCAAGGACCACGACGAATGCATCCGGGTGCTCCGCCGGGCCGTCGAGCTGGGCGTCGACTTCATCGACACCGCAGACTCCTACGGTCCGACCATCTCGGAGGAGCTGATCCGCGAGGCTCTGCACCCCTACCCGGAGGGGCTGGTCATCGCCACCAAGGCGGGCCTGACCCGGAGCGGCCCGGGGGTCTGGAGCCCGGTGGGCCGACCCGAGTACCTCCGCCAGCAGTGCGAGCTCAGCCTCCGCCGGCTCGGCCTGGAGCGGATCGAGCTCTTCCAGCTCCACCGGATCGACCCCCAGGTCCCGGCCGAGGAGCAGTTCGGGCTCCTGGCCGACCTCCGCCGGGAGGGGAAGGTGGGTCAGGTCGGCCTGTCCCAGGTGTCGGTGGCGGAGATCGAGGCGGCCCGGGCCCTGGTCCCGGTCGTCTCCGTCCAGAACCTCTACAACCTGACCGACCGCTCCTCTGGGCGGGTCCTTGACCACTGCACCGATCAGGGACTCGGCTTCATCCCCTGGTTCCCGGTGGCCAACGGGAACCTGGCCCGGCCCGGGGGACCGGTGGACGTCGTCTGCCAGGAGACCGGGGCGAGCGCGGCCCAGGTGGCCCTGGCCTGGCTGCTGCGGCGGTCCCCGGTGATGCTCCCCATTCCCGGCACGTCATCGGTCGACCATGTAGAGGAGAACTGTGCCGCCGCCCTGCTCGAGCTGACTGACGAGCAGTTCCAGGCCCTGGCCGGGGCGGCCTGAGCCTCCCGGCCGTCAGCCTGTCGCCACCATCCCGCTGATCGGGGCGAAGAGCACCAGGGGCGGCGTGATCCACGGGACCGACCCCCAGAAGGGCGACCCGAAGGAGAACACCCCCCCGTCCGTCCCGCAGATCCAGTACCCACCGGTCACGACGTCGCCGGTGGCCCCGATGATGGGGGCGTTCAGGTGCAGGGGCGGCCGGATGGTCTGGAACGACCCCTGGAAGGCGGCGTCCCCGAAGGCGAACACCCCGCCGTCGGAGCCCTCGAGCCAGTAGCCGAGGCCGTCGGGGCTGGCCACCATGGACACGATCGCCCCCACCGGCCGGATGCCGAGCTGCGGGAGCGAGCCGAGGAACTTGGCATCACCGTAGGCGAAGATGCCGCCATCGGCGCCCACCAGCCAGTATCCGAGGCCATCGGCGGTCGGTGCGATCCCGACGATCGGGGCGGCCAGCTTCTTGCCCTTGTTCGGGATGGAGCCGTAGTAGACGGCGTCACCAAAGGCGAAGACACCGCCGTCTGAGCCCACCAGCCAGTAGCCATTCCCGTCGGCGGTGTGGATGATGCCGACGATGGCGCCGGAAGGGACGATGTGAAGCTGGGGGAGCGAACCGTAGAAGACGGCGTCACCGAAGGCGAACACGCCGCCGTCGGAGCCCACCAACCAGTAGCCGTTCCCGTCGAGCGTCGACGCGATCCCGACGATCGGAGCCACGGGGACGATGTGGCGGTGGGGGAGCGAGCCGAGGAACTGGGCGCCGCCAAAGGCGAACACGCCGCCGTCCCGGCCCACCAGCCAGTAGCCCTTGGGCCCCACCTGGAACGGCGTCGATCCCGAGCTGCCCAGGAAGTTGCCGTCGCCGGCGTACACCGCAGCGATGGTGAAGGGACCGCCCGTCCGGTTGGCGACGAAGGTGCACGTGGCCAGGCCGGCGCCGTTCACCGGCTGGGCACTGCACCCCGGTATGGGCGTCCCATTGAGAGTGAACGCCACCGGTCCGGTCGGCGTGCCCTGTCCACCGTTCGAGACCGTCGCCGTGTAGGTGACCGATTGTCCCAGCGTGTCGACGGGGGGACCGGAAACGGTCAGCGTGGTGGGGCGCTTCGACACCGTGAGGCCGGTGGCGGCGCTTCCGGTCGAGGTGAGGAGGTTGGGGTCTCCGCTGTAGGTGGCGGCGATGGTGTAGGGGCCGCCGCCGGGAAGGGCGGTATTGGCCACGGAGCAGGTCCCCGCCCCGGCCGACAGGGTCACCGTGCATGTGGCGGCCCCACCGTTGACCGACACCAGAACCGTCTCCCCGTTCGGGACAGCCTCCCCATGGCCCGTCGTGACGGTGACGCTATACACGACGGTGGCCTCGTTGCCGTAGACGACGGTCGTCGGCGCCTCGGACACCGTCGTCGTGGTGGTGTCCTTCGAGACCGTCAACCCGGTCCCGGCGTTCCCGGTCGAGGTCACGAGATTGGCATCACCGCCATAGGTCGCCGCCACCGTGTACGGACCACCCACCGGCAACCCGGTGTTGGCGATGGCGCACGTCCCCGCCCCGGCGGCCAGGGTCACCGTGCAGGTCGCCGACCCACCGTTGACCGACACGAGGACCGTCTCCCCGTTCGGGACAGCCTCCCCATGGGTAGCCACCACCGTCACACTGAACGTCGACGACCCCTCGTTCCCGTACGTCGCCGACGTCGGCGACACCGACACCGTCGTCGTCGTCGTGTCCTTCGAGACCGTCAACCCGG
>PLZB01000089.1 GCA_003151955.1 Acidimicrobiaceae bacterium
GTCGCGTTAAGTCAGAAACACCTCATTGACGTAGCTCCAGTCGCGCAAACGGTCCCCATCGGCTAGGTCCAGCTCCCGTGCGATGTCCTCGATGGTCCGAAGGCGTCCACCGATGTGGCTGCGGACCTCAGCAGTGCCGCTGTCCGTCTCAAGTGAGGTATCACCCATGTCGTACAGACGGGCGATCTAGCCTTGTTGGAGAGCGAGTCGTACTGGACGAGGTCGTCGCGGAATAGTTCCACCTCTTCGATCGCCAGTTGCTCGTCCACCACAGCCCTCTTGTTACTCCGGGTGTTACCACAGAGGCTCCCAGGACCGAGGCGCCGCTCCCGCCTCCCACGTTCTCCCTGATGAACCCTGGTGTCGGAGGGGGGACTTGAACCCCCACGTCCTTTCGGACACTAGCCCCTCAAGCTAGCGCGTCTGCCTATTCCGCCACTCCGACCGGCGTGCCCATCTCCCCCGGGGGGGTGAAGCGCAGGGTGAACTCTAGCGCGAGCTCGGTCAGGTCCCGGACGGGGCCCGGCTGGTGCTGGTCGTCGCTTTCGGGGCCGCGATGAGGAGTCCCCAAGAGGCCAGGTCCCAGAGGGGCCCGGCACCACCGGCATCGTCCAGGACGCCTTGGAGGTTGGCGGCCCAGGCGATGAGGGTGGGCTCGGCGAACAGGGGGAGGGTGGCCATGTCGTCCCAGAGGGCCCGGTCGATCTGGCCGTAGATGGCGAAGGCATCGGCCTGGTTCGTCTCGACGGCAGCCTGGTCGAAGAGGGTGTCGACGGCGGGGTCGTCGAAACCACCCCAATTGAGCGATCCCCCGATCCCGGGCGGACCGTCGACCGGCGTGTAGACCCGGGCCATCTCCGACGTGAAGGCCTGCCCTCCCACCGGGACGAGGGCCATGTCGAACTGGCCGGCCGGGAGGACGGTGCCGGTGAGCTGGGACGACGGGACGGGGTCGGACGACACCCCGAATCCGGCCGCCACGAGTTGGGCGGCGATGATCGGGCCGGTGACAGCCGACCAGGGATCGTCCGAGGCCCAGACCAGCTGGAAGGTGAGGGGGAGGGTTCCCGACAGCCAGGTCCCCTGGGGCCCGGCCAGGAAGCCGGCCGTGGTCAGGATCCGGGCCGTGGCAGCCGGGTCGGCGACGTTGTAGTAGCCGCCGTGGTCGAGGTAGCCGGGTTGGGCGTTGGAGTAGAGGTGGCTCCCCTCGGGTGTCACGTTGGGCTGGAGCGGCTGGACCTCCCGGCCGACCAGGGCGTTCCGGTCGATCGACCGGGCCACGGCCCGGCGGAGCGGGGCCGAGTTGAAGGGGTCCCGTCGGGTGTTGAAGACCAGCTGGAGCATGGTCGTCCCGACGTCGTTGCGGCTGAAGAGGTCGGGGGAGGAGGACACCGTGGCCAACATGGCCTGGGTGAAGGCGGCCGGGTAGGCGACCTGGGCCTGGCCGGGAAGGGCGGCGGTGGCGGGCTGGTCGGCGGCGGCCTTCAGGACGACGTGGTCGAGGCGGGGTGGTGCCCCCCACCAACGGGGGTTCCGTTCCAGGACGAGCTCGGCTCCGGGGGTCCAGCTCTCGACCTGCCAGGGTCCCCCCGACACGAGGGTGGCGGGGTCGAAGTGGTCGAAACCGGTGTTCCAACCGGCTCGGAGGGCCACGTGGGCGGGAAGGAGGTTGTTGAAGAGGGTGGCGTAGTCGGCGAAGGCGGTCCGGAAGGAGACGGTGACCTTCCGGCCGTCCTCGGAACCGACGACCGAGGTGATGTCCCGGTAGCCGACGGTGGAGGCCACCGAATCGGCGGCACCGTCGACGTCGTGGCCGGTGCCGGACTGGGACCTCCAGGCGTAGACGAAGTCATCGGCGCTGATGGGGACCCCGTCCGACCAGACGGCCCGGGGGTTGATCTGGTAGACGACGGTCTCCGGGGCCGGAACCTGCAGGTAGATCGAGATGCTGCTGATCAGGTCCGTGTTGAGGACGGGAACCAGGTCGGGAGAGATCAGGTAGGTCTGGGGGAGAATGTTGGCGGTGACGTCGACGGTGCCCTGGACGGCACCGGCGACGGTGCCGGGGTTGAGGGTGGTGGGGACGGCCGGGACGTCGGCGGTGACGGTTCCCCCCGAGGCCAGGGTCAATGGGGGCCCGGTCGGCTGCGTGTCGGTGGAGCCGCTCAGGGCCGTCGTCGAGGTGGTCGGGGCCGCCGGCTTCCCGCCCCCGCCGCAGCCGGCCACGAGGAGCACGAGGGCGACCGGGGCGAGGGCGGCCCGGCCCGGTCCCCACGGCCCGCGGTGGCGCCCGGCGGGCCGCCGGGTCAACTGACGCGGAGGCTCAGGATGACGGTGGAGAAGGCGAAGACGAGGGCGACGGTGATGGTGATCCGGTCCAGGTTCTTCTCGACCACGGTGGAGCCGGCCGCGGCCTGGCCGACAGCGCCCCCGAACATGTCGGAGAGCCCGCCACCCTTCCCGGAGTGGAGGAGGATCAGGAAGACGAGGCCGAGCGCAGCGGCGATGTCGAGGATGAGGATGATACCGGTCAGCACGGGGAGGTCCTCCTGGGGCCTGGCGGACCGTCGCACGCTACCAAAGCCGCCGGGTACCCGGTTACCGGGCTGCCTGTCACCGCCGCCTCCCCATAGAGGCGGCCGCCTCGACGATGGCGGCGAAGCTGGCCGCGTCGAGGCTGGCCCCGCCGACCAGGACCCCGTCGACGTCGGGCTGGGAGAGGAGCTCGGCGGTGTTCTCCGGCTTCACTGAGCCGCCGTACTGGATGCGAACGGCCTCGGCGGCCTCGGCCCCGGCCAGGCCGGCCAGCTCGGCCCGGATGTGGGCACAGGCGGCCTGGGCGTCCTCGGCGGTCGCCGTCAGGCCCGTGCCGATGGCCCAGATGGGCTCGTAGGCGACGACCAGGGCGGCCAGGCGCTCGGGGGCGAGCTTCCGGAACGCCGCCGTGACCTGGGCTGTGAGGCGGTCCTCGGTGGCTTCCTCGGCCCGCTCGGCCTCGGTCTCCCCCACGCAGACGATCGGGGTCATGCCGTGGCGCTGGACGGCCCGGAGGGTGGCCGCCACCTGGTCGTCGGTCTGCCCGAAGAGCTGGCGACGCTCGGAGTGGCCGACAAGGACGTGGGAGACGCCCAGCCGGGCCAGCATGGGGGGGCTGACCTCGCCGGTGAAGGCGCCCTTGTCCTCGCTGTGGCAGTGCTGGGCGCCGAGCAGGACCGGGATGCCCCGGTCCTCGACGACGGTCTGGACGGACCGGAGGTCGGTGAAGGGGGGATGGACGGAGATCTCGATCCCACCGAGGTCGGTCCCGAGCCGGAGCCCGAGGTCGGAGACGGTCCGGATGGCGGCGAGGTGGTCGTGGTACATCTTCCAGTTGCCGCTCACGAGCAGGCGTCGGGCCGGCCCGGGGGTCGCCATCAGCCGGCCACCGGGGCGTTGACGGCCTGACGGAGGGCCTGGAGCCCCGGGAGGTCACGGAATTCGAGGAGCTCGAGGGCCGCTCCCCCACCGGTGGAGACGAAGTCGATCGATCCGGCCAGGCCGAGCTGGTCGATCGCCGCGGCCGAGTCCCCGCCTCCTACCACGCTGTAGCCGGGGGCGGTGCTGATGGCGTCGGCCACAGCGGTGGTCCCGGCCGCGAAACGGCTGTCCTCGAAGACCCCCATGGGCCCGTTCCAGAAGACCGTGGCCGCCCTGGCCACGATGGCGGCGTAGGCGGCAGCCGTGTCGGGGCCGATGTCGAGACCCTGCCAGCCCTTCTCGAGGTCGGTCCCGAACGTCTCGACCGGGCCGGTCCCCGGGTGGCCGTGACCGATCGTCCCGCCCGGGCCCAGTGAGACGACGTCGGTGGGGAGGACGAGGCGGTCCCCGGCCGTCTCGAGCAGACGGCGGCAGTCCCCGAGGTGGTCCGGGTCGAGGAGGGAGTCACCGATCCGGTGTCCGGCCGCGGCCAGGAATGTGAAGGCCATCCCACCTCCGACGACGAGGCGGTCGACCAGCTGCAGCAGCGAGTCCAGCACGCCCAGCTTGTCGGCCACCTTCGCTCCTCCGACGATGGCCACGAAGGGCCGGGCCGGGTCGGTCAGCAACCGGTCCAGGACCTCGACCTCCTGCTGGAGGAGGCGGCCGGCGGCAGAGGGCAGGCGCGACGGGGGGCCCACGACTGAGGCGTGCCTCCGGTGGGAAACCCCGAAGGCGTCATTGACGTAGGCGTCGAAACCGTCGACGAGCCCGTCGACGAAGGCCGGGTCGTTGGCCTCCTCGCCCGGATCGAAGCGGAGGTTGTCGAGGAGAGCCACGCCGGGGGCGACCGTGGCCAGGCAGGCCCGGAGCGGGGCCAGGTCGTAGCGGGGGTCGGGTCGACCCTTGGGCCGGCCGAGATGGGTGCAGGCCGTGACCGAGGCTCCCCGGGAGGTGAGCCACTCGATGGTGGGCAGGGAGGCCCGGATCCGGAAGTCGTCCTCGACGCAGGCCAGTCCTCCGGCCACGGCCGGGGGCCCGAGGGGGACGTTGTAGTCGACCCGGAGGAGCACCTGGAGTCCTTCGACCGGGGGGAGGTCCTCGAGGAGGGGCAGGCCGGCCAAGGGCCCGGATGTGGACGCGTCGGTCACCGGTGCGGTCGGGAGCTGGCTCAGGCCCCGGAGGGGGTGGAGCCCAGGAGGAGGACGAGGTCGACGAGGCGGTTCGAGTAGCCCCACTCGTTGTC
>PLZB01000059.1 GCA_003151955.1 Acidimicrobiaceae bacterium
CCCCACCCCCAGAGTCCTGGAATCACGATCCTCGCCTCTCGGTCCTGCCCCCCCCGGCAGCGTGGATGTGGTGAAGCTCACTGCGAGTCACTGCCTGCATCAGCCAGTCAAGCCTGGTTCCGTGAACAGCAGTGGTCGGCAAGTTGAACTCTAGATGAACAACAGCCGGTAAATTCCCAGGTCAAGTGGGTTGTGACCCCAGGGATCCGATCCACCACGGAACGTGCCGATGCCGTGGTGAGGGCTATCTGTCCCTGTGCAATGATTTCTGACGACAAGCACCCAGCCCCCGGCGATTAGAGAATGCCGAGATTCTCCATGGTCGAACGGAGGGCCGAGAAGAGGTCGAGACCGGCCAATTCCTCGGCGGGGACCCATCGGGCCGCGGCGGTCTCCCAGCCCAGCTGGGCGGGAGGCTCGAACCGGCCGGGGACGTCGACGAGGAGGGTCCAGTAGGACCAGCCCCCGTGGTCGTCCTCATGGACGAGGACGACGTCGTGGTGGCCGAGGGCAATGCCGATCTCCTCCTCGAACTCCCGGAGGGCCCCCTCGAGAGGGTCCTCGTCGCGGTTGAGGGCTCCGCCGGGGAGGGCCCAGGTCCCCCCCTGGTGGGTGAAGCGGGACCGCTGGGCCACGAAGAAGGCCGTCGTCCCGTCGGGGTCACGGTGGCGCACGAGGACCCCGGCGGCACCGTAGCGGCCCCAGCGGACGGTCCCGTCGTGGAGGGTCACGAAACCGTCACCGGAGGAATGGGGTCCGACAACCACGGAGAGGACCCTACTGGGGCCGGATCGGGCAGACCCGGACAGGGTCGGGCGGACCGTGTTGTCCGATTGTTGCGGGTAGCAACGATTCCCGGTTGGTAGGTTTCGTCGCGTGGTGGGGCGCCGGGCGCCGTGGCGCCGGGCGGGGCCAGGAGAGGTCCTCGGGAGGTCGTGTGACGCTCCGACATGGGGAACTGGGGCTCCGGGCGGAACTGAGGGCCCTGTGGGACGGACGCCGTCAGGACGGGGATCCGGGGCAGTCGGTGACGGTCAAGGCCAAGCTCCTGGCCGTCATGTGGGCGGTGGGGGGACTGGCCCACCTCCTGTCGCTCCTCCTGTCCGACCACACCGAGCACGGACCGGAGCTCCTCGCCTTCAACGCCTCGGGAGTGGTCTGCGCCGGCCTCCTCTACTTCGGGGCGGGGCGGATCGGGGACCGGCTGCCCCTGTCGGCCCTGCACATCCTGTTCGTCGTCACCATTCTCTCCATCGGGGCGACGGCGCTGGGCGGATCGGGGGAAGCGGCCACCGCGGCGGTGGCCACCGTTGTGTGGGTGGCGCTCTACGCCTTCGCCTTCTTCTCCTGGCGGGCCGCCGTGCTCTACGTGGTCCTCGACGGGGGGATCTGCATCGGGGTCCTGGTGGCCCGACATCTCGATGCCGCCGGAGTGGGGCCGCTGATCCTGGGCCCGGCCATCGGGGGCGGGGTCGTCGTGGGGTACCTGAGCAGCCGGCTCCGTCGCCAGGCCATGACCGACCCGCTGACGGCGCTCCCCAACCGGCAGGCCATCGGGGTGATCCTGGAGCACGAGATGGCCCGGGCCGGACGGGAAGGGCGGGCGCTGAGCCTGGCCATCTTCGATCTCGACCACTTCAAGGAGGTGAACGACCGCGAGGGCCACCATGCCGGCGACCGGGTCCTGGCCGAAGTGGCGTCGAGTTGGCGGGGGGCGATGCGGGCGGTGGACGTCCTCGGTCGGTACGCCGGGGACGAGTTGTGGCCCTCCTGCCCGACTGCGACCGCCACGAGGCGGTCGAGGTCCTGGAGCGGGCCTGGGGGGAGGGAGGGCAACGCTGCTCGGTCGTGACCGCCTGGCAGCCCGGGGACAGCTCGGACAGCCTTCTGGCCCGGGCCGACGGTGCCCTCTGCAAGGCCAAGGCCGACGGCCGGGACCAGGTGTCGGTGGCCTGAGCGGACGGCCGGGCCGTCCGGACCCGCCGAGCCGGGGCGGGTCGATCAGAGGTACTGGCCCAGCCGGACCGGGTCCGAGCGGTGCTCGATGGTGTCACCGTCACCCCGGAGGGCGCAGAGCTCGGCCAGGGTGACGCCCTCGGCGGCCAGCGGCAGGGAGCGGCCCAGCCAGCGGCGGACCTCGGCCGGGGTGAGCCGTCCCACCTCGATCTGGGCCAGGCAGCGGCCGGGGCGGACGATGGCGGGGTGGAGGCGGTCGAGGGGCTCGTTGGTGGTCAGGGCCACGAGGAGGCGGAGCCCCTGGCCCAGGAGCCCGTCGGTCAGGTTCAGGAGCCGGGCCAGGGCCTGGCCGGTGGCGGCCTTGGCCCCGGCCCCGATCAGCTCGTCGCAGTCCTCGAGGACGAGGAGGCGCCAGCGGTCGGCGGGCTCGTCGTCGTCGCCGAGGGCGGCGGCCAGGAGGTAGCCGGAGTCGTTCAGGAGGCGCTCGGGGTCGAGGACGTAGTCGACCTGGCACCAGCGCCGCCAGGAGTGGGCCAGGGCCCGCAGGGCCGTGGTCTTCCCGGTCCCGGGGGGGCCGTGGAGGAGGAGGAGCCGGCCCCGGGCCGCCTCGGGGACGACGGCCATGACCCGGTCGATCGCCGCGGCGGTGTCCCCGCTGCAATTGGCCCGGATCTCGTCCCAGGGGGCGACGGCGACGGTCCGCTCCACCCGGGAGGACCCGCGGCTATGGCCGTGCCAGAAGCCGACGGCGGCCCGGTGGGGGTCGGCGGGGGCGGCCTCGGAGGCGCCCCGGGCCGCGTCGGCCAGGACCCGGTCGGCCAGGGCCTGGCTGCGGGCCAGGACCTCGAGGCTGGCGTAGCCGGTCTTCCAGCGACAGGCGCGGAGCACCCAGCCCTCCCCCCGGGCCAGGACGGAGCGGTAGGCGGGGGTGGTGGCCACCCGGACGGGACGGACCCCGGGGGGGAGGAGCCGGGCCTTGGCCTTCGTCCGCTGGAGCGTGAGGGAGCGGGCCCTCGTCAGCTCGCCCCGGACGAAGGGCTCGAGGCGGCCGGGCCCAGGTCGGGCGTCGGCGGGCGTCGGATCCGGCGCTACCGCTGGTGGGATACGGACCGGGCGCCGGCCGCGACGACACTCGACGGGGCTGGGCTCCGGAGCATCTCGGCGGTGGTCGTCGCGCCGGTCATAGGACTAAAGATCCTATGGATCGGGACCGAGAAGTCAAGGGGGCAGCCGAGCGTCTAAGGTGGCGGGCCCTTCTCGGCGACACCGTGCTGGAGAGGGCATAGAACGATGGAGCCGGGTGTTGTCCGGCTGTGATCCGTAGCAAACGGGGAGACGAAGAAGAACCATGACGAAGCGCCAGGCCCCGACCCCGAAGTTCCTCGAGCAGCAGCAGAAGATGCTGGAGGAGGAACGCGCCACCCAGGTGGCGCTGGCCGAGCGGCTCCTCGAGGAGATCAGCCAGCTCAACGACGACAGCGGGATCATCGACAGCACCGGGGACGACGGGTTCGGCGAGGGGGCGGCCACCTCGGTCGACCAGGACCGGGACCGGGCCCTCCACGGCCAGGCCATGGGCCGGATCGACGAGATCGACGCCGCCCTCCAGCGGATCAGCGACGAGACCTACGGGAACTGCGAGATCTGCGGGGAGCAGATCGCCAAGGCCCGGCTCGAGGCCCTGCCCACGGCCACCCAGTGCGTCAACTGCAAGGCCGGGGGCCTGGCCTCTCGGCACCGGGGCGGCCTCGGTCGTCGCAGCGCGGCCTGACCTGAGCCTGCCTCAGGGACCGGCGAACGGCTCCAGGACGGACAGGATCTCGTCGCCGTAGCGGTCCAGCTTGGTGGGGCCGATCCCCGGGCAGTCCAGCAGCTCACCCAGTGAGGTCGGGCGGCGGGCGGCGACGGCCCGGAGGTGCTCGTCGTTGAGGACGACGTAGGCGGGGACCTTGTCGCGCCCCGAGACGCCCCGACGCCATTCCCGGAGGGCCTCGAAGACGGCCTCATCGGCCGGGTCGAGGGTGGCCACCGCCTTCCCCGGGGCGGTGAGGGCCACGGTCCGGCCGGCCACGATGACGTCGGTGCCGTAGGCGACGGGGACCCGGGCCCGGCCGACGGCCAGGACCGCCCCGGTGGAAGTGAGCTCGACGATCTCCCCCCGGGTGCCGCCCAGTTCGACGTCGAGGCCGATCTCGGCCGTCACGGTCGGTCCTGCCACCCGGGTCCGGGCCGCCGAGGGGCGGGTCCGGCGGTCGGAGCCGGGAGCGGGGGCGGCGGTGTGGGGTCGGGACCCGTCGAGCTCGGCCACGAACAGGGACGGGGCCTCGGCGTCGGCCAGGACGACGAGCTCGGTCCGGGCCCGGGTCAGGGCCACGTGGAAGATCCGGCGCTCCTCCTCGATGTCCTGGGCCAGGCGGTGGGGGAAGCTGCCCCTCGACGCGCCGAAGACGACGACCCGGGGCCACTCCCTCCCCTTGATCTTGTGGACGGTGGAGAGGAGGACGGCGGGGCCGTCGGGAGGACACCTCCCCAGGGAGTCCCCGAGCCAGGCCTCGAAGGTGGCGGCGTCGGGGTGGAGGGCGGCGGCCGACTCCAGGGCCACCAGGTCGTCGGCGTGGGTGGAGCGGTCGGCCTCGTTGCGCGACGAGTCGAGGAGGTCGAGGGCGTCCCCCAGGCGGACCTCGAGCCGGATGGCCCGCAGGGCGGCACCGGCCGAGGTCCGGGTCGCTCGGACTACCGTCTCGAGGTCGTCGGCGTAGGAGGCGACCTTGTCGACGTCGCCGCCGGAGAGGCGCTCCGAGAGCCGGCGGATCTCGGCCAGGGAGGTGGTCGAGGACCGGGTCAGCATCTCGACGACGTTCCGGGCGATCCGCCGTGACGGGCGGCGGATGGTCTCGACGACGTCCTGGCGGTCGATCCGGCCCGGGTCGAGCCCGATCCGGAGGTAGGCCAACGCCGTCCGGATCCCGGTCCGCTTCAGGACCTGGACGGTGAGGGGGCCGTGGCAGGGAATCCCCGTCTCGGCACAGGCCACCTGGACCGGGAGGAGGGTGGAGTTGACCCGGGCCAGGACGGCCATGTCGTCGAGGGCCGTACCGCCGTCGCGCCACCGACCCAGGATGTCGATGGCGGCGGCGGCCAGCTCCTCGGCCGGGGCCGGCCGGACGACGAGGGCGGCCGGCCCGTCGGGGAGAGCGACGGCATCGGGGGTCCGGATGGTCTTCTCCAGGCGGCGGTGGTTGTAGGAGAGGAGATGGCGCGCCGCGTCGACGATGGCCGGAGGGCAGCGGTAGTTCACCTCGAGGGCGTAGGCGGCGGCCCCGGGGAACGAGGTCGGGAAGTCGATGAGGAACGCGGGGGTGGCCCCGGCGTAGCCGTAGATCACCTGGTCGTCGTCGCCCACCCCGAAGCAGTCGAGGGCGGGCCCGGCCAGGAGCCGGAGAAGGAGGAGGTGGGCCGGGTTGAGGTCCTGGAACTCGTCGACGAGGAGATGGCGGGCCCGGCGCCGGGCCGCCAGGCGGGCGGCCGGATCGGTGAGGAGGATCTCGATGGCCCGGTAGATCTGCTCGTCGAAGTCGACGGCCCCGGCGTCGGCGAGAGCCTGGCGGTAGCGGTCGAAGCCGGCGCCGATGCCCACGGCGTCGGGGTGGAGGGACTCGGCCGCGGCCGGGGGGACGAGGCCGAGGCGGATGGTGGAGAGGGCCTCGAGGTAGGGGGCGACGGAGTCGGTGTTCTGCTGGTGGCGGATCTCGAAGAGGCGCTCGATCAGGGCCCGGACGTCGGGTTCCTCCAGCACCCGCAGGGCGCTGCGCCCGGCCGTCCCCGGTCCGGTGCAGATGGCCAGGGCCAGGCTGTTGAGGGTCCGGATGTGGGGACCGGCGGAGGAGAGGAAGTCGCCGCCGCGGGTCTTCAGCTCCTCGGCCGCCTTCTTGTTGAAGGCCAGGGCGGTGACGGTCCCGGGATCGGCGGCCCGGTCGACGACGAGGTGGCGGAGGCGCTCGGTCAGGACCCGGGTCTTCCCGGAGCCGGCCGGGGCGATGACCCGGGCCGGGCCGGAGTGGTGGGCCACGGCGGCGAGCTGGTCGGGGGCGAGCTCGGCCGAGGGGGGGTCGTGGCGGGCCGGGACCATGGAGCCGGCCTCGGCGTCCCACCGGTGGATGACGGCCGTCCCGTCGGCCAGCGCCGGCGGGAGGGAGGGGCCGCCGTCGATGTAGAGGGAGGCGCCGGACGCCAGGGTGAGATCGGCCGGACCGGCTTCGCGGACGCCCTTGTCGGACCAGAGCCGGGCCGCCTTCCGGCCGTGCCACCAGACGGGATCCCCGGCCCGGGCGTCGTAGGTGTTGGCCCAGACCAGGAACTGGAGGCGTTCCCGGAGGAAGTCGAAGGTGGGGTCGAGGGCGTAGGGAGGGACGGTGGAGACCTCGGGGGCCCGGAGGAGGGCGGCATCGACGGCGAGCTCGACGACGACGGGCCGGCGCTCGGCCCAGGCCCGGTGGAGGAGGTCGACGACCTTGGCCGGCTCGGCCAGCTCCTCGGGGCCGACCCGGACCCGCTCGGCGCTGTCCCAGGCCGGCGGGGGGGCGGCGCCGTCGGCGACGACGACACCACGGCCGAGCTCGGGCGGGGGGGCGGTGGCCATGGGGAAGACGATACCGAGGGGCTGTATCGGGCCGATCAAGGCCGAACGACGGTCACGCCCAGGTCGATGCCTAGCTGG
The DNA here is from genome assembly GCA_003151955.1 of Acidimicrobiaceae bacterium. Taxonomy (GTDB): domain Bacteria; phylum Actinomycetota; class Acidimicrobiia; order Acidimicrobiales; family UBA8190; genus PALSA-743. Next base: position 6,674 of record PLZB01000059.1, read on the forward strand.
TCAAGGAGATCCAGACCCTGGGGCAGGGCGAAGGGTAGCGCCGGCCCGTCGGCAACAAGATCGCCGGCGCGGACTCCGCCCTCGCGGCCGCCAACATGGCCGAACAGGACAACGGCCCACTGGGCGGGATCCTGGCGGGACATCCACCAGAGTCCGTCGATCTCTGGACAGGTGACGGCGATGTCCTGGCCCCAGGTTCTGGTCAACGGGTAGGAACGACGATCTGATTCGATCAGGTCCTGGCGGGAGACGCCCAGCCTTTCGAGACCGACCCCGTCGAAGCGGACCAGCTGAAGGGTTCTCGAGGTCACCACTTCGCTCCACTGCCAGGAGCGGAACTTGGAGACGGAGACTCGCCGGGGCCGGGCCGCTCCTCCGGGTGCGTCAACGGTGTGGAAGATGGTCTCGGAGGCGGCGGAACGGTGGCTCTCACCCCCGTAGAGAACGGGGATGACGGTGTCGGGAGATCGGATTGTCGAGAACCTGGAGTCGGCATCGGGACGCTCGTCCATCTGGGCTGAGCCGAACAGGTGGGGATGGGCACGGTGGATCCTGGCCCCGGCGGGCCAACTGTCGGTGACGACCCGAGTGGCCAGCTTGTCGGGCGGCGGGGGAAGAGCCACGGCAGGTCAGCTCGTGACGGCCTCGACGGGATTCCATTGGCTTGCTTCGTCCAGGGCGGCGGTCACGACGCTCGTCTGATCGCTGTCGAGGAGATCGACGGGACGTCGCCAGTCGAGGAGGTCGATGGGTGTCGTCCACCAGAGCGCCAGCTCCCAGCCCTGCATGGCGTCGGGGAGGGCTCGGAGGACGTCGCGCACGGCCGGCTTGGGGTGGCCCGTCTCCGCCGAGAACTGGAACCCTGGGAAGATGGCCCGGCCCTGACTGGGCACGGAGAAGACCTGGCCGCTCTCCTGCCACCGATGGGCGGTGGCCCGTCGGTTGCGGGCCTGGGAACCAGCCAGATCGGCCAGTTGGTCGGACTCGAGCGCCCCGAATTCCTCGAGGAGCTCCTGTCTCTCGGTGGCATTTCGCTGGGCCTGGAGGAACCATGCCGGGGAGGGGACCCGGCGTGGGCTGACCGATGCGACGACGTCACTGAAGCGGCTTGCCTCCTGAGCCGCTTGGCGTGCCTTCGAGCCCGTCAGCATGAGACCGAGGAGATGGCCGGCCACCGATCCCTGGATCTGGGTCGTCGGGTGCTGGCGATCGAGGTCGAGGTCTCCGACGGGCAGGGCAAAGGATTCGCCCCGGTCGACGCCGAAGAGCGAGATCTCGCTGTCTTCGAGCTCGCTCGGGAGCAGGGCCAGCTCGAAGCCGGCGTCGGCAAGCTGCCGGAGCCGATCGGGCTCCGGCTGCATGTCATCCTCGGTGAAGAGCAGGCCGACGATCCTTCTCGTCACTTTGGTCCCCGAATAACGATACGAACGATGCCGTCATCCGTCATGATCGTCATTCTACCAGAGCCACGCCCGACGGAGGCGTGAGTTGGGCTCCGGGCGGGCCCCGGGTCAGATGGTGGGGAGGCGGGCCATGAGGAGGGCCTTGCGCTCCTCGAAGGTCTCGAAGTCGATGACCTTGGCGTCGAACTCCTGGTGGAGGCGGGCGATCTGCTCGAGGACCTCGGCCTGCTCGGCCTCGGTGGGGACGGGTGCGGCCTCGACCTCCTCGCCGTCGATGGCGGGGTCGCGGTCCTGACGGCGGTCGCGCTTGGCGGCGGCCTTGGCCTGCTTGTCCCGGTCACGCTGGAGCTTCGAGAAACTGGATCGTTGGGTGGCCATGATCCCTCCCGGCTGGTTCGGCTGGTTCGGCCCCTCGATCAGGCCGAAGCGGCGGAGGTGCTTTCTTCGAGTCCTTCAGGGGCGGCCGACTCGCCGGCGGTCTCGGCCGAGGGTTCGGCGGCAGGGGCGTCCGCCGGGGAGGCGGCGGGGGCGTCTGCCGGGGAGGCGTCGGCGGCGGGGCGGGGCGGCCGGTCGGGCCGGTCGGGCCGGTCACCGTCGGGACGACCGCCGGGGCCTCCGGGGCCGCGGCCGCCACCACCGCGGCGGCCGGCGGACTTGTCGCCGGAGAGGGTGCGGACGACGTAGGGGAGGAGGGCGAGCTCCCGGGCGTTCTTGATGGCGACGGCCACGTCGGACTGGTGCTGGGCGCAGGTGCCGGTGTTGGCCCGGGACTTCATCTTGCCCCGGTCGCTCATGAAGCGGCGGAGGAGATTGACGTCCTTGTAGTCGACGAAGTCGATGCGGTCGGCGCAGAAGAGGCAGACCTTGGGCTTGCCGCGGCGGAGCCGGCCCTTGGGGTCGGCCGGCTTGGTCCGTTTTCCGTCTCGGCGGGGGGAAGCCACAGATCTCCTCCTTCAGGAGTCTCGACGCGTGTCGTCATGCTGCAGGAGTCCTGATTGGAACCCAGCGGGTGGGGGCCAGCGCGGCGAAGCGCACAGCGCCGGGGAAGATCTTACCAGGGCCGGGTCACCTGGTCGGCGAGGGTACCGGGGCGGGGGCGGGGGTCCCGGGCGGGGAGGGAAGGGGGAGGGAGAGCTGGAGGTCCTCCATGGGGGCGGGCATGGCCAGGTGGTAGCCCTGGCCGAGGCGGATGCCGAGGCGTCGGAGGACGTCGAGCTCGCCTGCGGTCTCGATGCCCTCGGCCACGATCCGGGCCCCGGTCTCGGCCGCGAAGGTCAGGAGGGCCTGGGCCAGGGCCCGGCGGACCGGGTCGATGTCGATGCCGGAGGTGAGGGCCCGGTCGAGCTTGATGAGGTCGGGGGCGAGCCTGAGGATGTGGGCCAGGCTCGAGACCCCGGAGCCGGTGTCGTCGATGGCGAGGGAGGCACCGGCCCGGCGGAGCTCGGCCAGGGCGCCGGCCAGGCCGAGGTAGTCGTCGATCTCGACGTGCTCGGTGAGCTCGACGATGACCCGGCGGGGGTCGACGGTGCGGAGGAGGTCGAGGAGGGCGCCGGAGAGGATGATGTCGGGGCCGGCGTTGACGGCCATGCGGGTCCGGGGGGGGAGGTCGGGGAGGCGGCGGAGGGCGGCCCTGATGGCGGCCAGCTCGAGCTCCTGGCCCAGGCCGACGGCGTGGGCCTCGGCGAACCAGAGGTCGGGGGTGCGGTAGGGCATGGGGGCGAAGCGGGTGAGGGCCTCGACGGCGAGGAGGTCGCCGGTGTGGAGGTCGAAGACGGGCTGGAAGACCATGGCGAAGGCCTCGGTGTCGAGGACGGTCTCGATCCGGGTCCGGGCTTCGAGGTCGTCGACGGCGCCGGGCTGGAGGACGTTGGCCACGAAGCGCTCGGCCGGGGTGAGGACGGGGCTTTCGACGTCCCCGAGGAGGGTGGCGGTGACCCGGGCCAGGTCGGTGGCAGCCGCCACCACCACCCCCACGAAGTCGGCCAGGCAGGTGAGGGTCTCGAGGTCGCCGGGGCTGAAGGCACCCACCAGGGAGGAGGCGACGGAGAGGACGCCGAGGGGGTCGCCACGGCAGCTGACGGGGAGGATGACGGAGGACCGGATGCCGAGGGTCCGGGTGGCGGCGCGGTCGACAGTGAGGTCGGTCTCGGTGTCGGGGGTGAGGAAGCTCCGACCCTCCCGGAGGGCCTGGCCCGAGAGGCTGGCGTCGACGAGGATCCGGAGACCGAGCTGGCCCTGGAGGAAGCCGGAGGCACAGACGAAGGTGATCCCCTCGGGCTCGGCGCCGGGACCGGAGGGGTCGACGAGGCCGATCAGGGCGCCCTCGGCCGCCGGAACGAGGATGAGGGCCTGCTCGACGACCCGCTCCATCAGGCGCATGGGGTCAGGAGAGGATCTGATCGAATCCAACAATCGGTGGCCTCGCCTTCGACGTCCCCGGGCCGGGCTGGAGTTTGTCTCCATGGGTGTCATCGTCCGGCCCGGACCGGATCTCAAAGGCTTTGGGGCCGTGGGGGAGAATTGGGACGTTGGTTGGACTTGGGTGAAGAGTCGGTGAGTGCCTCTCGTTGTCTTCCATCTCCTTCCGAGGATCGAAGGACCGGGCAAGATGGTGGGATGAGCCGGAAGCGGGGAGGGGGGGCGGTGGCGGGACTGGTCCTGACGCCGGGGGCCAGCGCCACCAGGGAGCAGGCGGCGCTGGTCGCCGTGGACGAGGCGGTGAGCGCCGGGGGGATCGTGGTGGAGCGGATCGACTTCCCCTACGTGCTGGCCGGGCGCCGGGCCCCGGACCGGCCTCCGGTGCTCATCAGGCATGTGGTGGAGGCGGTGACGGGCTTCGCCGCCTCCCAGGGGGTCGAGCCGGACCGGGTGGCGCTCGGAGGGCGGTCGATGGGGGGCCGGATCTGCTCGATGGCCGTGGCCGAGGGGCTCCCGGCCGCCGGGCTGGTCCTCGTCAGCTACCCACTCCACCCACCGGGGAAGCCGGAGAAGCTCCGGACGGAGCACTTCCCCGCCCTCTCGATCCCCTGCCTCTTCGTCTCGGGGAGCCGGGACGCCTTCGGGACCCCGGAGGAGCTCGAGGAGGCCGTCGGGGCCATTGGAGGCCCGGTGACCCTCGTCCGGCTGGAGGGGGGCGACCACGGGCTCCGGGGGAAGGACACCCTGGTGGCGGAGGCCGTCGGGACCTGGCTGGCCGCCCTGTAGGCGGGCGCCTCTTGTGGTGGGGGCCAGGAGAGGTAAGAGTTGTTGCCCGTGATGCAGATGGGGAGGAAGTGGCCGATGGGCCTCCTGGTGGCCACGGTGGTGGCCGGAGGCCTCGGGGGTCTCGGGGTGGCCCCGGCCGGGGCAGCCTCGGTCCGGGTCAGCCAGGGGGAGACCCTGAGCGAGCTGGCCGCCCGGTATCACACGACGGTGGCGGCCCTGGCCGCCGGGAACGGCATCAGGGACCCGAACCGGGTGGTGGCCGGCCAGGTCCTCCAGATCCCGGGACCGGCCCCGGCGACGACAGCGGGGGCCACTCCGGGGACGGTGGTGGTCGCCCCCGGGGAGAGCCTCTGGACCATCTCGGAGCGGACCGGGGTCACGGTGGCGGCGCTCGCCGCCGCCAACGGCATCAGGGACCCGAACCGGGTCCAGGCGGGACAGGTCCTCCGGGTTCCGGCGGGCTCGGGAAGCCCAGGGGGGACGGCAGGTCCGGGCGGGATGGTGCTGGCCTCGGCGACCGCTCCCCTCCCCTCGGGAGGATCGTCCCGGCTCCCGGCCCAGCTGCGGTCATCGCCGCCGCGCCTCGCCCTTCGACCGGTCTTCGCCCATTTCGCCGCGGCCTGGGGTGTGCCGGCCAACCTCCTGGAGGGGATGTGCTGGTGGGAGTCGGGATGGCAGTCGACCATCGTCTCCTCCACCGGGGCGATCGGGATCGGCCAGCTCGAGCCGTCCACGGTGACCTTCGTCGAGCAGGACCTGCTGGGCGGGGCCAGGCTGGACCCCAGGGTCCCGAGCCAGAACATCGAGATGGCAGCGGCCTACCTCCACTGGCTCCTGGCCCGGGCCGGGGGGAGCGAGAGCCGGGCCCTGGCCGGCTACTACCAGGGGGCGGCGTCGGTGGCGGCCCACGGGATGTACCCCGAGACGAAGCTCTACGTGACCGGCATCCTGGCCACCTCGGCCCTCTTCGCCGGCTGAGGAGCAGTCAGCCGACCTCTTCGAGGGCCTCGCCCAGGCTCTGGAGGGTCTTGCTGTGGCGGTTGTCGGCCAGGACCTTGCCGACGGCCAGGAGGAGGGCGATGGGCCACTCGATGAGCTCGATGGCGACGAGGGCGGCCACCCCGCCGTAGTACATGAGGTGGGTGGTCTCGGGGAGCTTGACCTCGCCCAGGAAGGGGAGGCGGGCCTTCGGTCCCGAGGGGGTCGTCTCGTCGAGCTTCTTCTTCGCCGCGTGGCCGGACTTGGCCGGGGCCTTGGCCGGAGCCTTGGCCGGGGCCTTGGCGGCGGACTTGGCTGGGGTCGGAGTGGTGGCCACGGGTCCAGCGTATCGAGTCGGGGGAGTTCAGGTCAGGCCCGGCCCAGGAACCGGGTGTAGCCGTCGAGGACGGGGAGCATCTCGTCGGCGGGCCCACTCGGGACCCGGAGGACGATCTCGGTGACCCCGAGCCCGGCGTAGTGGTCGAGCTTCTCGGCTGTGGGAATCGTCCCGAAGGGGACGACGGCGACGGTGGCGGGGTCCCGGCCGGCGGCCTCGAGGGCCCGGTGGAGAAGGGGGATGGCCTCGGCCAGGCCGGCCCCCCCGACGGGGAGCCAGCCGTCGGCGTAGTCGGCGATGGCGGCGAAGAGCTTGGGGCCCGCCCCCCCACCGATGAGGGTCCGGATCCGGGGCTGCTGGAGGGGCTTGGGGTAGGACCAGGTGGGGAGGAGGGTGACGTGGTTGCCGTGGAACTCGGCCTGGTCCTCCGACCAGAGGGCCGCCATGCAGAGGAGCTTCTCCCGGGCGATCTCCCGGCGCTGGGCGAAATCGAGGCCGTGGTCGGCGGCCTCCTCCCGGTTCCAGCCGAAGCCCATGCCCAGGACGACCCGACCCCCGGCCAGGAGGTCGAGGGTGGCGAGCTGCTTGGCCAGGACGATGGGGTCGTGCTGGGCCACCAGGGTGACCCCGGTGCCGAGGAGGATCCGGGAGGTGACAGCCGCCGCGGCGGCCAGGGTGACGAAGGGGTCGAGGCTCCGGCGGTAGTCGTCGAGGTGGACCCCCTCGACGAGGGCGGGGGGGGTGTCGGCCCGGACGGGGAGGTGGGTGTGCTCGGGGACGTAGAGGGAGTGGAAGCCCCGGTCCTCGGCGGCCCGGGCCAGCTCGACGACAGGCATGGCCCGATCGGTCAGAAAGGCGGTGATCCCGATGTCCATGGGGAGGGTGTCAGCCATGGCGACAGGGTAGGCGGCGGAAAGGGACCACCCCCGGGCCGGGCCCGGCGGCCTCGGGTAACGTCCAGGCCGTGCCCAGCCCCTCCCAGGTCAAGGTCCTGACCCGGCGGTCGGCGGGCCGACCCAACCGGCCCTGGCCGGGGTTCACCGGCCTGCCCGACCGGATCGAGGTCCCGATCCCGCTCCAGGGGGTCATCGACCGACGGTTCTACCGGAGCCTGGAGTCCCTCTGCGGGCTCTTCTACGCCGGAACCGGGACGACCGAGGGGTTCTACGGCTGGGACCTCCTCCCGTGGGACACGGGGGCGATGAACCCGGCCAACCGGATCGGGCAGTGGGCCCTCCAGGTGGCGTTCCGCTACGCGCCGGGCCCGGCGGCCCGGGCCGGGGCCATCCGGTCGATCGGGTTGATGCGGGAGGCGGTCACGAGCCTGCTCCAACGCCGGGCCATCATCGAAGCCCTGGCCCGCTCCGGTCAGGCCTCGTGGTACACGGCGGCCATCGCCACGACGCTGCCCACGATCCGGGGCATGCTCCAGGCGGGCTACCTGGAGACGACCAGCCGGCCCCGGGGGGTTCCCCCCGTCGTGGGCCTCCAACGGTCGGAGGACGCCGGCGTCTTCTGGACGGAGGGCTCCATCGGGGGCCTCCGTCAGGGGGTCATCGACACCTGGCTGTTGCCGAGCCGGCCGGGTGGCCATCCGACGGCCGACGATCTCAGTGCCTTCATTATCGAAGCCGCGCTCCGGGGCGCCACCCCGGGACAGGCCCAGGCCGTTGCCACCAGCATCGTGGAGCGCTACAACGCCAATCCCGGCGCCAACCACGCCCTCGGCTCCTACGCCGGGATCGCCTTCGCCTGGCCGGTCCCCGGCTCGTACCCACCCGACCTCGCCGCCATCCCCGGCGGCCGGACCTTCGTCGACAACCTGGCCCGTTCGGGGGACGCGGCCGAGCTGACGGCAACCTGCCTCAGGGCCCTCTTCCGGTAGCACCCTCCCCCGGGACCAGCCCGCCCAGCGGACCCCAGCGGTGGCAGTCGACGACATGGTCGTTCACCATGCCGGTGGCCTGCATGAGGGCGTAGCAGATGGTGGGGCCGACGAATCGGAAGCCGAGGCGGCGGAGCTCCCGGCTCATGGCCTCGGAGGCGGGGGTGTGGGCGGGGACCTCGGCGAGGTCGACCCGGGCGTTGACGACGGGCTCGCCCCCGACGAAGCCCCAGAGGAGGTCGGAGAGGGTCCGGCCCTCACCGTGGAGGGCCAGAAGGGCCCGGGCGTTGGCGATGGTGGCGTCGATCTTGGCCCCGTTGCGGATGATCCCGGGGTCGGCCCGGAGGCGGTCGACGTCGTGGGGGCCGAAGCGGGCCACGGCCTCCCAGTCGAAGCCGGCGAAGGCCTGGTGGTAGCCGGGGCGACGGAGGAGGACGGTCCGCCAGCTCAGGCCGGCCTGGGCCCCCTCGAGGGTGAGGAATTCGAAGAGACCACGCTCGTCTCGAAGGGGGACCCCCCACTCCTGGTCGTGATAGGCGGCCATCTCGGCGTCGGCGGTGGCCCAGCCGCAGCGGACGGGCTCCATCGGGGGGACGATACTTGGGTGATGCGCATCGTGTTGGCCTCCGATCATGCCGGGTTCGAGCTGAAGGGGGTCATCTTGGAGCACCTCCGGGCCGAGGGCCACGAGGTCATCGACCTGGGGACGGACTCGACCGACCCGGTCGACTACCCCCCGTTCTGTGCCGCCGCGGCCCGGGCCGTGGTCCAGGGCCGGGCCGAGCTCGGGGTGGTCCTGGGGGGCAGTGGCCAGGGGGAGGCCATGGCGGCCAACAAGGTCCACGGGGCCCGGGCCGCCCTGTGCCAGGACGAGTCGATGGCCCGGCTGGCCCGCCTCCACAACGACGCCAACGTCCTCTCCCTGGGGGCCCGGATCGTGGCCCGCGAACGGGCCCTGTCCATCGTGGCGGTGTTCCTGGACAGCGGCTTCGAGGGCGGCCGGCACGTGGGCCGGCTGGCCGAGCTGGCCCGGATCGAGACGGAGGAGTGCGGCGGGGGCCGGTGACGTCGAGGGGTCGATAACGTCGGGGTGGTGGGAACGGGGGGACGAGGGCTGGGGGGCGTGGCGGCTCTGGTGGTGGCGGCCCTGGGCCTGATCGGCTGCGGTGCCGGGACGAGTGCGCCGGCCCCGGTGGCAGGCCCCTCGTCGTTCCCGGTCCTGACCCTCCCGGCGGTGACGACGGCGCCACCGCCCCTCCAGACGGTCCCGCTGGGACCGGCGCCGACCCTGGCCCCGGGCTCGGCCGTCGTGGTCGTGGCCGGTACCGGCTTCGACGTGACCGGGGGCCTCGAGGGTCCCGTCTACCGTGCCGACGAGTGCCACAGCCGGAAGGGCGTCGGCGGGAGCCCCCTCCCCGACCCGGTCTGCACCCCGGGGGCGGTCTCGGGCCAGGTCACCCAGAGCGGCCTGGCCTCCACCATCTGCGGGTCGGGCGACTACGCCACAAGTGTCCAACCGCCCGCCTCGGTCACGGGACCCTTCACCGACTTCGAGCTCCAGGTCTACGGGATCGCCAGCCCCGACCCCGGCTACCGGCTCGACGAGCTGGTCCCTCTCGACCTGGGGGGGGCCAGCGACACCCGGAACCTCTGGGTCGTGACGGACGAGATCGCCCTGGCCCGGGCCCGGGTCGACAACGGGCTCCACGGCCTGGTCTGCGGAGCGGTCAGCGGGGGCCCCACGGTTCCCCTGGCCCTGGCCCAGCGGCTCGTCGCCGCCGACTGGACGACGGCCCTGGCCCAGGCCACGGCGGCCGAGACCGGGGGGTGACCTAGGCCGGGGTGACCCGGGCCGTCGGGGTGAATTCGACCGGCATGGACTCGAAGCCGGAGATGAAGTTCGAGGCCCGGCGGGGCAGGGTGGCCCCGTCGGCCAGACGGAGGTCGGGGAGGCGGTCGAGGAGTCGACCCACCATGGTGACGAGCTCGGCCCGGGCCAGGCGGTTCCCGAGGCAGAGGTGGGCCCCGAAGCCGAAGGCCAGATGGTCGTTGGGACTCCGGCGGATGTCGAAGTGGTCGGGGTCGGGGAAGACCCGCTCGTCCCGGTTGGCCGAGGGGTAGAGGAGGAGGAGCTTCTGGCCGGCCCGGATGGTCTCCCCGTGGAGGTCGACGTCGACGGTGGCGGTCCGGTTCATGTTCTTGATGGGGCTGACCCAGCGGAGCATCTCCTCCACGGCACCGTCGAGGAGGCTCCGGTCGGACCGGAGGGCCTCGAGCTGGTCGGGAGCGGCCAGGAGGGCTTCCATCCCGCCGGAGATGACATGGCGGGTGGTCTCGTCGCCCCCGATGAGGAGGAGGAGGGAGTCGTAGATCAGGGTGTCGTCGTCGAGGGACTCCCCGTCGATCTCGGCGTGGACGAGGGTGCCGATCAGGTCGTCGCGGTCGCCGGACGCCCGGCGCTGGTCCAGGACGGCGCGGATGTAGTCGTTCCATTCGAGAAAGGCGGCAGTGGCCTTCTCGACGGCGTCCGGCTCGGGGGAGCCCTGGGAGCCGAGCATGGTGTCGGACCACTCGAGGAGCCTGCCCCGGTCGGCGGGGGCCACCCCGAGCATGTCCCCGATGACGAAGAGGGGCAGGGGGGCGGCGATGTCGGCCACGAAGTCGCAGGAGCCCCGCTCGCAGACGGCGTCGATGATCTCGTCGCAGAGGCCGGCGATGTGACCGGCCAGGTCCCGACAGGCCTGGGGGGTGAAGCCGGAGCTCACCAGCCGGCGCCGGCGACGGTGCTCGGGGGCGTCGGTGTCGATCAGGAAGGGAAAGGCCCCGGTGTCGGGACGGGTCCCCCCGGCGTTCGAGAACCGGGTCGGGTCCTGGCCGATGGCCCGGACATCCTCGTAGCGGGAGATCCCCCAGAGACTGTTGGCCTCGTCGAAGTAGACGGGCCGCTCGGCCCGCATCCAGGCGAAGACCGGGAAGGGGTCCCCGGCGTAGAAGGTCCCGTCGAGCAGGTCGATGGCAGGACGGTTCGCAACCTCGGTCATCTCGTTCCCCCTTGGCGGGCCGCCGTGCTCGCCACGGCGGGCGGATCTGACGCTGCGTCATAAACTACACAACAACCGGGGGGCCGGGGCCGCCCTACCATGGCGAGGCGACCAGGGAGGCAACATGACGGCAACCAAGACGAAGGACGACGCACCACGGAGCTACCGGATCCCGGTGGTCCACGCCAGGGTCCCGGAGTCCCTGGTGGACCTGGTCCTGGTGGGGGGGCTGGTCGGGGTGGTGGCGGCCGGGGTCCTCGAGGCCCCGGTGGCGGCCCTGGTGGCCGGCGGGCTCCTCCTGGCCCGGATGCGCCACCACCGCTGATCCGGGAGGGTCAGGCCCGGGGCCGGAAGGAGACCGGCATGTGCTTGACCCCGGCGTGCTTGTTGGTCCGGAACCGCTCGATGGGGCCCTCGAGGGCGAAGTCCTCGAAACGGGCCAGGAGCTCCTCGAGCATGATCCTGATCTCCAGCCGGGCCAGATTGGCTCCCAGGCAGAAGTGGCTCCGGTAGCCGAAGGCCAGGTGGTTGTTGGGGGTCCGGGTCACGTCGAAGCGGAAGGGGTCGTCGAAGACGGCCTCGTCGCGGTTGGCCGACGCCCACCACAAGGTGACCTTGTCCCCGGCCCGGATGACCTGGCCGGCCACCTCGGTGTCACCGGTGGCGGTCCGGCGGTTGTAGAGGGTCGGGCTCGACCAGCGGAGGATCTCCTCGGTGGCCAACGGCAGGAGGCCGGGATCATGGCGGAGGGCGGCCAGCTGGTCGGGACGCTCGATGAGGGCGGCCAGACCCAGGGCGATGGCGTTCCGGGTGGTCTCGCTCCCGGCCACGATGAGGAGGTTGAAGAACATCAGGAGCTCGAGGTCGCTGAGGGGCTCCGTCCCGTCGGGCCCCTCGACGGTGGCGGTGGCCACCGTGGCCAGGAGGCCCTCGCCCCCGTCGGCCCGTCGGGCCCGGCAGATGGCGGTGCCGTAGCGGTGCAGCTCGGCCGCGGCGGCATCGGCGTCGAGGCTCTGGTCGCCGAGCTCCCGGTCGCCGAAGTCGAGGGTGGCGTTGGTCCAGGCCATGAGGTCGTGGCGGTCCCCGGGGGGAACCCCGAGGAGGATGGCGGTGGCCTGGAGGGGGAGCTCGACCGCCACCTCGAGGAGGAAGTCACAGCGCCCCCGCCCGGCCACGGCGTCGAGGATGGCGGTCGTCCGGCTCCGGAGCTCACCCTCCATGGCGGCCAGGGCCCGGGGGGCGACGGCCGGGGTCACGAGCCGGCGGATCTGGTGGTGGCGGGGGTCGTCCATCATGTTGAGGAGGACCCCGGCGGCGAAGCCGACCGGGAGGTCGGCGATGAGGGTGCCGCCCCCCTCGGCCCCGGGGGCACCCTCCGAGGAGAAGGTCCCGGCATCGGCCACGACGGCCAGGAGGTCGGCGTGGCGGCTCAGGACCCAGAAGCCCACCCCGTCGGGGGTGTGGGGGGTCGGGGGGTGCCACCAGACCGGGGCCCGGCGCCGGAGGGTGGTGAAGACCTCGTCGGGGAAGCCACCCTCGAAGAGGTCGAGGTCGGTCAGGTCGTAGTCCAGCGCTCCGTCTGTCATGGGCTCCTTCCCGGCCCGACCGGATCAGATTTCTGTAACACCGTCACAGTAGCAATCGGGTCAACGCGGGGACAACCCTGGTCGCGGCGGCGCAACAGGACCCCAAAGCCGCCCTCCGGCCCTGGGCAGGAACTGACAGGGCCGTCAGGATTGGCTCGGGACGTCGGGCAGGCCGGCACCAGGCTGGGGGGACACGATGGACGGGAGCCGGGCGCTCGAAACCGAGGCCTACCGGGGCCTCTATCTCCACTGCATGGACGCCGTCCTCTTCTGCGCCCCCGATGGTCGGCTCCTGGCCGCCAACCCGGCCGCCACCCGGCTCTTCGGGACCTCGGAGGAAGCCATCTGCCGGCTCGGGGCCGCCGGGATCGTCGACGGGTCCGATCCCCGCTGGGAGGTCCTCCTCGAGGAGCGGGACCGGACGGGGCGGTGCCGGGGGGAGACCCGGATGGTCCGGGCCGACGGGACGGCCTTCACGGCCGAGGTCTCCTCGGCCCTGTTCGAGACCGACGCCGGCGAGCCCCGGGCCAGCCTCGTCGTCCGGGACACCACCGGGACGAACGAGGAGCGGCTCCGGGCCGAGGCGGAGATCCAGTCCCTGACCCTGGTTGACGAGCTGACCGGCCTCCACAACAGCCGGGGCTTCGTCCTCATGGCCGCCCATGAGCTCGACCTGGCCGACCAGGCCGGTGTCGTCCTCAATCTCCTCTTTCTCGAGCTCCCCGAGCTCGAGGGCCTCGACGTCCGGCTCGGGGCGGGGGCGGCCGACGCCGCCCTCGAGGCCCTGGCCCGCTCCCTGCGCCAGGAGGCCCGACCGGCCGACATGCTGGCCCGGATCGGGCCGAACCGGTTCGTGGGCCTCCTCCACGGGGGGGACGCCTCGGTGGCCGAGGGGATGGCCCTCTCCGTGGCCGAGCGCTTCGAGCGGGAGACGGAGCGGACCCTGTCCAGGCGGGTCCCCCTCCGGATCGGCCGGGCCACCCGGACCCCGGGATCGCAGCGAGCCCTCGACGGGCTCATCCGAGATGCCCGGGCGGCGGCGACCGCTCCGGAGGGGGAGTCCGCCCCCGGTCAGCCCCCGGTGCTCCCGCTGATCGTCCAGCGGTAGGGGTGGAAGATGCTGTCCCCGAGGTACTCGATGTTGGACGGAGTCGAGCCCTGGGGGATCTGGAATGTGATGGTGCCGTTGACGCACTGCCCGGCATTCGCCGACGTGATCCGGTCGATCGAGGGGGTCTGAGCCACGTTGCTGGAGTCGGGGGACACCGTGTTGCCGTCGGACAGGTTCACCAGGAAGAGGGCTGAGCCGAGGTAGTTCCCGCCCTGCTGGCTCGAGGCGGCACACTCCTGGACGTGGGCCACGGCGAACTCGTTGCCGGAGGACGGGGTCACCGAGGAGTCGGCCGGGGTGACCGGGTAGGTGAACGAATTGACGGTCACGCTGCTCAGCCCGGTCAGGGAACCCCCGGAGTAGGTGCCGGCCTGGCCCATGGCCACGGTCTGGGGCGTCAGCGCCTTGTTGATGGCATGGACCCCGAGGCCGATTGCGGCGTAGAGGGCGACGGTGGCGACCAGTCCCAGGGTCCCGATGATCATGCCGGCGACGGCCAGACCCTTGCCGGTCTTCATCCCCTGGGCCGCCTTGATCTGCGACAGGGCGATCAGGCCGAAGATGATGGCCAGGACGTCACCGAGGCCGCCGAGCCAGATGATCGAGAGGATGAGGGCCACCACGGCCAGGCCGCTGGTCGAGGCTCCGACGGCTCCACCGGGGAACCCGGGACCTCCGCCGCCGGGCATGCCCCCGTAGCCCGGGGGAGCCCCCCCGGGGGGGCCGCCGAATCCTGCCGCCGGGGCGTAGGAGCCCGGCAGGGGCTGGCCCCCCGCCATGGGGTCGGGGCCCGGGAGCGAGGCACCGGGGAGCGACGCCCCGGGGAGCGGGGCCCCCGCTCCGAAGGACTGGGCCCCGGCGTTGGGGTCGAGGGATGCGCTCGCAGCAGGGCCGCCGGACTGCACGTCGGGGGCGTACCACTTGAGGTCGGAGGCCTGCCACCAGCCCGGTCCACCTGAGACGTCACTCATAGCCGCATCCTCCTGCTGACTGATTGGTTTGGGGGAGATGCTACGGGTCCGGGAGGCAAAGGGGTGGATCCGTGGTCCCGGCGGCCCCGATCAGGCGTAGGAACCGCTGGGCAGGTAGGGGGTGAGGGGCCCGGGCCGGCCCCGGATCATGAGGGCCCCGCTGGGGTGGAGTCGCAGTCCGAGCCCGACGCAGAGCCCGATGGCCCACTGCTGGCCGGCCGTCATCCAGTTGACGTCGACGGTGGTTCCGGGAGCCGTCCCGGCCAGGGCGGCGGCCAGGAGGGTCCGGGCCGTGTCCTCGTCAGCGGCCGCCATCGCGGCCAGCCCGGTGGGCCGGGCCAGGGCGTAGCCGGTGGGGGCCCGGTCGGGGCCGGCCAGGAGGAGGTGGTAGCCGGGCTCCCCCAGGAAGGCCTCGAGCTCCGGTCCCCGGCGGGCCCCCCGGAGGCGACGGTCGAGGTCGGCCAGGATCCCGACATCGGTCGGGCCCCCCGTCCGGACCGACGTGGAGGGGGCGGGGAGGTCGGGGCGCCGCAGGACGCCGACGGCGACCACGGTGGGGTGGAGGGCGAATCCGGCGGCGACGTAGCTCCCGATGGCCCGGGGGTCCCGGGAGGACACGATCAGCCCCGGATCGGAGGGGTCGCCGTAGGCGAGGGCCCGGCCGAGCAGCTCCCGGCCCAGTCCCGTCCCCTGGGCGGCGGGGGCCACGGCGAAGAGGGAGAGGACCCAGAGCCGGTCCCGGCGGAAGGCCTGGACGAAGCCGAGGAGCTCGCCGTCGGCCTCGGCCACCCAGGATCCACCGGGATCGGTGCCGACGAGGAGGGCGATCCGGCGACCGTGCCGGTCCCGCTCCTGGGGGTCGGGGGCGGGAACGGGGAGGGAGAGCCTGGCCCGCATCTCCCCGAAGGCCGTGGCCCAGAGGGTGGCGCAAACGGCGGCGTCGACCGCCTCCATGGGCCGGACGGCCGGCACAGGGACCACCCTCAGTCGACGATGGCCTGGGCCACGAGCTGGCGGAACTGGGTCCGGATGGGGTGGGTCCCCGAGGGGAGGAGCTGGGTCATGAAGATGGCGGTGATCTCCTCGACGGGGTCGACCCAGAAGGCGGTGCTGGCCGCCCCGCCCCAGGCGAACTCCCCCTTCGAGGCCGGGACCTTTTGCTTGGCCGGATCCTCGACGACGGAGAAGCCGAGACCGAAGCCGACGCCGTCGTAGGGGGTCTCGGCGAAGAGGGGGCGGCCGTACTCCTCGAGATCGGCACCGCCGGGGAGGTGGTTCCGGGTCATGTAGGCCACGGTCCGGGGCCCGAGGATCCGGGTCCCCTCGAGACTCCCCCCCTGGAGGAGCATCTGGGTGAACCGGTGGTAGTCGCCGGCTGTCGAGAGCAGGCCGCCCCCGCCCGAGAGGAACGGGAATGGACGGTTGGTGGCCCCGGCCGGGACCGCGAAGGCCTGGCCGGTGCGGCGGTGGGGGGTGTAGAGGGTGGCCAGCCGGCCGAGGTCGTCGTCGTCGACGGCGAAGGAGGTGTCGTTCATCTGGAGGGGGCCGAAGATCCGCTCGGCGAAGAACCGGTCCAGGGGCATCCCGGAGAGCACCTCGACGACCCGCCCGAGGACGTCGGTGGCCACGGAGTAGTTCCACTCCGTCCCCGGCTCGAAGACGAGGGGCATCGAGGCCCAGACGTCGCAGCAGCCGGCCAGGTCCAGCCCCGGGGGGGAGCCCAGCTCGAAGCCGGCGGCCCGGTACATGGCGTCGACGGGATGGACGTAGTGGAAGCCGTAGGTGAGCCCGGAGGTGTGGGTGAGGAGCTGCCACATCCGGATCGGGAACCGGGCCGGGGCCGTCACCGGGGCCAGGGGGGGCCCGGCCAGGTAGACCCGGGGCTCGGCGAAGGAGCCGATGAACCGGCTGACCGGGTCGGTGAGCTCGAAGGCCCCCTCCTCGTAGAGCATCATGGCCGCCACCGAGGTGATCGGCTTGGTCATCGAGAAGATCCGGAAGAGGGTGTCGGTCTCGATGGGCAGGCCGGCCCCCACATCGCGGTGGCCGGCGGTGGCCAGGTGGGCGATCTTCCCCCGGCGGCTGACCAGCGCCAGCCAGCCGGCCAGTCGGCCGTCGTCGACGTAGCGGGCGAAATGGCGGTCGATCCGCTCGAGGCGGCCGGCGTCGAGGCCCACCTCCCCCGGGTCCACCTCGACCTGTAGTGCTCCCACGGCTCCCCTCCCCGATCGGACCTTCCCCCCTCCCGGGCACGCTACCCGGCGCCGTCAGCAGGACGACACCGGCCCATGGAAACAGCCGACCGTGGAGGGGTCACTCCAGCCTTCCCGTCCCAGCCACCGGGACTGACGCCAGCGTCAGGGTCCCCGGGCTACAGTCACCTTCGTGCCCCACACCGTCCCGGTCCACGACGGGCTCTTCGTGGCGGGGAGCCCGCCCCGGCTCCTCGGGAGCCGCTGCCGGGCCTGCACCGGCCACCACTTCCCCCGCCACCGCACCTGCCCCTACTGCGCCTCGGATCAGGTCGACGAGGTCGAGCTCTCCCCCACCGGGACCCTCTGGAGCTGGACGGCCGTCACCGCCGCCCCTCCCGGCTACCGGGGTGCCGTCCCCTACGGCTTCGGGGTGGTCGAGCTCCCCGAGGGTCTCCGCGTCGTCACCCGGCTGACCGAGAGTGATCCCTCCCGGCTCCGGTCGGGCCAGGCCATGGAGCTGGTCCTCGACCCCCTCCATCTCGACGGGGAGGGTCGCCAGGTGGTCGTCCCCGCCTTCGCCCCGGCCGGCGGACCGTGACCTCCGTCGAGGTAGCCGGGGTTGCGATCCACCCCTTCGGCCGGTTCGAGGGGGTCACGACGACCGAGCTGGGTGTCGCCGCCGTCAGGGGGGCGCTGGCGGAGGCCGGGGTGGGACGGGGCGGGTTCCAGGCCGCCTTCTGCGCCACCGCCTACGGCGGGGTGGCCTGCGGTCACCGCATCCTGGGGGCCCTGGGCATGACCGGGATGCCCATCGTCGACGTCGAGGCCGGCTGCGCCAGCGGCGGGGCCGCTCTGATGCTGGCCGCCGGGGCCATCCGGGCCGGCCAGTACGAGACCGTCGTGGTCTTCGGGGTGGAGAAGATGCCGAAGGGGGTCATCCGGTCCTCCTTCTTCGAGCCCTGGCAGGAGGAGGCCGGCCTGGCCGCCACCCCCGCCTACTTCGCCCTCCGGGCCCAACGTCTGATGGCGACCTCGGGGGTGACCAAGGAGGACCTGGCCGCCGTGGTGGTGAAGAACCGCCGCCAGGGGGCGGCCAATCCCGACGCCATGTTCCGCGCCGAGGTCTCCCCCGCCGAGGTCCTCGCCTCCCGGCTGATCTGCGAGCCCCTCCACCTCTGGATGCTCTGCTCCCCCAACGAGGGGGCCGCCGCCGTGGTCCTCCGGGCCGGGGCCCCGGGCTCGGGTCGGGTCCGCCTGGATGCCGCCGTGCTGCGGTCCCATCTCCCCGGGGCGGTCCTGAGCGAGTCGACCCCGATGGCCGGGCTCGTCGACGTCGACGTCCCCGCCCCCAGCACCCTGGCCGCCGACGACGCCTACCGGGAGGCCGGCATCGGGCCCGGGGACCTCGACCTCGTCGAGTGCCAGGACACAGACGCGGCCCGGGAGCTCCTGGCCTACGAGGAGCTCCGCCTCTGCCCCCCCGGGGGAGCGACCGGCCTGCTGGCCGGGGGCGCCACTGCCATGGGCGGCCGGCTCCCGGTCAACCCGAGCGGCGGCCTCCTGTCCAAGGGGGAGCCCCTCGGGGCATCGGCCCTGGGCCAGGTCGTCGAGGTGGTCCGCCAACTCCGGGGAGATGCCGGGCAACGCCAGGTTGAGGGAGCGACCGTGGGCCTGGCCCACACAGTCGGCCGGGGCGCCAACGCCGCCGTCGTCATCTGCTCCCGGTAGGGGCCGGGGACGGTCAGGGGCCCTCGCCGCCCGAGGCCGTGCAGGACCGGGGGTCCCAGGGCTGGAGGTTCTCTGTGGGCGGGGACGGGGCGACCAGATTGGGGTTGTCGGCCAGCGTCGGGGAAACGGTGGTGGAGGTGGTGGTGGTGGCACCCGGGCCCGGCCGGCTCGAGGGGGTAGTTGATGAGGTGGTCGTTGATGAGGTGGTCGTCGAGGAGGTGGTCGACCCCCCGGTCGTGGTCGTGTTCGAGGGGGTCGTTCCCGGGGCGGGGTTGACGGCGAAGTTGGAGCCCAGGACGACGACGACGGTGCCGATCTCCGAGGCCGGAAGGGGGGAGCCGACATCGATGGTCGGCTTGGTCTTGCCCGGGGTCCCCGAGGTGGTGGCGATGGTCAGGCCAGGGTCGTAGCCGAGGACCGCAAGTCCGGCGAGGGACTGCTGGACCTGGAGGGCGGCCTCGAGTTGGCTGGGGTCCGAGTAGAGGACGACCGTCTCGGTGGTGGGCGCCCCCTCGGGGGTGTCGGTGACCGACGTCACCGTGTAGCCGGCGGCCCGCAGGGAGGCAGCCGTCTGGGAACCGGCGTCGAAGACGGCGCTCCCGTTCTCGACGGCCACGGTGAAGGTCGAGGGGGCCGGCAGCGGCTTCCCGTCGGCGTCCTGGCCCGGGCCCACGCCCAGGAACCGGGCCACGACCTGGCTGTCCTGGGGTTGGATCGGGAAGACGATGTCCCCGTAGCCACTCCCCCGGTAGTAGTACTGCCCGGCCTCGTCGACCACCACGGGCAGGGTGTAGGTCGGGACCTGGTCGGGGTTCATCGCATGGAAGGCGAGCACCAGGCCGGCCATGTCGGAAGGGCTGAACCCGGTGTCGACCACCAGGTTGGGAGCGACCGAGTTGACCAGGCTGAGGTCGGTGATGGGGTTGCCGAGCCCCTTCTTGGCCACTGCCGCGGCGAGGACCCTGAGGAACTCGTGGTCCCGCCGGATCCGGCTCAGGTCGCTCTGGGGGTCGGCGGGCCAGTTGTAGGGCGGGACTCCGGCATCGGCCGGGGGCTGGTACTGGAGGTGCCTCGCCCGGACCACGGCCAGGGCCTCGGCCCCGTTCACGGCCTGACAGCCCGCCGAGTACACCTTGAGCTGGGAGTAGGAGTCGTAGACCGGCATGGGGAAGTACATGTTCAGCCCACCGAGGTCGGTGACCACCCCCTGGAACGTGTCGAAGTTGAGCTCGACGAAGTCGGTGATCGGGATACCGAAGTCCTGCTCGATGGCGTCGGTCAGCTGGCTGGGGCCGTTCCCGCCCGGGTCCCCCAGGGCGGCGTCGATCTTGTTGCTCCCGGCGCCCCGGGCGTTGGGGATGAAGGTGTCCCGGGGGATGGAGAGGATGGCGGCCCGGTGATGGTCGGGATCGAGGTGGAGGATCATGACCACGTCGCTGTTGACCCCGTTCACGCCCTGGCTGCAGAGGCCGAAGATGGGGTTCTGCTTGGTCAGGGCGCACCTGTCGGTCGACCCGATGAGCAGGATGTTCCGGACGTCGGCCTGGGCTCCCGTCGTCTTCACCGTGACGAGGTGCTTCACCACGATGCGGTGGAAGCGGTGGGTCTCGTACTGGTAGACCCCGAACCCCGCCCCCGAGACGAGCAGGACGAGACCCACGACCACCGCCACAACCGTGATCACCGTCCGCCGGCGATGACGCTTCCGGGCGGCCCGCTCCACCGCCCGCCGACCGGCCCGGGTCAGGGGCGCGGCCGGCGCCTCCAGGTCGCCGGGAGGCGAACCGGGATCAGGCTCTGGAGCGGGATCGGTCTCGGGGCCGTCGGGGACGACGGGGTCGGCACCGGAAGGCTCCGAGCCCGGCTCGGAAGTCTCGCCGGGCGGCGTGTCGGGCACGGGGCGAGAATCTACCGGTCTTCGCCCTTGGAGGGCAGTCGGCCGATCGGCAACCCGCCACTCTCCTGGCTCTGGGAGCCGGCCACTATCGTCGGACCATGCTCGGATCCTCCCCCATCGTCGCCTTCCTGGCCACCACCGACATCTCCCGGGCCGTGGCCTTCTTCCGCGACCTCCTCGGTCTGAGACTGGTGGAGGAGACCCCCTACGCCGCCGTCTTCGACGCCGGAGGGACCACCCTCCGGGTCACTCCCGTCGACTCGTTCGTCCCCCATCGCTTCACGGTGGCGGGCTGGGTTGTCGGGGACATCGTCGCCGCCGCCGGGGCGCTCGCCGCCGCCGGGACCAGCACCATCCGCTACGACGGCATGGACCAGGACGACCTCGGGATCTGGACCACGCCCGGGGGCGACCGGGTGGCCTGGTTCGCCGACCCCGACGGCAACGTCCTCTCCGTCACCGAGTTCCGGGCCTGACGGCGACGCCGCCGGCTCCGCCCTACTCGGGCCGGCCCCCGATGTCGGTGACGAAGTCGATGAGCCGCTCCACCGCCCCCACCAGGGGCGGTTCCAGATCGGCATAGCTGTTGACCGAGGCCAGGATCCGCCGCCACATCGTCACCGGGTCGGACACCCCGACCGCGGCGCAGATCCCCGTCTTCCAGTCCGTCCCCATCGGGACCGTCGGCCACCGCTCGATCCCCACCACGGCCGGCTTCACCGCCTCCCAGACATCGACGTAGGGGGTCCCGGTGACGAGGACGTGGGGGTGCCGGACCGACTCGGCCAGACGGGCCTCCTTGCTCCCCGCCACCAGGTGGTCGACGAGCACCCCCAGTCGGCGGCCCGGTCCGGGGCCGAACTCCCCGACGACGTCGGCCAGATGGTCGATCCCGTCGAGCCGCTCGACCACCACCCCCTCCAGCCGGAGGTCGTCACCCCAGACCCGCTCCACCAGGGCGGCGTCGTGAACCCCCTCGACGAGGATCCGGCTGGCCTTGGCCACCTGGGCCGGCGCCGACTTCACCGCCCGGGACCCCGACGCCGTGACCGGACCCACCCCCTTCGGCCCCGACGGAACCGGTCTGGGCTTGACCAGGGTGACGGCCCGACCGGCCACGGCGAAGCCCCCGGGGCGGGGCGGGAAGGCCTTGATCAGGCCCGTCTGTCCGACCACCTCCACCAGCCCGTCCCGGGCCAGCCGGACGACCTTCCCCGTGAACCCCGAGGCCCGGTGGACGACGGCCAGGCCGGACACGGCCTCGACCTCCGGGTAGACGGTGGCCAGCTTGGCCGGCCCGTCGACGGGTCCGGCCAGGATGCCGGCCATCGGGTCCCAACGCTCGCCCACAGCCGGCGACGGTACCTCGCCCGCCGCCCGGGGCCGTGGACCGGGCCGGAGGCTCACTACCCTCGGCTCCATGCACTGGGTCCGGATCCTGGCCGCTGTGGCCGGAGCGGTGGTCGTCCTCGCCGCCGGCCGGAGCCTCCTCCAGGTCGTCGTCGTCCCCCGGGGCTCTGTCGGCACCGTCCTCAAGCTGGCCGACCACCTCGTGGACCGGGTCTTCCGCCTCCTCGGCCGCCTGGCCCGGACCTACGAGCGCCGTGACCGCCTCCTCTCGGCCCAGGGTCCCACCGTTCTCATCGCCGTCCTCGTCTTCTGGCTCGCCGCCTTCCTCCTCGGCTACGGCCTCCTCCTCTGGCCCGCCCTCGGCCACCTCCGCCAGGCGCTCCGGGAGTCGGGCTCCTCCCTCTTCACCCTCGGCTTCCTCTCCCACCCCGGGGCCTGGCCCACCCTCGTCGACTTCGCCGCCGCCGCCACCGGTCTCGTCGTCGTCGCCCTCCAGATCGCCTACCTCCCCACCCTCTACAACGCCTTCAACCGACGCGAGACCGAGGTCACCCTCCTCGCCGTCCGCGCCGGCGAGCCCGCCTGGGGCGCCGAGCTCCTGGCCCGGACCTGGATCACCAACGGCGGCGACGACCTCCCCGCCCTCTACCAGACCTGGATCCGCTGGGCCGCCGATGTGACCGAGAGCCACCCACCCCCCTCCGCTTCCGCTCCCCCGAGCCCTACAGCTCCTGGGTCGTCTCCCTCCTCGCCGTCCTCACTCCGCCGCCCTCTACGCCTCCCTCTCCCCCACCCAGGTCCCCCTCGGGGCCCGCCTCTGCCTCCGCATGGGCTACACCTGCTTCCGGAAGCTGGCCGAGACCGTCGGCCTCTCCGTGGACCATGATCCCCGACCCGACAAGGGCATCCGCCTGACCTACGAGGAATTCACCGCCGCCACCGACCGCCTGGCCCAGGTCGGCTTCCCCATGGAGCGGACCCCCGAGGAGGCCTGGCCCCACTTCCAGGGCTGGCGCGTCAACTACGAGGAGCCCGCCTATCAGCTGGCCTGGGGCCTCGAAGCCGTCCCGGCCCGCTGGTCCGGACCCCGTCCCCACGGCGGCCACCCCGTCATCCGGCCCCCGGCCACCAACCACACCCCCGACGACCCCGAAGGCCGCCAGCCCACCCACTTCAATCCCGGCGCCTGACCGGGTCCCGCCCTTCTCCACCCAACCGGCTGACTAGGGTGCCCTCTGTGGCGGCTCCGATGCTCCGACCGTTGTCCCTGGGCGAGATGCTCGATGCCGGCATCAAGGTCTTCACCCGCAACTTCCTGACCATGGTCAGGTCGGTCCTGGTGGTGGCCGTTCCCGGGGCGATCATCGTCGGTCTTTCGACGGGTGCCCTCTACTCGTCACTGACCACCGTCAGGCAGCAGACCGCCATCGGCGCCACACCGGACGTCCGCCCCCTTCTCGGCAGCGAAGCGGTCTTCTTCGCTGTCAGTCTCATCGTCCAGATCCTGGCCATTGCCATCATTTGCAAGGTAGTGGGTGACACCTACCTCGGACAGCCGACTTCGGCCCTGGCCGCGCTCCGCTACGTAGGCCACCGGCTCCATTCGGTGCTCTGGCTCCTCATCTTGACCAACACGGGCTACGTCGTGATCGGCTGCGCCGCCATCTTCCTCTTCGTGCTCGTGGTGGCGACCCACATCGTCGCCCTGTCCATCCTGACCGGCTTCATCGTCTTCCCCGGCGCCCTGGTCGCGATCATCTTCTTTTGGATCCCCTTCCAGCTCTCCATCCCCAGCCTGATGCTCGAGGACCGCCGTGGCATCAAGGCCATCCGACGCTCCCTTGGCCTGGTCCGTCACTTCTGGTGGCGTTCCTTCGGCACCATTCTCCTCGTCTGGCTCCTGGCCCACATCTCCATCGGCGTCGCCTCCAGCATCCTCGGCGCCGTGATCCGGGCCGCCTTCCACACCACCGCCACCACCGAGGCCCTTTCCGGAGGCATCTCGAGTGCCCTTTCGACCCTGGTCATCGAACCTCTGATCGCCGCCGTGGTGGTCATCGTCTCCATCGACCTCCGCGTCCGCAAGGAGGGCTACGACCTCCAGCTCCTTTCCGACCAGCTCGGCCTCCCCCCCTCCGACCAGGCCCTCGCCTTCTTCCCGGCCAGCCACACGGCCTGGCCCTACGGTGCCTATCCCCCTTACGGCCATCCCGGCTACCCCCCTCCCCAGGGCTACCCCCCTCCCCAGGGCTACCCCCCACCCCAGG
>PLZB01000005.1 GCA_003151955.1 Acidimicrobiaceae bacterium
GGCGGGTTGACGGTGGCCGTGGCCGCGGGCCTGGTCGTGGCGGCCGTGGCGGTCCTGGGCGGCTCCCGGAACGCTGCCTCCCGCCCGGACCGGCCGGCTGGCTCGACGACGACGGCGCCCGCGGCCCCGATCGACTTCCTCCCTGCGCTTTTCACGGCCACGTCCGAGGAGTACAACACCGGCACCGGCCAGGCCTGGATGTGGTTTCAGAACGCCATCGGGGACGTGGGGGAGAACGCCTGCCTCCAGCAGGCGGGGTTCGTCCTCCCCTCGGAGATGCGGCAGCCCTTTTCGTTCCCGCCGATCACGAGCGACAACACTCAATTCCCCAACATCCCGATGTTCGAGTCGGGTACCTTCAGCCAACCAGCCGCAACCGGGACCGCTTCGGGGGCCCCTACCCTGACCCCCACCCAATCCCTGGCCTACTCGGCCGCCGTCGGCAACTGCCAGGGTGCCGGGATGGGAGTCTTCGCCTCAGTCGATGCCGAGATCAGTTCGCTCGAGGGCCTCTGGGGTCCAACCCAAGGCCTCATGTTCGGGGGAGGCCCCAACGACGACAATCCCTCGTCGGACCCGGCCGTGAACGCGGCCCAGGCGCAGTCGACGGCATGTCTCAACAACGAGGGCGTCGCCGTCTCGAACGTCCTCCAGGTCTTCGGCCTCGCCGACGAGGCCACGGGGCTGCCCGGCTACAGCCACAGCCCGACACGGGTGATCCAGCTGGCCAGGGCCTACGGCGACTGCATCGGGTTCTATTCGAACGCCCTCGACCAGGCCCGGTTGGCCGCCCGGCAGCAGCTGGTGGCCCAGCACCAGGTCCAGGTCAACCAGGTGGAGGCCGACATGAACCGCCTGGTCGACCAGCTCAGCGGCTACTACCGGATCGCCTACCCCGGCGCCCCGTTGCCGCCGCCTCCGGCGGCCGGGACTCCTGCGCCGACCACCGTCCCCCCCGTCCCGACGCTGATGACGCTGCTCACCGCGACCCACGGGGGCCCGACCATCAACGGAGGGTGCCCGTCCGGGGCCTTCCAGGTCATCGGATCGTCGCTCAACTTGGGGACCGGGAGCTGTGACGCCAGCTTCAGCTTGCCCGTCGACGGTGGCTACACTGGCCTCTCGGCCGCGGTCGCGCTCGGCCCGAGCTCCGGGTCGGGGTCGATCTCGTTCGAGGGGGACGGGAGGACGCTGCCCATCACCTCGGCCGGGACCATCGTGGACGCCGTCACCGCCACGACAGGCGGCGTCCCGGTCTCCGTGGACCTCACCGGCGTCCAGGTCCTGACCATCGTCCTCCACGACAACGGGTCCTCCGCTGCCAGTGTCCTCCTGAGCGGCAGCAGGCTCAGCCGGGGCTGAGCGGATCCCATCCGGCGGCTTCCGCCTCCGCCGCGGCCTCGTCCTCGGCGTCGAGCCGGGCGTCGAGCTCCCGGGTCTTCACGTCCTCCTCCCGGAGCCACATGACGACGACGGGGATCAGGGCCAGAAGGAAGAGGCCCCCGCCCCCCATCCACATGATCCCCCCCCCGGCATGGAGGTCCCCCACCAGGGAGGGGCCCCAGGTCCGGTGGAAGGTGGTGTAGACGGGGAACATCTCGCTCGTGGCCGAGACCAGGGCCAGCCCGCAGAAGGCGTCGACGGGCATGGCCGCCATCAGGTAGAGGAGCCGGAGCCCGGAGTGGAGGGGGTGCCGGCTCGGCTCGATGGCGACGACGGGACGCCAGAAGAGGTAGCCGACGACCAGGAAGATCAGGTGCTCGTTGTCGTGGGCCAGCTCGTGGGAGAGGGCGTAGTTGTAGAGGGCGGTCAGGTGGGCCACGGGGATCAGGACGGCGTAGAGACCGAAGCCGACGAGCGGGTGGCCGACCACCTCGGCCGCCCTCGACCGCAGCAGCCGGACCACGACCTCGTGGGTCCGGCCTCCCGTGGCCCGCTCCAGGAGCTCGACGGGTGCTCCCATGGCGATCAGGGGGGCGGCCACCATGAGGAGGACGAGGTGCTGGATCATGTGGTCGTAGTAGAGGACGTCGTCGTAGACCCCGAGGACCGACTCCAGGGCGACGAAGCTGACGGCCATGGCCCCCAGGAAGGCCATCGTCCGCTTCGTCGACCAGGACGAGCCGGGTTCCGACCGGTTGGCCCGGCGGACCCCCCACAGGTAGAGGGCGGCCGTCCCCAGGATCAGGAGCGTGGGGGTGAAGGCCACCGTCGTCGCCGCCAGGTTCCGGGTGATGTCGGGGGGGACGGCATCGGCGAGGAAGGGGATGGGGTGGGGGAGCACCGCCCACCTTCCTAGGACTTCGCCGACCTTCCCGCAAGATCAGCCCCTTTCCTCGGAGCGTTCTGATGGTTACGCTCGGTGGTACCGGAAACCCAGTTTCGGGTCCCGGGCCTGCGAGCAGGTGGGTGATGGCGCAGACGGGGCGGTCCTGGAAGGTTCTTGTGGAGACGCGAGGGGACGTCGAGACCGAGGCCACCTTCGACCCGCACGCCCCCGGTGAGGCCGTCCCCGACGAGACCTCCGGCGAGGCTCCCGGCGAGGCCGACGGCGAGCTCGAAACCGGCACCGAGGACCGGCGGGGCCGCCGCCACGACGAGCCGACCCCCGCCGCCGCCGGCGGGATCTTCCACGCCCCCGACGGGGCCGTCCTGGTGGTCGTCCCCTCGGAGACCCAACGGGACCAGCTCCTGGCCCTCCTGGCCGGGGCCGGGATCCAGGGGGTGGGCGCGGCCAGCGCCACCGAGGCCCTCTCCGTCCTCCCCCTCGTCCTCCCCTCGGTGGTCGCCGCCGACTTCGACCTCCCCGGCCTGAACGGCGTCGAGCTGGCCCGCCGGGTGAAGGAGGTCCAACCCGGCCTGACCTACCTCCTGATGGCATCCCCCTCGGAGCTCGACCGGGTCTCCGAGACGGTGGGCCCCGTCGACGCCTTCATCCCCAAGCCGGCCGGACCGGTCAGCTTCGTCCACATGGTCCACCAGGCCCTGTCCCACCACGCCCTCGTCACGGCCTACCAGGGCCTCATGGTCCGGCTCCACCGCCTCACCACCCACCAGGCCCTCTTCGACCCCATGACCGGCCTCCCCAACCGGGCCATGCTCGACGACCGCCTCCGCCAGGCCCTGGCCGAGGCCGAGACCGACCAGACCCGCCTGGCCGTCTTCTTCGTCGACCTCGACGGCTTCAAGACCATCAACGACCTCCTCGGCCACCATGCCGGCGACGCCCTCCTCCGGGAGGTGGCCGGCCGGCTGGTCGGGAGCCGCCGGTCCGTCGACACCGTGGCCCGGTTCGGGGGGGACGAGTTCGTGGTGGTCTGCCCCGGGATGGCCGACGTCGAGGAGGCCCTCGCCATCGCGGCCCGGCTCATCGAGGACCTCGAGAGCCCCTTCGACGCCGACGGCTACCAGCACCGGGTCACGGCCAGCATCGGGGTCACCCTCACGAGTCCGGGGACGGTCGACGACACCCCCGACACCCTCCTCCGGGACGCCGATCTCGCCATGTACCGGGCCAAGCGCGAAGGTCGGGCCCGCTGGAAGCTCTACGACGACTCCCTCCTCGACGAGGCCCTCTCCCGCTACGCCACCCGCCAACGCCTCCGGATCGCCCTCGACCAGGGGGAGTTCTTCCTCCTCTACCAGCCCCTCGTCGAGCTCCTCGGGGAGGCCGTCGTCGGGGCCGAGGCCCTTCTCCGCTGGGGACCCTCCGACTCGGAGGAGATCTCCGCCCCCGGCGCCTTCCTCGACCTGGCCGAGGAGGCCGGCCTGGCCCGGTCCATCGGGGACTGGGTCATCGGCCAGGCCCTGGCCGACCTGGCCCGCTGGAACAGTGAGGGGGACCTCCCCGAGGGCTTCCGGCTCTGGGTCAACGTCTGGCCCCACCAGCTCGCCGACCGGGCCTTCGGCGACGCCCTCCACGACCGGCTCGGCCAGCTCGGCCTCCCTCCGACCATGATCGGGCTCGACCTCTCCGAGGGGACCCTGACGGCCCTCGGCGCCGAACGGGCCGTCCTCCACGAGCTGGCCGCCTCCGGGGTGGCCCTCACCCTCGACGACTTCGGGACGGGGGGGAGCGACCTCGTCTCCCTCCACCAGCTCCCCATCCGGACCCTCAAGCTCGACCGTCGCTTCGTCGAGTCCCTCGACTCACCCGACGAGGCCGGCCCCTCCATGACCCGGTCCGTCATCGGCCTGGGCCGGGGACTCCGGGCCAGCGTCGTCGGGAAGGGGGTGGAGACCGCGGCCCAGGCCTTCGCCCTCCGGGCCATGGGCTGCGACCTCGGCCAGGGCTACCACTTCGGCGGCCCCAAGTCCGCCGACGACTTCTCCCGGCGCCTGGCCGACCGGGACACGGTGGCCCCCACGACGTAGAGGGTTTCAGCCGAGGATGGGCAGGCCCTACGTCCAGGTGTAGACGCTCGCCCCCGAGCTCCCGGTGACCTGGTAGGCGGCCTCGGGCCGCTCGAAGACGGACTGGACCGCCACCCGTCCCGGGCCCCGGAGCCGGAGCCAGGTGGTCTTGGCCTGGTAGGCCCGTCCCACGAAGCCGGCGAAGCCGTAGCTCCCGGCCGGGTACTCGAAGTGGAGGTGCATCCCCACCGAGGGATCCTTGTAGAGCAGGGCGCTCGGCTGGATCAGGATGTTCTGGCCCGGCTGGAGATCCCGGATGAAGACGTTCCCCGGGGCGTGGAGCAGGAGCAGCCCGGGGCCGTCCTGGGCCACGAAGGTGTCCATGTACATCCCCAGCGGGTAGTGCGTCTCGGTGTCGTCCCCTGATCCCGTCGTGTACCAGATCCCCGACTGGTGGAAGTTGTAGGTCACGCTCCCGGTGGCCACCAGGAACCGGTGCTCGGTGACCTCCATGGACTGCCCGTGCTGGAGGGGGATGGCCACCGTCTCACCGGGATGGTCGTGGCTGAAGGCGATGTGCCCCGGGCCCTGGGCCTGCATCATGACCAGGGGCATCCCGGCGAACACCCGGTTCCAGGCCCCCTTCATGGGCATCGTCCCCATCACGACAGACGGGTTGGCCCAGAGCAGGACGTGGTGGGAGAAGTAGACCCAGTCCCCCTCGGCCAGGCCCATGTCGGCCACCGGGACGAACTTCCCCTCGATCTGGCACGACGACCGCCCGAACTGGATCTTGGCCATGTCCTTGATGGCGGGCTGCTCCTCCCAGCCCGAGTCCGTGACCCGGGTCCGGATGTCGACCGGCGCCCCGCAGTGGGGGCAGCTCTGGGCCGACCCGTCGCTCTGGATCCGGCAGTAGGCGCAGAGGTAGACCCCGGGGGTGGCCGGCGGCGGGGCCTGGGCCGGCGGGGGAGGTGCCGACGACGGGATGAGCATGGCCGAGTAGTCCGGAGGCGGGGGCATCGACCCCGCCATCGACCCCGGAGCGGACCCCGGTGCCTGTCCCGGCGGGGGAGGGAGCGATCCCGGCAGCGATCCCGGGATGGCCCCGGGGGGCTGGTCCCCGGGGAGCTGTCCCGGGGGAGGGGGCAGGTTCGTCATGTCGGTTCCCCCCTACTCGGCGTGGTGGTGGACATACATGGACTGGATCCCGACCCGGCCCGGGCCGACCATCTCGGCCAGGTACATCCCGTGGCGCATCAGTCCCGTCTTGATGTCCTGCTGGACGGTGTTCATCGTGACCGAGGAGTCCTTGTAGAGGAACCCCCCCGGCTCGACCAGGATCTTCTCCCCGGCGGCCAGGGTCCGCTCGAAGACGTTCCCGTAGCCGTGGAGCATGAGGAGGCCGGGCTCACCCGAGGTGACGAACCGGTCCATGTACATTCCCTCCCCGCCGTGGAGGACGTTGGCCAGCCCCTTGATCTTGATGAAGGAGTACTGGATGGAGTGGGAGGCGGCCAGGAAGGCATGGCCCCGGACGTCGAGCTCCATGGAGGGGTGGAGGGGGAGGACGACGACTTCCCCGTTGGCGTCCCGGGAGAAGGCGATCCGGCCCGGTCCGTTGGCGATGCTGACCAGGTAGGGCATCCCCCCCAGGGCCCGCTTCATCCCCCCGCCTGTCGACTGGGCCGACATCCGGACCTGCTCGTCCTTCCAGAGGAGCACGTGGTGCTCGAAGAAGACAGCGTCGTTGGCGGCCAGGGCGATCTCCGCCACCGGGACGATCTCACCCTCGATCTGGCAGGTCGAGTTCGAGAAGTGGAACTCCGTCATGTCCTTGAGCCGGGGAGCCTCCCGCCAGCCCGAGTCCGAGACCAGATTGCTCCCGTCGAGCGGGGCCCCGCAGGCGGCGCAGGTCGTCCGCCCCGTCTCGTTCTGCGAGCGGCACCAGGCGCACTCGATGCGATCCATCGCCATCCTCCCGATCACGGACCGGACGGTCGCCGGCTCCGGGTCGGAACTGTACCGCTCCGAGCTCGCCCCGGGAGGGGAAAATTCAGGGACCGAGCTCGGGCCTCGGCGGCGGCCGGGTCTCGATGGCCCGGACCACCTTCCACGATCCCCAGGGGATCGAGACGATGAGGGGCCAGAGGATCTCGAGGTGGTGGCCACCCATGGCGACCTCGACGACCCCCCAGACCGTCCAGCAGAAGCCGTTGGCCCAGACGAACCGGGCCCAGCCCCGCCGGGCCCCCTTCTTGAAGTAGGGCTGGGGCTTCCCCGGCGGGAGGATCTGCCAGGACCGGGGGAGGTCGGCCATGCACCGCTCCAGCTCCCCGAAGGTCCTCGAGGCGTAGACCCGGTCGAGCCGCTCGTCGAACTCCTCCATCGTCAGCCGTCCCTCCGACATGTGGAGCCGGAGGCTGGTAGCGACGTCGTCCCGATCCTTGTCGGAGGCCCGCAGGGAGGTGTCCTTGAACATCCCCCCCAGTCTGCCGCGTCCCGGCCCGCCAGTCACCGTCACCCGGGCCCTACTCCACGGCGGAGAGGCCCGAGGTCTCCCCCAGCTCCCCGAGGAGGGGGGCCAGGAGGGCCTCGTCCCGGACGGTCCGGCCCTGGAGGAACCGGACCACCTCCTCGAGCCGTCCTCCGACCCCGGCCCGGATCAGGTCGGTCAGCATCCCGTCGGTCTCGGCCCGGCTCGCCGGTCGCCGGCCCAGGACCTCCCCGGCCGCGTCGAGCTCGGCCTCGTCGAAGGCCGGCCCGAGCCGGTCGGCCAGCTCCAGGTGGGCGGCCAGGAGCCGGAGGGTCTCCACCCGGTAGGCCAGGAACCCCTCGGTCTGGGCCGGCCCGATCTCCCGGCCCAGCCCCTCGACCACGGCCCGGTGGATCCAGGCCCTCGGCGACGGCTCGGCCCCCGGGAGCTCCACCGGGCCCAGCCCGATTCCCTCCGCCTCGGCCAGGCACTGGACCAGGGCCCGGGAGTAGACGGCGTTCCAGGCCAGGACCTGGGCGAAGTCCGTTCCCCGGGGCTGCCCCGTCAGGACCGGGTGGAGTCCCGCCGGCGTCATGATCATGGCCAGGACGCTGTAGTACCGGAGCCGGGGGAGGTCGACGGCGGTGCCGCTCAGCTCGCTGTACCGGGCGAACCGGCTCCGGAGGTCCCCGAAGGGGTAGGAGAGGTCCCGGCTCCGGATGAGCCCCAGGTCCTCCATCGGATCCCCGAGGTGGCAGAACTCCCAGTCCAGGACGGCCGTGACCCCCTCCCCGTCGAAGAGGAACTGCCCCGGCCCGGTGTCCCCGTGGACGAGGACGTTCTCCCCCGGGCCCTCCGGGGCCCGGTCCCGGAGCCAGCCCAGGGCCAGCTCGAGCAGCGGGGACGGTGTCGCCGCCGAGGCCCGGTAGACCCCCTCCCACCGCCGGAGGGTCCCCAGGGCCTGCTCCCTCCGGCCGGCCGGCTCCTCCAGCCCGACCGACCGGAACCGGCCCGGCTCGATGGCCTGGCACCGGGCCACCACCCTGAGGAAGTCCTCGGCCACCGCCTCCCGGACGGCCGGCTCGGCCCGGTGGAAGTCGACCTCCCCCGGGACCCGGTCCATCAGGATCCCGAGCGGCTCCTCGCACAGCCCGTGGACGTGGGGAACCGGGATCCCCTCCCCCTCGAGCACCCCGAGCACGGCCGCCTCCTGGCGGAGGGCCGAACCGTCACGGTCCCCCAGGCCCCGGTCCCCCCGCCAGTAGAGGGGGACGGCGGCGCCCTCGGGACCCTCCACCTCCAGGAACCAGGCCGGCCGCCACCGGGCCTGCCGCTCGGCCCGGACCACCGGCCCCCCCATGGTGGCCTCCACCCAGGTCCAGGCCCGGCTCCAGTCGGGTTCGGCCATCACCCCACCTTACGGTCCCCCTCCCGCCAGGGCGGCCTCGAGCCGGTCCAGGAGCTCGGCCTGGGCCGGGACCACCAGCCTCCGGGCCTCGGCCCCTGCGAACCACCCGGCCCGGTCCACCTCAGGGAAGGACTCCCGCCGGCCCGACCGGGGCGGCCACTCCATCTCGAAGCTGTTGCTCACCAGCGTGGCCGGGTCGAGGTCCCCGGACAGCGCCCAGGCCCGGACCCGCTTCCCCGACTTCTGCCGGATCTCCCCCAGGTCGAGCCGGGCCCCTTCGGGTGGCCGATGTCCGAGCTCCTCGGCGAACTCCCGGCCGGCGGCCTCCCCCGGGTCCTCCCCCTCGGCCACCTCCCCCTTCGGGATCGACCACGCCCCCGCCTCCCGCCGGCTCCACAACGGCCCCCCCGGATGGACGAGGAGCACCTCGACCTCCCCTGCCGACGACCACCGGTAGAGGAGGAGCCCGGCGCTCAGCGGGGCCACGACCGGCTCCGGGTACAGTTCTCTCCCGTGGAAGGCTCCCCCCAGGTCGTCGAGATCGGCCCCGAGGAGGCTGACGTCCGGATCGGGGCCGGTGCCCTCCTCCTCGACGTCCGTGAGCCCGAGGAGTGGGAGGCCGGCCGGGCCCCCGCCGCCCTCCACCTCCCCCTGGGACGCCTGGCCGACTCCACCGACCAGCTCCCCCCCGACCGCCCCATCGTGGTGATCTGCCGGGTCGGCGGCCGCTCCGCCGCCGCCACCTCCTTTCTCACCGGGGCCGGCTTCGACGCCGTCAACCTGGCCGGGGGGATGCACGCCTGGGCCGCCGCCGACCTCCCCGTCGTCACCGCCGACGGGTCCCCCGGCACCGTGGCCTGAGCCGACCTCCCCCATCCCCCGGCTCCCATCCCGGTAGTCTGGCCCGTGCGACGAACCCGGTCACGAGCCCTCCTCCTCACCACCCTGGCCCTGGCCGCCTCGGCCCTGGCCGCCTGCGGGTCGACCTCCACCCCACCGGCCACCACCGCCACCACCTCCCCGGCCACCGCCGCCGGCCTCCCCCCCATCGGCCACGTCTTCGTCATCGTCCTCGAGAACCAGAGCTACGCCGCCACCTTCGGACCCGGCGCCGCCGACCCCTACCTGGCCACCACCCTGACCGGCCAGGGCGCCCTCCTCCAGAACTACGACGGCATCGGCCACTTCAGCAACGACAACTACATCGCCCTCCTCTCCGGCCAGCCCCCCAACCCCTCCACCTCGGCCGACTGCCTCACCTTCGCGAACTTCCCCCCCACCGCCGGCCAGGTCGACGGCATCCAGCAGGGCAACGGCTGCGTCTACCCCACCGCCGTCCCCACCCTGGCCGGCCAGCTCTCGGCCAAGGGCCTGACCTGGAAGGGCTACATGCAGGACATGGGGAACATCCCCACCCGGGAGTCCACCACCTGCGGCCATCCCGCCATCGGGGCCTTCGACGCCACCACCGTGGCCACCTCCGGTGACGGCTACGCCACCCGCCACGACCCCTTCGTCTACTTCCACTCCATCATCGACGACACCACCACCTGCGGCCGCCAGGTCGTCCCCCTCGGGACCACCACCGGCACCCTCCCGGCCGGGACCCCCCCCTACGTCACCGGCCTCGCCTCCGACCTGAAGTCCGTCACCACGACCCCCAACCTCAGCTTCATCACCCCCAACCTCTGCCAGGACGGCCACGACTTCCCCTGCAAGAGCGAGACGGGCGGCTCCTCCGCCTACGCCGATACCGACGCCTTCCTCCAGCAGTGGGTCCCCCTCATCACCTCCTCGGCCGCCTTCAAGACCGACGGCCTCCTCATCGTCACCTACGACGAGTCCGAGACAAACGACTCCTCCTCCTGCTGCGGCCAGACCCCCGGCCCGGCCCAGACGGCGGCCCCGGCCGGCGCCGGCGGCGGGGGCCGGGTGGGAGCCGTCCTCCTCTCCCCGTTCGTGAAGCCCGGGACGACCACCACCGTGGCCTACAACCACTACGCCACCCTGGCCACCATCGAGAAGCTCTTCGGCCTCCCCGCCCTCGGCGAGGCCCGGACCGTCACCTCCACCTTCGGCAAGGACGTCTTCACCGCCGCTCCCGGCTGACCTCCCCGAATCAGCTCTCGGGCCACAGCGGGGCCGGGACCTCGAACCCCACCGGGGCCCCGAACCGGTTCCGGCTGGACACCTCGTGGACGGCCCGCCGGGGAGCCACCCCCCAGACACCCGTCGGATAGCCGAAGGACAGGCAGCCGGCCATGATCCACCCCTTGCCGGCTGGGACCCCGAGGATCTCGAAGGTCTCGGCCGGGTGGAAGCCGTGGAGGACGGCCGTCATCGCACTCCCCACCCCCTCGGCCCGGGCCGCCAGCTGGGCGCTCCACAGGGCCGGGAAGATCGAGCCCCCCGTCGGGTCGTGCCGGGCGAACCCGAACAGGAACAGGGGGACTTCCTCGAAATGGTCGGCCAGGTGCTGGGCGGACCGCTGCACCTTTCCGAAGGCCACACTCTCGGCCCCCTCGGGATCGGCGGCAGCGGCCGCCACCCGGGGCGCGTAGATCGACCCCCACAGCTGCTCCATGGCATCCCGGTAGAGCGGGCCCAGGGCCCCCTTCACGGCCGGGTCGTCGACGAGGAGGAAGTGCCATCCCTGGCTGTTCCCCCCGCTCGGGGCCCGCACCGCGGCGTCGAGGATCCGGGCCTGGACCTCCATCGGGACCGGATCGGGCCGGACCCGCCGCATCGCCCTCGTCGTGTAGAGCGCCTCCCGCACGTCCATGGCCTGCTCCTCCCTCACCCCGGCCGGAACCCCGGGAACTCCGGGTCGACCACATCCTGCTCCTCCGGGTGCCGCACCAGGTAGTCCGCGATGAACGGACAGATCGCCGTCACCGTCCCCCCCTCTCCCCGGATGTCGGCCAGCACCTCCCCGGCCAGCCGTCCCCCCAGGCCCCGCCCCTCGAAGGCCTCCTCCACCTCCGTGTGGAGGATCGCCACCCGGCTCCCGTACCGATGGTAGGTGGCCAGCCCGGCCCGGTCCCCCCCGACCCACAGCTCGTAGCGCTCCCCCTCCCGGTTGTCCACGACCCGGATCTCCTCCTCCGGCCCTGATCCCTCCACCACTGGTCCCATCCCGGCTCCCCCTCCCCCCCGACCCTCTTCCCTTCCGACCCACCTTAGGATCGATCCCGCCACGCCCCCCGGTCCCGGAGACTCTTGGGATCTCCACAGGAAGTCCCAATACCGCTCTCAGCTGGGAGCGGTTGACTGGTACCAGGGAGCGGGAGCTCCCATCAGAGCGAACCACGAGGAGCAGCCGCCATGACCGAGCCCACCGACTCAGGCCTCCCGACGCCGGATCAGGGGCCGGCGGCCCCTCCCACCAGCTGGGTCACCCCCGACCTCCCCACCCCGCCCGCCTCCCCCGCCCCCTGGGAGCTCGGGGCCTCCCCCGCCGTCGATCCTGCCGCCGCCGGCACTCCTCCCGCCGCCGACGGGTCCGCCCTCACCGGCCCCCTGGCCGTTCCCGCCCCCCTCTCCACCGACCCCCCCACCTGGCCGGCCACCCCGGCCCAGCCCGGCCAGTGGGCCCCCCCCGGCCAGCAGGGCCACTGGGTTCCCCCCGGCCAGCAGGGCTACTGGGTCCCCCCGGGCCAGTCCGGTCCCTGGGCCCGCCCCGGGCAGCCCGGCTGGCCCGTCGGCCCGGCCCAGGCCTCCCCCTCGGCCCACCGCTCCCTCCACCCCCTCGCCGTCGTCGGCATGATCGTGGCCCTCCTCGCCGTCGGCATCGGCGGCGTCGGTGTCGGCCGGGTCATCTTTCCCGTGCCCGCCACCACCACGGCCGGCCTCGGCAACAACGGCCTCGGCAACAACGGCGGAGGCCTCACCCCGGTCAGCCCGGGCGACGGGGGGACGACCATCCCCTCCGGCGGCACCTCCAACGGAGGCTCCTCCGGGGCCAACTCCACGGCCTCCTCCATCGCGGCCCAGGTCGACCCGGCCCTCGTCGACATCAACACCAAGCTGAGCTACCAGGACGCGGCGGCGGCCGGCACCGGGGTCGTCCTGACCTCGACCGGTGAGGTCCTCACCAACAACCACGTCGTGAACGGGGCCACCTCCATCAGCGTCGTCGACATCGGCAACGGGAAGACCTACACCGCCACCGTCGTCGGCACCGACGCCACCGACGACATCGCCGTCATCCAGCTCCAGAACGCCTCCGGGCTCACCACCGCCACCATCGGGAACTCCTCCTCCCTCACCACCGGCCAGGGCGTCCTCGCCATCGGCAACGCCGGCGGGGTGGGCGGCACCCCCAGCGTCTCCGAGGGCACCGTCACCGCCCTCGACCAGTCCATCACCGCCAGCGACGCCATGGCCGGGACGGCCGAGCAGCTGACCGGCCTCATCGAGACCGACGCCAACCTCCAGCCCGGCGACTCCGGGGGATCCCTCGTCGACACCTCCGGGCGGGTCGTCGGCATCGACACGGCCGGCTCCGCCTCCGGCAATGGCTTCCAGTTCGGCGCCGGTGCCTCCTCCGGCTCCGGCTATGCCATCCCCATCAACCGGGCCGTGGCCGTGGCCAAGCAGATCGAGGCCGGGAAGTCCTCCTCGACCGTCCACATCGGGCCCACCGGCTTCCTCGGCGTCGAGGTCCAGCCCTCGGGCCAGACCGGCTCCTCCGGCTCCGGGGTGGGCGTCTCCGGGGTCGTCCCCGGGTCCCCGGCCGCCTCGGCCGGCCTGGGCCAGGGCGACGTCATCGACTCCCTCGACGGCCAGGCCGTCACCACCCCCGCCGGCCTCTCCAAGCTGATGGCGGCCCACCACCCCGGTGACTCCGTCAAGCTCGGCTACCTCGACACCTCCGGCCAGCAGAAGACCGTGTCCATCACCCTGGCCACCGGTCCCACCGCCTGATCTCCCCCCACCGCCGGTCCGCCCCACCCCCCGGGGCGGCTCCCGCCGCCGCCGAGCCCTGACCACCCCCCCGGTCAGGGCTCGGCGGCGTTCCCGGCCTCCCCGTCACAACCCCGTGCTGGAATGGGGGCGTGCCCGACACTCCCCCGGCCCTGGCCGGGTTCCATCCCGCCGTCGCCACCTGGTTCGCCCGCCGCTTCCCCGAGGGTCCATCCGAGCCCCAGGTCGAGGGCTGGCCCCGCATCCGCACCGGCGTCGACACCCTCATTGCCGCCCCCACCGGCTCCGGGAAGACCCTGGCCGGCTTCCTCGTCGCCATCGACGCCGCCTACCGGGCCCACCAGGCCGGGACCTTCGGGCCCGGGACCCGACTCGTCTACGTCTCCCCCCTGAAGGCCCTGGCCGTGGACATCCACCAGAACCTCGAGCGTCCCCTGGCCGAGATCGCCGAGGTGGCCCTCGAGCTCGGCCTCGAGCCGGCCCCCGTCACCGTGGCCGTCAGGACCGGGGACACCCCGGCCGGGGCCCGGACGGCCATGGTGGCCCGACCCCCCACCTTCCTCGTCACCACCCCCGAGAGCCTCTACCTCCTCGTCACCTCGGAGCGGAGCCGGGCCAACCTCACCGCCGTCGAGACCGTCATCGTCGACGAGATCCACGCCCTGGCCCGCGACAAGCGGGGATCCCACCTGGCCCTCACCCTGGAACGGCTCGAGCACCTCGCCCTCGGGCCCCGGCCCCAGCGGGTCGGGCTCTCCGCCACCCAGCGCCCCATCGAGGACACCGGCCGGCTCCTCACCGGCGTCGGCCCCGACCGCCGGCCGGCCGCCATCGTCGACTGCGGCCACCGGCGGAACCTGGCCCTCTCCCTCGAGCTCCCCGGGACCGAGCTGGCCGCGGTGGCCTCCACCGAGCAGCTCGACGAGGTCCTCGACCTCATCGCGGCCCGGGTCCTCGAACACCGGACCACCCTGGTCTTCGTCAACACCCGCCGGATGTCGGAGCGCCTGGCCCACCAGCTGGCCGAGCGGCTCGGCCCCGACCAGGTCGCCGCCCACCACGGGAGCCTCTCCAAGGACCGCCGGCTCCGGGTCGAGACCCGGCTCCGGGCCGGGGACCTCCGGGCCCTCGTGGCCACCGCCTCCCTCGAGCTCGGGATCGACATCGGCCCCGTCGAGCTCGTCTGCCAGGTCGGCTCACCCCGGAGCATCGCCACCTTCCTCCAGCGGGTGGGCCGCTCCAACCACTCCCGGGGCGGGACCCCCGAGGGCGTCCTCTACCCCATGACCCGCGACGAGCTGGTCGAGTGCGCCGCCCTCCTGGGGGCGGTCCGCTCCGGCCTCCTCGACGTCACCCGGCCCCCGGTCGCCCCCCTCGACATCCTGGCCCAGCAGATCGTGGCCGAGGTGGCCTCGGTGGAGGAGTGGTCGGAGGACGGCCTCTACGACCTGGTCCGGGGGGCCTCCCCCTACGCCGCCCTGACCCGGGCCGCCTTCGATGCCGTGGTCGAGCTGGCCTCCGAGGGGATCACCACCGGCCGGGGCCGGCGCATGGCCTACCTCCACCGGGACCTCGTCAACGCCGTGGTCCGGCCCCGACGGGGCGCCCGGCTGGCCGCCCTCACGAGCGGCGGGGCCATCCCCGAGGTGGGGGACTACCGGGTCGTCCTCGACCCCGACGACACCACCGTCGGGAGCGTCAACGAGGACTTTGCCATCGAGTCGATGGTCGGCGACGTCTTCCTCCTCGGGACCCACGCCTGGCGGGTCCGCCGGGTCGAGCCCGGAGTCGTCCGGGTCGTCGACGCCGACGGGGCCAACCCCACCGTCCCCTTCTGGACCGGGGAGGCCCCCAGCCGGACCGAGGAGCTCTCCGGAGAGGTCTCCGAGCTCCGCCGCCGGGCCGGCGAGCTCCTCGGGGCCGGAGCCGACCCCGAGGAGGCCAGGGCGGCAGCCCGCCGGGACCTGGTCGACCGCTGCGGCATCGACGACGTGGCCGCCACCCAGATCGTCGACTACCTGGCCGCCGGCCTGGCCGGCCTCGGGGTCCTCCCCACCGCCACCGACCTCGTCTTCGAGCGCTTCTTCGACGAGGCCGGCGGGATGCAGCTCGTCGTCCACAGCCCGGTCGGGGGCCGGATCAACAAGGCCTTCGGTCTGGCGCTGCGCAAGCGCTTCTGCGCCTCGTTCGACTTCGAGCTCCAGGCCGCCGCCAGCGATGACGCCGTCGTCCTCTCCCTCGGCCCCCAGCACAGCTTCCCCCTCGACAGCGCCGCCCGGATGCTCCGTTCCGACAGCGCCCCCGCCGTCCTCTCCCAGGCCGTCCTGGCCTCCCCCATGTTCGCCTCCCGGTGGCGTTGGAACCTGAACCGGTCCCTCGCCATCCTCCGGTTCCGGGGCGGCCGGAAGAACCCCCTCCCCATCCAGCGGATGGAGGCCGACGACCTCATGGCCGCCGTCTTCCCGGCCCTGGCCGCCTGTCAGGAGAACACCCCGGGCGGGCCCATCGCCATCCCCGACCACGTCCTCGTCGCCCAGACCCTCGACGACTGCCTCCACGAGGCCATGGACGTCGACGGCCTCGTCACCCTCCTCCGGGCCATCGAGACGGGCGGGGTCCGGGTCCACTTCGTCGACGCCGCCGAGCCCTCGGTCTTCTCCCACGAGATCCTGAACGGCAAGCCCTACACCTTCCTCGACGACGCCCCCCTCGAGGAGCGACGGACCCGAGCCGTCCCCCTCCGCCGGGGCCTTCCCCTCGAAGGCGGGGACATCGCCGGCCTCGACCCCACCGCCCTCACCCGGGTCCGCGACGAGGTCACCCCCCGGCCCCGGGACGCCGAGGAGCTCCACGACCTCCTCCAGTCCCTCGTCGTCAGCCGCCCCGACCCGGCCTGGACGGGCTGGTTCGACGAGCTCGTCCGGGCCGGCCGGGCCGGCCGGCTCCAGCTCGACGGCGGCGACCTCTGGTGCGTCGTCGAGCGCCGCCGCTTCGTCGAGGCCCTCTTCCCCGGTGTCCCGGTCCGGCCCGACCACCCCCTCCCCGGGCTCCTGGCCGCCCGTCCCGACCCCGACCCCGACGTCGCCGCGGCCGAAGCCGTCCGGGGACAGCTCGACATCTCCGGGCCGGTCACCGTGGCCGAGCTGGCCGCCCGCACCGCCCTGGCCCCGACCCGGGTCAAGGTCGGCCTGGGTCGCCTCGAGGCCGAGGGCTTCGCCCTCCGGGGCCGGTTCGACCCCGACCCGGCCCGACCCCCCGGCGACGAACCCGGCCCCGACCAGTGGTGCGCCCGCCGGCTCCTGGCCCGGATCCACAGCTACACCCAGGCCCGCCTCCGCCGGGAGATCGAGCCCGTCACCGCCCAGGACCTCATGCGGTTCCTCCTCCGCTGGCAGCACCTCGCCCCCGGCAGCCAGGTCCAGGGCCGGGCCGGGGTCCTCCAGGTCGTCGACCAGCTCCAGGGCTTCGAGATCGCGGCGGGTGCCTGGGAGGAGTCGATCCTCCCGGGCCGGGTCGAGCACTACCAGCAGCAGTGGCTCGAGGACCTCTGCCTCTCCGGCCAGCTGGTGTGGGGCCGGCTCAGCCTCCGCGCCGGCGACGCCGAGAGCGCCGAACGGCGGGGGGCCTCCACCCCCTCCCGGGCCACCCCCATCACCTTCGCGGCCCGGGAGGACCTCCCCTGGCTCCTCGAGGCGGCCCGGGGCGGGGTCGGTCCGGCCCAGCCCGCCCACGGGGCGGCCCGGGACCTCCTCGACGTCCTCGCCAGCCGGGGTGCCCTCTTCCACGGCGAGCTCCGGGACCTCACCGGCCGGCTCCCCGTCGAGGTCGAGGAGGGCCTCTGGGACCTCGTGGCCCGGGGACTCGTCACCGCCGACGGCTTCCAGGCCGTCCGCTCCCTCCTCTCGGCCCGGGACACCTGGCAGCGCCGCCACCGCCACCAGGTCCGCAACCGGCTCGGCACCCGCCGCCCCGCCATCCCCCGGGAGGGCGGCGAGGGCCGCTGGTCCCTCCTCCCCGGCGCCGGACCCGAGGGTGGCGACCCCGACGACCTGGCCGAGCACGTCGCCGGCCAGCTCCTGGCCCGCTGGGGGATCGTCTTCTGGGACCTCACCACCAGGGAGAACCTGGCCCTCCCCTGGCGCGACATCGTCCGGGCCCTCCGTCGGTTCGAGGCCCGGGGTCTCGTCCGGGGCGGCCGCTTCGTGACCGGCTTCGTGGGCGAGCAGTACGCCCTCCCCGAAGCCGTCGAGGAGCTCCGCCGCCTCCGCCGCACCGACCGGACCGGGGAGACCGTCCACCTCAACGCCGCCGACCCCCTCAACCTGGTCGGGATCATCCTCCCCGGCAGCCGGGTCCCCGCCGTCCGGACCAACACCGTCACCTACCGCGACGGCCTCCCCCCCGAGCCGGACCTGCGTCACAGCGGCTGAGGAGGAGGCCCGATCGGGGCCGGCCCGGCATAGTCTCGGGTCCATGCGAACCGTGAACTTCGGATCGACCGGTCTCCGGGTGTCCCGGCTCTGCCTCGGGATGATGGGCTTCGGATCGGGCAGCGACCGGCCCTGGGTCATCGACGAGGACGCCGCCGAGCCCATCGTCCGGGCCGCCGTCGAAGCCGGCATCACCTTCTTCGACACCGCCGACACCTACTCCGGCGGGGCCAGCGAGGTAGCCACCGGCCGGCTCGTCCCCAAATTCCTCAGCCGGGACGAGATGGTCATCGCCACCAAGGTCTTCATGCCCATGACCCCGGGCGAGAACGGCGGGGGCCTGTCCCGCAAGCACGTCCTCGCCGCCATCGACGCCTCGCTCACCCGGCTCGGCCTCGACTACGTCGACCTCTACCAGATCCACCGCTGGGACCCCCGGACACCCATCGAGGAGACCATGGGGGCCCTCCACGAGGTGGTGGCGGCCGGCAAGGCCCGCTACATCGGGGCCAGCTCCATGTTCGCCTGGCAGTTCGCCAAGGCCCAGCACACCGCCGAGCGTCGGGGCTGGACCCGGTTCGTCTCCATGCAGAACCACTACAACCTCCTCTACCGGGAGGAGGAGCGGGAGATGCTCCCCCTCTGCCTCGACCAGGCCGTCGCCGTCATCCCCTGGAGCCCCCTGGCCCGGGGTGTCCTGGCCGGGACCCGGACCCGGGATGGGGAGAAGAAGACGACCCGGTCCGAGACCGACCAGTTCACCGACTACCTCTACAGCCAGCCCACCGACTTCGACGTCGTCGACGCCGTGGCCGAGGTCGCCGCCGAGCGGGGCGTCCCCAGCGCCCAGGTGGCCCTGGCCTGGCTCCTCCACAAGCCCGCCGTCACCGCCCCCATCGTCGGCTCCACCAAGCTCTCCCACCTCACCGACGCCGTCGCCGCCGAGGAGCTCGATCTCTCCGAGGAGGAGATCAAGCGCCTCGAGGAGCCCTACGCCCCCCACCCCGTGCTGGGCCACTTCTGAGGCGGAGGCCGTTCCGGATCGTGATCGATCTCCTCGGATGGCTCGGCCGGGGTCTTCGGGGACGCGCGCCCGGGGCCAGCTCGAAGGGCGCGCAGTGAACGAGTTCCTGAGGTCGCACCCTAAGGTGCGCTACGCACTGTTCCTCCTCTTCATGGCGGGAATTGCCGCCTTCGGTTGCGTCCGGTTGGCAGCACTCTTCTCGGCGCCGGGCAGTCCCGTGGTGCAGTTCGGCGCCGAAGCGGTCGGCGCCCTCATCGTGATCTCGGCGCTCGGGCCCCTCCTCGTCCGGCGGTTGACCAGCCGCGTTCGCGTGCTGCTGATCCCCGTCTGGTTCCTTCTTTGCCGTCCTCGTCCTCCTCGCTGTCGGTCCACGCCATGGCCCCAACCACGTTCCGGCCTGGGCCCAGGTCCCGGGAGATGCCTTCCTCGTCACCTTCGG
This sequence comes from Acidimicrobiaceae bacterium, assembly GCA_003151955.1. Classification (GTDB taxonomy): domain Bacteria; phylum Actinomycetota; class Acidimicrobiia; order Acidimicrobiales; family UBA8190; genus PALSA-743. The sequence goes on from PLZB01000005.1 coordinate 19,057, forward strand.
TGTCCTGGCCTCGATCACCCGCAGCCGGCAGAGGTTCTGGCGAAGCGACGGGACTGCCGGAACGCGTCTGTCAGGGTCTCGGCGTCACGAGGGTTGTTGAACTCCTAGAACGCAATCGGATACGTCGGAGAACGTGTGGCGCTGGTCTCGAGGCAACGCGACCGTACAGAATCTGCCCTCGGCAATGCCGGAGAGCGAGAATCCGCTCCCCAGGCAGGCGAGGGGTCAGACGTCGATGATCTGCAGCCGCTTGCGGGAAGCGGACATCAGGGTTTCGATGTCGTCTCGATCGGAGGTGACGATGGCGTCGTCTCTGGTCAGGGCGCCGATCACGACGCTGGCGTCGATGAGATCGTTGTGGCCGGTCAGGGCGAGAAGCGATCCGGCCGATCTCGCCAGCGATTCCGAAAGGCCCTCCACCTGACAGCCGTCGAGCAGGTGGGACAGTCTCGGTTGTGGGCCGCGGCGCCAGGACTGGCCGAGCACGCCGGCAGGAACGGTGGGTATGACACCGCGTTCAAGGGTCAGACGGTGGAGCAGCCAGATGCGCCGATCATCGCGATCGGCGGCGATGAGGGCCCCGGTGTCGTAGGTAACGCCGCTCACCTCTTGGGGCTGACCCGTCTGCTGTCTGCGCCGACGCCGGCCCGGTCGAGAAGCCGGTCTGCCTCGGCCAGCTCGGCGGCTGTGAATGCTCCGTGCTCGGTTTCCCACTCACCGACCGCGGCGAGCCCGCGCTGGAGACGGAGCTCGTGGCGCAGGGCGCGGTTCACGACCGTCGAGACACCGATGTGCTCGACCTCGGCGATGTGCTCGAGGTCGGCCCAGACCTCCGGATCGAATGAGACTGCTCGCTTCACCACGGTCATGGATTCGTGGTAGTACCGACGGTACGACCATTGAAGAGCCAAGGTCGTCTCCGGCCTCACCGGGACGGGAGAGCCAATGTCACCCGAATTCGGGTTCGGCTCCGTCCTCGGCGGCTCGATCAATCCGAGAGGCGTATTCCTTGAGGAGGGGCAGCGTCAGCCAGTCCTTCTCCCGACCTGCCGCCTCTTTCGATCGGATGATGTCCCAAAGGTCCGCCGCCTTGGCGGACTGGGCGCCAACGTGGATTGACCGGGCATTCGGGGCCAGGTCGTCATAGCCCGCCGGTGACGCGGCCGGTGTGAACGCCAGGTCGAAATCACCCGCGGGACACGTGAGGTTCAGCATGGTCATGGCTGCCAGCGATGCGCCGCTGTGATCGAAGGAAAGGCCATCCTCCAGATCGTCCACCCGGATCTTCGCCCCGAGTTGGCGGAGGGCTTCGGACAGTCGCTCGAGGTTTTGGGCGGTTCGCCGGGGGGTCAAGTCGACATCCCTGGTCGCCTCCAGGGGAGCGCCTTGAGCAATGGCGGCGAACGCCCCGATCACGACGTACTCGACCCCGTGATCGTTCATGGCCGCAACGATCGTCTCCGCGTTGAGTGGAGGCCGATTCATGGCGTCGGGGCATTGGCCGAGAACAGCTCGACGTTCTCCCGATGACGTCTGTCGACGACCGCCGCAACCGCCGGCGGCATCTGGCGTCGTCGCTCCTCGAGAACCCGGTCGTGGTCGTCTATCGCCTCGAGCCGGAATCGGAGCTCGAGGCCGGCACCGGCCAGGATCCGCTGCAATGTCGGTATGGTCGGTTGGCGTCGGCCGCTCTCGATGGTGGCGATGACCGCCTGTGCCACGCCGGCCCGCCCCGCCAGTTCCCGCTGGGTGAGACCGCGTTCGAGTCGTGCCATCCTGAGCAGACCGGCCGCCACCGTCGGGGCAGGCTTGAGCGTACGCATGGCTTCATGATAGCGCTTGCGCTATCAGGGGTTTCGACGGGGTCAGGTCACCCACCTCCATCGGGTCTCCACCCTGACCGGGTGAAGGAGGGCGGGGTGCAAGAATGCCGGCCATGTCGTCGGTGGCCGGTAGGAGGGATGTCGCCCCCGGTCGGGTCGTCGTCCTGGGCGGGACGGGGTTCCTGGGGAGTGCGGTCACCCGGGCCTTCCTCGATGCCGGCAGCGCCGTCACCGTCCTCGACCGGGTGGCTCCGAGCGTCCCCCGGGCCGACCTGGTGGCCGGGGCCGAGATCCTCCTGGGCGAGGCGGACGATCCCGTCGTCCTCACCAACCTCCTCGGGGAGGCCGACCACGTCGTCCATGCCGTGGGGGGGCCGGTGGCGGAGGAGTCGAACCGGAACCCGGTCGACACCCTCTTCGCCACGCTCCCGGGGATCATCACCCTGCTCGAGGCCCTCCGGGCCCGGGCCGGGGTGGGTCTGAGCTTCCTCTCCTCGGGCGGGGTCGTCTACGGCCGGACCGACGGTCGACCGGTGGCCGAGGACGCCCCCTGCGATCCGATCACGACCTACGGGGTGACGAAGCTGGCGGCCGAGAAGTACATCGGGGTCTACGCCAGCCTCTTCGGGGTCTCCTCCCGGGTACTCCGGGTCGGCAACGCCTACGGGCCGACCCAGCCCACGGGAAGCGGTCAGGGGGTGGTGGCCGCCTTCGCCGAGGCGGCCCGGGCCGGTCGTCCCGTTCCCGTCTTCGGCGACGGGGAGGTGGTCCGGGACTTCGTCCACGTCGGGGACGTGGCCGCCGCCGTCGTGGGCCTGGCCGCCCGGTCGGGTGGGCCTCTGGTCGTGAACGTGGGGTCCGGGGTCGGCCACTCCGTCCGCCAGGTGGCCCGGGCCGTCGAGCGGGTCTCGGGCCGTCGGCTGGTCCTGGAGCACCGGCCCGGCCGGGACTTCGACGTCCGCCACCTCGTCCTCGACACCGGCCGGCTCTCCGCGCTCCTCGAGTGGCGGCCGCGTACCTTCGAGGACGGCCTGGCCGGGATCTGGGAGCGCCTGGTCGAAGCCGAGCCCATCCGACGGGCCGACGGGCCGGAGTGACCGTGCCCCCGACCCTGGAGGGGTCGGTCGACGAGCCGGCCGCCGGCTCCCAGGTGGGACGGGGACCACTGGTGGTGGCGGGCTGGCACGCCTGGGCCGGGCGACGGGTGCTGGCCGTGGCCGTCACCGTCTCCTCCGGGGGAGAGCGGGGGGAGCCGGTCGTGGCCCTCACCGGCATCGACCGGCCCGACGTCGAGGCCCATCTCGGGCCCGGGACCGACCCGTCGACAGGGTGGTCCGCCACCGTCGGACTCCCGGCCGGGATCTCCTCGGCCCGCCTCGAGGTCACGGTGTGGCCGAGCCCGTCCGGAGCTCCGACGACCCTTCCCGCCTTCGACCTGGCGGTCAAGGACATCCCCCCACCCCCGTTCGAGGCCGCCCTCGACGCACCGGGGCCGGGGACCGTCCTGCCCCGGGGGATCGTGGAGATCTGGGGTTGGGCCGTCGACCGGATCGGCCCGGTGGACCGGATCGAGATCTCCGTGAACGGGGGGGTCCCGGTCCGGGCCCGTCCGGGAATCGCCCGGGAGGACCTCCGGGACCGGTTCGAGGTTCCCCGGGCCGTCCTGGCCGGCTTCTCCGAGCTCCTCGACCTGTCCGGGCTCCCGGCCGGCGACGCCGGAGTCCGGCTCGAGGTCGTCGCCCACCGGATCGACGCCCCCCCGGAGGTCGTCGTCGACGACACCTTCCCGCTCGAACCGGCGGCCGTCCCCCCGCCGGCCCCGACACCTGGGGCGGCCCCGGTTCCGACCGGGTCGGGCCCGGCCCGGGCGGTGGGGGAGGGGGGAGGGCTCAACCTCCTGGTCTTCACCCACCGGCTCACCCTGGGGGGAGCCCAGCTCTGGCTCTCGGAGCTCCTCGACCGGGCCGGGGCGGGGCGGGACTTCCCCTGCACGGTGCTCTCGGAGGACCCGGGGCCGCTGCGGGCCGGCCTGGAGGAGCTGGGGATCGAGGTCCAGGTCACCGGACGGGTCCCGGTGGACGACGTCGAGGTCTACGAGGGGCGGATGGCCCAGCTGTCGGCGGTGGCCCGGGACGGGGGGTACACGGCCGTGCTGGCCAACACCGTCCTGGCCTTCCCGGGGGCGGACCTGGCCCGGCGGCTCGGGCTCCCCTCCGTCTGGGGGGTCCACGAGAGCTATTCCCCGGCGGCGTTCTGGCCTGCCGCCTATCCCCCCGGGCAGCTCCACCCCGCCGTCCGGGAGGTGGCCCTGGCCTCGCTGGCCTCGACGTCGGCCCTGGTCTTCGAGGCCGAGGCCACCCGGCGGCTCTGGGAGCCGGCGGCCGGGCCGGGCCGGACGGTGGTCGTGCCCTATGGGGTGGACACCGCCGCCATCGACCGGTTCTCGGGTTCGACGTCGCCGGCCCGGGCCCGGGCCGCCCTGGCCATCCCCGGGGACGGCCCCCTGATCCTGGTCATGGGGACCCTCGAGCCGCGGAAGGCCCAGACGGTGGTGGCCCAGGCCTTCGACCGGCTCGCCTCCGACCATCCCGACGCCGTCCTGGCCCTGGTCGGGATGGTCCCCGGCCCCGACCTCGAGGCCCTGACCCGCTACGTCTCGGAGGCCGGGCTCGAATCGCGTTGCCTCCTCGTCCCCCTGGTCGCCGACACCTTCACCTGGTACCGGGCCGCCGACCTCCTGGTGTGCGCCTCCGACGTCGAGTCGATGCCGAGGACGGTGCTGGAGGCCATGGCCTTCGGGATCCCGGTGGTCTCCACCGACGTGTTCGGCCTGGCCGAGCTCCTGAGCGACGGGGAGACCGGGTTCCTCTTCCCGGCCCGGTCGCTCGTCGACCTCGAGGGGGCCATGCGGCGGGCCCTCACCCTCCCGGCCGGGGCCCTGGCCGAGGTGGGGTCGGCGGGGTCGGCCCTCGTCCACGACCGGTACGACTCAGCCGGCTACGCCCGGGAGATCCTGGCCCTCCTCCGGGGTCTCCTGGATCGACCCGGGGCTCTCCCCGGCGAGCTCCTCGGCCGGGGCTGACGGGGAGCTATCGGGCCCGGAGGATCTCCAGGGCCCGGTCGGCGTGCTTCTGCATGCTGATCTCGCTGCGGACCACCCCGAGGACGGTCCGGTCGGTGCCGATGACGAAGGTGGCCCGCTTGACGGGGACGATCCCCCCGCCCCGCTTCACCCCGAAGAGCTCGGCCACGGCCCGGTCGGGGTCGGAGAGGAGGGGGTAGTCGAAGGTGTGCTTGTCCGAGAACTGCTTCTGCTTCTCGACGGTGTCGGCGCTGATCCCGACCCGCTGGCCTCCGGCCTCCTGGAACTCCCGGGCCAGGTCCCGGAAGTGGCAGCTCTCCTTGGTGCAGCCGTAGGTCATGGCCCCGGGGTAGAAGAAGAGGACGACGGGGCCGTCGGCCAGGAGATCGGTCAGCGTCCGGACCGTTCCGGTCTCGTCGGGGAGCTCGAATTCGGGAACCACCTCGCCAACGTCCATGATGGGGACCCTAATGGGAACAACCGCCGAGCCTCCCGGAGAGGACCGACAGGACCGGACCCGGATCCGGACCCTGGTCGACTGGGTCTTCCGGAGCCGGGTCGACGGCCGGATCGTGGTGGCCCAGTTCCCGAACATCCCCCTGGGGATCTTCCTGGTGGCCACGGTGGTCAGGGTGGTGCTCCACCCGGCCGGCCGGGTGGGGACGGTCCTGAGGATCGTCATGGCCGGATCGCTCCTGGGGTGGGCGGCCGACGAGGTGGTCCGGGGGGTGAACCCCTGGCGGCGGTTCCTGGGCGCGGTCGTGGCCGGGACGACGGTGGCCGGGCTCGTCCTGCACTGATCGGGAGCGGGCCTCCCGGTAGCCTGGGGAGGTGGCCGAGACGGGGATCGTCGGGGAGCTGGACAGGCCGATCACCGACGAGGAGCTGACGGCATTGGCCCTGGCCGCCGACCCCGACCAGGCCCCCGACCCCGACGCCGTCCCCCTGGCCGACTACCTGGGGGAGACGTCGGAGCTGTTGCCCTCGTGGTACATGGCCCCGGTGGGGACGGCCCGGGCGGGCCGGTGGCAGCGGCTGGTGATCCTGGCGGTGATCGCCGCCTTCATCGGCATCGAGGCCGTCGGGCTCTGCTCCACCTACGGCCAGATCCCCTTCCACTAACCCCAGGGGGCGGGGTCCCGACCCAGGTAGGCGGCCAGCCGGTCGGTGGGGGAGGCGTCGGCGTCGACGGTGACGACGGCCTCGAAGGGGAGCTCCCCGCCCCGGGGGGCGGGAGGGAGCATCTGGGCGGCGAAGGGGAGGAGGGCCTCGGCCAGCTCGGGGTCGAGCTCAGCGGCCTGGCCGGTGGCGACGGCGAGGTCCCAGCCGTGGGTGGCCAGCTCCATGGCGTAGATCCGGGCCACGACGGCGCCGGGGAAGGTTCCGAAGGGGAGGGCCACCTCCTGGTCGAGGCTGGCCGGGTCGTCCCAGGCCTCGAGGACCAGAGCCTCGGCGGCGGAGAAGAGGGCGGGCCAGCCGTCGGGGGCGACGTCGGTGGGGACGGCGAGCTCGTCGGGGACGGCGCCCCGGCCGGCCCGGGCCACCCGGTCGGCGGCCCCGAGGACGTGGCCGAGGAGGGAGGCGACATCGAAGTCGGTGCAGGGGGTGGGGAGGGTGAGCTGGTCGGGGCTGACCGCCTTGATGACCCGGGCCATCTGGTCGCAGGCCTGGCGGAGCTGGGGACGGGGATCGGTGGGGTCGGACATCGCAGTGGTCTCCTGGGTCGATGGTGGATGGTGAGGGTTGCCCCGCCCAACCTAGGGAGGTGAACAGGACATGAGCTGTCCTATTTGTTCGGTAGAGTTGGAAAGGTGCGTGCCGACCGGTTGGTGGCCATCGTCCTCCTCCTCCAGACCCATGGGCAGTTGACGGCGGGGGACCTGGCCGAGCGGCTGGAGACCTCGGAGCGGACCATCCGGCGGGACCTGGAGTCGCTCAGCGGGGCCGGGGTCCCGGTCTACGCCCAGCGGGGCCGGGGTGGGGGGTGGGCGCTGCTGGGGGGGCACAAGATCAACCTGTCGGGGCTGACGGCGGAGGAGGCCGAGGCCCTCTTCCTGGTGGCGGGGCCGGGGGCCCTGGCCGGGCTGGGGGTGGAGCCGGGGGTGCGGTCCGCCCTGCGGAAGCTCCTGGCCGCCCTCCCGGAGCCGATCCGGGGCCAGGCCGCCGCGGCGGGGGGATCGGTCCATGTCGACCCGTCCGGCTGGGGCCGGCCGGCGGCGGAGCAGCCCCCCCATCTGGAGGCCCTCCGGCAGGCGGTCAGGGCCGGGGTCCAGATCGACATGGACTACGCCAAACCGGGCCGGGCCCCCGAGGAGCGGCGGGTCCATCCCCAGGGGCTCGTCTCCAAGGGGGGGACCTGGTATCTCCTGGCCGGGGGGGAGGGGGGGCTCCGGACGTTCCGGGTGTCCCGGGTGGCCGGGGTCCGTCCAACGGAGCTCCCGGTGGAGCGGCCCGACGACTTCGACCTGGCCCGGGCCTGGGAGGGGGCCCAGGAGGGGTACGCCGGGCGGATGGGGTCGGTCCGGGTCGACCTCCGGGTCGAGCCCTCGGCCGTCGGCTACGTCAGGGCCGTCCTGGGGCGGTGGCAGGTGGTGGGGGAGGAGGGGAGGGACGGGTCGGGCCGGACCCTCCTCTCGGCCTCGTTCCCGAACGGTGGGGTGGCGGCCGCCGACCTGGCCCGGTTCGGGCGGCGGGTCGAGGTGCTCGGCCCCCCCGAGGTCCGCGACGCCCTGGGCCGTCTGGGCCGGGAACTGCTGGAGACCTATCAGGGGTGAGCCCGACCGGCCCGGGCCGTCCCCCGGGTCTCTGGCAGGATCGGGGTCGGAATGTCGGCCGACGGTGCGGGGTTGGAGGAACCATGGAAGTCAAAGAGCTCGGCCATCTCGTCCTCTACGTCCGGAACCTGGAGCGGTCGGCCGCCTTCTACCGGGAGGTGCTCGGCTGGCAGCAGATCCTGGGAGCGGAGGAGGGACTCCACTTCCCGGCCGCCGCCTTCCGGTCGGCCTCGAACCGGACCCACCACGAGCTCCTCCTGATCGAGGTGGGGGAGGGGGCGGCGGCCCAGCCCGCCGGCCGGCGGGTCGGGCTCTACCACTTCGGGCTGAAGGTGGGGGACTCCGACGAGGAGCTCCGCCAGGCCCTGGCCACGGTGGAGGCGGCCGGAACGAAGGTGGTGGGGACGAGTGACCACACGGTGACCCACAGCCTCTACATCGAGGACCCCGACGGGAACGAGATCGAGCTCTACATCGACGTTCCCGGGGTGGACTGGGTCAACGACCCCGCCCTCATCGCCGCCCCCATCCGGCCGCTGCGGCTCTGAGGCCCGCAGCGGGTCAGGAGCCCGTCGACGTGCCGGGCCAGGGGACGCCGTATTCGGCGGAGAGTTTCTGGATGGCGGCGTCCATGTCGGTCTGGAGCTGGGCCAGGGTGGTCTCGTTCTGGTCGATCAGCTGCTGGCGTCGGGCCAGGCGGACCTGGTCCATGGCGGCGGCGAGGGGGGCGTCGCACCGTCCGAAGTCCCTGGCGATCTGGGCGTCGGCCGGGCTGGGGTCCGGTCCGTTGACGTCGCTGGGGATCATTTGCTCGATGGCCGGGACCGGGTAGCCGGCGGCATGGGCACAGGCCAGGGCCTGCTCGTAGGCCTGGGTAACGGCGGGGTCGGTGGACTGGACGACGGGGGTCGATGCCGTCGGGGAGGGGTCGGAGACCGAGATATCGAATGCTTGGTTCCAGAGCTTCAGGAGCGGTGCGAACTCGTGGAGGACGGTGTCGATCTCCGAGGCATTGGAGCTCTGCCGACAGGCGGCCAGGGTGCTCTGGTAGGCGGCTGCCTGGGCCGGGGTCATGGCGGGGAGCGGCGGCGCCGGTGGTCCGAGCGGGGGGACGGTGAAGTGCCCGGAGTCGTAGAGGGGGATGTCGGGGTAAGCGAGATCACCCATATAGCCCCGCTGGTCTGGCATGAGAGGCACGAGCTCTCCGGGCTGGGTATAGCCGGCCTGCTGAAGGCAGTCGTTGGTCTTGGTGTCCCAGATGTTGGATTTGAACACCCAGAGGGCCTGACCCAGGTTGGAGTTCTCCTCGGCCGAGGTGGCGGTGAAGAGCGAGGGGATGAGGTCGAGGACGGGTGGGGCAGAGGTTGTAGGAGTGGCGTCAGCGACTCCGCCCGTCCTGTGCTGGGCGGACCGGCCGGAGGTGACGGCGACGGCCAGGGCCACGAGGGCGGCCGCCACGGAGAGGGTGAGCCCGATCCGGGCGTGTCGGGCCCACCTGTGGTTGGTGGCGGCCCGTACCCCCAGGGTTCCCGCCTCGAGCTGCTCGAGGAGTAGTCGGCGCTGGGCGGGATCGGGCGGGGGGGTCGTCTGGACCGGATCGGCCCTTCGGATGAGGTCGTCGATGTCGATCATGATCACCTCGGGTCGCAGGGGTTCGGAGGGTTGAGGGGGAGGACGAACAGCGGGTCGACAGCCGGGGAGGGATCGGGCAGCCCGAGCTGGCGGCGGAGCCGGGCCCGGGCCCGGTGGAGGCGGACACCGAGGGCGTTGGTGGTACAGCCCAGGACGACGGCCGCCTCCCGATGGGTGAGGTCGTCCCAGAGGACGAGCCGGAGGACCTCCCGGTCGGTCTCCGGCAGCCGGTCCAGTGCCGCCGTCAGCCCGGCCCCGACGGACCCGTCGGTGGGCTCGGGGTCCCCGGTTCCGGCTCCGGGCTCGCCGGCCAGGCGGGTGCCGAGCCGGAGGTGGCGGAGGGCGGTCCGGCGCTGGGAGTGGAGGAGGTTGCGGGCCACGCCGTAGAGCCAGAGGCGGTCGTCGGGGGGCCCGGGGACGTCGTCGAAGCGGCGCCAGGCGGTGGCGAAGATGTCGGCGACCAGGTCGGAGGCGTCGGATGTGGACGGGGGGAGCCGGCGGAGGACGTAGGCGGTGATCGGTCCCTGGAGGTCGTCGTAGAGGCGGACGAAGCGGTCCTTGCGGGCCTCCGGCCCATCGACCGGGGCCGCCTCTGCATCCCTCCCGCCGTCTCGTTCGGTCATGACACCTACTTGTCGGCAGGTGGCCCGATCCTTACACCGCACCGGACGACTTCAGTCGAGTTCTGACACTGCTCGGAGCAAGGCTCCTGCCAGTGAGCGGCAGGCTTCAGGCGGAAGGTCGACCTCCACGTCGCTGCCGGTTCTCAGCGAGAGGGCAAGCACGATCGCTTCTCCGCAACGGCTGACCGAGCAAGACGCTTCCTGATCGGCCTCGCCGCTTGGGAATGTCACGTCCCAGATCTGTTCGAGATCGTCAACAACCGTCGGGACGTCTCCGGATTCTGCGGAAACGTCGCCGCCCAACTGCACGGCGAGTCGCTGGCGGGTTTCCTCGAGCTCCTCCTCGGTGAAAGCGCCGTGCTCCGCTTCCCATTCGGCCACACCCTGCAAGCCGTCACGGATGCGTTGTGCCCTCCTGTACTCCGTGATTCCCATGGCGAAAGACGCTACAGCTCGCTCCGCTGCCAGCGACCCTCTTCGTCGACGGTGACCTCGACCCAGGTGCCGTTGGCCAGGGAGGGGATGTCCCGCCAGGTCGACCCGGCCGGTGGGTCCAGGAGGCGGGCCAGGCCGGCCCGGATGGCGAAGCCGTGGGAGACCACGACCAGAACGGCCCCGGGTGCCACCGACTCGACGGCGGCGGTCAGACCGGCCACCATCCGGTCGGCCACCTCGGCGGGGGACTCCCCACCGGGCCGGCGGATCTCCTCCCCGGCGGCCCAGGCCGCGAAGCCGACCGGGTCGGACTCCTCGGCCTCGGCCCGGGTCAGGCCCTGCCAGTTGCCTAGGTCGATCTCCCGGAGGCGGGAGTCATTGGTGACGGCCAGCCCGGTGGCGGCGGCCAGGGGGGCGGCGGTCCGGGTGGCCCGGCGGAGGTCGCTCGAGACGATGGCAGCCGGGCCCCGGGGGGCCAGGGCGCCGGCGGCAGCCACGGCCTGGTCGAGACCGACCTCGTCGAGATCGGGGTCGAGCTGGCCCTGGAAGCGGCGCTCGGCGTTGAAGGGGGTCTGCCCGTGACGGAGGAGGACCAGCCGGGTCACGGTCAGGCCAGGGCCTCGCCGATCCGGGCCACCAGGGCGGACTCGGCCTCGGTGGAGCCCCCGGCCTCGGCCATGGCCCGGCAGTAGCCGACGGTGGCGGCCCGGAGCGAGGGCGTCACGATTCGGGAGGCGGCGTCGACCAGGAACCGGTCGGAGTCCTCGGGGGTTCTCAGGTTCCGGACCCCGGCGATGGCGGTGGGGAGGTACTGGAGGATGGAGAAGGCCTTCTCGTCCCAGTCGGCATGGTCGACGTCGAACTGCTCGAGGGCGTCGAGCTCCCCCTGGGCCACCCGGCGGTCGGCGTAGACGGTGAGGACGAGGAGGTCGATCACCGCGGCGTGCTCGGCGGTGTCGTCGGTGTGGGAACGGGCCCGCTTGAGGGTGTCGTGGAATCGGGCCAGCGGCACGGCCGCACTCTCCTCTGGGGTCGTCACCGGACCGGGCCGGCGTGCCGGGATCGTACCGTCCCGGGGGCGGTGCCCGGCGGCCTGCCCGGGGGTGGTGTACAAACTCGACCGTGTCCGGAGATCCCCCCATGCTCGAGCTCCGGTCGGTGACGAAGCACTACCGGCAGGGCGGTGAGGTGGTGGCCGCCCTCGACGGGGTCGACCTCAGGATCGGGGCCGGGGAGTTCGTGGCCCTGGTGGGACCCTCGGGGTCGGGGAAGTCGACCCTCCTCCACCTGGCCGGGGGGATCGACCGGCCCGACGCCGGGGAGGTCCTGGTCGGGGGGGTCGACCTGGCCGGCCTGGGAGCGGCGGGCCGGGCCCGGCTCCGGCGGCGGCGGATCGGGTTCGTCTTCCAGTTCTTCGCCCTCCTGCCCACCCTGACCGTCCAGGAGAACGTCGAGCTCCCCCTCACCTTCGAGGGGGACCGGGCCGCCCCGGCCCGGGCCTCCGAGCTGCTCGAGCGGGTCGGGCTGGGGGGGAAGGCCGGCCGTTACCCCGGGGAGCTCTCCGGGGGGGAGATGCAGCGGGTGGCCATGGCCCGGGCCCTGGTGGCCGGGGCCCCGCTCATCCTGGCCGACGAGCCGACCGGGAACCTCGACTCGGCCACCGGGACCGACGTCCTCGACCTCCTGGCCGAGCAGGTTCGGGCCGCGGGGGCCACCCTCCTCCTGGTCACCCACGACGAGGCCGCCTCGGGCCGGGCCGACCGGGTCCTCTCCCTCCGGGACGGACAGCTCGGGGGCCTGTGAGGACCCTCCGACTCCTGAACCTCCGCCGGCTGGCCCGGATCCGGATCCGGACGGTGGTCGCCGTGGTCGCCGTGGCCGCCGGGAGCTCCCTGGCCCTCTCGGTGGTGGTGGTCACCTCCAGCCTCTCCGCCTCCCTGGACCGGTTCGGCCGGGAGCTGGCCGGCCCGGCCCCCCTCCGGGTGGTGGGGGCCACCACCTCGGGGGGGCTCGACGCCGGTGTCCTCGGGTCGGTGACGGCCACACCGGGGGTGGCCCTGGCCGTGCCGGTGGTCCAGGCCGTGACGGTGGCCCACGGGGCCGGGGGTCGGGTCCTGAACGTCGTGGTCCTCGGGGTCGACTGCCGGTCCGCCGTCCTCCTCGGGGCCACGTCGTGTCCCTTCTCCCCGGGGACGGAGGCGCCGGGGGGGCTGGTCCTCGTGGCTCCGGCCCTGGAGCGTCGTCTGGGGTCCACCCCGCTGCTCCAGACCGACACCGGGGCGGTCTCGGTGGCCGGGGCCGGGAGCCTCGGGGCCCTGGGCCGGATCGACAACGGGGCGGTGGTGGTCATGGACCTCGGCCGGGCCCAGGCCCTCTTCGACCGGGCCGGACGGCTCGACACCATCTACGTGACCCCGACACCGGGGACCTCGCTGTCCGGGCTCCGGACCCGGCTGGAGCGGGCCGTCGGTCCCTGGAACGGTGTCCTCGGGGCCGGGGAGGCCCCTCCGGCCGTGGCCCTGGCCACCGGGGCCTTCATCCCGCTCCTGACCCTCCTGGCCGTGCTGGCCTCGGGGATCGCGGCCGTCCTCGTCTACAACGTCGTGGCCCTCTCCCTGGAGGAGCGCCGGCGGGAGCTCGCCATCGTGGCCGCCGTGGGCGCCCCCCCGGGCGTCCTGGTCCTCGGTCCCCTCCTCGAGGCGGGCGTCCTCGGGGCCGTCGGCGGGCTGCTCGGGACCGCCGGGGGGACGGTCCTGGCCGGCCCGGTGGTGGGCTCCCTCAGCACCTTCACCCTCCAGTTCGTCGGCGTCCCCGTCACCGTCGAGGCGACCTGGCAGACGGCCCTGACCGGCCTGGCCGTCGGGGCCGCCATCGGGCTGGTGGCCGCGGCCCGACCGGTCCGTCGGGCCCTGGCCACCGATGTCGCCGCCGAGCTCTCGGGACGGGACCTCCGGGCCCGGAGCTCGGCCCGGTCGACGGTGGGGACGGCGCTGGTCGTCTCGGCCCTGGCCGGGGCCGGGCTCCTGGTCGGCTGGCTGGGGGGGCGTCACGGATCGCTGGCCCCCTGGCAGCCCGACCTGGCCCTCGGTGGGTTCCTGGTCGCCACCCTGGCCGTGGTGGTGGCGGTGGGGTCCTGGACTCCGGTGGTCCTCCGGCTCCTGCTCCGGAACCGACCCCGTCGGGGGCTCCTCGATCTCGGCGTCGCCAACCTGGTCCGGGAGCCGGGACGGACCGGGGTGATGGCGGTGGCGGTGGCGGCCACCGTGGCCCTGGCCCTCGTCACGGCCAGCTACAACCGGTCGGTGACCGGGAACATCGCCTCCAGCGTCCGGCACACCTCCGGGCCGGCCACCGTCGACGTCTCCACCGTGGCCGGCCTGGCCGGCTACAACAGCGACGCCCGGGTCCCGGCCACCGCGCTCGACGCCCTGGCCCGGCTCGAGGGGGTGGCCGGGGTGGGGATCTTCCAGTCCGTCCTGACCGGGCACCAGGCCGGAAGGCTCACCCTGGTCCAGACGGCCGACCACATCGGGACCAGCCCCCCCCTCCTCGAGGGCCGGGCCGACGACGCCGCCTTCGGCCGGGGCCAGGTCATGGTCGGAGCCGGCCTGGCCCGCCGGGACCATCTCCACCCCGGGGGCACCGCCGAGATCGACACCCCCACCGGCTACGTCCCGGTCACCGTCCAGGGCATCTGGGACGACGGCAATGTCGGCGGGGACAACGTCACCATGCCCCTGACCCTGGAGCGGCGACTCTTCGGGGCCCAGCTCCCGGAGGGGGCCCAGCTCGATCTGGCCCCGGGCCAGGACCCGGCCACGGTGGCGGCCCGGGCCCGGGCCGCCGAGCTCGACCCCTTCCTCGTCTACTCCACCCCCACCCGGCAGCTGGCCACCGACGACGCCTCGGTGTCGGCCCAGCTCCAGCCCTTCTGGGCCCTCCAGCGGGCCCTCCTCCTCGTCGCCTTCGTGAGCGTCCTGTCCACCCTCCTTCTGGTCGGCGCCCAGCGCCGCCGGGAGTTCGGGCTCCTGGCCGCCGTCGGCCTCACCCCCGGGGAGCTCTTCGCCCTGGTGGTGGCCGAGGCGGTTTCGGTGGGCCTGGTGGGGGCCGTCCTCGGCATCGCCATGGGGACCGTCCTCCTGGCCGCCCTCCTCCAGATCACCCCCCTCTTCGTCGGCTTCCACAACCCCTACGTCCTCGACCTCGGCTCCCTCGTCGTCGCTCTCCCCCTGGCCGTGGCCGCAGCGGCGGCGGCCTCGCTCTGGCCGGCCCGGCGGGCGGCCCGGCTCCCGATCCTCGAAGCCCTCCACCACGAATGAGAGGCTGGGCCCGGTGACCTACCCCCCCGAGATCGGCATCGTGGACGGCATGCTCGGCTTCCCCCGGGCCGACCCCGTCCGGAACTACGACTTCCTCCAGCCCCAGCTCCGGGACGCCGGCAGCGCGGCCATGGCCTTCCCGGCCGGCTACATGTTCACCGACGTCCCCAACCGGCTCGAGGAGGGGGAGGACCCGGTGGCGGTCACCCTGGCCGCCATGGACCGGACCGGCATCGCCCTGGGACTCGTCGGCCTGGGACCGACGTCGGCCGAGCGGGCCCTCACCGACCACCCCGACCGGTTCGCCGCCACCCTGGAGGTCGATCCCAACGACATCACCGGGGCCGTCCGCCGCATCCGGGAGGCCCACGACCAGTGGGCGATCAAGGCCGTCACCAGCTTCCCGGCCGGCTGCAACCCACAGGTCCCCGTGAGCGACCGGCGGTACTACCCGATCTACCAGACCTGCGTCGACCTCGACATCCCCGCCGTCGTGAACGCCGGGATCGCCGGTCCCCGGGTCCCCTCGGCCTGCCAGGACGTCATGCACTTCGACCAGGTCTGCTACGACTTCCCCGAGCTCCGACTGGTCATGCGCCACGGGGCCGAGCCCTGGGCCGACCTGGCCGTCAAGCTCATGCTCAAGTGGCCCGGCCTCTTCTACATGACGAGCGCCTTCGCCCCCAAGTACTACCCCCGGGAGGTCCTCGACTACGCCAACACCCGGGGATCGGCCAAGGTCATCTACGCCGGCTACTACCCCATGGGCCTGACCCTGGACCGGATCGTGGCCGAGCTGGCCGACCTCCCCCTCCGGGACAACGTCTGGGCCCGGTTCCTCCGGGAGAACGCCCTCGAGGTCTTCAAGCTCGAGCCGGGCGGCTGACCACGGACGCTCCTCCGGAGGAGCCGGTGGGACTGGGAGGGCCTCAGGCGCAGCTCAGCCCGGCAGCAGGCTCTGCTCGAGTCGGCACAGTTGGCTGTACTCGGAGTGCTCGGCCTGGCTGAAGTTGCCCCTGATCATCCGGGCCCGGTTCAAGGCGTCAAGGCGCTCCCGGAGCGGCTCCAACGCGAAGGGCTGAACTCCCATCTCATTCATCTTGTCCTCGGCCCACCACGGCCGGAGCGCGGTCGGAATCGGAGCAGGAAAGCTCTCGATCCCGCTCTCGACGAGATCAGGATGTCGAGCCTCGAAGGCCCGACCGGTGGCGGTGTTCGGAGTGAACACCGAGACGCTTACATACCCCTCTTGAATCGGCCGCATGCCCCCCCCTCCCAGTCCAACCCTGCTCAGGGCTGGAGCATCGCTTCCTTGCGCAGAGGAACAGCGGGTTTTCACAATCCTTGCGAAACTTTCGACTGCCCTGGCGGCGAGGGCGATCGTCGATGTGATGAGGAGCCCGTCTCGCTGCCGGTCGGGACGCCCGCCGAGTCAGCCGGAGCCGGCCTGGACTGCTGTGGAGCCGTCGTAGGTGGCGTCGCCGGAGTAGACACGGCGCTGAAGTGGTCTCCGGTGGCGGCCGTGGTGGTGCAGGTGGCCGACAAGGGTCCGGAGCCCGTCCCTGACAGGGCCACCGGCGGGCATCCGGCGATGGCCTGGCCGTTGTCGAGGAAGGTCACCGATCCGGTCGGGTTCCCGGTCCCGGTGGTCGGTGCCACCGACACCTGCACGGTGACCGGCACGCCGGCCGTCGCCCCCGCCGGCGAGACCGTGACAGTGGGAACGGTGGGGTCGAGGCCGCCGATGGCCGACGAGGTCTCCTCGATCAGGGAGGTCGAGGTCGTGTTCCCGGATACACCGACAGCGGTGCAGGCCGTGCCGGTCGGAGCCAGGCCACAGGAGACGGAGTTGAGCAGGGACGACGTCGTCGTGTCGGCGCCTGCAATGGGGGGCGTCGGGGTCATGGACCAGTCGGTACCGTCCCAGGTCTCGATGACTGTCCGGGCCGGATACCCCGCGCCGCCGGCGTCCGCGCCGCCGGCCGGCAGGGAGCCGGTGGCAACGCAGGTCAGCGCGGCGGTGCACGAGACGGAGGTCAGGCTCCCCCCGCCCAGCTGGGGCGTGCCCACTCCGGGCGATCCGGCCCCGACGGCGTCGGGGCTGGGGACGACGGACCAGGTGGCGCCGTTCCAGTTCTCGGTCAGGGTGAAGGTGCCGATCGAGTACCCGCCGCCGGTGAAGGTCTCATGGCCCGCGGCCGTGCAGTAGCTCGGCAGGGGGCAGGAGACGGCGGATAGGCCGCTGGAGGAGGTGGTCGAATTGGTGGGCGTCGCGACGGGCATCGCCGACCAGGAGGTCCCGTCGAACGCCAGGGCCTCGGGCACCGTGTAGCCCCCGACCGCTATGCAGGCGGTGGTACCGGCGCAGGAGACGCCGTTGAGCGCCTCCTTCCCGGTCAGTCCCGGGACGACCGACCAGCTTTTTCCGTCCCAGGTCTCGACCAGGACGTTGGAGAAGAAGAGGAGGGATAACCCCGAGAGAGGGAACACCGTCCCGACCTCGCCCACCGCGACGCAGTCCGCCTCCGAGACGCAGCTGACGGCCTGAAGGGCGTCCACGGTGCCCTGGCCCGAGGGGGTCGGGCTGGGCACGACGGTCCAGGTGGACCCGTCCCATCGTTCGATCGGGGCGCTCTGCGGGGGAGGGTTGCCGAAGGTCTGCGGGAAGGGCGTGGCTGTTCCCACCGCCATGCAGAAGGAACCGTCCGGACACGAGATCCCCTCCATCGAGACGCTGGCGGTCGACGGCATGAAGGGGGCGAGGGGAGCCTGATTCCAGGTTCCGGTGCTCTCGGCTGGGGAATTCCCGAAGCCGATGGTCACACAGGTCGACGGAGTGGGGCAGGAGACGCTGGTGAGGCCACCAGACAGGGTGGCTCCGGCACTGGTGTCGACGGTCCAGGTGGCGGCACCTGGGGGAGTGCACCCGGCCAACAGGATCGAGGCCAGGAGGAGGGCTGATGCCCCGACCAGCCTCGAGCACCGGAGCCCTCCAACCGCCATCGTCGACCCCCGTCCCGCCGGCCCCTCGGCCGAATCCGGGAATCCTACCGCTCTGCTCCGCTCCGACTTTGGACGCGCCGGAGCGGCGGCCGGGGGGACGGCCGCCGCTCCTGTGGGTGATCCAGTCGGGGAGCCGACCGGTCCGGGATCAGGCCTCGGGCTGGCGGAGGACCAGCTCGGCCTCGATGACCAGCTGGACCTTGTCGCTGACGACGACCCCGCCCGTCTCGAGGGCGGCGTTGAAGGAGACCCCGAAGTCCTGCCGGTTGAGCTGGCCGGTGGCGCTGAACCCGGCCCGGGTCCCGCCCCAGGGGTCGGGGTTGAAGCCGTTGAGCTCGAAGGCCAGGGGGACGGAGCGGGTGACGCCCTTGAGGGTGAGGTCGCCCTCGAGGACGTAGTGGTCGCCCTCGGCCCGGACGCCGGTGGAGCGGTAGGTGACCGTCTTGTGGGCGTCGACCTCGAAGAAGTCGGCCGACCGGAGGTGGTCGTCGCGCTGCTCGTTCCCGGTGTCGATCGAGGAGAGGTCGATCGAGACCTCGACGGTGGACGCCAGGGGATTCCCGTCGGTGACGACGACGCCCTCGAAGCTGCCGAAGTGGCCCCGGACCTTGCTCACCATCAGGTGGCGGGCAACGAAGGAGACCTCGGAGTGGACGGTGTCGATGTCCCAGGTGCCGGCGATGTAGCCGGGGACCTCGGTGACCGGGGCTTCGGTGATGGCCATGGGGATGCTCCTTTGTCGTGGGCTTGTTATTGATCTCTCAACTGTTGAATCTCACAGTAACACGGGATGATTGAAACGTCAACCATCTTCCCGGCAGGCTTGCTATGCTGGGGGTATGGCCGACGACACCCGCTGGTTGGACGAGGAGGAGCAGCGCACCTGGCGCTCCTTCATGCTCGCCACCCGGCTCCTCTGGGATCAGTTCGAGCGGGACCTCCAGCGGACCTCGAGAATGCCGATGGCCTATTACGAGGTCCTGGTCCGCCTCTCGGAGGCCCCGGAGCGGACCATGCGGATGAGCGACCTGGCCCAGCTCTCCCAGAACTCCCGGAGCCGGCTCTCCCATGCCGTGGCCCGGATGGAGGAGTCGGGCTGGGTCCGCCGGGAGTCCTGCCCCTCGGACCGACGGGGGGCCATGGCCGTCCTCACCGACGAGGGCTTCCGGCTCCTGGAGGAGACCGCCCCCCTCCACGTCACGAGCGTCCGGGCCCACCTCTTCGACGCCCTCCCCCCCGCCGACCTCGACGAGCTCCGCCGGCTGAGCGAGCTCCTCCTGACCCACCTCTCCACGGTCGGGGTTCTCTGCCCCTCCCTCCTCCCCGGGGTGGCGGACCTCCCCGAGGAGTCGGCCGTCCCGGGCTGACCCGGCCCCCCGGGGGACGACCCCCCCCGGAATACTCCGACCCGCCAGGAGGTTGAACCCTCAACTGAACTGGCGCGAGCTCTTGGAGGAACCGTGGCCGAGCACACCGAGACCGAGACCCTCACCCTGCCCCTGCTGCCCCTCACCTCGGGCGTCGTCCTCCCCGGGATGGTCTTCACCATGGCCCTCGAGACCGAGGAGGCCCGGGCCGCCGTCGAGGCGGCCGGATCGGTCGGGGGCCGGCTCGTCCTCGTCCCCCACATCGGCGCCCGCTACGGCCGGGTCGGGGTCATCGCCGAGATCCTCGAGACGGGGGAGCTCCCCGGCGGACACCGGGGGATGGTCGTCCGGGGCGTCGACCGGGCCACCATCGGCACGGCCGTCCCCGGCACGGGCCGGGCGCTCTGGATCGAGGTCGAGCCCGTCCCCAGCGCCCCGGTCACCCCAGACGTGGCCGAGCTGGCCCGGGAGTACCGGGCCGTGGTCGAGAACATCCTCCTCACCCGGGGGGCGGGCCGGATCGTGGAGCGCCTCCGGGACGTCACCGATCCCTCCCTCATCGCCGACATCGCCGGCTACTCCCCCGACCTGACCCTGGACCAGCTGGTCGAGGTCCTCGAGACCGTCGACCTCGAGGCCCGGCTCCACCTGGTCCTGGGCTGGGCCCGGGACGTCCTGGCCGACCTGACCCTCCGGGAGCGGATCAAGACGAACGTCGAGGAGGGCATGGAGAAGACCCAGCGGGAATTCCTCCTCCGGCGCCAGCTCGAGGCCATCCGCAAGGAGCTCGGGGAGCTCGACGGCCAGGCCGACCAGGGCACCCCCGACGACTTCCGGGCCCAGCTCGAGACCCGGGACCTCCCCGAGGGGGTCCGGGTCGCCCTGGGCCGGGAGATCGACAAGCTCGAGCGGACCAGTGAGCAGAGCCCCGAGCACGGCTGGATCCGGACCTGGCTGGAGACCGTCCTCGAGCTCCCCTGGGGGGAGACCTCCGAGGACCGTCTCGACATCGCCGGGGCCGCCGAGATCCTCGACGCCGACCACGACGGGCTCACCGACGTGAAGGACCGGATCCTCGAGCACCTCGCCGTCCGGAAGCTCCGGGCCGAACGGGGCCTCGTCCCCGTCGTCGGGACCCGGGGGACCGGGGCCATCCTGGCCCTGGTCGGCCCCCCCGGGGTCGGGAAGACCTCCCTCGGGGAGTCCGTGGCCCGGGCCCTGGGCCGGAGCTTCGTCCGGGTCGCCCTGGGCGGGGTCCGGGACGAGGCCGAGATCAGGGGACATCGCCGGACCTACGTCGGGGCCCAGCCGGGCCGCTTCGTCCGGGCCCTCAGGGAAGCCGGGACCATGAACCCCGTCATCCTCCTCGACGAGGTCGACAAACTCGGGGCCGACCACCGGGGGGACCCCTCCTCGGCCCTCCTCGAGGTCCTCGACCCGGCCCAGAACCACACCTTCCGGGACCACTACCTCGAGGTCGAGCTCGATCTCTCCCAGGTCCTCTTCCTGGCCACCGCCAACGTCCTCGACACCATCCCCGGACCCCTCCTCGACCGGATGGAGGTCCTCCGGCTCGACGGCTACACCGAGGACGAGAAGCTCGCCATCGCCCGCCACCACCTCCTGGCCCGCCAGCTCGCCCAGGCCGCCCTCCGGCCCGATGAGGTCGAGCTCACCGACGCCGCCCTCCAGACGGTGGTGGCCGACTACACCCGGGAGGCCGGCGTCCGGACCCTGGAACGGGAGCTGGGCCGGCTGCTCCGGAAGGTGGCCACTCGGCTGGCCTCGGCCGACCTCGAGGCCCCCGTCCTCGTCGACGGACCCGACGTCCGGGGCTGGCTGGGCCGACCCCGGTTCTTCTTCGAGGCCGCCGACCGGACCAGCGTCCCCGGCGTGGCCACCGGCCTGGCCGTCACCGGCGCCGGGGGTGACGTCCTCTACGTCGAGGCCACCGCCATGGACGGCCCCGAGGGCCTCACCATCACCGGTCAGCTCGGTGACGTCATGAAGGAGTCGGCCGAGATCGCCCTCTCCTACGTCCGCTCCCACGCCCCCGCGCTCGGGATCGCCCCCGGGGCCTTCACCGGGAAGCGGTTCCACCTCCACGTCCCCGCCGGGGCCGTCCCGAAGGACGGGCCCTCGGCCGGGGTGACCATGACCACGGCCCTCGTGAGCCTCCTCCGGGACGTCCCCGTCCGGCCTGTCGTCGGGATGACCGGCGAGGTCACCCTCCAGGGCCGGGTCCTCCCCATCGGGGGGGTCAAGCAGAAGGTCCTCGCCGCCCACCGGGCCGGCCTGACCGAGGTGGTGATCCCGGTCCGCAACGGCCCCGACCTCGAGGACCTCCCCGAGACGGTCCGCGACGCCATGACCTTCCACCTGGCCACCGACGTAGCCGAGGTCCTGGCCGCCGCCCTCGACGGGGTCGCCGTCGGGGACGGGGTCGGTCGGGTGGCGGCCTGACCGGCGATGGACTGACTCGACCACTCAGCGTGGCGCCCAGTAGTATGGGGTATCCGAACCGGGCGCCACCCGGGGCGCCGACCCGAGGAGCCGCCGTGGACCAGGCCGGACCGACCGCTCCCGGGCTCCGGCCCGATCCCGCCGCCCTGGGGGGAAACCGGGGCCAGTGGCTGGGCCGGCTCTTTCGCTGGGCCAGCGACGCCGTCATCCTCTTCGACCGGGACTTCGCCATCGTCGACGTCAACCCCGCCGCCGAGCGGCTCTTCGGCTGGACCCTCGACGAGGTCCGGGGCCGGTCCGCCGCCGATCTCGTCGCCCCCGACCACCTGGCCCGCCTCCGGGACATGCAGCTCCTCACGGCCGGGCGCCTCCGGGCGGCCTCGGCCACCGCCGGCGAGGACGACCAGCCCATCGACTTCGAGTGGACCATCAACCGCCCCGACGGCACCGATCGGGACGTGGGCCTGCGAGTCTCGGCCATCCGGACCGACGAGGGGGACCTCATCGGCTACGGGGTCATCTTCCAGGACGTCACCGCCGCCAACCGGGCCACCACCCTCCGCTCGGCCATGGCCCTCCTGAGCAGCACCGCCCTCCAGATGCGCGATGTCCGGGCCGTCTTCGACGCGGCCGTGGCCACCCCCACCGCCTGCCTCGGCGCCGACCACGTCACCCTCTTCGAGCTTCTCCCCGGGGGCCTCGAGGTCCTCCCGGTGGCCCACCACGGCTGGCCCGACACCGACACCCGCTCCTTCCGGCTCGAGGCCGGCCCGGCCTCCCCCTTCGACGAGGTCCTCACCACCGGCCGGCCCCTGGTCCTCGAGCACCTGGCCCTGACCCCCGAGGACACCATCCCGGCCACGGGCCGAAAGCTCCGCCTGCCCGTGGGCTCGGCCGTGAGCGTCCGGATCAGCGTCGGGGACCAGCCCTGGGGGGTCCTCACGGCCAGTTGGTCCGCCCCCCGGAGGATCGCCCCCGAGGAGGTCGACATGCTCCAGACCGTGGCCAACGTGGTGGCCACGGTGATCGAGCGGGAGCGCAACGACCTCCTCCGGCTCCAGGCCGAGCGGACCCTCCGGCTGGGCGCCCTGGGCCAGATGGCGGCCGGGGTGGCCCACGACCTGGCCAACGTCCTGGCCGGGATCGAGGCCACCGTCGCCGCCGAGGCGGCCCGCCCCGGGGTCAGCCCCGAGTCGGCCGTCACCCTGGGCCGGGTCCTCGAGGAGGCCCAGCACGGTCACGGCATCATCGACGAGATCCTCGACTTCGCCCGGCTCGCCCCCATCGACCCCGAGCCCCTCGACCTGGGCTCCTGGCTGGCCGACCAGCGCCCCGCCCTCGAGTCCATCCTCCCCCCCGCCGTCCCCCTCGTCATCGAGACCCCCGACGAGGGCCCCCTCGTCTGCGGGGACCCCTGCGGGCTCCGCCGGATCGTCACCAACCTGGTGGCCAACGCCGGCGACGCCGTGGCCGCGGCCGGCCCCGATGCACTCGACCCCGAGGTCCGGATCCGGCTCGTCACCCAGCTCCTCCACCCTGGCGAGGCCGCCGAGGTCGAGGGGATGGCCCCCGGACCCTGGGCCCGCCTCGACGTCGTCGACACCGGCCCCGGGATCGACCCCGAGGTCCTCCCCCGGGTCTTCGAGCCCTTCTTCTCCACCAAGAAGCACCGCCGGGGCACCGGCCTCGGCCTGGCCCAGGTCCACGGCCTGGCCCTCCAGCACGGGGGTCACGTCAGTGTGACCGCCCCCCTGGGCCTCGGGGCCACCTTCTCGATCTGGTTCCCCGTCTGGCGGCCCGGGGAGCCCTGTTGAGTGCAGGGGAAGCGGTGTGGCCCTGGATCCGAGACCGAACACGGTCCCGCTCGTTGCTGAGCGAGACTTGTGAGGTGCCGACGCTGCGCCCTCGCCATGTCATCGCCGAGACGGCCGACTTGGCTCAGGCCCATCGAGCCCTGCTCGCAGAGGAGGAGAGCCGTCGGCTTCAGCGCGATGCGGTTCTCCGCACCAGCGGGGCAGCGACCGGCTCCTACGGGGAGGACTCTCTCAGCACGTTGCGCCGGGATTGGCCCGAGTAGTCATCTTCGACGCCTCGTGGAGCATGGCCAGGACCTGGCTGTCCTCACGGGCTCGATCGTGGTCGGCCAGGTCGGCGAGGACGGCCCCGAGTGGAGCAGGCCGGATCTGGTGGCGGTCGGTGACGTGAAGCCAGACGTTCGGCCGGCCGGCGCTCGACACAAGGTGGTCCGACAGCAGTCCGTCGAGGTCGCCGTCGTGGACGTAGCCCTCGTATTCAGATGCCGCCGACAACCCGGCCCTCGGGTCGCTCAGGCCGGAAGGGACGACCCGGGGGTCGTCCAGCAACCCGGGTCCGTCGCCGGCAGCGACGGCCTTTCGCACCAGCCGGGCTCGGCGAGGCAGCCAGGAACGGATGAGGCCGGCCGGATCGGGGGAAGCGAGGAGCTCGGTCCGCTTCGAGCGGAGGCGGGACTGCTCGGACTGGGTCACCGAGCCGACGGGCCCGTCCGAAAGGAGGGAGATGAACTCCCAGGCCACGCGGGGGGACATCGGCCGGGAGCGCGGTCTGGACCGGGGGATGTCGGTTTCGTCGATCAGCCAACGACCTGACACCAGCCGGGCCGGGAGCCGGCCGGAGGCGAGGAGCTGCCGGGCGCGCCGTTCGGAGACTCCCAGCCGCACGGCGACCTCAACGACTCCGACCTCCATAGCACAAGTATACCGTTAGCGGTAGTGTTCTGCGATCAGTCAAGCTCGGTCAGTACCGCCTCGGACCCACGGGCGTTAGCCTGGGCATGGCAATGGACCCTGTGCCGATGGCGGAACTCGAAGCGGCGGTCGTGCGCGCCCGGGCCCGGGCGGAGAAGACCGGCGAGCTTCGTCCTGTCGTCACCGGATCGTTCGCTCCTGCCGTCTCCGACGAGCTTGCCCACTTCGTCGAGCGCATCCTCACAGATGGCACCTACGCCCGTGCCGTGGCCCACATCGGTGAGATAGATCCCGACCTCGCCACCGGCTGAACCCCGCAAGGCACCCGAGGCTTCATGCCCACTGTCGTCGACGACGCCACCCTTCTGGCCATCCTCACGGGTCGGGCGACGCCCGGTCTGCTTGACGCGACGGCAGCCGGCGGGATCGTCACCACCGGCTCCTGGTACTACCGACTTCATCGGGCCCTCCACGACCCGGAGTCGAGCGGATCGTTGTCCGCGGTGGTGGCCAACCTCTCGCCCGCCGACAGGGACGATCTCTTCATCTCCCTCGACGACCTCCCGGCTGAGATCCTGGTCCCAGGTCCGCGCCTGCTGGTCCCGGTGATGGGTGCCCTCCGGTTGCGGAGGCGTGTCAATCACCTCATGGCCGAAGCTGTCGCCGCAGCCATGGTCAGCGGTGGAACGCTTCGGGTCAGCGCCGAGGCGCCCCTGCTCAGGAGCGCGAGCGACGAGCTCGGCATCACCATGGACGTGCGTTCGCCATTCGTGTGATCCCCCCAACGTGCCGCCGGATTGGCCGGTCCGTGTAGCCCCGGATGTAGCCACGGGGTCGGATTGGGACGGCCCGGACCGACCGCCATCGAACGGCCGCAACGCTGCGACCAGGGGAAACGGACGCAAGTGGACATCCACGGACGACCCGGGGTCAATCCGCAGGTTCACACCATGACGGTTGTAGGAAGTCGGAAGAACCGATACGATTTGGGTTGCCCCCAGAACTGCTCTGGGCGGAAGTCGCAAGTCCCGGAGGTCCAGTCCGAGGGCGCTCCCAGAGCGTCGGCTAGGACGGGAACCGGGGCTTACGCAATTCTGGCATCGGGTTCAAGCCTTGTGGAGGTATATCGGTTCGGTGATCACCCCGACCTCCACCAACTGGTCGAACCAGGTCGAATCGGTCCGGTCCAGGTACATGCTGACTGCCCCGCAGACAGCGTCCGGGAGCCAGAGACCGGGATCCTCCTTGCTGCCCCAGGAGTAGGTGAACGGCGGGTCGCCGAGCGCGTTCAGCGCCCATCGAAGTGTGGCGCGGTCGCGTCGATCCTGATCTGGTGTCCTCCGTTCGATCAGGAGATCCTCGACACCGTCGTCGAGCAGAAGGGGGAGCAGTGTGGTCATGGCGGCGGCCCGGGCTCGTTCCATCCCGCTGCGAGCGGTTGGGTAGTGGATCACGATGTGGGCGCAGACCCCGAGGTTGGCTAGGCATTCCATCATCCGACGGCGGGCCTTGACGCCTTCTTGGTGCCAATGGAACGGCCGGGATCTCTGCGGCACGTCGACGACATGGCCAAGAGCGGCGGCGATGGCGTCGGGGTCGTCCTCAATCGTGACCGTGGCAGTCACGACGTACGCGAGATGACCGTCGAATGAGGGCGTCGCCTCGTCCAGCATGGCTTGCACAGGGCGAGCATGGCCGAGGGCTGTGACGGAAATGCCGTGCCCGATGTCGGGCTCCGCGTCAGCCCGGCCCAGGAGGGTTGACGGTCCGCAGGACCAGGTCGATGTCCTCGAGGCGGTGCTCCCCCTGGTGGAGGCTCTCCCGGCCGACCCAGGCCAGGGTCCTCTCCTGGGGGTCCTCGCCCCGAAGGAGGATCGTCCGGGTCCAGTCCTCGGGGCCGAGGTGCTCGACGGCATGGGCCAGATCGTCGCAGGCCCGGGCCAGGGCCTGGGCCAGCTCGGCCGGCCCGGCTCCATCGGCCACCGCCCCCGGGTCGACCGGGCCGTCCCCCAGGACATGGTCGGAGAGCTCCCCGGCCAGGGTCCCGGCCAGACGGATGCGGGTGCGCCTGAGGATGGCGAGGACCTCTTCGGCCAGGTCCAGGACGGACCGGCCCCCGGGGCCGGCCGGGCTCCGGAGGAGGTCTTCGGAGCGGTCCCGGTCGGCCAGCCGAGTCAGCCGGCTCGTGTAGCGGGAGGCGAGCCGGCGGAGCCGGTCGGGGAGCTCGGCCAGGGGGACGTCGTCGAATCGGAAGCCACAGCCGTCGCATCGCTCGTCCACGCCGGGGAGGCTACCAACCACCCCGGCGGATCCGGCCGGGCGCGACAGAGGGGCGGCGACCGGGCCGGGCCCGGTCACCGCCCCTCCCTCGTCGAGCGTCAGCCCGCGGGCGCCGGCGCCGGGGCGGCCGCCCCGGCCTTCTTGGCCCCGCCGGCCTTCTTGGCCCCGCCGGCCTTCTTCGCACCCCGGGTCCGCCGGGGGGCGGGGAGGTTCACGACCCGGCAGGGGACCTCGGCGTTCTCGTCGATGAGGTGGCTGGCGCAGATCCGGTGGTAGCCGTCGACGATGACGAGGGGCCGGCCCCGGACGAGGAGGACGGGGGAGAGCTTCTCGCCGTTGGCGACCTTTTCGAGGTCGGCGTCGACGTGCTCGTTGTCGCCCGTGAGGGCCTCGGAGGCGCTGGCCCGGAGGAGGTCCTTGGCCTTGTGGGTCTCGGTCGGGGCCGCCTTCAGGAGGGCGACGGTCCGCTCGGCCCGGATCTTGCCGACGAGGAGTCCGAGATAGTCGGCCGCGGCCGGGAAGTCGTGCTCCTCGGGCTCGTCCTTCCAGTGCTCCCGGGACAGGGACTTCGGGTTCTTCTTGTCGGCCACAGGGAATGCCCTCCTCGAGATGGTTCGGTCCGCGGGAACATTAGGTGGATTGGCCCAGGTCCGCCAAGGTTTCCCGAAATCTTCACCCGGGACCTCGGGATCCCGGCGGAGCCGACCCCGGGGGGCCGGGTTTCCACCCCGGAGGGTCTTGCCCGGCCTACGCCCAGTGAGGTGGGGGGCCCGGGTTTCAGGTCGATCGGGAGGGGTTCACCAGGCGTTGGTTAGGCTGGCACCGTGGGGCAATTGGAGGGCGGACCGCTGGAGGCTGGGTTCGGCGCGGCGGAGGAGGGGCGGCTCAAGGCCGAGCGGGTCCTCGATCAGGCCGTCGACAGTGCCCGGCGGGGGTTCGGGCCCCGGTTCCTGGCCGCCTTCGCCATCGGGAGCCTGGCCCACGGGGGGTTCAGCGCCCTGGCCAGCGACGTCGACCTGGCCGTCCTCCTCGACGACCCCCTCGACCCCGACGACGGCGCCCGGCTGGAGCTGTCCACGGCCACGGCCCGGAGGATCCCGTTCGGGGACCGGCTCTCGGTCTTCTGGGGCTCCCCCGAGACCCTCCGGACCGGGATCGGCGGCCGGTTCCCGGCCCACGACCTCCTGGACCTGGCCGCCCACGGCCGGCTCCTGGCCGGCCGGGACGTCCGGGGCGGGATGCGCCGGCCCGGCTCCGAGGAGCTCCTGGTGGCCGGGGCCGAGTTCATCCTCACCACCCTGGCCCCACCGGGGAGTCCCACCGAGAAGCGGTTGGCCGACCCGGCCTCGGTCCTGTCCGAGGGCCCCCGGGTCGCCTCCAAGCTGGCCCTCTTCCCGGTCCGGTTCCTCTACACGGCCCAGACCGGCCGGCTCGGGCTCACCGAACCGGCCGTCGTCCACTACCTGGCCACCCACGGAGCCGACGACCCCCGGGCCGCCCTGGTGCTGGCGGCGGCCCGGTGGCGCTTCGAGTGGGATGCCACCGACGATGCCGCCGGGTGCCTCCTGGGCCAGGCCCGGGCCCTCTACAGCGAGGTGGTCGCCGACCACATCCCCCGGCTCCGGTCGGTCGGGCGCTACGACCTGGCCGCCGGCCTGGTCTCCTGGCGGGCCGTCCTGGCCGGCCAGCCCGTCTGACCTGGATCGGCCTGTAGGGCGGTGAGGTTGTCGGATGGGTGGGGCGCGTTCGGGGGTCAAAGGGTGGTGGTGGTGGGAGTGGCCTCACCCAGCCGGGCTCCGATCCGGTTGGCGTCGGCGGGGAGAAACGACGCAGGTCCTGCGCATTGATGGACCTCTCCTCGGCATCGCCGCTTGCCTCACCTCCATCGCCTCGACCCACCCGAGCCCGGGTCCGCCCCACCACTCTAAACTATTAAGAGTATGGTAGAGTACCGACGTGGCGGAAGTCGGTGTACAGCATGCCTTGGGACGGGAGCCGGCCGAACGGGGCTCGGCCCTTGTCGCTCTCCGGGAAGATCAGTGGTTCGAGCGGAAGAGCGCCAGGATCGGGGCCAGAGACCTCGCCGACTGTGAGATCGGTTTCGCCAACGCCGAGGGTGGCGTGATCATCGTCGGTCTCTGGAACGGTCAGGTCGAGGGGATCGATCGCCATCTGGAGCATCTCAACGGCTGGCAGCAGGCGGCGCTCGACTTCACGGTTCCCCCGGTGCCGATCCGTCAGAAGCTGGTGGACTGCGTCAACGACCGGGGAGAGCCTGACCGGCTGCTGGTGCTCGAGGTCGCTTCCAGTGAACGGGTTCACGCCAACAAACGAGACCAGGTGTTCCTCCGGGTCGGAGACGAAAGCCGGAAGCTGTCTTTCTCCCAGCGACAGGAGCTTCTCTTCGACAAGGGTCAGACCGCCTACGAGGCCACCGTCGTCCCTGACGCCACGTTCGACGAGCTGGACAGCGACCTCCTCGGCTCCTATGCCGAAGCCCTCGGACACCCCGACCCGGTACGCCTCCTCAAGGCCAGAGGTCTTGTCACTCGATCCGGCGATCTGACCGTCGGATCGCTGCTCCTCTTCGGCGAAGAACCCCAGGCCCGGTACCCGGAGTGTCTCGTCCGGGTCCTCCGCTACCGCGGCAGCGAACGGGGCACCGGAGCCCGCCTGCAGCTCGTCGACGACGTCCGCTGCGATGGGCCCATCCCGCACATGCTCGAACAGGCCCACCAAGCCATCCTCCAACGGGTCCCGACCCGCCGGGCCCTTGGCCTGGAGGGGAAGTTCGAACCGGTCAGCCTCATTCCCCGAGACGCCTGGCTCGAAGGCCTGGCCAACGCCGTCATCCACCGCTCCTACAGCATGATGGGCGACCACATCCGCATCGAGATCTTCGACGACCGGATGGAGATCGAAAGTCCCGGCCGGTTCCCGGGCCTCGTCGACCCGTCCGACCCTCTGGGCGTCACCCGCTTCGCCCGCAACCCCCGCATCGCCCGCGTGTGCGCCGATCTCCGGTTCGGCCAGGAGCTTGGAGAAGGTATCCGGCGGATGTTCGAGGAGATGCGTCTCGCCGGCCTTGCCGACCCCGCGTACCACCAGACATCGGGGAGCGTCCGGCTGGCTCTCTCGTCGGCGGCGGTCGATCGGCATCTGGAGGACCGGCTCCCCTCAGGGACACGAGACCTCCTCAGGTTCATCCGTCAAGCGGGCAGGATCAGCACCGGGGAGCTCA
Organism: Acidimicrobiaceae bacterium; assembly: GCA_003151955.1. Taxonomy (GTDB): domain Bacteria; phylum Actinomycetota; class Acidimicrobiia; order Acidimicrobiales; family UBA8190; genus PALSA-743. Next base: position 48,825 of record PLZB01000005.1, read on the forward strand.
CCGACGGCAGCGGGACCTCAAGGCCGGTGGTCATCCGCCAGCTGAAGGCCCTCCAGAACGCCGGCGTGATCGAGTGGGTCGGAAGTAGCCCGAAGGACCCCCGTGCCTACTGGCAACTCCGCGTTGAATGACTTGCAACACATGAAACAGAGTCGTTTAGAGTTCACACCGCCCGGGTCGTCGCTCCGATGCGACAAGAGCCGAAGCGCTCAGCTACCGCTCCGACGCTCGTCAGTCCCCCACGGCTCGGGGGGAAGTCTGGGATCCGACCGTCCTGGCCGGCCAGTCCGTCTGAGGGTCGGTCAGCGGCCCAGCTCGAGGGCCAGGTTCTCGAAGGCCCGGCCCATCACGCCCCGCCAGGCCAGCTGGCCGATGAGCAGGAGGAGCGGGTAGGCCAGCAGGGACCGGGGCTCGAAGGCGTAGGTCCAACGGATCCGGGTGCCCCCGGGAGCCTCCTCCAGGGTCCACTGGCCCCGGGCCCGGGCCACGATGGCGCTGAAGGGGGGGCTGAACTCGGTGACCCGGTAGTCGAAGGACCAGGGCCGGTCGAAGCCGGTCAGCTCCTCTCTGACCGTTCCCCCGTCGGCGAGCTGGATGACCCGGTGGGAGCCGACCCGGTCCCAGGTCCCGTGGCGGGCCGTGGTCCCGACCACGGCCGGGATGGGGCCGAAGCCCTTCAGGAGCTTGGGGACGACGTCCTCGGCCGTGACCACCTCGAAGGCCTGGTCGAGGGGAGCCGGGAAGACGGTGTCGACGGTGATGGCGACGGAGGGCATGGCGCCGAGCGTAGTGTCGCCGCCCGGTACGGTCGGGGTGGTGGGCGACGCCGAGCGGGCCATCAGCAACCTCCTGGCCGAGTACGCCGAGCGGATCGACGCCGGGGACTTCGACGGGGTGGCCGACCTCCTGGCCAAGGCTGAGGTCGGCGCCGAGGGGGAGGCCGGCTCCATCCGGGGTCGGGAGGCGGTGGCCGGCCTCTACCGGGCGACGACGAGACGCTACGGGGACGGGACCCCTCGGACCCGTCACCTCACGAGCAACCTCTGGCTGGCCGTCGACGAGGAGGCCGGGACGGCCGAGGCCCGGTCCAGCTTCACCGTCCTCCAGGCCACCGAGGGCCTTCCCCTCCAGCCCATCGTGGTGGGCCGCTACCTGGACCGCTTCGAGCGCCACGAAGGGCGGTGGCGCTTCGCCGAGCGCCGGTTCCGGACCGACCTGGTCGGGGATGTGAGCCGGCACCTCCTCCCCGGGGCCATGAGCACCAGGGGGGAGCGGCCGGCCGAGTACGGTGGAACGCCATGACGAGTGGGACCTCCCGTGTGCTTCTCGCCCCAGGCTGACCTCGTCGGCGGGGTCGTCGTCGGTGCCATCGGGATCGACAGCCTCCGCCACGTCGACCATCGCCGGCAGCTGCCCCTGGCCGCCCTGCCCCTCCTCTTCGCCACCCACCAGCTCGTCGAGGCGGTCCTCTGGCAGAACCTCCGGACCGGGTCGATGGCGGCCGCCTCGAGGCCCGCCCTGTGGACCTACCTCGTCATCGCCTTCTCCCTTCCCCTCGTCATTCCCCTCGTGATGGCCGTCTCGGAACCGGACCGGGCCCGGCGGAGACCGATGGTCGTCCTGGTCGTCCTGGGGGGGGCCGTCACGGCCCTGCTCCTCTCGGCCCTGTCCCGGCCCTTCGAGGTGGCGGCCGTGGGCCACCACATCTCCTACCGGGTCCACTACCCCTTCTCGACCGCCGTCACCGGCCTCTACGTGGTGGCCACCTGCGGTGCCGTCCTCCTGTCGAGCTCCCGGATCCTCCGGCTCTTCGGGGTCATCAACCTGGTGGCCGTCACCGGCCTGGCCTTCCTGTCCGCCGACGGGCTCATCTCGCTCTGGTGCGCCTGGGCCGCCGTCACCACCGTCGTCATCAACGTCCACCTCCGCCGCAGCGGCGAGGAGTCCCGGCAGTCGTCGGCCACGCCGGTGATGGGCTGAGGCCGGCCGTGCCCCCCTGGCTCCGGGCCGTCTACAAGCGGTTCGCCCGCTTCCACCTCTGGCTCTACCGGGCCACGGGCGGCTGGCTCGGGCACCATCTGACCTGGATCCCCTCCCTCGTCCTCGTGACCACGGGCCGCAAGAGCGGGGAGCGCCGGCCCGTGACCCTGACCTACGTCCGCGACGGGGACCTGCCCATGGTGGCCGGGTCGAACTACGGCGGTGACCGTCCCCCGGCCTGGTTCCTCAACATCGGCGCCGACCCGACCGTCGAGGTCTGGACCGGCCGCCGCCGCCGGACCATGACGGCCCGGGTCTTCCTGCCCGACGACGGGGAGTACGCCCGGCTCTGGCTGCTCGCCAACCAGGGGGAGCAGGGCCGCTACGACCGCTACCAGGCCCTCATGGAGCGGCCCATCCCCCTGGTCCGCTTCGAGCCGGAGGCCTGAGCCCGGCCGGCTCTCAGCCCGTCGCCACCGGCTCGACCGAGTGGCGTCGGAGGGTGGCCAGGCGGAGGGCGACGAGGACCCGGACGAGCCACCACCCCGGATCGACCTCGCCCTTCGCCACCGACATCCGGCTCGAGGTCGAGAAGGCGTGGTGGTTGTTGTGGAGGCCCTCGCCGGCGACGATCCAGGCCAGCCACTGGTTGTTGGTGGCCCGGTTGTCGAAGGGCCGCTTCCCCCAGAGGTGGCCGATCCCGTTGATCGCACCCCCGCCCAGGAGGTAGCAGGCGGTGTGGACGGCGGCGGCCACCAGGGCCAGCTCCCAACCCAGGAGGAGGACGAGGAGCCCGACCCCGAGAGCCAGGCCGACCAGGGCGTGGTCGAACAGGACGGTGTCCCAGCGGTCGGCGGGGAGGTCCCGGGCGTAGCGGGCCACGGCGGCGGGGTCCTTGGCCACCTTCCGGTAGAGGCCGGCGTTGTTGAACTGGACGGGGGCGTAGCCGAGGACGAGAGGGGAGTGGGGGTCCTGCTCCCGGTCGGTGTGGGCGTGGTGCTTGCGGTGGACGGCCACCCACTGGCGGGGCCGGATTCCGGTGAGGACCCAGGTCAGGACCCGGCAGACGGCAGCCGCGGCCGGGACCAGGATCAGGGCCCGGTGGGAGAGGGCCCGGTGGAGGTAGACCGTGGTGAGGAGGAAGGCCACCTGGGAGACGAGGAGCCCGACGACCACGGCCCCGAGGAGTCGGAGCATCGGGGAAACCCTAGTGCCCGGCTCCTCAGCCGGCCTTTCCGACCAGGACGTTCCCGCCGTCGTCGACGGCCAGGCAGGCGGTGGGGGAGGGGCAGGAGATCCCTGTCAGGCCGTGCCCGGGATCGACCTCGGTCCGGGTCCAGGATCCGTTCCGCTCCAGGAGGAGCCCCCCGGCGTCGTCGACGGAGGCGCAGAAGGAGCTGGTCGGGCAGGAGACGGCCGTGACGGTCGGGTCGTTGCCCGCCCCTGGGACCGGCATGGGCTCCACGGGGACCGGAGCCGACCAGGCCGTCCCGTTCCAGGACAGGGCCTCCCCGGTCGTGTCGACGGCGGTGCAGGCCGTGGGGGCGGGACAGGAGACCCCGGTGAAGGAGGAGGCGGCCCCGAGGCTGTCCGGGGTGGTCCAGCTCGAGCCGTCCCAGCGGGAGATCCCCCCGGAGACCGAGACGCAGAAGGTGGCCGAGACGCAGCTGACGGCCGAGACCGAGCCCCAGTCCCCGCTGGTGGCGTGCCAGCTGCCGCCGGAGAGGGCGAAGGCGTTCCCCTCGGCGTCGACGGCGGCGCAGTAGCCCGAGGAGGCGCAGCCCACGGCTTCCAGGGCGCTGCCGGCGGCCACCGTCCCGGGTGGGTTCCAGGCCCGGCCGTCCCAGCTGACGGCCTGGTCGCCGCCGGTGGGAATGGCCACGCAGGAGCTCGGCCCGGCACAGGAGAGGGACACCCCACCCGAGCCCCGGGCCTGGCTGGTCAGCGTGGCCGGGCCGGTCCATCCCGACCCGGTCTGCCGGTAGGCACGGCCCGAGGTATCGAGGGCCAGGCAGACGGTCGGGCTCCCGCAGGCGACGGCGGCCAGACCGGTTCCCCGGTCAGATTCCGGGGGGCGGCGAAGGTGAACGACGTCGACGGGGGGGTGGTGGTCGGTGTCGAGGTGTCCACGACGGCGGCCGAGGTGGAGGGGGCCGAGGATCGGCCCGAGCTCGACCCGGCCCCGCAGCCGGCCAGGGTGAGGGTCAGGAGGACCGCCGCGCCCAGGAGCGGGATCGCACCAGGAACAATCGTGGGTCTGGGTCGGGGGCTGAGGGGCATGGTCCGCCGTGAAGCATGACAGCCGATCCGGGGCCATCCCGTCTGGTCTCCGTCGGTGCGCCGGAGCGGTTGCGTCGAATCATAGTAACCGTACGGTGACAGTGATGGAATGTCCCCGTACGGTGACAGGGAGATCGTCCATGCACGTCGGAAGTGGCTCGTCGGTCTCGTCGCCGAGCCAGAGGGCGAGCTCCATCAGCGTTCCCTCGGTCGGACAGCCAGTTCCAGATCGAGTTCGGCCAGGGCGTCGAAGAGCAGCTCGAGGGCTCGGGTCTCGTGCCCCCGCTCCAGCCCGATGATGGCCTGCCGGGTGGCCCGCACCCGCTGGGCTAGCTCAGCCTGGGTGAGGCCGACTTGCTCTCGGGCCCGCCGGACCGCTCTTCCCATCGCTTCCGTCGACCGGACGGGCGTCAGCCGCAGGGGCTCCGATGTCGCCATAATCTGACATTACTGCGCCGCCGACGTGTTGTCATGAGAACGTGACATCCGACGTTCGCCTCGTCTCAGCCCCGGACCGACTTCACCAGGGCCACGGCCTCGAGGAAGGTCTCGGCCGGCATGGGACCGGTGGGACCGGCCACCCGGGGCCAGAGCCGGCCGGCCAGGTCCCGGCCCAGGGCGTCGCGGGCGTGGGGGGTGTAGCCCCAGCGGTTGGTCAGGAAGGCCTGGACCAGGGCCAGCTCCCGGGGCCCGACGGAGGTGACGTCCCAGTGGGCCAGCTCAGGGGGAAGCCAGGTCGGCGGTGGCGGTGCCCACCCCCCGGGCACGACCGGGCCGGAGCCGGGTTGTCCCCACTGGGCCGGATCGGTCCAGGCCACGTTCCCGGCCGTGGCCAGGGCCCCCACCCGGGTCCTGACCACCAGGGTCCCGGCCAGCATGTCCCCCAGGCGTTGGTTGCGTTTCGAGGCGAGGACGGCCACCATGCCCACCCCGTAGAAGGGGGGAGGGAAGCTGTCGACCAACCGGACCACGTTGCGGAGGAAGCTGGCCAGGAAACCGACCGGTCCGCCGCCGACCCGGACGACGCGGATCCCGACCAGGCGCTTCCCGGGGCTCCGACCTCCGTCGAGGGTCTCGAAGAGGACGAAGTAGCCGAAGTTGACGAGGAACACCACCAGGGCCGTGGCCCCGGTGAACAGCAGGGTGGATGTGGTGGGGGAGGACGCGGAGAACGCGGCGGCGGTGAAGCCGAGGGCGAAGACGAAGATGAGCTCGACGGCGCTCTGGATGAGGAAGTCGACGGCGAAGGCGGCCAGCCGGGATCCCAGGCCGGCCAGGACGAAGTCGAGGGAGATCCCCTCGGGGGTGGAGGTAACGTGACGGTCCTCGATCTCCACGACTATGAAACTAGACAGATTTCTCGCCCAGCGAGCGCAGGACTGGTCCGAACTCGACGCCCTCGTCCGCCGCGCCGGCGGGCGGGGTGAGCGGCTCGACCCGGCGGAGATCCGGAGACTGGGCCTCCTCTACCGTGCCGCCTCTGCCGATCTGGCCCTGGCCCGCCGGGAGTTCCCCGACGCGGCCGGGACGTTCCGTCTCCACGGCTTGGTCGCCTCGGCCCATGCCCTCGTCTACGGGAAAGCGGGTCGGACCCGGACCGTCCGGCAGTACTTCGCCACCGACCTCTGGCGCCAGGTGCGGTCGGCGGGAGGATGTCTCTGGCTGTCGGTCGGGATCCTGGTCGGGGCCACGGGGCTGGGCGTGCTCTGGGCCCTCCTCCAACCCGCCGCCGCCGCCGGGTTCCTCCCGGCCGGCTTCCATGCCTCGGTCCACCCCGGCCAGGGGGGTGTCGTCGGCGTGTCGATCGCAGCCCGGGCCGGGCTGGCCACCCAGATCTTCACCAACAACATCACGGTGTCCTTCCAGGCTGTGGCCGGAGGGTTCACCCTCGGCCTCCTCACCGTCTACGCCCTGGCCTACAACGGGGCCATGTTGGGGATCCTGGGCGCCCTGGAGTGGAGGGTGGGGGGGTTCAGCGCCTTCATCAGGCTGATCGTGCCCCATGGGATCCTCGAGATGTCCATGATCTCGCTGTCCGGGGCGGCCGGGCTCCTGATCGCCAGGGCCATCGTCGACCCGGGTCACGAGAGCCGGGCCGACGCCCTGGCCGGGGTGGGGGTCCGGGCCGCCGAGATCGTGCTGGCCTCGGCTTCGTTCCTCGTCCTGGCCGGGCTGACCGAGGGATTCGTGACCCCGTCGAACCAACCCCTGGGTCTGGCCCTCGGCGTGGGGCTGTTGTGGGCCGTCCCCTTCTGGGTCCTGGTCCTGGTCCGGGGCCGCCCGGCCCGGGAAGAGACCGGGGGCGGCCCGGGACCGGAACCGGCCCCGTTGGTCAGAGCCGGCCCCGGGCCTTCAACCTGAGATAGCCACCGACGGCGGCGGCCCCCAGCCGGTCGGGATCGGCCTCGATGACGACGGCCCCGACCGCCCGGAGGTGGTCGACGGCCCGCTCCCGGCTGGCCAGGAACTCGAGGGCCACCGAGGTCCGGTGGACATCGAGGACCCGGTGGTGGGCTCCGGAGGCTGCTGCGCTCAGGTCGGGATCCCGGCAGCTGACCACCATGACGGCGTGGCGCCGGAGCAGGACGGGGAGGGCGTCGAGGAGGCTCCGGGCCGCCGCCTCGTCCATCAGGTCGGTGAACAGGGCCACCAGGGCCCGCTTCCGGCCGGCCACGGCCTGGAAGGCCAGGTGATATGCCGATTCGGTCTCCTCGGGCTCGAGGTCGAAGAGGGAGCGGACCACGGCTTCGGCGCCCCGGCGCCGGGGCGCCAGGACGCGGCTGACGGTGGAGGCGAATGCCACTGTCCCGACCCGGTCACCGGCCTCGTCGGCGGCCACGGCCAGGGCCGCCACCGCATCGAGGGCGACGTCGAGTCGGGTGGCCGATCCCAGGGGGCCGGCCATGAGGCGGCCACCGTCGACCACGCAGAGGAGGTCCCGGTTCTCGTCGACCCTGTACTGGTTGCTCATGGGCCGGCCCACCCGGGCCGTGGCCACCCAGTTGATCTGGCGGACGTCGTCGTCGGGGCTGTAGTCCCTGATGGTCTCGAACTCCGTCCCGAGCCCGAGGCGGCTCCGGATGCGGCCCTCCTCGGTGCTCCGGCCCTGCCGGCGGGCCGCCTCGAGCCGGCGGGCCCCGGGGAGGTCGGGGAAGACGGTGACCTCGAGATCGCCGTCGACGGCGCGGTCACGGCGGCCGAGACCCAGGGGCCCGGTGGCCCGCACCAGGGCGGGCCCGACGGTGTGACGGCCCCGGTGCCGCCCGACGAGGGTGCCCTCCAGGCGGGTGCCCCGGGCCCGGGAGGGGGTGAGGGCCAGCTCGGGGGGGACGGGTTGGCGGATCTCGACCGCCCCGGCTCCGGGGACCGACACCTCGATCTCGAAGGGCACGGGCCGTTCCCGGGCCAGGGTGGCCGGCCGGGTCCGGGTCCCGGTGGGCCTGCGGGCGACGGCCACGGCCGCGTCGGCCAGGATGATCCCGGCCACCCCGGCCAGGAGCAGGGCGGCGGGTCCGGCCGTGAGGGGGAGGAGGACCCCGAGGCCGGCCACGACCAGGACCAGGCCGGCGGCACGCCGGGTCGGGGTCACGGCTGGTCCCCTACCGGGGCACGGGGACGCCGGCCAACGCGGTCTTCAGGGCGTCCTCGGGCCGGAAGCGGTCGAGCTCGGCCTCGGGGGTGAGGATGAGGCGGTGTCGGAGGACGGGGACGGCCAGGTTCACGATGTCGTCGGGGACGACGTAGGAGCGACCGGACAGCGAGGCCGAGGCCTTGCCGGCGGCCAGGAGATGAACGGCGGCCCTGGGGCTGGCCCCGAGCGCGACGGCTGGGAGCTCCCGGGTCTTGCGGACGAGGGCGGCGACGTAGGTGATGACGGCGTCGGAGACGGTGACGGCGTCGACCTGGTCCCGGATGGCGAGGAGGTCGGCAGCTCCCGCCACGGGTCGGACGTCGTCGAGCGTGGCCGGGGAGACCCCGCTGTGGCGGAGGCGGAGCATCCGCTCCTCGTCGGGCCCGCTCGGGTAACCCACGTCGAGCTTCATCAGGAACCGGTCGAGCTGGGCCTCGGGGAGGGGGTAGGTCCCCTCCTGCTCGATGGGGTTCTCCGTGGCGATCACGAGGAAGGGCTGGGGGAGGGGGTGGGCCACCCCGTCCACGGTGACCTGGCCCTCCTGCATGGCCTCCAGGAGGGCGGCCTGGGTCTTGGGTGGGGTCCGGTTGATCTCGTCGGCCAGGAGGAGGTGGGTGAAGACGGGTCCGGGTCGGAAGGCCAGCTCGGCGCCCCGGAGGGTCAGGGTGCCGGTGACGTCGGAGGGGAGGAGGTCGGGGGTGAACTGGACCCGTCGGAAGTCGAGGCCGATGGCCCGGCCCATGGCCGAGGCCAGCAGGGTCTTGGCCACCCCGGGGGCTCCCTCGAGTAGGAGATGGCCCCCGACGGCCATGGCGGCCAGCATGGCGTCGATGAGGTGGGTCTGGCCCACCACGACCTTCCCGATCTCGCCGGTGAGCCGGGTCCGGAGCTCGGCCAGCGACGTGGGCCCGGTCCCGGGGGGTGTTGGTTGCGGATCGGTCATGGACGGTGCTCCAGGTTCCCGGCCAGCCAGACGTGGGCCCGTCCGAGGGCCATCACGTCGTCGCTGGACCTCGGTGGTGTTAGGACCGCCCTGACCAACCCGTCAGGGAGGGCCTGGGCGGCAGAGGCCTGCACGATAGCGGGGTCCGGGGCATCCTCGGGGAGACCGAGGCGCCGGCGGAGCCGGTCCCTCGCCGCGTCGCGGACCGGGGCCAGTGCCTCGGCGGTCCGGTGCTCCGGGGTGGCAGCCAGGACGGTGGCCAGTCCTTCGACGTACTGGACCCGGGGTGGGGTGAAGGTCCGCTCCCTGGGCTCGGGGGGGCCGAAGCGGCGGATGGAGGACCAGAGCAGGAGGAGGAGGGCGCAGGCCAGGGGGAGCCCGACCCCCCAGCGCCAACGACCCGGAATGGCGCCGAAGCCGGTAGCCGGGACGGGGACCGACAGCGTGTACTCGTCGAAGGCGACGGGACGTCCCGCACTGCCCACCACGGCGACGGCGAAGGCGGCGTTGTCGGCGTGGTCGAGGAGCTGGTTCTGCAGCGGTGTGGCCGTGGACAGGAGGACCAGCCGTCCGGGGCCGACGTCGGCCACCGTGGCGAGGGCGGAACCGTCGGGACCCACCAGGATGGGGGTGGTGCCCCCCGGTGAGCTCCAGCTGCCGGACTGGTCGACGGCGGTGGTCACCGTGCCCACCCCGGCCAGCTCGGGCGCGCTGCCCTCGGCCGTGGCCGTGGCGATCCCGACGCCGGCGAAGACGGGGGCGGCTCCTGGGCCCAGGAGGGCGCCCAGGACGGAGCTGTCGGCCGGGGGCCCGGCCAGGACGACCCGACCGCCGGACCGGAGATAGGCGGCCAGGGCATCGGTGTCCGATGCCTTCCATCCGGTGGCGTCGGCGATCACCACCGTTCCCCGGACCGGGAGCTCGACCTGGTTCAGGGGGGCGGTGATCCGGCTGACGGGGTGCCGGTAGGGGGGGAGGGCGACGAGGTCGGCCATGGCCTCGAGGCCCTGGGCGGTGGCGTCGAAGGAGGAGGACGGCGCCGGGCCCCCTGGCCCCGAGCCCGAGCTCCCACCCAGGTTGCCGAGCAGCACCAGCAACGCCACGAGGAACGTTGCCAGGCTGAAGGCGACCCGGGCGCCCGGGGCCAGGCCCTGCCACCATTCGCCCGGGGTCCGGTTCCCGGGCGACCCGGACGGGGCGGCCGTCACGATCGCCCCGCGGGTGTGGACCGGGCTTCGCCCGGGACGAGGGGCCAGCCGGCCCGGGCCTCGGCCGAGTCGTCGTGGGTGGCGGCCCGACCGGCGTAGACGATCTCCTCGAGGTGACCGGCCAGAGCGTCGAAGGTTGGCGAACGGAGTTGGGCCGACAGCTGTCCTCGGGTTCGTGCCGCCCTCCCGGTGACGAGCCCCCCGTGTTCCAGTCGGGCCAGCCCGGCCCGGAAGCGAAGGCGGACGCCGAGCTCGTGGTCGCCCAGCTCCTCGGCCGCCGCCGCCGCCCGGTCGAGCTCGTCGGGATCCTCGTCGCCCGCCAGTTGGAGATGCTGGGCCCGGGCGATCCCCACCCGGGCTCTGCGCCTGGCCAGGAGGAGGCCGACGACCGAGAAGACCACGACCACCACGACAGCCAGGATGACGGTCGACAGGTGCAGCAGGCCGCTGCCTCCGAGGCTCTCGAGGAGGTGGTGGTACCGGTCGTCGAGCCAATGGTAGGGACCGTAGAGCCAGTTCCCGATGTGGTGGAACAACCCGACCAACCAGTTGTCCCGGGACGGGACGAACGGTGGGTGCGACAGGATGTTCCGAGCCTGTTGGCGGGCCGAGACATCGAGGATGGCAGGACTGGTCGGCACCGCTCAGCTCCCCGGCGGCGGTCCAGGATCGGCGGGCGGCTCGGTCGGCCCCCCCGGGTATGGCGCCCGGACATCCGGGGTGGAGGGCAGCTGGAAGGGCGGCGGGGCCGGCGGCGGGGCGAAGATCGGAGGCGCCAGGGCCGGGGCTGCTCCCGGTCCCGAGAACGGCGGCGGGGCCGGCGGCTCGGGGACGACGGCCGGCAGCTGCGGCCGGGGGTAGCCCTGGGGTGGGGGGTAGCCCTGGGG
>PLZB01000092.1 GCA_003151955.1 Acidimicrobiaceae bacterium
TCGTCACCGTGAACGTCCCCGCCGAACCCACCGAGAACGTCACCGAGCCCGCCGACGTGATGCTCGGCGCCTCCTTCACCGTCAACGTGAACGACTGGGTCGCGTCCGGGCTGGTCCCGTCATGGGCCGTGATCGTGAAGCTGTAGATCCCCCCCGTCCCCGCCGCCGGCGTCCCGGCCAGCGTGGCCGTCCCGTTCCCGTTGTCCACGAACGTCACCCCGCTCGGCAGGCTGGCCCCACCGTCCGACAAGGTCGTCGCCGTCGGGAAGTCATGACCCGTCGTCACCGTGAACGTCCCCGCCGANNCCCACCGTGAACGTCACCGAGCCCGCCGACGTGATGCTCGGCGCCTCCTTCACCGTCAACGTGAACAACTGGGTCGCATCCGGGGCCGTCGAGTTGTGGGCCGTGATCGTGAAGCTGTACGTCCCCCCCGTCCCCGCCGCCGGCGTCCCCGCCAGCGTGGCCGTCCCATTCCCGTTGTCCACGAAGCTCACCCCGGACGGCAGGCTGGCCCCACCGTCGGTCAGGCTGGGAGCGGGGAAGCCGGTGGCAGTGACGGCGAAGGTCCCGGCCGAGCCCACCGTGAAGGTGGCCGAGGCGGCGCTGGTGATGGCCGGGCTGGCACCGACGGTCAGCGTGAAGCTCTGGGGGGCGTCGGCACCGACCCCGTTGTTGTGGGCCGTGATGGTGATCGGGTAGGACCCCGAGGTGCCACCCCCCGGCGTCCCGGCCAGGGTCGCCGTCCCGTTGCCGTTGTCGACGAAGGTGACCCCCGAGGGGAGTGACCCCGACTCGGACAGCGTCGGTACGGGGAAACCGTTGGCGGTGACCGTGAAGCTGCCGGCGACGGAGATGGCGAAGGTCGTGGACGCCGCGCTGGTGATCGAGGGCGCCTCGTGGACGGTCAGGGTGAACGACTGGGTGGCGTCCGGGCTGATGGCATTGTGGGCGGTGATCGTGAAGTTGTAGGTCCCCCCCGTTCCCGCCGCCGGCGTCCCCGCCAGGGTGGCCGTCCCGTTCCCGTTGTCGACGAACGTGACCCCGCCGGGCAGGGTGGCCCCACCGTCCGACAGCGTCGTCGGCGTCGGGAAGTCATGGGCCGTCGTCACCGTGAAGGTCCCCGCCGAACCCACCGTGAAGGTGTCCGAGTTGGCGCTCGTGATCCCGGGGGCCTCGTCGACCGTCAGCACGAAGCCCTGGGTCGCATCCGGTGTGGTCCCGTTGTGGGCCGTGATCGTGAAGCCGTAGGTCCCGCCCGACCCGGCCCCCGGCGTCCCGGCCAGGGTGGCCGTCCCGTTCCCGTTGTCCACGAACGTCACCCCGGACGGCAGGGTCGCCCCCCCGTCCGACAGCGTCGTCGGCGTCGGGAAGTCATGGCCCGTCGTCACCGTGAACGTCCCCGCCGAACCCACCGTGAAGAGGTCCGAGTTGGCGCTCGTGATCCCGGGGGCCTCGTTCACCGTCAACGTGAACGACTGGGTGGCGTTCGGCGTGATGGTGTTGGCGGCCGTGATCGAGATGGGGTAGATCCCCCCCGTCCCGGCCGCCGGCGTCCCGGCCAGCGTGGCCGTCCCGTTCCCGTTGTCCACGAACGTCAGCCCGCTCGGGAGGGTCGCCCCCCCGTCGGACAGCGACGGCACCGGGTAGCTCGTCGGCGCGGTGGTCACGGAGAAGCTGCCCGCCGACCCGACCTTGAAGGTGGCCCCGTTGGCACTGCTGATGGTCGGGGCCTCGTCGACCTCCTGGGAGGCCTGGGCCGTGACGCCGTTCACGGTGGCCGAGACACCATTCGGGCTGTAGAGGCCCCCGGTGCCGGCCGTCATGACGTCGGTCGAGACCCCGTTCACGGTGGACCCGGCGGTCCCACCGACGTAGGTGCCGGCTGCACCCCCGAAGGTCACCGGATTCCCGTCGGGAATGAAGTGGCTGTTGTAGAGCGTGCCGGCCTCGTCGTGGGTCAGGTCCTCGGTTACCGTGGTGGTGTTCCCGTGGAGGACCGGGTTGGTGGAGGTCGACACCCGGAGCTTGAGGAAGTGGGTGACGGTCACCCCCAGCAGGTCGGTGGTGGGGGCCACGTTGGAGGACCACCAGTTGTCGTTGGCGGAGACCGCCGGGGTGTTGGCGGCGTCGGCCGAGAGCGTCTGCCCGTTGGCCTGGCTGGCGGTGTTGCCGTGGAAGGTGTTCCCGGCCAGCAGGGCGCTCCCGCTGACGACGTTGACGGCCCCACCCTCGCCGGAGCCGGTGACGCTGTTGCTCAGGAAGCTGTTGCTGTAGCCGTTCAGGGTCCCGGTGCCGTCGACCAGGATGGCCCCGCCCCCGTCGGCCACCCCGCCCCCGCCCGTGGCCTGGTTGGAGGAGAACGTGGAATTGGTGACGCTGAAGGTCGTTCCCGACACCGCTCCGGCCGATGCGTAGAGCCCCCCGCCGCCCCCGGTGGGGTTGGCCGAGGTGTTGCTGACGAAGTTCGAGGTGGTGACCGAGGCGTTCATGACGTTGCCGTCGAGGGACGCCAGGAAGAGACCCCCACCCGACGCCCCGCTGGCGGCCGTGTTGCTGGTGAAGGTGCAGCCGGAGATGGTGACGGTGGTACCGGCCCCGACGGAGAGCCCGGCCCCGTCGGCCTCGCCCCCCACCACCGGGGCGATGATCGAGTTGCCGGTGAAGGTGTCGTTGGTGAAGGTGTAGAGGTCGCCCGTCCCCCCGGCGAGCACCCCGGCCCCGCCGATCGAGTTGACCTCGCCACCGGAGACGGTGAGGTCGTTCAGGTTGAAGGTCTCGGTCCCGACCGTGGGGTTGTCCAGGCTGAGCACCCCGAAGCAGGTGGCCGGGGTGGCCGGGCAGGTGCCGGGCTGGACGGCGGAAACGGTCGAGCCGTTGCCGTTGACGATGTAGGACTCGCCGGCCAGCACCCCGAGGTCGAGGGTGCCCAGGGCAGCCGAGAGGTTGTAGGTCAGGCCGGGGCTGGCGAAGTTGATGGTGCCCCCGCCGCTGTTGTCGGCCGCCTCCACTGCGGCCCGCAGGCTGCAGCCGCCGGGACTCACGCACGAGGTGTTCCCCGGGGTGGTGAGGTGCTCGTCGGTGGTCGTGGTGACGGTGAAGCTGGGCAGGGCCCCGGCCGGACCGGCGTCGACGGCCAGGGTGACGATGACGCCCCCGAGGCTCAAGATGGAGGCGACCAGCGCCCGCCCGGCCCGCCGGGGGCGGCGTCGGGGCTCCACCGCGTTGCAGTCAGTCATGCCATGTCCTTTTTCGCTAGTCTCGGGCAGCGACCGGGCCCACGGGATGGGCCGGTACAGGCACCGCCGGTCGATAGAGAGGGGTCTGTTGGGGGGAACTACGAGCGGGGGGGGAAGACGCCCTGGAGGGCGATGAGGAAGTTGAGGGTCAGGTAGGGGGGCATGTTGTTGTGGGGCTGGCTCCCGCCGGCCGGCGTCAGGGTGGCGGCGGTCACCGGCGAGGTCCCCGGGGTGGCGACGTACTGCTTGGTGACGAACTTCTGCCTCTTGGATTCGGCCAGGACGGTGGCAGCCGGCGAAGTCTGGTCCCCGGCCGTGCTGGCCGCCTCGATGGCGTGGCCGTGGGCCGGGATCTCGGTCGTGAGGAGGGTGACCGTCGTCTCCCCGGCCGTCTCCCCCAGGTCCCGCAGTGACAGGCCCGGTCCCTGGCCCTGTTGCATGGGGGCCATCCCCTGGAGGTTCGGGAGAGCGAAGTTGGACTTCCCGTCCCCCCCGTAGGTGGTGCCCAGGAGGGAGAACAGGGCCGTGTTCTGCGAGATGGGTAGGATCTGGCCGTCGCAGAAGGCGTGACCCTTGATGGCGAAGTTCCCGGCGAAGATCCTGATCTCGGCGACGAATGGGCTGCTCATGGTGAAGGCTCCTGTCCGGTCTCAGCTACGGGAGGGGAAGATGCCCTGGAGGGCGATGACGAAGACGAGCACCTGGAACGGGGACTGGTTCTCGTGGGGCTGGCTCCCCCCCGCGGCGGTCACCGTGGCGGGTGCCATGGCCGTGTTGACGGCGCCGCTCGGGCCGAAGCTCGTGACCCCGGCCGTGGCCAGGTAGGCCCCGGCCGGGTCCGAGGCCGTGGCGGCCAGGCTGCTCCCGATCACCGGGTGCTGGTGGGTCGGGGTCTCCGAGATGTTCAGGGTGTGGGCCACCTCCCCCCCCTGCTGGCCCAGCGTGAAGTTGCCCCCCATGTGGAGCGGGGTCCGGCCCTGGAGGTTCGGGAGGGCGAACGTGGTCACGCCGTTGCCCCCGTAGGTGGTTCCCAGGATGGAGAAGAGGGCCTGGTTCTGGCTGATGGCCATGAGCTGCCCGTTGCACTGCGCCCACCCCTTGGGGGCGAAGTTGAAGGACACCATCATGATCTGGCCCAGATAGGGCGTGGTCGGCATCGGATTCCTTTCCTCGGATCGATCCGGTCAGCTCAGCGAGGGGAAGACGCCGAAGAGGGAGATGATGAAGTTGACGCAGAGGAAGGGCACCATGTTGTCGTGGGGCTGACTCCCGCCCGTGGCCCCGACCATCCCCGCCGCCATGGCCCCGGTGGGCGCCGTGTCGGTGTACTGGTTCCCGCTCCACGACGCCGGCACCCCCCCGGCCGGCGACGACTGGCTGGCCGAGCTGGATGTGGCCGGGAGGCCGTGGCTGTGGGACGGGATCTGGTTCACGTTCAGGGTGACCTCCTCCACTCCGCCCGACTCCCCGATCACGTAGCTGCCGCCGGCGTGGACCGGGACCCGGCTGGCCAGGTTGGGAAGGGCGAAGGTGCTGGACCCGTCCCCCCCGTAGGTGGTCCCGATCAGGTTGAACAGCGTGTCGTAGTTGGAGATGGCCAGCAGCTGGCCCTGGCACAGCATCCATCCGGCCGGGGCGAAGTTCCCCCCGAACATCCTGATCTCTCCCACATACGGTTGACCCATCGTCCCGTCCTTCTGCTCAGTCGCCGGCCTGGAGGTGGTTGAAGCATGCCTGGTACTCGACCGTCCGTCCCGTCCTCCCGATGGGAACCAGGAACAGCTCCAGCCCTCCGAGCGTTCCGTGATCGAGGTGGTAGGTCCCCTGCATCAGCACCTCGTCGCTCTCGGCCTGGAAGATCAAAGCGTACTGCTCCTGGCCCGGTGCGCTCGGCCCCTCCTCGATTCGGTCCAGGACCATGACCGAGGGCCCGCCCGAGGTGGCGGGAGCGGGCCCGGTCTCGACGAGGGGGTGGGAGAGGGAGAAGCTCGAGCCCTCCTGGCCCCTGAACAGGGCCCGGCTGAACGGTCGCTCCGTCATCGGACCGGCACCGGGCGATGCTCCCGCTCCAGCTCGAGCAGCCGGCCGAAGGCCGGTCCCACCAGGGCGGCGGCCTGCCGGACGGCATCGTCGGCGGCCGCCTGCCGGGCGGCCGAATCGGCCACGAACCGCTTCCCGGGGGCCTTGGCGTCGAAGGCGGCCACCGCCACCATCGCCGCCCGCTCCCCGTCGTCGGGGTCGACCCCGAGATGTGTCAGGACCTCGTCGAAGGCGCCCGGCAACCGGGCATAGTCGACCAGCAGGCCCCCGTCCCCGACGAACCGGGCCGCCGCCCCGAACACGGTGTGGAGCACCTGGGCGGCATAGACGTTCGGAGGCAGCGAGGCGGCCGTGGCCAGGTCCAGGCCGTAGAGCTCGGGCGGGACCGGCCCCACCACGAAGTCGCTCCCGGCCACCGCCGCCAGCGACACCATGATCTCCACCGGGTCCCGGAAGCAGAACACCCAGGGCACCTCCGGGAAGGCCCGCCTGATGACGGGGAAGGCCAGGATGTTCGAGACATGCAGCTTGACGAAGAGCCGCCGCTCCTCCTCCTGGCTCCGACCCAACACCGAGACCAGGGCCCGGAGGCTCTCCACCATCTCATCCTCGGCCACGACCGGGGCCCGGGCCCCGAACCGGAGGACGCTCTCGACCGGCTCCGGCTCCGACAGGACCCGATTGGCCCCCGAGGCAGCCAGCATCCGGGCCAGCAGTGTCGATCCGCATCTCGAGGCGTGGAAGATCAGGCCGGCCGGGGCCAGACCCGGGTCGGCGGCGGCCACCTCCCCCAGCATGGCCAGGGGGGTCTGTCGCCGGAGGAGGGCGGCGGCCGGCCTGGCCATGACCTCCCCGATCGTCTCCCGGAAGAACGGCGCCACGAACCGGGTCGACCCCGTCTCGCACCAGTCGACCCAGCTCCCCTCCCCGTCCCGGTAGACCCGGATCGGGGTCCACCCGGCGAAGTCCCCGGCGTCGAACATCGCCGTCACCGGACGCTCCGCTCGATCCAGGCCCGCCGCCGGGCCCGGAGGGCTCCAACCACGTCCTCCGGGGTGAACACGAGTCCCAGGGCCAGACCGGCCTCCACCGTCCTGGCCGCCAGGCTGTCGTCGTCGTCGGCCCCGGCCAGGAGGGCCCGGAGCCCGGCGTCGGCCACGGCCAGGAGCAGGAATCTCTCCAGGGCCCCGGCCCCCACGGCCTCGGCGGCCCAGACCAGGACCCGGTGGAGCTCCCCCTCGGCCCGGAGCCGGAAGCCGAGCCGTTCGTAGAGCCGCTCGGCCGGGTTCCCGGGATCGACGCTCAGCACCAGGGGGACCCCGGCCACCGCCACCCGGTGCTGGAGCCACCGGACCAGGCCCGTCCCCAGTCCCCCACCCCGGGCCCCGGGGACGAGGGCGATGTCCAGGAGCTCGATCTCGTCGGTCCGGGTGGCCACCAGCAGCCGCCCGACCGCCACGCCACCCTGCTCGATCACGTCGAACCGGGCGTCGAGATGGACCCGGCGGTAGTAGTCGTCCTGGAGCGCGAACTGGCTGTCGCAGAACGCCCGCCGCTCCTCATCCGACCACGGCACCACGGCCAGCTCCCCGGCCCGGCTCGAGGCGTACAGGTCCCGGAGGAACGGCTCGTCGGCCGGCGTGACGGGCCGGAGCACGAGGGGCTCGTGGCCGTCACCGAGGATGCCGACGACGAGGGGGGTCTCGACCTCCCGATCCACGACATCGGCCCCCACCGGTCTCCGGTCCTTCCCGTCAGACGCTGACGATGATGGCCTGGTAGTCCTGCCCACCCGCCGGTCCGATCGGAACCAGGAGCAGGCTGAACGTGGGTAGGCCGGAGGCGGACAGCTGGTAGACCCCCTGGTCGACCCGCCCCGAGGCCGGCTCCCCGAAGATGAGGGAGAACTGCTCCCCGGTGGTCTTGACCGAGCCGACCTTCGTGTGCCGGGGCAGCCCCGTCATGGTGAGGGCCGTCACCGACTCAAGGGTGATGGTCGTCCGCTGCGAGCCGACGAGCAGCCCGAGGGCCGTGCCGATCAGCTTCCGGAAGTCCGCCATCCGCAACCGGGGCAGCCTCGGGCCCGGGGCCGCCGGTGTCGCCCCGGCCACCGTCGTGGCGCCCAGAGCCCCGGAAGCGGCCGTGGCCGAGACCACGGCGGCACCCCCCAGGACTCCCCGCCTGGTCAGGGTGGTCCTCTCCGTCATCGCTCCCCGTCCTTCCGGCCTGATCCCGCGTCGGCTACCCCAACGCAGCCCACGTCCTCCTCCAGCATGGCACGCTCTCCGTGACACATCCGTCACAACTTGGCGACAACCTGGCGACGGCCTGTCACTTTGACCCTGACCGGCCAATTCGGTCATGCTGCCACCGTTTCCTGATGCGGCGTCATCCCGACGCCTGGGGCGCCCGGCGCCCCCGGACGCTCTTCGTGAGCGGAGGAGGTCACCCAGATGGGCATGCTCGACGGCAAGGTCGCCATCGTCACCGGCGCAGGTCGGGGCATCGGACGCGAAGAGGCCCTCCTCCTCGCCGCCGAGGGAGCCAAGGTCATCGTGAACGACGTCGGCGGGGCCGGCGAGGAATCCCCGGCCCGTCAGACCGTGGCCGACATCGAGGCCGCCGGCGGGACCGCAGCCGTGAACGACAACGACATCTCCTCCTGGGCCGGGGCCGAGGGCGCCGTTGCGCAGGCCGTCGACACCTGGGGCCAGCTCGACATCCTCGTGAACAATGCCGGGATCCTCCGGGACAAGATGAGCTTCTCCATGTCCGAGGACGAGTGGGACGCCGTCATCAAGGTCCACCTGAAGGGCCACTTCGCCACCAGCCACTTCGCCGCCATCCACTGGCGGAACCGCTCCAAGGCCGGCGAGGACGTCTACGGCCGGATCATCAACACCTCCTCCGAGTCGGGCCTCTTCGGCAACGCCGGCCAGTCCAACTACGGAGCGGCCAAGGCCGGGATCGCCATGCTCACGGTCATCCTGGGCCGGGAGCTCGAGCGCTACGGCGTCACCGTCAACGCCATCTCCCCCCGGGCCCGGACCCGGATGACCGAGGACCTCTTCGGCGAGATGGGCAAGGCCGAGGAGGGCCAGTTCGACGCCTTCGGCCCCCAGAACGTCGCCCCCCTGGTGGCCTTCCTCGCCTCCCCCGAGGCCGGGGACGTGAACGGTCAGAACTTCGTCGTCTTCGGAGGCTCCGTCTGGGTCATGGAGGGCTGGAAGCCGGCCGGCTCCCTTGTCCGGGACCACGGCTGGACCCCCAAGGAGCTCGCCGACGCCAAGTCCCAGCTCTTCGCCGACCGGAACTCCGGACTCCCCCCCTTCAGCTTCTTCTAAGCCCGCCCGGCGCCCGCCTCCCGCGGGGGCGGGCGCTGTCGCGTCCCGGCCGTCCCCACCCGAGCCCCGATGAACCGGGGAAAGCCCGAGTAGCATCTCCGAGCGGTGGACCAACCGGGGGGTGGTGCGAACCAGGGGAGCGGCGACGAGGCGCGCCGCATCCAGGGGGAGACGACAGCAGGGGGCGGGCTGGGGCCGATCCCTCCGCCCCAGGTTTCCTGGCCGGACCCGAGAACCTTCACATTCCCTCCCCCGCCCTCGCCTCCGCCCAATCCCCCCCGGCCAAACCAGCGCGGCCCGCTGGCAGCGGTGATCGTGGCCCTGGTCCTCGTGCTCGCCGCCGCCCTCGGTGTACTGGGCGCCAACTTTCACCTGATCTCGACGTTGCGGGCCGTCGGTCCCCCTGAGACCAGGGTGCCATCGGCTTCAGCCGCTCCCCTTCCGGCTGTCCTGAATCAAGTGGGCGCTGCCGTCCCCCTTGTCACGCCGAAGTTGGCCAGCCAGGTGACCAGGGCCCTCTGGGATGCACACGAGCAGGCACGAGCCCAGCGGAACACGGCAACGCTGCAGGAGTTGGACACTCCCGGAGCGGAGCTCGCCTACGACCTCACCGATTTCACCGGGAACTACCAGTTCCTCGTCCCCCCGCGGCAGCGGCCCTACCTCACCGACAGCATGCTCGTTCCGGCCCAGTCCGACTATCCCCTGACCTTCCTGGGCCAGGTCGAGACGACCGAGGAAGTGACCACCGGCGACGCCACCGCCCCACCCACCCTCAGTCCCTGGGTCGACCTCGTGGTGATAACCAAGGCCTCGGTCAACCAACACTGGCGCATCGCCTTCGAGACCGGCTACGTCCCGAAGATGGCGTCCTCACCCTTCTTCCTGCTCGGCCAGGCCGGCCAGCCGCAATTCGACCCCCCACCCGCCTTCGCCGCTGTGGTTCCCTCCCAGCAATTTGCCCCCCTCCTGGCTGCATACTGGCAGTCGTACGTCATGACAGGGGCCCACCGCCAGGCACCCCACTCGAGGCCGGGAATTTCACGTCGGACTTCGGCTCCCACCTCAAGCGACAGGACTCCCCCGGGCACGACGACATCGAGCACCTCCAGTACTCGGTCAACCCCTCCGATCCCCAATGGGCCTTCGCTGTCCTGGGTGGAGAGCCGATGATCTGCGCCACCATCCGCTACTCCCTGACCCTCAGCCCAGCGCCCGGCTCCACGACAATGATCCAGCGGTACAACCGGATCGACTATGGGCCGTCCGTGCCCCCCGGGCGCTACACCCAGATCGATTTGCAGGGCATGCACCAGAGCTGCATCTACGCCGACGGGAATCAGTTGGGAGTGGCCGGCCGTGTGGGTGACTACGACGTCTCAGCCACCTGGACGACGGCGACATGACCGATCTAGGCAGCCGCCGACTCCCATCCCGCCGACACCGACCCCTGGAGCTTGTATCCACTCGATTGGACCTTCTCGACCCCGCGAGTCCCCCAGGGAGACCTCAGCCAGCAACGACGGCACTGGCCTCCCCGACGACCTTCTCCTCGCCGTCGCCGTTGGCCAGCCTGACATCGAGGTCGACCAGCTTCCGGTCGCCCTCCTCCCGTGTCCCCCGGACCACGATCCGGGTGCTGAGGACCTCGTCCGGCCAGGTCTGCCGGGCGAACCGCACCTTGTAGGTGACCACGTTCCCGGCCCCGACGTAGTTGGTCAGAGCGGTGCCCAGGAGCCCCATGGAGAACATCCCGTGACCGAAGACGCTCGGTTGGCCGGCGGCCGTGGCCTTGATCTCGTCGTGGTGCATCGGGTTGTAGTCCCCCGACGCCCCGGCGTAGCGGACCAGGTCGGTCCTAGTGAGCGTATGGGTGAGGACAGGAGCCTCGTCCCCGACCGCTACCTCGCTGAGGAGCAACTGGGCCATCTCCGGATTCCTCCCCGTTCCAACCCGACCAGGAGCTGGCCGGGGACTCGCCCGTAGCCTGTCGGCGACCCCGACCCGCTGTCAAGACACGGCAGCCGGCTCCCGCGCCACCCGATGGTGGCGCGGGAGCCCCACTGCCTACAGCCCTTCCTGGGTGCCGAGCGCCCCCAGGGCACCGCCCTCGAGGTTGGCGGCACCGAGCGCACCGGTGGCCTGCAATCCGACGTCCTGAAGCGCACCGACGTCCGCTCCACCGCCTCCGCCCGGACCGGGACCGGGTCCACCACCGCCGCCGGGTCCACCACCGCCCCCGGGGCCACCCCCACCGCCACCGGGGCCACCCCCACCGCCACCGGCACCGCCGGGGCCACCGCCGGGACCGCCGGGGCCACCGCCGGGACCACCAGGACCACCGGGACCACCAGGACCGGGGTAGCCGGGACCGGGATAGCCCGGACCGGGATAGCCCGGACCGGGATAGCCCGGACCGGGATAGCCGGGACCGGGGAATCCAGGGAATCCGGGGAATCCGGGGAATCCGGGACTACCGGGGTAGCCAGGCGAACCGGGGTAGCCAGGCGAACCGGGGTAGCCAGGCGAACCCGGGTAGCCAGGCGAACCCGGGTAGCCAGGAGAACCCGGGTAGCCAGGAGAACCGGGGTAGCCGGGCCTACCGGGGTAACCAGGCGAACCGGGGGAGCCAGGAGAACCCGGGTAGCCAGGCGAACCCGGGTAGCCAGGCGAACCGGGGTAGCCAGGCCTGCCGGGGTAGCCGGGCCTACCGGGGTAGCCAGGCGAACCGGGGTAGCCAGGCGAACCGGGGTAGCCAGGCCTGCCGGGGTAGCCGGGCCTACCGGGGTAGCCAGGAGAACCGGGGGAACCAGGACCGGGATAGCCAGGGACCCCAGGTGCTCCGGGGTAGCCGGGATTCCCAGGGGCTCCGGGCAGACCAGGGGCACCGGGCAGACCAGGGGCGCCGGGCAGACCAGGGGCGCCGGGCAGACCAGGGGCGCCAGGGAATCCGGGACCGCCGGGACCGCCGGGACCGCCCGGGTAGCCGGCGAACCCTGGGCTCCCGGGACCGACTAGGTCCTGCCCGTCGTCGCTGACGCCCTGATCCGTTTCCTGCCAGAAATCACTCATCGGTTCCTGTCCCCCCCAGCTTCCACGACCATCCTCCGATCATGAAGCCCGGGTGTCACTCCGCCGTCACCGACTGGTCGGAAAGCAGGGCCGGGAGGGTCAGTGCCCGGGTTCAGGATCGCGGGGGAGCCCCAGGAGCCGCTCGCCGATGACGTTGCGCTGGACCTCGCTCGTCCCGCCGGCGATGGTCAGGCACCGGGTGGAGAGGAAACCCCGGGTCCAGATGGCGGCGTCGCCCTCGGTGGTGGCCCCCTCAGGGCCGAGGAGCTCCAGACCGAACTCCTGGAGCCGCTGCTCGTGCTCGGCCCCGAGGAGCTTCCGGACGCTCGCCTCGGGACCGGGCTCCACCCCCGAAACCGACCGGAGGGTGGTCCGCTCCCCGAGGAGGGCGCAGGACTGGGCCTCGGCCAGGAGCTGCCCGAGCCGGGCCAGGACGACCGGATCGGCGGCGATGTGGGGACGCCCCCCGAGCCAGCCCAGGATGGCCTCGATACCCCAGCCGAAGGTCATCCCGGAGGACATCGAGACCCGCTCGTTGGCGAGTGTCGTCCTGGCCAGCCGCCAGCCGCCATTGACCTCGCCCACCACGCAGTAGCCGGGGACGAAGACCTCGGTGAAGAAGACCTCGTTGAACATGGCCTCCCCGGTGATCTCCCGGAGGGGGCGGATCTCGAGGCCCTGGCTGTGCATGTCGACCAGGAAGTAGGTGATCCCGGCGTGCTTGGGGGCGTCAGGGTCGGTCCGGGCCAGGCAGATCCCCCAGTCGGCCTTCTGGGCCACCGAGGTCCAGACCTTCTGGCCGTTCAGGACCCAGCCTCCCTCGACCGGGGTGGCCCGGGTGGAGAGGGCGGCCAGGTCGCTCCCGGCCCCGGGCTCGCTGAAGAGCTGGCACCAGGTCACCTCTCCGAGGAGGGTCGGGGCCACGAACCGCTCCTGCTGCTCCACCGTGCCGTGGGCGATGATGGTGGGGAGGGCCCAGGCCCCCACGGCCAGGTTCGGGGGGTGGACCTTGGCCCGGGCCAGCTCCTGGGCGATGACGAGCTGCTCGACGGGCCCGGCGTCGCGCCCCCCCGGCGGGGGCCAGTGGGGGGCCATGAGACCGAGCTCGGTCAGGAGCCGGCGCCGCTCCCGGCCGTCGGCGGCGGCGGCCACCCGGTCGACGAGGGGACGGATCTCGTCCCGGACGGCCTCGGCCTCGGGCGGGAGCTCGGTGGCGAGCGAACGGCGGCTCCCGGCCAGGGCGGCCCGGGCCGCCGCCACCCGGAGGGGATCGGTCCCCCCCAGCAGCTGCCGGAGGGAGAGGGCCCGGCGGAGGTGGAGGTGGGCGTCGTGCTCCCAGGTGAACCCCATCCCGCCCAGGACCTGGATGCAGGCCTTGGCACAGTCGACGTAGGCGTCGAGGGCCAGGACCCCGGCCAGGGCGGCCGAGAGCCGGAGCTGGCCGTCCAGGTCGGCGTCGGCGGCCTGGGCCACGTCCCAGGCCAGGGCCGTGGCCTGCTCGACGGCGACGAGCATGTCGGCCACCGTGTGCTTGACGGCCTGGAACTGGCCGATGGGCCGGCCGAACTGCTGTCGGGTCTTGGCGTGCTCGTTGGCCGTCTCCAGGCACCACCGGGCCCCCCCGGCCGCCTCGGCGGCGGCCAGGACCAGGGCCAGGTCGAGGACCGTCGCCGTCGTCACCCCGGTGAGCTGGTGGTCGGCGGGAACGATGACGGACTCGATCCGCACCGAGGCCACCCTCCGGGTGGGGTCGAAGCTCGGGAGGGGCTCGACGACGACCTCGGGCTGGCCCAGGTCCACCGCGCACCAGACCACGGTCCCCCCGTCGACCCCCTCGACCCCGGTCCAGGGCGAGGCCCCGGTCTGGCCGGTCCCGACGACGGCCGGGGCCAGGAGGAGCCGGGCCACCCCGGCACCCTGGACGGGGCGGAGGGTGCCGGAGACGGTGAGGACCCCGTCCCCGTCCGGGCTGGCCTCGAGGTGGCCGCTACCGGGCAGGGCCAGGGCGGCGGGGAGCTCCCCCGAGGCCAGCCGCCGGAGCAGGGCTCCCGAAGGCCCGGGCCCGGCGGCGGCCACCACGGCCGCGGCCAGGGCCGTCGAGATCACCGGGCCGGGCGCCACGGCCCGGGCCAGCTCCTCGACCACCACGGCCAGCTCGAGGAACCCGAATCCCTGCCCCCCCTGGTCCTCGGCCAGGTGGACGGCCAGCCAGCCCTGGTCGCCCAGCTCGTCCCAGAAGGGCGGAAGGGTCTCCTTCTCGGCGTCGAGGAGGGCCCTGGGCACCTCCGGGGCGCACCGGGCCTCGAGCCACCGCCGGACCGTTCGCCGGAGCTCCTCGTGGTCCTCCCCGATCCCGATCGGCATGACCAAGCTCCTTCCGAAGGACGCACCAAGAAACAGGAACACGTTACAGGTAGACCGGCGGGCCGGGCCACCGGCTGGCGACGACCACGGCCACCTTTCGTGACCCCCCGGTCCCGCCCCGCCCCCAACGGTACGATGGGCTCCCGATGACGGAGGGGACGGGATCTGCAGCCGAGCGGTCCGGCGCACCCTGGCGGATCGACGAGCTCGCCCACCGCTCGGGGAGCCCGGTCGACACCATCCGCTTCTACCAGCGCGAGGGCCTCCTCCCCCCCGCCACCCGGGAGGGACGGGCCCTCGCCTACGGCCCCGAGCACCTGGCCCGGCTCCAGCGGATCCGGGACCTCCAGGCCCGCCACTTCACCCTGGCCGCCATCCGGGACCTGGCCGCCGAGGGTCGCCTCGAGCTCCTCGACCACCTCTTCGGTGACGGCGAGCGGGCCCTCGACCGCGACGAGCTCCTGGCCGAGTCCGGTCTCGCCCTCCCCGTCCTCGAGGCCCTGGAGGAGAACGGCTTCCTGGCCATCCCCCTCGAGCGGGGCGGCCTCTCCTACGACGGGGCCGACCTCCGGGCCCTCCAGGCCGTCCGGGAGCTGATCGACCGGGGCATGCCCGACGAGGTGGTCGTCTTCCTGGCCCGCCTCTACCGGGAGCAGATGGCCGCCCTCCAGATCCGCCTCCTCGAGGCCTTCAAATTCGAGGACACCAGGACCACCCAGGGCCCGGCCCTCGACACCGGTGACGTCGACGAGTTCACCGTCCGGGCCGCCCAGGAGATCGACGGCTTCCTCCGGAGCTTCGACGTCCTCCTCCAGTACCTCCACCGCCGGACCGTCCAGCGCCTCGTCATCGAGGCCATGGAGGGCCACCGCCTCCCGGCCCCCGCCGACGGCCCCTGATCCTGCCGGCTCCCCCCTCAGCCCGGGGCGGATCCGCTCAGAAGAGCTTCAGGAGATGGTCGATGGAGAAGCACTGCCAGCTCTCGAGGCCGACGGCGACGGCGGCGACGAGGATCATCATGAGGTTCTGCCCCTGCTCGGCCCAGTCGTGGATCATCAGGACGAAGTAGAGGAGGTTCAGCAGGATGCTGGCCACCAGGGCCACCGGGGTCAGGAAACCGATGGTGATCCCCAGGCCCAGGGCCAGCTCCGACATGAGGATGACCCAGGTCATGGCCTTCAGGTGGGGCTTGACCAGCTTCTCGAAGGTCTTCCCGATCATCTTGATCTTGTGCTTGGCCGCGATGTCCCCGGCCCAGGTGATCCCGGCCTGCCGCTTGATCCAGGCCTCGAGGTTCTTGTGCCGGAAGCTCTCGAGCCACCACAGCCCGAGCCCGATCCGCAGCACGACGCCCCAGGCCTGGGGGGTGATCCAGAGGGTCTTCACGTCAGCTTTCTACCATGCCGCCACAGCAACCCGTTCTACTGCGGGGGGAGGGCGGCCACCTCGGCCGGCCGCTTCCCGGGTCCCGGCATGAGCCGGGTCACCCCCACCCCGACCAGGGCGGCCCCGACGGCGGTGGCGTCGAAGAGGGCCAGGCCGGGGGCCCGGCCGTGGCCGAGGGAGACGCTCCAGGCCAGGGCGGCCCCCCCGAGCCCGGTCCCGAGGGCGATCCCCAGGGTGAGGAGGACCTGGAGGGCGGCCACGGCCCCGCCCTGGCGGCCCTCCCCCGCCGCGTCGAGGACGGCCACCGAGCAGCTGTTGTAGACGAGCCCCATCCCGAACCCCCCCGTCCCCCAGGCCAGGTAGGCCACCCACCAGGGAGTGGCGGCCCAGTCGAGGAGGGCCACTCCCGCCACCCCGGCCGCCACCAGGGCCAGCCCGGCCGCCGACAGGTTCCGGGGCCCGATCCGGGCCTGACCCCGAGCCTGGACCCAGGACCCTGAAGTCCAGCTGAGGGCGGCCGTGGTGAGGGCCAGGCCGGCCTCGGTGGCCGTCCGGTGGTGGAAGGACTGGAGGGCCAGGGGGAGGTAGGCCTCGGCCCCGAAGAACGACCCGGTGGCGAGGGCCGCCACCGTCATCGTCCCGATCTGCTGGCGCCGGAGCCTTCCGCCCCGGGCCGGGAGGACGGCCCGCAGCGCCGGCACCCCGAGGGCCAGGCCGGCCAGGGCCAGGAGGGGGGCGACCACCGGCTGCCGGGTCCCGAGGGCGGCCAGCACCAGGACCCAGCCGGCCGACAGCCCGACGGCCACCACGATCCCCGGGCCCCCCTCCTCCCCGGTTCCCCCCTCGTCGGCCGCCGTCCCCCGGTGCTCGGCGTGGTGGACGGCCGGTCCGGCCAGCGCCGAGACGGCCACCACGGCCGGGATCACGGCCAGGAAGACGGGCCGCCACCCCAGGGTCTGGGCGATCAGGCCGGCCAGGACCGGCCCCACCAGGGCGGGTGCCACCCAGGCCGTCGAGAGGGCGGCGTAGACCCGGGGGCGGAGCTCGGGCGGATAGCCCCTCCCCACCGCCACGTTGACGACGACCGACATGAGACCGGCCCCGGCCCCCTGGACGGCCCGGCCGACCACCACCACCAGCATGGTCCGGGCCGTCCCGTCCACGAGGAGCCCGGCCACGAACAGACCGGCCCCGGCCAGCAGCGGCCCCGTCATCCCGATCCGGTCGGTGAGGGTCCCGGCCATGACGATCCCGGCCAGCTGGGCCAGGACGAAGCCGCTGAAGGCCCAGCCGTAGAGGTGGATCCCCCCGACCTGCCGGAGGACGGTGGGCAGGACCGTGAAGACCGCCATCTCCTCGAAGGCGAAGAAGGTGACGACCAGCACGATCCCGACCGTCAGCCGCCGGTGCTCCCGGCCCAGGATGCTGGGGGCCCCTCCCGACGACATCCCCCCATCCTCCCCGATCCCCGTCCCGGGTCGGACCGGAGGGCTCCCGTCAGGTCCAGTTCACCTGCCCGGCCGGCACCAGGAGGAGTCCCCCCAGGGCGGCCAGGGTGACGAGGAGCACCCCCGCCTGGACCAGGATCGCCGACCTCCCCCGGAACGCCTCGGCCCGGGTGTACCCGAATGCCACCACCGCCCCGACCACCAGGCCCCCCAGGTGGGTCCGCCAGTCGATCTGGGTGTCGACGAACCCGATGATCACGTTCATGACGACCACCATGATCACGGCCGAGGTGTCGAGCCGGTGGTGCCGGGCCAGGACGAAGTAGGCCCCCATGAGCCCGAAGATGGCCCCCGATGCCCCCACCCCACCCCAAAGCTCGGGGCTAAGGAGATAGGAGGCGACCCCCCCGCCCAGGCCGGCCGTGAGGTACAGGAGACCGAACCGGACCCGACCCACGATGGACTCCACGGCCGGGCCGAAGATGGCCAGGGCATACATGTTGAAGGCGATGTGGAGCCAGTTGGCGTGGAGGAAAGCGGCGGTGAGGAGCCGGTAGGGCTCCTGGTGGACCAGGGCCGGGACCATCTCGAACCGGCCGACCAGCGAGCCCGAGCCGAAGCCGGAGACGAGGAAGACGACGACGTTGACGGCGATCAGGGTCCCCGTCACCGGCGTCATCCGGCTGTTGCCCAGGCCGAACCCCCGGACCCCGGCCGCCTTCGGCTGCCATTTGGTGGCCGGGGCCTTCTTGTTCCAGTCGTGGACGCACTCCCGGCACTGCCAGCCCACCGGGGCCTCCACCATGCAGTCGGCGCAGATGGGCCGGTCGCAGCGGCGGCAGATGGCCCCGTACTCCCGGTTGGGGTGCTTGTAGCAGCTCGGGGTCGCAGGGGCGTTGGGGGCGGTCGACATCAGGGCTCCATGCTGGCCCAGGAGGGCCCGGTCGGGAGGTCGGCCGGGGCGGGCCGGCCCGGTCCGGTCAGGCCCGGTGGATGAGGTTGAACCGGGTCGTCACGGCCGGCTCCCCGCTGGCCTCGTCGGACCAGACCGTCTCCGTCACGACGAAGGTCATCGTCTTCCCCTTCGACTCCTTGGCGTAGGCGTCGACGATCCTCCCCTCCCCGACCAGGACGTCACCGACGTAGACGGGCCGGTGGTACTCGAACTCCTGCTCCCCGTGGAGGATGAGCCCCCCGTTGGCCATGAGGGGCCCCATGACCTCGGCCATGGGGTTCCCGGCCGGCTTGTCGGCGGGCTGGTCCTCGGGGAACTCCCCCCAGGTCTGCATGACGAAGGGGAAGGTGGGGGGGACGGGGATCCCGGGGAGCCCGGCGGCCCGGGCCGCCTCGGCGTCCCGGTAGACCGGGTTCGGGTCGCCGACGGCCAGGGCGAAATTGGCGACCGGCCCCCGCTCGATGACGACCTTCGACTTGCTCATCGGCTTCCCGATGATCCCCTGGAGTACCTCGGCGTCGACCACGTTCGCTCCTCTGCCACCACCGGGACCGGGCCCGGACGATGCTGCCTCGGGCCCGAAAGCTACTCCGGCGGCCCGACCGGAGCGACTCGACCGGGAACCCGCCGGCCGGTCCTCCTGTTACCGTCGGCCCCCGTGAAGCTGGCCGATCTTCCCACCCCGGCCCTGGTGGTGGACCGGGCCGCCCTCGACCACAACCTGGCCACCATGGCCCGGGCCCGGCCCAGGGACCAGCTCCGGCCCCATGTGAAGGCCCACAAGTCCACCGGCCTGGCCCGGCTCCAGGCCGGGGCCGGCCACCAGGGCTTCACCTGCGCCACCGTGGCCGAGATGGAGGGCCTGGCCCGGGCCGGCCTCGGGGGGGATCTCCTCCTGGCCAACGAGGTCCTCGACTGTCGCCGGCTGGGCGTCCTCATCGAGGCGGGGGCCCGGGTCACGGTGGCCGTCGACTCCGGGTCCACCGTCGAGGCGGCCGTCGCCGGGGGCGTGACCGAGGTCGTCGTCGACGTGAACGTGGGCCTCCCCCGCTGCGGCTGCCCCCCCGACGAGGCCGGCCGGCTGGCCGACCTGGCCCGGGCCCGGGGGCTCACCGTCCGGGGGGTGATGGGCTACGAGGGCCACGTCGTCGGGATCGAGGACCCCCTCCGGCGGGCCGCCGAGCTGGAGACGGCCATGGAGCTCCTGGTCCGGGCCCACGACCTCGTCGGGGGGGAGCTCGTCACCGGTGGGGGGACGGGGACCTTCGACCGGAACCGCTGGGTCACCGAGTGCCAGGCCGGGAGCTACCTCCTCATGGACACCGCCTACGGGAAGCTCGGCCTCCCCTTCCGGGCCGCCCTCGGGATCTGGTCGACGGTGATCTCCTCCTCGGCCGACTGGTCCGTCTGTGACGCCGGCCTGAAGGCCCTGAGCCTCGACCACGGGAACCCCGACATCGAGGGCTCGACGGTCTGGTTCTGCTCCGACGAGCACACCGTCTTCTCCCCCCCGGTCCCGGTCGGGAGCCGGGTGGTGGTCCGGCCCTCCCATGTCGACCCCACCGTGGCCCTCCACAGGGCCCTCCACCTCGTCGAGGGTTCCCCCACCCTCGACACCGAGGTCCTCGACCGCCTCCCCGTCGACCTCCGAGGCTGGTGAGGGGAGCCCGTCAGGGCGCGCCGAAGAGGCCGGCGGCCAGGGCCCGGAAGGCTCGGCCCCGATGGGAGGTGGCGTGCTTCTCGGCCGGGGTCATCTCGGCGAAGGTCCGGCCGTCGCCCCCGGAGGGGACGAAGACGGGGTCGTAGCCGAATCCCTCCGTCCCCCGGCCGGCCGGGGCGATCCAGCCCTCGACGACCCCCTCGGCCACGAGGACCGATCCGTCGGTCCCGACGGCGGCGGCCACCGTCTTGAACCGGGCCGCCCGGGCCTCCGGCCCGTCGGCCCCGGCCGACTCGAGCTCGGCCAGGAGCTTGACCACGTTCTCGGCGTAGCTCGCCCCCTCGCCGGCGAACCGGGCCGTGTGGACCCCGGGGGCCCCGTCCAGGGCGTCGACCTCGAGGCCGGTGTCGTCGGCCACGGCCGGGAGGCCGGTGGCCTGGGCCAGGGCCCTGGCCTTCAGGAGGGCGTTCTCCTCCAGGGTCTCCCCCGTCTCCTCCACCTCGGGGACCCCGTAGGGGCGGGCCACGAGCTCGAGGGTGTGGGTGTCCCCGGCCACCTCGGCCAGGATGGCGGCGATCTCGGCCGCCTTGTCCGGGTTGGCCGTGGCCAGCACCATCCGGTCCGGCGTCGCCCCGGGGTCCGCCGGGGCGGTCACCGGCGGGGGGGAGGCGGCTCGGCCAGGACCTTCTGCTGCTCCCCGAGGAGGACGGCGATCCCGGCCTCCCCGAGGCTGACGAGCTCGTCGAGCTCCCCCCGGCTGAAGGGGAGCCCCTCGGCCGTGCCCTGGACCTCGATGAACCGGCCCGAGCCGGTCATGACGACGTTCATGTCGACCTCGGCCCGGGAGTCCTCGGAGTAGTCGAGGTCGAGGAGGCAGGCCCCGTCGACGACCCCGACCGAGACGGCGGCGCAGGACTCGGTCAGGGGCTGGGCCCGGAGCTTCCCCTGCTGGATCAGCCGGCTGAAGCAGTCGTGGAGGGCGACGTAGCCGCCGCAGATCGAGGCCGTCCGGGTGCCCCCGTCGGCCTGGATGACGTCGCAGTCGACGGTGATCTGGAACTCCCCCAGGGCCACCAGGTCGGTCACGGCCCGCAGCGACCGGCCGATGAGCCGCTGGATCTCGTGGGTTCGGCCGCTCTGCTTCCCCTTGGCCGCCTCCCGGCCGATCCGCTCCCCCGAGGCCCCCGGGAGCAGCGAGTACTCGGCCGTGACCCAGCCCTTCCCGCTCCCCCGCATCCAGGGAGGGACCCGCTCCTCGACGGAGGCCGTGCAGAGGACCCGGGTCCGGCCCATGGAGACGAGGACCGATCCGGGGGCGAAGACGGTGAAGTCCCGCTCGAAGCTGACCGGGCGGAGCTCTCCCACGCTCCGGCCGTCCCGCCGGAGGGCCCGGGGGTCGACAGCGCTCACAGGGAGTACCCCCGGCCGGTGACGGCGCTGCGGACGGGCCGGCCGAAGGCCTCGGCCGCCTCGGCCTCCACGGCGGCGGCCGCCATCGTGGGCCACCGGTGGGTGACCACCAGCCGCCCGACTCCGGCCGCCCGGGCCGTCCGTCCTGCTTCTCGTCCGCTCATGTGCCCGGCCGTCCCCTCGTGGTCGCTCGTGTAGGTCGCCTCGCAGAGGGCGAGGTCGAGCCCGGGACCGAGGGCCTCGAGGGACCAGCCCGGCCCGGAGTCGGCAGAGTAGCCCAGCACTCCCCCGCTCCCCTCCACCCGGACCCCGAGGGTCACCGGGCCGTGGTCGGTCCGGGAGAGCACCACCCGGAGCCCACCGAGGTCGGCCCCGTCGCCGTCGCCGACCTCCCGCCAGTCGAGGACGCCCCCCTCGTCGGAGCCGATCCGGTCCCGGACCCCGGGGGCGGCCAGGACGGGGAGGGGAGACCGGTCCCAGCCCCAGCTGAACCGGGCCGCGGTGAGAAAGCCGTCGAGGTCGCTGCAGTGGTCCCGGTGCTCGTGGGTCAGGACGACCCCGGTCAGCTCCCGGGGGTCGCAGAACCGCTGGAGGTTGGCGAAGGTCCCCGGGCCGGCGTCGATCCAGAGGGCCGTCCCCGTCTCCCAACACCGGACCAGGTAGCCGCTGGCCGCTCCCCCGGCCCCGGCATGGCTCCCGTCGCAGCCGAGGACGGTGAGGGTGACGGTCACGGCCAGACGACCGGTCCGACCTGGCCCAGCTCGGAGCCGAAGAGCCGGCTCCCGACGCTCCGGAACCAGCCCACGTCACCCGAGGAGAAGAACCGGAGGTCCCCGGCCCGGCCGGCGGCCCGGGGGAGGTCCCCCCGGTCGAGGATCCCCTGGACCTCGAAGGCGGTCTCCTCGGCCGAGGAGACGAGGACGACGTCCCGGCCCACCACGTCGGTGATGGTCCGGGCCAGGAAGGGGTAGTGAGTGCATCCGAGGAGGAGGGTGTCGACGGCCGCGTCCCGGACCGGGGCCAGGAGCCGCTCGGCCAGGACGAAGACCTGGTCGGAGCCGGTCTCGCCCCGCTCCACGAACTCGACGAAGCCGGGACAGGCGGCGAAGGTGGGCACGAGGGATCCGGCCAGCTCGGTGATGGCCCGCTGGTAGGCCCCCGAGCGGATGGTCCCGACCGTCCCGATGACCCCGACCCGGTTGGTGACGGTGGCCTTGGCCACGGCCCGGACCCCGGGCTCGATGACCCCGACGACGGGGACGGGGACCTCCCGGCGCCAGGCGTCGAGGCCGGCGGCCGAGGCGGTGTTGCAGGCCACCACGATCAGCTTGACGTCGTGCTCGGCCACGAGCCACCGTCCGATCTGGGCTGCGAAGGACCGGACCTCCCCGAGGTCCCGGGGCCCGTAGGGGTAGCGGCCGGTGTCCCCCAGGTAGACGAGGTGCTCGGCCGGGGCCAGGTCCCGGAGCGCCCTCGCCACCGTGAGCCCCCCGAATCCGCTGTCGAACATCCCGATGGGCCGGTCGTCCACCCCACGAGGCTAGGGCCTGGCCGGCCGGCCCCGTGACACCGGCGCCGCCGCCGTCGACCCTGCCGGCAGAGGGGCTTCCTCAGCCCAGGGGGAGCTGGGGGGCGTCGGCCAGGGAGGGCTTCCCTCCCTTGCGACCCCCGACCGGGAAGACCTGGTCGGGCCGGAAGGACCGGACCCGGCGGTCGGGGAGCCGGCCCCCGACGACCTCGATCGACTCGTCACCGGTCCGGTCGTTTCGGGTGTGGGCCCGGAACTCCCAGCGCATCCCCCGGCCGGGGACCCCCTCGATCTCGACCGGGTCCCCCGGGGCGAGACCGTTCCAGGTCTCGCTGCGCTGGAGGTGCCCCGGAAGGGCCTGCACCTTCGGTTTCCGTCGGGCCACGGGGCCACGCTACCAATGGCTGTGACGCCCCCGACCCCCGGTCAGCGGCCCCGGCGGAGCTCCCGGCCGTGGCGCCGGGCCATGAGGATGGCGTCGAGCGGGTCGCCGGTCACCCCGAGCTCGGTGTCGCAGTGGGTGCAGAGGACCCGGCGGTCGGGGGAGCGGGCCCCGGCCGGATCCCGCATGGGGGGGTCGAAGGCCATCCACTTCCAACCCCCCGGATGGTCGGTCGTCACCACCCCGCTCCGTTCCCCGGCCTCCTGCTGCATCCGATGCCCCCCGTTCCCCGACGGCCCTCCGCCCCCGGTGGACCGCCCAAGGCATCGGCACCGAAGGGGCCGACCTGTAGTCCGGTCCCGGGCTGGAGGGAGGGGCGGATCAGAAGTAGATCTTCTTCTTCGCCTCTTCGGCGGCGGCGTCGAGGTCACCGGTCCAGGCCCCGGAGGAGAGGTACTTCCAGCCCCCGTCGGCCGAGACGATGACGATCACGCCGGTCTCGATGGACTCGGCGCAGCGGGCCGCCCCGGCCAGGGCGGCCCCGGTGGAGAGACCGGCGAAGATGCCGATCTCGGCCAGCTTCCGGGTCCACTCGATCGAGAGCCGGGGACCGATGATGGTCTTCCGGTCGAGGAGGTCGGGACCCCCGAGGTCGGTGAAGATGGGGGGGATGTAGCCGTCGTCGAGGTTCCGGAGCCCGTCGACCATCTCCCCGGCCGGGGGCTCGACGGCCCAGACCTCGACGTCGGGGTTCCGGTCCTTCAGGTAGTGACCGACACCGAGGAGGGTCCCCGAGGTGCCGAGGCCGGCCACGAAGTGGGTCACCTCGGGGCAGTCCTGCCAGATCTCGGGGCCGGTCCCCTCGGTGTGGGCCCGGGGGTTGGCGGGGTTCCCGTACTGGTAGAGGAAGACCCAGTCGGGGTGGTCGGCGGCAACCTGCTGGGCCATCCGGACAGCCCCGTTGGAGCCCTCTGAGCCGGGGGACCAGATGATCTCGGCCCCGAAGATCTCGAGGAGCTGGCTCCGCTCCGAGGAGACGTTCTCGGGGAGGACCACCTTCAGGTGGTAGCCCTTGGCCCGGCAGACGAGGGCGAGACCGATGCCGGTGTTCCCCGAGGTGGGCTCGATGAGGATGGAGCCGGGGTGGAGGAGACCCTCCTTCTCAGCCGCCTCGACCATGGAGAGGGCGATCCGGTCCTTGACCGATCCCCCGGGGTTCTGGCCCTCGAGCTTGACGAGGATCCGGACGGCGGGGTTGGGACTGAGGCTGGAGACGTCGACCATCGGGGTGTTCCCGATGAGGTCGAGGACGCTTCGGGCGACGGTCACGGTCCGGGGGTGGTCAGCCGCCGGCCACGGCGGGGAGGATGGAGATCTCGTCGCCGTCGGTGACCGGGGTCTCGAGCTGCTCGAGGTAGCGGACGTCGTCGTCGTTCACGTAGACGTTGACGAAGCGGTGGAGGGCCCCCTTCTCGGTGAGGACCTGGCCGGCGAGGCCGGGATGGGCCCCGACCAGGTTCCGGAGGACCTCCCCGATGGTCGATCCCTCGGCGGTGACGGTGGTGGTCCCGCCGGCAGCCGGGCGGAGGAGGGTCGGCAAGCGGACTTCGACTGGCACCTGGGGTCTCCTGGCCGGGGGAATGTTGACGAATCTGGTCGGTATTCTACCGGGCCGAGACGAGGACCTGCTCCTCGGTGACCTTCCCGTCCCGGATCCGGTAGGAGCGCAGGACGGGGTGGGTGTCGCGGAGGGAGACGATGATGTAGTGCCAGGTCGGGTCGGGGGCCTGGGCCACGTCCGTCGGCGAGGGGTAGGCCTCGGTGTGGGTGTGGGAGTGGAAGACGCCGAGGATCTCGAGGCCCCGGTCCCCGGCGTCCCGGTCGGCCCGGAGGTGCTCCTTGGGGTCGACGGTGTAGAGCTTGGCCGAGGCGGCCAGGTTCCGGGTCGGGTAGCAGGCGGCCACCTCCCCCGTGGCGGGGTCCCCGGCCACGAGGCCGCAGGCCTCGTCGGGGAGGCCGCCGAGGCAGTGGCTGACGATCTGGAGGTAGAGGGGACCCGGGAGGTGGAGCATGGAGCCCTCACGGTATCGGGGGGTCGGCCCCGGAGAGGTCATCCCGGCCGGGAGGCGGGCAGGGAGGCGCTACCGTCGGGGCATGGCGGCCAAGGGACCGGGACGGACGAACAAGCCGGCCGGTGACGGGAAGGAACCCGTCCGGCCGGTGGCCCGGAACCGCCGGGCCCGCCACGACTTCGAGATCCTGGACACCTTCGAGTGCGGGGTCTCCCTCCAGGGGAGCGAGGTGAAGTCCCTCCGGGCCGGCCGGGTCACCCTGGCCGATGCCTACGCCCGGGTGGAGGGCCGGGAGATGTGGCTCCTCGGGGTCCACATCCCCCCTTACGAGCACGCCGCCGGCTTCGGGGCCCACGACCCGGACCGCCGCCGGAAGCTCCTCCTCCACCGGGAGGAGATCGACGAGCTCCAGGTGAAGACCCAGCAGCAGTCCCTCACCCTCGTCCCCCTCTCGATCTACTTCAAGGAGGGCCGGGCCAAGGTGGAGCTGGGCCTGGCCCGGGGCCGGAAGCTCTACGACAAGCGCCATGTCATCGCGGCCCGGGACGTGGCCCGGGAGTCGGCCCGGGAGGCCTCGAACGCGGCCGGGAAGGCCGTCGGCCGGGGGAGCCGGCGGGAGCGGGACTGAGCCGGTCCGGTCCGTCGACTACGGGGCCGGGCTCCCCCACGACCTGGCCCGGCGGCACGTGACCGGTTGGTCCGGTCCATCCGGACCGATCTCCTGACCCTGAACGGGCGCTGGCAGTCCCTGGAGGTCGGGGGGACCCTCCGGCTCGATTTCCCCGGGTGAGGGGCTTCGGACCCGGCCGGTTCCCCGGGCCTCAGCCGGTCGGTGGGACGGTGGTCGTCGGGATCGGGACGGTGGTGGGGACCGAAGGGGTCGTGGTGGGGACCGACGCGCCGGTCGGGGCGGTGTCGGGGGAGGTGCAGGGGCTGGGGGGGTTGGCCGCCGCCTGGAGACCTGGGATGGAGACGGTGCCGGAGCAGCCGAAGGCGGAGAAGGTGGAGTCCATCTGCATCGAGGTCCCGTCGGCGAAATTGGCGGCGGAGACGGTCTGGCGGATGTAGCCGGCCGCGTCGATGGAGACGTCGACGGAGGAGGCGGTGTACCCCTGGGTGGCCAGGAGGGCCAGGGCGGCGGTGATGGCCTTGGCCTCCTCGGGGCTGGTCCCGGGGATTGTCCCCTGCTGGGCCGGGTCCAGGGTGACCCGGTAAACGGTCACCGGGGACCCGTCGACGACACCGGTGGAGACGGGGGTGGCCCCGGTGACGGCGTTCTGGTCCAGGGTGAGGTAGCCGGTCGGGCTGGCCAGGGCCAGCATGGCCAGGGCCCCCTGGCGCTGGCCCAGGGTCCCCTCCACCAGGCCGGCGAAGTCGGAGAGGGGGTTACCCGTCCCCGAGTCGGTCGACTCCCAGACGGAGGTGTCGTCGACCCAGAGGGTGACCTGGCCGAAGTTGCTCACGTTCGAGTCGGCCCGCATGGCGAAGGGGGCGGTGTCGACGGTGGCGGTCCCGGTGACGGTGGAGCCGAGGGGGTTCGAGCCGCCGACCAGGCCTGAGCAGGACTGCGTCAGGCTGACGCCCTGACAGGGGGGTCTCGTGGTGGTCGTGGTGGGGGCGACCCCGGGGGTGGTGGCCGGGGTGAGGGCGTAGGAGACGGTGAAGCTCCCGGAATCGATGGTGGCGGAGAGGGCCTGGAGGACCTTCTGGACGTCCGGGCCGCCGGGCTTCGGCCCCGGGACCGGCGTGGGAACCGTGGTCCTGGAGGTGTGGACGGTGCCGGGGGTGCTCCGGACGGCAAGGGCCACGGGGACGGCGATGAGGGCGACGACGGCCACGGAGACGGCCACGCGGACCAGGGGGCGCCACCCCGGGGACCGGTGGCGGCCGGTGGGGGCGGTGGCGGCCACCTCGTCGAAGGTCACGGGACGGATCCCGCTGTCGACGAGGGCACGGAGGTCGTCGCCGAGACGGTCGGCGGCCCGGGGGATGTCGGTGGGCTCAGGCATGGTCGATGACCTCCAGTGATGCTCGGAGCCGTTTGAGGCCCCGGCTGAGATGGGTCTGGACGGTGGAGAGGCTGAGCCCGGCGAGGTCGGCGACCTCGGAGGGGGTCCAGCCGTAGGCGTGGACGAGGACGACGGCGAGGCGTTGGCGCTCGGGGAGTTCGGCCAGGAGGCGGGCCAGGGCCGGCTCGACCTGCCAGTCGGGGTGGTCGGGCCGCTCGAAGAGGATCCGGACCTTGCGGCGGCGGACCTTGGACTGGCCCACCCGGAAGAGGTAGCCGGCCGGGTTGTCGTAGCGGCTGACCGCCGACCAGTGCTCCCAGGCGTAGGCGAGGGCCTCGGCGGTGGCCTCCCTCCCCCGCTCCCAGCCCAGGCCGGCCACGAGGGCCCGGTGGAGGCGGGGCTCGACCTCGAGGAGGAACCGCCGGAACTCCACCTCCTGCTGGGCTGTCATCAACCTCCGATCCTCGCGCCTCTACAAGGTGAGAGCACTGCGGGCCCCCACCGCGCTACAGGAAGTCGGCGGTCCCCGGAAATTCCGTCAGCCCGGCTTCCGGGCCGTGGCCAGGAGGATGGATGAGAGGCCGGGGAGGTGGCAGAGGAGACGGTCGAGGGGCCGGAAGAGCCGGGGGACGTCGTGGTAGGGGGCCCCGGTGATGGTGACTTCGACGAAGCCGTTGGCCTCGAGGAATCCGAGGAGGGCCCGTCGGGTGAAGAGGCGGAGGTGGCCGACGACCTCCTTGCCGGGGCGGCCGTAGATCCCCCCCAGGGAGACCTCGGTGAAGAGGGGCTGGATCCCGAGGAGGAGCAGGACCCGGTTGAACCAGGCAGCCAGGTTGGGGGTGGAGAGGAAAAGGCTGCCTCCGGGGGCGAGGAGCCGCCAGGCCTCGGCCACGGCCTTGTCCGTGTCGACGAGGTGCTCGATCAGCTCGCTCATGACGACGACGTCGAAGGAGCCGGAGCCGAAGGGGAGGCCGGGCTCGTCGATCGAGGCCCGGACGACCCGGACCCCCCGGGCATCGGCCTGACCCAGGCCGGCCAGGGACCAGTCGCAGCCGACCATCCTCAATGTGGCGCCGGGCCGGGCCGCGGCGGTCTCGAGGGCGACGGCGGTGGCCATCCCGTCCCCGCAGCCGATGTCGAGGCCCCGCAGGGGCCGGCCGGCGGCGACGGCATGGTCGGCGAGGAGCCCGGCCTGGAGCCGGGCCCGCTCCGTCCCCGAGCTGAGGGGGGTGGCGGGGTCCTCGTAGAACCGCTGGAGGGACCGGGGGGCGGCCGGGCCGGCCGTCGACGTGGGCGGGTCCGTCTCGGCGGGTGAGGCGGGGGGGCCAGGGTCCGGTGGCATAGGACCTGAACAGTGCCACGGGACCGGGCCGGCCGTCAGGACCGACCGGTCCGCCCCGGCTCGGGCCGGAGTAGGATGGAGGCTGTTCTCCCGGCGCAGGTCGCGGCGGGAGCCGACATGGGGGTGATTGGTTTCGACTCTGGTCGTCGATACGGGAGAAGCGAGCCGTGGTCTCCGGAGCCACGTTAAAGAGCCGGAAAACAAAACAAATGCCGAGCCTCAGCTCGCACTGGCTGCTTAAGAAGTAGCCCGTCCGTCCGATCTCAGCTCCACGGGTCGGTAGCGGGCGCCATCTAGTGGGGCTCACCCGGGCGGTTCCGTCGATCGGCCGCCGGGGACACCAAAGGTCGACTGGGGACCGGTGAATTCGCCGGTGGCGGTCCGGTCCCGAGACTTTGCTACCGGCTGCGCTCGGAGAAGTCCCGTTGAGAAGCCGGAGGACGCGGGTTCGATTCCCGCCACCTCCAAGAGAGCTCAAGGTTCGCCGTGAGCCCTGTTGGAGGTGCACCAACACCCCAGCCGTCACATGGATCGAGGATGGTCCGAGCCGTGGCGATGGCGTTGCTGACGTGGACCCCACAGGCGGGGGACCGTTACACCCAACCGCGAGACTGACCCCGCTCGAACGGCATAGGTAGCGTTCTTCGACCTTCTGCCTGGTAGCAGGCGTATTGCGATTCCG
Source organism: Acidimicrobiaceae bacterium (assembly GCA_003151955.1). Lineage (GTDB taxonomy): Bacteria > Actinomycetota > Acidimicrobiia > Acidimicrobiales > UBA8190 > PALSA-743. Next base: position 28,934 of record PLZB01000092.1, read on the forward strand.
ATCGCCTTCAGAAACCCTTGGTTGGCCCGTAGCGTCGGAGTACGCTGAGGGGCGCCAGAAGCGAGGATCCCAATGACAGGCGCGACGAACGACGGCGGCCGACGAGTTGACCAGGACGTGCAACGGCAGGCTGCAGCCCTGAACCACCTGCTCGGTCAGATCGGCTTGACCTCGGCTGGACAGACTCGTTGGTGGAACCTGGTCGGGCACCCTGAACTGGATGGTCGAACCGCGACCCAGGCGTGGCTCGCCGGAGACACCGAAACAGTTCGCCGCCTCGTCGAGAACTGGTATGAGGCGAGCGCGTCGGGTGCCAAGCGCGCCTCCGCTGACCCCGAGTTCGTTCGCCAACGTCGTAGGGATCTCGCCGAGCTCGAACGCCGGCTCAGCGCGTCCGGTCCGCTCCACCGCTCCGCCTGAGGTGCCGCTCCGGGACACCGGTGCCCTCGACGAATGGGCGCACCGGGACGACCCGCCCTACTCGATCTGGCAGATGGTCACCGAGTGGGTCGCGGGCCTCGAGGCGGTTGTGGTGGCTGACGGCGTTGCGGTGGCGGACGGTCTCGCCCTCACGAGATGCCGGCCCAGGGTGGCCTCGCCGATGGCGCCAGCTGCGCTCAGAAGCGGTTCGGAGTGATGGAGATCCAGAGGACGGACTGGCCCGAGACGGCGGCGGGGGTGCCGTCGAAGGGGGCGTCCCCGAGGCCGAAGATGCCGCCGTCGGCGGCCAGCATCCAGTACCCGCCGCCGTCGGGGGTGGCGGCCATGCTCACGATGGGCTGGTTGAGTGGGTTTCCGCCCATCGATCCGTGGAAGGCGGCGTCACCGAAGGCGAAGANNCCGTTCCCGGAGGCGGTGGTGGCCATGCCCACGATGGGCCTGTTGAGTGGGTGTCCGCCCATCGACCCGTGGAAGCCCGCGTCACCGAAGGCGAAGATGCCACCGTCGGAGGCCACCAGCCAGTAGCCGAGCCCGTCCCCGGTGGCAGCCATGCCCACAATGGGCTTGTTGAGTGGGTGTCCGCCCATCGANNAGTGGGTGTCCGCCCATCGACCCGTAGAAGTTGGCATTGCCGTAGGCGAAGATGCCGCCGTCCGAGGCCACCAGCCAGTACCCCTCGTCCAGGGCGGTGAGGGCGATACCGACCACCGGCTGGTTCAGTGAGCTTGGCACCCCGTAGACACCACCGTTGCCAATCTCGGTCACGGATCCGTTGAGCGCCGCCGAGGTGTAGCCCCAGCCCTGTCTGTCAGGCTGAGGTGAG
>PLZB01000054.1 GCA_003151955.1 Acidimicrobiaceae bacterium
GTCCGCACCGGGGACGCCCCGGCCGCCCGGAGCTGGGCGGCGGCGGCGAAGCCGGCGGCGTTGATGGTGGGGAGGTCGGGGTGGCCGAGGGAGCAGGCCGCCGAGGCCAGCTCGGCCAGGGCGTGGGCGTAGGCAACGGCGGCGGCGGGGTCGCTGCGGAGCAGCCCGGCCAGGATGGGGGTGGGCCCCGAAACCCAGGACCGGCCCATGCTGGCGGCGGCCTCGGCCCCGCCGGGCGCCCGGTCCAGCGCCCGGGCCCAATCCTCCTGCCAACCGCCGCCGGTGGCGGCTATCCCGGCCGTGAAGGCGGCCGCCTCCTCGACCACGCCGGCCTCGGGGGGACCGGCGCCGGCCGCCTCGACCAGGGCGGACAGCGCCCCGGCCAGTCCGGCCGGTCCGGTCACGGGTGGGGGCCCTGATCCGGACCCAGGTCCAGGCTGTTCCCGCCCCCCCCGAACTTGTCGGAGAGGAACCGGCCGTTGGCGATGAGCTTGTCGGTGTCGGACCGGGTGACGGCGTCGAGGATCTCGTCCATCTTGGTGGAGATGACGTCGAGCTGGTCGCAGAGGACGTCGAGGGAGGTCTTCCCCGGGGCCACGATCCGCCGCTCGGCGTAGGCCCGGGGGAGGTCGAGGTAGGTCTGGAGGGTGGCCGGGAGGTAGTCGGTGGCCGTCTTGACCACGGCGTGGAGGTCCTCGCTGCCGCCGCCGATGGAGGAGGCCCGGGGCAGGGTCGAGTTGATGACGTCGGCGATGTGGGCCACCTTGGCCGTGACCGGGGCCGGCACCCGACCCTTCAACTGGCCCTGGAGGGTGTCGAGCCGCTTCCGGACGGCGGCGGCGTCCATCCCGTCGCTCATCCCGGCCACCAGGTCGAGCTTGCGGTGGCCCGGCACGGCCAGGGCGCCGGCCGCGTACAGCGGCACGATCAGGGCGATGGCTATCGGGGGGGCGAGTACCCCGGTCAGAGCCAGGACCGGTCCCCCCAGGGCCAGGAGGCAGCCCACGATGTTCTTGGAGGAGACGGCGTAGCGGGCCAGGCGGCCCGGCTCACTGGTAGCCACGGATCTCCTTGAAGACCGTCGAGAGGTCGGCGTTGCGGGCGTCGAAGACCTTGGCGTTGGTGGCGTTGGCGATCTGGGTCAGCTGCTGGGGGCTGCCCTCTCCGAAGAGGACGGTGTAGATCCGGGTCTGGACCGGGTCCTTCGAGATCTGGGAGAGGAGCTGGTTGGCGCTGATGCCCTCGTTGTTCTCCCCGTCGGTCATGAGGACGATCGAGACGTAGGCGTCGGGTTGGCTGGCCTGGATCTGGTCGGCGTCGGTGACGGCGGCCGAGAGGGCCGAGTAGATGGCCGTCCCCCCGCCGGCGGAGAGGTTGTCGACGTAGTCCCGGACCGCCACCAGGGAGGCCGAATTGGGATCGGTGGAGTCGATCGTGAACGTCTGCTGGTTCTTCACGCTGTCGGAGAAGTCGATCATCGTCACCTGCTCCCGGGGCTGGAACTGGGTGAAATGCCCCGAGAAGGAGGTGTCCAGCCCGGCCAGCCCGGTGAGGGCCTTCTGGAGCCGCTGGAGCCGGTCCCCGTCCATCGACCCCGAGGTGTCGAGCACGTAGATGGTGTGGGCCGGCCGGCGGATCTGGGACTGGAAGTCGTCGAGGAGCTGCTGGGTGACGGCGAGATTGGCCGGGAAGCTGGCCTCGACGAGGAGTCCGGCGTAGAGGTCGGGGCTGGGGGGGACTCCGGGGACGGCGGCCCGCCGGAACGTCTGGGTCTGGATCTGGGCCTGGACGGCGGGACTGGTCAGGTAGGCGACGAGCTTGTTGTAGGCGGTGCGCTTGGCCGCGTCGAGGAGCATGACGGGATAGTCGGCGGTGACGATCCCGGCGGTCGGGTAGACGAGGGTGAGGGGCTCGTGGAGCTGCCCGGACTTGTTCAGCCCGACCAGGACCGACTCGTAGTTGACGATGCCGTCGAGCTTGTCCTGGCCCGACTCGTAGGCCTGGGACAGGAACCCCGAGGAACCGGCCGAGACGGACTGGCCCGAGAAGAAGCCCTGGAGGCCGGGGACGTCGATGTTGGTGGCCGAGAGGGCCTGGTTGCCGGTCAGGGCGTCGGCCACCCCGACCAGGGCCGAGAACCCCGAATTGGAGGCCGTCGGGTTGGTCATGGCGTAGGTGAACTGGCCGCTGGCGGCGGCAGTTGCGATCTGGGCCCAACCCACGTTCTGGCCGGTCCAGCCCAGCCGGGTGGCCGAGCTCTGCTTCACCCCGACGATGACGGGGGAGAGCATGATGCTGTGGCGGTCCAGGATCTTGGTGCTGGCCCCGGCCAGGGCGACGTACTTGTCCGAGGAGAACCAGGCCGCGTCGAGGCCGGCGGTGCTGGTGGCGATCTGGTCGGCGCCCGAGAGGCTCCCGCTGTAGGTGAGGTTGACCTGGACCCCGGTGGCGGCCCGAGCCGCGGTGAGGATGGGGACCATGTCGGAGAGCTCCGAGCCGGCCAGGATGTTGAGGGTGTCGGACGGGTTGGCCGGGGCGGTCGACCCGCTGGAGCCCCCCGAGCAACCGGCCAGGGTGGCCGCGGCGGTGAGGGCGGCGGCCAGGACGGCCGTCCGGCGTCGGCGGGTCGGGGCGCGGGAGAGGTCTGGACCGGGCATCGACCGTCAGCCGCCGCTGGGCAGGGTCAGATCGGGGGAGCCGCCCGCCGGGGACCCGCCCTCGTCGCCGGGGGCGACCTGGCCGGCGCCGGCCCGGGACAGGTAGGTCTGGGACCTGGCCACCTCGTCGGAGAGGGTCGAGATGGTGGTGGCCATGGTGGTGAGGGCGGTGGCCTTGAAGGAGTCGATGGCGTCCATGGTCTGGTAGATGTTGGTGAAGGCCGCCTTCAGCTTGTCCAGGCCGATGGTGGCCGAGGCCGCCTGCTTGTTGATGTCGACGCTCTGGGTGGCGAGCAGCTGGCTGGTCGACTCGATGAGGTTCGAGGTGGTGGTGTTGAGGGCCGTGATCTGGTCCAGGACCAGCTTCTGGTTGGCCAGGGCCTGGGCCACGATGACGGCCGTCCGCAGGGCCGAGATGGTGGTGGTGGTGGCCCGGTCGACCCCCCGGATCAGCTCGAGGTTGTTCTTCCGGATGACGTCGATGGCCAGGTAGCCCTGGATGGAGACGGCCAGCTGGGTCAGGAGGTCCTGGTGCTTCTGGCGGACGTAGAAGAGGACGTCGTCTCGCAGCGCCTTGGCCTTGTCGGCGTCGGTCGAGTCGAGGGCGGTGGCCTTGGCGTCGAGGGCGGCGTCGAGGTGCTGGGCCACGTAGATGTACTGGGCCAGGCGCTGCATCACCTCCCAGAGGTGGGCCTTCTCCTGCTCCAGGGCGGCGTTGTCCCGGCGAAGCTCGTCCTGGCCGTCGTAGAGGGCCTTCAGGATGGCGTCGATGTGGGTCTGGGCCGACTCGTAGCGGTGGAAGTAGTCGGCCAGCTTGTCCCCGAAGGGGATCATGCCCAGGAGCTTCTTCACGCCGGTGGCGTTGGAGGGGTCGAGGTCCTCGATGGTCCGTCGGAGGTCGAGGAGGGTGGCCGAGACCTTGGCCCCCTCGCTGAAGCCGTTGTTGCCCATGTTGTGGACGGGCTGCTGGAGGAGGGTGTTGGAGACCCCGGCCGCGGCCTTGATGTCGTCGTCGCCCATGGCCCGGATGTGGTCGGCCTTCTCGGCGAACTCGGGGGAGTGCGGGTCGAGGTCGGCCACGCCGGCGGCGTAGTCGGCCACGATCTTGTCGAGGCCGGGGAGGGCGGCCTGGTCGAGGGGCACCATCCCCCCGGCCTTCTCCGGGGCCACCGGGGCCACCGGCTCGGGGGCGGTGAGCACCAGGGGCGCCTCCGCCGTCGGGGGGGTGAGCACGGCCTCGGCTCCGGTGCTGGCGGGGTCGGTCATGGCGGGCTTCCTTTCAGGGGCCGGCGGGCCGGCGGGGGTCCGGCTCAGCCGGACGTGGGGGTGGTGGAGGTGGTACTTGTCGTTCCGGTGGACTGGGAGGTGGCGATGATGCCGTTGATGAGGGCGTCGAGGGTGTCGTAGGTCGGGGTGTCGACGATATTGAGGAGCTGGGCCGGGACCTTCACCCCGACCTTGGCCACCTCGGCCGTGAAGGCGGCCGTGTCCGTGGTCCGGAAGCCGTACTTCACGGCCAGGCCCTGGAGGACGGGGTCGTTGGTGAGGAGCTGGCCGACCTGGTCACCGGCCGGGGTGAGGGGGACCACGGTGTGCTTGGAGAGGGTGGTCGGATCCGGGTACATGAGCACCATCGAGGACTGGATCGAGCTGGGGGCGGTCACGGCCGCCGCCACGAACTGGGACTCGTAGATCATGACCATGGGGGTCTTGCCCTCGCCGATGGTCAGGTAGTCCTGGAATGGCCCGGCCGAGGAGGACTCCGTGTAGCCCTGCTCCAGGAACAGCGGGGCCAGCGCCGGCACGGCGGCGGCGGCGGCGGCCGGGGTGGCGAGCACGGAATTGCCGTTGGCCACGTAGCTCACGATCGAGGCGTACATGGCGGCCGAGTTGGAGGTGGAGATGTCGGTGGTGGTGACGAGGATCTGCTTGGGAACCGGGTAGGTGGTGTTGTTGGGGAGGTCGGTCCACCGCTGGTTCTTGGCCACCAGGTCGAGGTACTTCTTCACGTCGAGGGTCCAGTAGCCGTTCTGATCGGTGGCCACCCCGGCGCTCTGGAGGAGCTGGGCGATGGGGGTGAAGGTGGCGATGGCCATGGGGGTGAAGAAGGGGACGTAGTCCTTGGTGAGGTGCTGCTTGGACTCGATCTGGAGGGCGGCGGGGGTCCCGGCCGGGAAGGCGAAGTCGTACTTGGTCAGGTCGACGGTGGTGGCGATCTGGCGGCTGCCGGCGGTGTCGACCTGGACGGCATACCCCTGCTTGGCGAACTCGGCCACGACGGCGGGGTCCTGGAAGAAGGGGAGCTTCTCGGAGCCGATGACCCCCCGGACGGTCTTCAGGGCCGGCTTCGAGTTGGTGGAGGAGTGGCCCGTGGCCAGCACCACGGTGGCGATGACCGCGACCAGGAGCAGTCCGGCGGCGATGATGCTGATCGTCCTGCGCATGGCTTCCCGGTCCCGCTCTCCGCTGGCTCGTTCCTGCGCCCGCATCGTAGGCGCAACGGGCCGGACCGCAGGGTCCGGCCGGCTCAGGCCGTGGCGGCCTCGGCCGACGCCGCCTGGGCCCGCTGGGCCAGGGCCGCGATCCGGTCGACCATGTCGACCCAGAGCTCCCGGGGCAGGTCGTGGCCCACGCCTGGGTAGGTGACGAATTCGGCCCCGGGGATGGCCTTGGCCGTCGCCTCACCGCCGGCCAGCTGGACCAGGGGATCGGCCTCCCCGTGGATGACGAGGGCCGGGACTGAGAGCTCGGCCAGGGCGGCCTTGCGGTCCCCCGAGGAGATGATGGCCATGAACTGCCGGGCCACGCCCCTGGGGTCGTGGTTCCGGTCGTAGGAGGCGGTGGCGATCTCCCGGACCCAGGCCTCGTCGAAGGGGTAGCCGGGGGAGCCGATCATCCGGTAGGTGGCGACCGAGGTCTCGATGGCGGCGTCGCGGTCCCCGGGGGTCTCGCTCAGGAGGGCCTCGAGGGCGGAGTCGGTGGGAGGGCCGTCCTGGGGGGAGGGGGTCGACATGATCGAGGTCAGGCTCCGGACCCGGTCGGGATGGCCGATGGCGACGGCCTGGACGATCATCCCCCCCATCGAGGCCCCGACCACGTGGGCCGATCCGATCCCGAGGGCGTCCATGAGGCCGACCGTGTCGTCGGCCATGTCGGAGAGGAGGTAGGGGGCCGTCGAGAAATCCTCCTCCAGGAAGGCGGCGACGATGTCCGGGTCGGGGGCGTCGTCGAAATGGGTGGAGAGGCCGGTATCCCGGTTGTCGAACCGGACGACGTGGAATCCCCGGCCGGCCAGGTCGGCGCAGAACTCGTCGGGCCAGACGATCATCTGGACCCCGAGCCCCATGACCAGGACCAGGGCCGGGTCCCCCGGGTCGCCGAACGTCTCGTAGGCGATCTCGATCCCGTTGGCCGGAGCCGTCCCCCTGGTCATGACTTCCCCTCCCGTTGGTCCCCCCACTCGAACGCCCATTGTGGCCTGCCGGTCACTGATGCGCATTTCGTGCTCCTGGAGGAACCGGTCCCGGTCGGCCACGTCGCCGAAGAGGAGGATGGCCCAGGCCTGGGTGGCGCCGCTGCGGCGGAGGGACTCGCAGCGGTGGTTGCCGTCCTCGAGGAAGTAGTGGCCGTCCCGGTGGGAGACGAGCAGCGGCGGGGGATGCCACCCCTCCTCGATGCTGTGCTCCATGGCCCCGACATCCGATTCCCATTCGGCCCTGGCCACGGGGACCACCACCTCGGCCCCGTCGGGCCCGGCCATCGGGGTGAGCCGGTCGAGCTCGAAGAGGACCGGTCCGAGGAAGGTGCTGTCGCTGAAGCCGAAGGCGGCGGCCAGGGGGGCGTTGTCGCTCCCCGGGCTGGCCAGGAAGTCGACCACCCATTCGGCCAGCCGGTCCTCCTCGGCGGCCAGCCGGGCCGAGGCCAGCGAGAACGACCCGTCGCCGGTCACCGGGAGCTTCCCCCGCCGGCTGCGGCCACCAGTTCGGCCAGGGCGGCCAGGGAGGGGACCCGGTCGTAGTCGGCGTCGAGGTGGAGTCCGAGGGGGTCCATGAGGAAGGGTCGGATCCCGGCCCTCCGGGCTCCGACGACGTCGATGGCGGGCATGTCCCCGACATACCAGACCTGGTCCGACTCGAGTCCGAGGAGGTCGAGGGCGGCCTGGAAGATCCGGGGATCGGGTTTCATGACCCCGACGTTGCCGGAGTCGACCACGCACCCGATGGTGACGCCCAGGCCCGGGCCCACCTGGCAGAGCTCCAGCTGGGCCAGCCGCTGGGCCATCATCCCGTCGGCGTTGGAGACGATCCCGAGCCTGACCCCGGTGGCGGCCAGGGCCTCGAGCCCCGGGCCGCTCCCCGGGACCGGATCGACCCAGAGGCCGGCATCGGCGAACTCGCTGTCGAGGTGGCGGTGGGCCTCCTCCCGGCGGTCCTCCGGGACGCCGCACTCCTCGACGTAGGTCTGGAGGTAGCCGAGCCAGGCCTCGTTCCAGCCCGCCTCGACGTCGAGGTGGGTCCCGAACCGTGCCGCGGCCCGGTAGTGGGCGTCGGCCAGCAGCTCCCGGCCGACCGGGCACTCGGCCCGGGTCAGGGCCCCCAGGATCCGGTCGGGGTCGGGGAGGACGAAGACGCCCCCGGCGTCGAGGAGGACGGCGGCGGGGCGGTCGTCGGTGGGGGCCACGCCCAGAAGGTACCCGGCCGGCGGTGGGTAACCTGCCCCGATGACCGCCATGACCGCCGGGGAGCTCCAGGAGTTCCTCGCCAACGCCTTCTCGACGCCGCCGCCGTTCCTGATCGAGGAGGTCGGGGACTGGGGGGCCCGGCTCCGGCTGCCGACGTCGGCCCTGATCGAGCGGCCGGGGGGGACGGTGTCCGGGCCCAACCTGATGTCCCTGGCCGACAGTGCGGCCTGGCTGGCCATCCTGGCCCAGATCGGGCCGGTGGCCCTGGCCGTGACCACGAGCCTCCACATCGACTTTCTCCGGAAGCCGGTGATGGTCGCCGACGTCCTGGCCGACGGGATCCTCCTCAAGCTGGGGAAGCGGCTGGCCGTGGTGGACGTGGCCATGCGGTCCGAGGGCTCCGAGGAGCTGGTGGCCAAGGCCCAGGTGACCTACTCCATCCCGCCCCGCTGAAGGTCGGGGGTCAGCCCTCGCGCTGGCTGTCGAGGAGGTTCGCCACCACCCGGACCAGGGCGGCCAGGGTGCCGACGGTGCCCGCCACCTTGGCCACCTTCCGCCAATTCACGGACCGCTTCGACTCGGACGGCTCGACCGTCTCCTCCATGGGAGTTCTCCTTCGCTCTTCCCCCTCATCGTGCCGCGTCCGCCGGGGCGGTGCACGGCGGCCGGGGGCTGCTCAGCCCAGGTCCATCTCGTCGAGGATGGCCAGGGTCCGGGGGCCGAGCCAGGGCTGGAGGAGGTCGAGGTCGCTGCGGGAGAGGCAGTCGAGGAAGGACCAGCCCACCAGGTCCTCGGCGTCGGGGGACCGCACGGCCACCTCCTCCACGGCAGCCAGGCAGGCGGCCAGGGCGGGCCGTTGGCCCCCGGGCTCGGCCAGGAGCCCGGCCACGTGGTCGGCCAGCTCGTTGAAGGCGGCGGCGGCCCCGGGGTCGCCGTCGGCCTCCCGCACCAGGTCGAGGTAGCGCCCGGCGAACTCGGGGGCGGCGGCGAGGAGGGTGGCGATGTCGGGATCGATCATGATGACAGACTATGGAACAACATGAAACAACGTCAATAGGGTTGGGAAATGGCCGCCGGGGCCGTTCCCCGGGTCCCCTACGATCCCGGGGTCGGCCCGTTTCGGTGATCGAGGGAGAGCGTTGTGGGACTGTCAATCGGGATCGTCGGACTCCCCAACGTGGGGAAGTCGACCCTCTTCAACGCCCTGACCCGGAACGAGGTCCTGGCCGCCAACTACCCCTTCGCCACCATCGAGCCCAACGTCGGGGTCGTCGCCGTCCCCGACTCCCGGCTCGACCGCCTGGCCGGCCTCTACGACAGCGAGCGGGTCGTCCCGGCCATGGTCACCTTCGTCGACATCGCCGGGATCGTCCGGGGGGCCTCCGAGGGGGAGGGCCTCGGGAACAAGTTCCTGGCCGCCATCCGGGAGAGCGACGCCATCTGCCAGGTCGTCCGGGTCTTCCACGACGAGGACGTCATCCACGTCGACGGGAAGGTCGACCCCTCGAGCGACATCGCCACCATCAACACCGAGCTGATCCTGGCCGACCTCCAGACCGTCGACGCCCGGCTGGCCAAGCTGACCAAGGAGGCCCGGATGCGCCCCGAGCTGGCCGCCACCCTGGCCGCCGTCACGGCGGCCCGGGGCCATCTCGACGAGGGCCGGACCGTCTCCTCGGTGGCGGCGACCGGGGGCCTCGACCTCGAGCTCCTGGCCGAGCTCCATCTCCTCACGGCCAAGCCCTTCATCTACGTCTTCAACGTCGACGAGGCGGTCCTGGCCGACGAGGACCGGAACAAGGAGCTGGCCGAGCTGGTGGCACCGGCCGAGTCGGTCGTCCTCTGCGCCCAGATCGAGGCCGAGGTGTCCCAGCTCGACCCGGCCGACGCGGCCGAGCTCCTGGCCGGCTACGGCCAGGATCAGTCGGGCCTTGTCCAGCTGGTCCACGTCGGGTTCCGGACCCTCGGGCTCCAGACGTTCCTCACCGCCGGTCCCAAGGAGGCCCGGGCCTGGACCATCCACATCGGGGACACCGCCCCCGAGGCGGCCGGGGTCATCCACACCGACTTCCAGCGGGGCTTCATCAAGGCCGAGATCGTCGGCTACGAGGACCTCGTCGAGACCGGATCGGTCCCGGCCGCCCGGGCCGTCGGGAAGGCCCGGATCGAGGGGAAGGACTACAAGATGCGCGACGGGGACGTCGTCGAGTTCCGCTTCAACGTCTGATCCTGAAACCGCCCACCCCGGGGCCACCACTACCCTGGGGTCATGGCAGCAGGATTCTCGAACCAACGGCGCGGCGGCTCCTTCGTGGCCGGCAACTTCAACCGCCTGGCCCAGACCTTCCCCCTCCAGGGTGCCGGCACCGCCACCCTGGAGCGCCCCTGGGGCGCTCCCACCGACGGGACCGCCGACGGCCCGCCCGGTTACGGCGCTCCGCCCGGACCCATCCCTCCCGGGGCCGTTCCCCCGGCCTCGGCCGCTCCCTTCCTGGCCTCGGAGACGTTCAACAAGGTGGCCGTCCTCACCGCCATCGCCCTCGGGGCCGGGCTGGTCAGCTTCGTCCTCCCCGTCTCCGCCGGCCTGGCCATGGGATCGCTCCTGGTCGCCTTCGCCCTGGCCATCTGGACGACCTTCCGGCCCCGGATGGCCCGGCGGCTCGCCCCCCTCTACGCCGGCTTCGAGGGCTTCGCCCTCGGCGTCGTCTCCCGGTTCTACAACGAGACCAGCCACGGGATCGTTCCCCTGGCCGTGGTCTTCACCGGGGCCGTCTTCCTGGCCACCCTGCTCGCCTACCGGACCGGACTGGTCAAGGTGACGAAGCGCTTCATCACCGCCACCATCGTCCTCACCTTCGGGATCATGGCGGTCTTCATCGCCTCGATCCTCGGGGTCCCCGTGCCCGGGGTCTCCTCGGGGAGCAACACCCAGTACGTGATCTTCGGAGTCCTCTTCCTCGTGATCTCCGTCATGAACCTCATGGTCGACTTCGAGCTCGTCAACCGGGCCCAGGCCGCCGCCGTCTCGGCCGAGGGGGAGTGGTACGCCGCCTTCTCGATCATGCTCTCCCTGGTGATGGTCTACCTCTCGCTGCTCCGGATCCTGGGCGGCAGCCGCCGCTGACAGGGGTCGGTTCAGCCGGGATGGCAGGCGCAGGCACCGCCGCAGCCACCGCCGACCGGCCCGGCCTGGGCCCGACCGGTGGAGGCGAAGACGGAGAGGAGCCGGACCGCTCCGGGGTGGCCCTCGGGGCAGGGGACCGGCGCCGACGACTCGCTCATCGACCGTCGGGCCTCGAAGACGGTGTCACAGGTCCGGCAGCGGTAGTCGTAGAGGGGCACGCCCCCAGGATACTCCCCGGCCTTCCAGGCCCTCCCGCTCTCCTACGCTTGACGGTATATCGCCGCACGTAGTAATCTTGTGGCATGACCGACGAGTTGGGAGACCTGGGGCGCTACGCCGGGCCGGGGACGCTGATCCTGTCCAGCCTGGCCGGGGGGTCCAAGCACGGCTACGCCCTGACCAAGGACATCGAGGGCTTCGCCGGGGTGAAGCTCGGCCCCGGGACCCTCTACGGGGCCCTGGGCCGGCTGGAGCAGCAGCACCTCATCGAGCCGGTCGAGAGCGAGGACCGCCGCCGGCCCTACCGGCTGACCGGGAAGGGGGCCACCGCCCTCGAGGCCCAGCTCTCGGCCCAGCGCCGCCTGGCCGACGTCGGCCTCAGCCGACTCCAGCTGGCCTGGAGGCCGGCATGACGGCCGGGGAGGACTCCCGGGTGGCCCGGCTCCTGCGCTGGTACCCGGCCGCCTGGCGGGACCGCTACGGGGAGGAGTACGCCGCCCTCCTGGCCGACACCCTGGCCGAGGAGCCCCGGTCGCTGCGCCGGACCCTCGACGTGGCCCGCCACGGCCTGGGCCGGCGGCTGGCCCTGTCCGGGCTGACCAGTCGGGAAGTCCCCGCCCCCGACCGGGCCCGGACCGGGGCCCTGGCCGTCCTCGGCGCCTGGGCCGCCTTCGTGGTGGCCGGCTGCGGCCTGGCCAAGTACGCCGAGCACTGGGGGGACCACCTCAGCCCGGCCGGCCGGCACCTCCCCGGCGCCGCCTTCGGTCTGGTCCAGATCCTGGCCGCCCTGGCCTCCGGCGTCATCGTCCTGGCCTCCCTGGCCACCCTCGGGGTGCTCTCCTCCTGGCTCCGCCGGGGCAGCTGGCGCCAGGTCCGCCGCCAGCTCCTCTGGGCCACGGCCGGGTGCCTGACCGCCGTCCTGTTCACGGCTGCGGTCCTGGTGGTCGTCCATGTCGACCCCGTCGCCCCCCCGGCCACGACCCGGGCCTTCAGCCCCGGCTTCGCCGCCCTCGGCCTGGCCTGGCTCGGGAGCCTCCTCTTCGGGCTCGTCACCGGAATCCGGGCCGTGGTGGTCGTGGCCCGCCGGATCGAGCTCCCGGCCCGGCTCCTCCGCCTCGAGGTGGCCGCGGCCGGACTCGTCAGCGTGGCCATGACGGCGGTCCTGGCCGCCACCGCCTTCTGGTGGTTCGACCTGCCGTCGACGTCGCGATCGCTCCTGGAGGCCTCCGGTCGGGGGGCCAACCTGGCCGACCCCACCATGGTGGCCGTCCTCGTCCTCATGGTCGGGGCCGTGGCCGTCGCCGCCTACGGGGCGGCCCGCGCCCTCCGGGCCCTCCCCGAGGTCCGCTCCGCCTGACCCTCCGGACGTCGGGCCCGGTTGTTGGGGCTCCGGCGTGAAGCTGTTGGGGTGGAGCGCATCAACCGGCTCCCCGAACGGCTCGATGGGGAGATGAGCCATCCTGGCCGAGAGAAGAGGGAACGAGATGCGTGGATCACCGAAGCGGGTGGGGGCGCTGGCCCTGGCCGGCGCCTTGCTGACCGGGGTCGTCGTCCTCGGTGTTCCCGGTGCCGCCGGTGCCGACGTCCCCCATGGTGGCTGCGGGGCCGTCGCCGTCGGGCAGAGCTCGGGGTGGTGCGGGCTCTACCCCGGCAACGCCGTCGCCAACGTCCAGGAGCTGGGTCAGGTCACCGTCTCCGCCGACGGCCTCTCCCTCACCGTCCAGGCCCAGGACGCCTCGACCGGCGTGGTGGCGGCCACCTCCTTCGCCTGCCTGACGGCGACACCGGCGACCCAGATCACCCACCGGCTCGTGAACTCCCTCTGCGTCGCCAACGGGGGGACCTGGCTGCCGTTCACCGGGGGTTCGCTGACCGTCAACCTCCAGAGCTACCCCCAGTTCCTGAACGCCCAGTTCACGGTCCAGGTCGCCGCCAACGCCGACGCCAAGAGCTCGAACGGTGACGCCTTCTACAACAACCTCTCGGTGAGCACCCTGACCGGGGTCATGTCGAACTGACCGGGGCCCCCGTCCGCCCGGGGCAGAATGCCCCGGGCGGACGAGGAGGTCGGGTCGATGCGGGGCAAGGTGGTCGTCGTCACCGGAGCCAACTCCGGAATCGGATTCGAGACGGCCGCGGCCCTGGCCACCCTGGGCGCCACCACCGTCCTGGCCTGCCGGAACCCGGACAAGGCCGCCCGGGCCGCCGACGAGATCCGGTCGCGCTCCGACGGCGGGGACGTCCGGGTCGTCCCCCTCGACCTGGCCGACCTGGCCTCCGTCCGGGCCGCGGCCGGGGAGATCCTGAGCCGCTACGACCGGCTCGACGTCCTCGTCAACAACGCCGGGGGGATCTGGTCGTCCCGCCAGGAGACCGTCCAGGGCTTCGAGCAGACGTTCGGGGTCAACCACCTCGGCCCCTTCCTCCTTACCACCCTCCTCCTCGACCGGCTCCGGGCCGGGGAACCGGCCCGGATCGTCAACGTCTCCTCCTTCGCCCACCACTTCGGATCGATCGACTGGGATGACCTCCAGTCCACCCGCCGCTACCGGGTCTTCGGGGCCTACGCCCAGTCGAAGCTGGCCAACCTCCTCTTCACCCGGGCCCTGGCCGCCCGGCTCGAGGGCTCTTCCGTCACCGCCAACGCCGCCCACCCTGGCCCGGTCCGCAGCGGCTTCGGGATGGACGGGGACCTGGCCGGCGTCGGGGGCGTCGGCAACCGGGCCGTCCGGGCCTTCGAGATCTCGGCCCAGGCCGGATCGGCCACCTCGGTCTTCCTCTCGATCTCCCCCGACATCGACGGGAGGACCGGGGGCTACTACGCCCACTGCCGGCCCGGCCGTCCCTCCCGGGCGGCCCGCTCCGAGGCCGAAGCGGTCCGGCTCTGGTTGGTGAGCGAGGACCTCCTGGCTTCAGTCGGTTTTGCATAATCACGCGGTCATCCGTATAGTCATGCAGATGCGGGTCGGGATCATGGGGGCATCGGGCTACACCGGGGCGGAGCTCCTCCGGCTCTGCGCCGGCCACCCCGACCTCGAGGTGGTGGTGGCCGGGGCCGAGAGCCAGGCCGGCCAGCCCCTGGCCTCGCTCTACCCCTCCCTGGCCGCCGCCTACCCCGACCTGGCCTTCACCGCCCTGGGTCCCGCCGACCTGGCCGGCCTGGACCTGGTCTTCCTGGCTCTCCCCCACGGGGAGTCCCAGAAGCTCGTCCCCGACCTCCTCGGCACGGTGAAGGTCCTCGTCGACCTCTCCGCCGACTTCCGCCTCCGGGACCCGGCCCTCTACCCGACCTGGTACGGCCAGGACCACGCCGCCCCCGAGCTCCTCGACCGCTTCGTCTACGGCCTCCCCGAGCTCTTCCGGGCCGACCTCCCCGGGGCCTCCCTCGTCGCCGCCCCCGGCTGCTACCCCACGGCCGCCTCCCTGGCCCTCACCCCCCTCCTCCGGGCCGGCCTCATCGAGCCCACCGGCGTGATCGTCGACGCCGCCAGTGGCGTCTCCGGAGCGGGCCGGAAGCTGGCCCACGGGTCCCATTTCGCCACCGTCGACGAGGACTTCACCGCCTACGGCCTCCTCACCCACCGCCACACCCCCGAGATCGAGCAGGTCACTGGGGCCCGGGTCCTCTTCACCCCCCACCTGGCCCCCATGACCCGGGGGATCCTGGCCACCTGCTACGCCCGGCCCACCGACCCCGACCTCATCACCGCCGACGTCCTCGCCGTCCTCCGTGACGCCTACGCCGGGGAGCCCTTCGTCGTCGTCTCGGAGGCCTCCCCCTCGACCAAGGCCACCGCCGGCTCCAACACGGCCCACCTCACGGCCCGGGTCGACCCCCGGACCGGCTGGGTCCTGGTCCTCTGCGCCATCGACAACCTGGTCAAGGGGGCCTCGGGCCAGGCCCTCCAGTCCGCCAACCTCGCCCTCGGTCTCGACGAGACCGCCGGGCTCTCTTCGATCGGTGTCTACCCATGAGCGTGACCGGCCCAAAGGGCTTCACCGCCGCCGGCCTGGCCTGCGGCATCAAGGCGTCGGGGAACCCCGACCTGGCCCTGGTGGCCACCGACGACGGCCGGGCCGTCCCCGCCGCCGGGGTCTTCACCTCCAACCTGGCCCCGGCCGCCTCCGTCCAGCGCAACCGCTCCCACCTGGCCGCCACCGGGGGCCGGGCCGCCGCCGTCGTCCTGACCAGCGGCAACGCCAACGCCGCGACCGGAGCCCCCGGCCTGGCCGCCGTCGACCTCATCTCCGAGCTGGCCGCCGCCGGACTGGGAGCCACCCCCGAGGAGATCCTGGTCTGCCAGACCGGCCTCATCGGCATCCCCCTCCCCACCGCCCCCCTCGAGTCCGGCCTCCCCCTCCTCCTGGCCGCCCGGCTCGGGGGCCGGGAGGCGGCCCTGGCCGCCGCCACCGCCATCATGACCACCGACACCGTCCGGAAGGAGGCCCTGGTCGAGGCGGCCGGCTTCACCGTCGGGGCCATGGCTAAGGGGGCGGCCATGCTGGCCCCGAACATGGCCACCATGCTGGCCGTCCTCACCACCGACGCGCTGGCCGATCCCGCCACCCTGGCCTCCGCCCTCCAGGCCTCCGTCGACGGCTCCTTCAACACCATGTCCGTCGACGGCTGCACCTCGACCAACGACACCGTCCTGGTCCTGGCCAGTGGCCGCTCCGGCACCTCCCCGACTCCCGCCGAGCTGGCCGAGGCCCTGGGAACGGCCTGCTCGGCCCTGTCCACCCAGATGGTCGAGGACGCCGAAGGGGCCACCAAGGTGTCCCACGTCCACGTGGTCGGGGCCGCCTCCGACGCCGATGCCCACCGGGCCGCCCGGAAGGTGGCCGACTCCCTCCTCGTCAAGTGCTCCCTCAACGGGGAGGATCCCTACTGGGGCCGGGTGGTGAGCGAGCTCGGCTCGGCCGGGGTGGCTTTCGACCCCGACCTCGTCGAGATCTCCTACGGAGGGACCGTCGTCTGCCGGGCCGGGGTGGCCGCCCCCCACGACGTGGCCGTCGTGGCCGCCCACATGGCCGGCCGGACCATCGAGCTCACCTGCGACCTCCGCCTCGGGTCCGGTCGGGGTGCGGTCACCGGGACCGACCTCGGCCACGGCTACATCGACGAGAACCGCACCACCTCATGACGGCCGACCCCGCCTCCGACCCGGAGGCCAAGGCCGCCATCCTCATCGAGGCCCTCCCCTACATCCGCCGCTTCTGGCACAAGGTCGTCGTGGTCAAGTACGGCGGGAACGCCCTGGCCGGCTCGACCGAGGACGAGGGTGAGGCGACCGCCCTGGCCTCCTTCGCCGAGGACGTCGTCCTCATGCGCTCGGTCGGGATGCTCCCTGTCGTCGTCCATGGGGGCGGCCCCCAGATCGGGGACCTCATGGCCCGCCTCGGCAAGGTCCCCGAGTTCCGGGACGGCCAGCGGGTCACCGATGCCGAGACCCTCGAGATCGCCCGGATGGTCCTCGTCGGCAAGGTCAACCGGGAGATCGTCTCGGCCATCAACCGCCACGGGGCCCTCGCCGTCGGCCTCTCCGGGGAGGACGCCAACCTCATCACCGCCTCGGCCCGCCAGGACGACCTCGGCTTCGTCGGCGACGTCGACCTCATCGACCCCACCCTCCTCCACCGGCTCCTGGCCCAGGACCTCATCCCGGTCGTCGCCACCATCGGGGCCGACCTGGCCGGCCAGGCCTACAACATCAACGCCGACGCCGTGGCCGGAGCCATCGCCGGGGCCCTGGCTGCCGAGAAGCTCGTCTTCCTCACCGACATCGAGGGGCTCCGGGCCGAACCCGCCGACCCGGCCAGCCTGCTCCGGACCGTCACCGTCGACGACCTCGACGCCATGGTCGCCGCCGGGACCGCGGCCGGCGGCATGGTCCCCAAGGTGGAGGCCTGCGCCCGGTCCGTCCGGGCCGGCGTCGGCCACGCCCACATCCTCGACGGCCGGGTCCCCCACGCCCTCCTCCTCGAGATCTTCACCGACGAGGGCGTCGGGACCATGATCGGCCGTCCCGACGACCTCGCCACCGCCCGCCGGGACCCTGAAGGAGCCCTCCCGTGACCCTCCCCGTCCGAGCCGCCCCCGACATCGACCGGTCTGCCCTCATGCACACCTACCCCGAGCCCCCCCGGACCTTCGTCCGGGGCCGGGGGACCCTCCTCTGGGACACCGAGGGGAACCGCTACCTCGACTTCCTCGGCGGCCTCGCCGTCGTCTCCCTCGGCCACGCCCACCCCGTCGTGGCCGAGGCCATCGCCGAGCAGGCCGCCACCCTGGTCCACGTCTCCAACCTCTTCGGGAACACCGTCGGCCCCGAGGTGGCCGCCACCCTCGACCGGCTCATCGGTGGGGGGGAGCGGGCCGGGGGCCAGGTCTTCTTCGGGAACTCCGGGGCCGAGGCCAACGAGTGCGCCATCAAGCTGGCCCGCCGCTTCGCCGGCCCCGGCCGCCACGTCGTCCTGAGCGCCACCGACTCCTTCCACGGCCGGACCCTGGCCACCCTCCACGCCACCGGCCAACCGGCCAAGCACCTCCCCTTCGCCCCCATGCCGACCGGCTTCGAGCACGTCCCCTACGACGACCTCGACGTCCTCGACGCCGCCATGGACCCGACCCGGGTGGCCGCCGTCCTCCTCGAGCCCATCCAGGGCGAGTCCGGGGTCCTCATGCCCTCCTCCGACTACCTGGCCGGCGTCCGGGAACTCTGCAACGACCGGGGGATCCTCCTCATGCTCGACGAGGTCCAGACCGGCCTGGGCCGGACCGGCCGCTGGTTCGCCCACCATCACACCGGGGTCAGCCCCGACGTCGTCACCATGGCCAAGGCCCTCGGCAACGGCTTCCCCATCGGGGCCTGCTGGGCCCGGGCCGAGGTGGCCGCCGCCTTCGGCCCCGGGGACCACGGCTCGACCTTCGGGGGCCAGCCCCTGGCCGCCGCTGCGGCCCGGGCCACCCTGGCCGTCATGGAGGCCATCGACGCCCCCGCCCTGGCCGCTGCGGCCGGGTCCCGCCTCCGGGCCGGCCTGGTCCGGCTCCCCGGGGTCGTCTCCGTCCGGGGCGCCGGCCTCCTCCTCGGGGCCGCCCTCGACGGGGACCGGGCCCCCGCCGTCGTCACCGCCGCCCTCGACCGGGGTCTCGTCGTCAACGCCCCCCGACCCGACACCGTCCGCCTGGCCCCACCCCTCACCGTCTCCGACGACGAGATCGACGAGGCCCTGGCCATCCTCGGGACCGCCCTGACCGCCGTCGGGGCCGGCCCCGCCCGTGATGCGGAGGCGCCGTGACCCGCCACTTCCTCGAGGTCGACGATCTCACCCCCGACGAGCTCGAGGAGGTCCTGGCCCTGGCCTCGGTCCCGGCCGGCTTCCTGCCCCGGACCCTCGAGGACCAGGGAGCCGCCCTCGTCTTCGAGAAACCCTCGGTCCGGACCCGGAACTCCACCGAGCTCGCCGTCGTCGCCCTCGGGGGCCACCCCGTCTACATCCAGGGCCCCGAGGTCGGGATCGACACCCGGGAGACGGCCGAGGACGTGGCCCGGACCCTGGCCTGCTACCACGCCGTCATCTGCGGTCGGGTCCTCGACCATCGGGTCCTGGTCCGGATGGCCGCCGCCCTCGACGCCGCCGGCCTCGACGTCCCCGTCGTCAACCTCCTCTCCGACCGGGCCCACCCCTGCCAGGCCCTGGCCGACCTCCTCACCCTCCGCCAGGCCTTCCCCGACACCGCCGGCCTGACCCTGGCCTACATCGGGGACGCCAACAACGTCTGGCGCTCCCTCGCCATCGCGGCCGCCATGACCGGCATCGCCTTCCGGACGGCCAGCCCCGACGGCTACGGCCCCGGCCCCGAGGACCTGGCCCGGTTGGCCGGACTCGGCCTCGACCACCTCGTCACCACCGACCCCGCCGGGGCCGCCGCCGGGGCCGACGCCCTCTACACCGACGTCTGGACCTCGATGGGCCAGGAGGAGGAGTCGGCCCGCCGCCTCCGGGACTTCGCCGGCTTCACCGTCGACGAGGCCCTCCTGGCCCGGGCTGCTCCCCACGCCGTCGTCCTCCACTGCCTCCCCGCCCACCGGGGCGAGGAGGTCTCGGCCGGCGTCCTCGAGAGCCCCCGGTCCCTGGTCTGGCCCCAGGCCGCCAACCGGATGCACGCCGTCCGGGGACTGCTGGCCTGGCTGGGCGGGGCGAGGCCCGACGACGACGGGGACCTCCCGTGAAGCTCGGGAAGCAGCAGCGCCAGCACCGGATCACCCGGCTCCTCGAGACCACCGCCGTCACCAGCCAGGCCCAGCTCGTCGAGCTCCTGGCCGCCGACGGGGTCGAGGCCACCCAGGGCACCGTCTCCCGGGACCTCGAGGAGCTCGGCACCGTCAAGGTCCGGGTCCCCGGCGGGGAGACCGTCTACGCCCTCCCCGAGCTCCCCTCCCAGCAGATCGCCCCCGAGGACCACCTCCGCCGGGTCCTGGGCGAGTGGGTCGTCGAGGTGGCCCACTCCGGGAACCTGGTCGTCCTCCGGACCCCCCCCGGATCGGCCCACGTCGTCGGCTCCGCCCTCGACCGGAGTGGCTTCGAAGGGATCCTGGGTACGGTGGCGGGCGACGACACCGTCCTGGTGGTGGCCGACGAGGACCTCGGGGGCCGGACGCTGGGGACCCGACTGGCCGAGGTGGCCGGACTGGACAGAGAGGACTCAGCGTGACCCTCTGGGAGGGACGGCTCGGCGCCGCCACGGCCGACGAGGTCATGGCCTTCACCGCCAGCCTCCATTTCGACCGCCGGCTGGCCGCCGACGACCTGGTCGGCTCGGCCGCCCACGTCCGGGGCCTGGCCCGGGGCGGGATCCTCACCGGGGCCGAGGCCGGCATCCTCCTGGCCGCCCTCGACCGGGTGGGGGAGGAGCTGGCCGCCGGCTCCTTCGCCTTCAAGGCCGGCGACGAGGACATCCACACCGCCGTCGAGCGCCGGGTCACCGAGATCGCCGGCGACGTCGGGGCCAAGCTCCACACGGGCCGGAGCCGCAACGACCAGGTCGCCACCGACCTCCGCCTCTACACCCGCCGGGAGCTCACCGAGGTGGCCCGCCGGGTCCTCGATCTCCAGGAGGTCCTCCTCAGCCGGGCCGTCGAGGCCGGCGACAGCTACCTCCCCGGCTACACCCACCTCCAGCGGGCCCAGCCCGTCCTCCTGGCCCACCATCTCCTGGCCCACGGCTGGGCCCTGGCCCGGGACCTGGACCGCCTCGTCCACACTGTCGACCGCCTCAACATCTCCCCCCTGGGGGCCGGGGCCCTGGCCGGCTCCTCCCTCCCCCTCGACCCCGACTTCGTGGCCGAGGAGCTCGGCTTTGCCGGCCGCTTCGAGAACTCCCTCGACGCCGTCTCCGACCGGGACTTCGTGGCCGAGGCCCTCTTCGACCTCTCCCTCCTGGCCGTCCACCTCTCCCGGATCGGCGAGGAGCTGGCCCTCTGGTCCACCGAGGAGTTCGGCTTCGTCACCCTCGACGACGCCTACGCCACCGGCAGCTCCATGCTCCCCCAGAAGAAGAACCCCGACGTGGCCGAGCTGGCCCGGGGGAAGGCCGGCCGCCTCATCGGCCACCTGGCCGGCTTCCTCGCCACCCTGAAGGGGCTCCCCCTGGCCTACAACCGGGACCTCCAGGAGGACAAGGAACCCCTCTTCGACTCCCTCGACCAGACGGGCCGGGCCCTCCTGGCCACGGCCGGCATGATCGCCACCCTCGCCTTCGACACCGACCGGATGCAGGCCGCCGCCGACGGCTCGGCCGGCGCCGCCGTCGACCTGGCCGAGTGGCTCACCGAGCGGGGCATGCCCTTCCGCCAGGCCCACGCCGTCGTGGGATCCCTGGTCCGGGACTCCCTCGAACGCCACGTCCCCCTGGCCGAGTTGGTCCAGTCTCACCCCGCCCTAGGCCTCGAGGCCGTCGGCCTCCTCGAGCCCGGTGTGGCCGTCACCCGCCGGACCACCCCCGGGGGGGCCGGCCCCCAGGCCGTCGCCGCCCAGCTCGACCGCTTCCGCCACCGCCTCGAGGTCGACGTCGAGCGGGTCGACCGGGTCGACCAGCCTCCCCCCCGGGGGACCGACGGGGCCTGAGGGCGGGGCCTGGAAGGGGGAGGAGGCGAGGGGGGAGGGGCCCGTCGTCGTGGACCGGGGCTTCTTCGACCGGGACGTCCTCGAGGTGGCCCCCCTCCTGCTGAACAAGCTCCTCCTCAAGCGTGGCCCCGGGCCCGGTCCCGACCTCCTGGGCCGGATCGTCGAAGTCGAGGCCTACCGGGGCAGCGACGACCCCGCCTCCCACGCCTACCGGGGCCCGACGGCCCGCAACGCCGTCATGTTCGGCCCCCCGGGCCGGCTCTACACCTACTTCACCTACGGGATGCACTGGTGCGCCAACATCGTCACCGGACCCGAGGGAACGGCCGAGGCCGTCCTCCTCCGGGCCCTGGCCCCCGTTGCCGGCCTCGAGGCCATCCGCCGGGCCCGTCCCGCAGCCCGGCGGGACCGGGACCTCCTGAGCGGACCGGCCCGGCTCTGCCAGGGCCTGGGGATCGACGGAGGCCACAACGGGGCCGACCTCGTCACCGGCGACCGGGGTCTCCAGCTCCTCGACGACGGGGTCCCGCCCCCACCGGTCCCGGAGGTCTCGGGCCGGGTGGGGATCCGGCTGGCCACCGACCGGCCCTGGCGGTGGTGGGTCCCCGACAACCCGCACGTCTCGCCGGGAAGACCCCGACCTCCGGGGCCCGCCCCGGAGGGGTAGCCTCCCGAGCCCGGACTGGGCCGGCTGCCGAGGAGCCGAAAACACTCTGACCAGGGCATCTGGACTTCTCGCCCGGGACGGTGTAACGTGGATCCCTGCCGGTCAGCCCAACCGACCGGCCGAAGTTCCGGAGGCACCGGGCCGACATGGCCCCGTTTTGACACCCTCCGGGATGCACCAGTAGGGTGACCAATCCCAGGCCGGGCAACCGGCTAGGGACACCCGGCACCAACGCCTAACGGTGTGTGCCGCGTCGCTCCTTGAAAACGGAACAGTGAGAGCCAAAAGCCAGTGCGGGCGATGGCGAGACACGTCTTCGGACAGGTCCCGCTGTCGAACCACAACAATTAAGCACTGTCACGGACAACAACAAATCTGTGCTGGTGCCAGTTTCAAAGTCGGTGAGGGGTCAGCTAGACCCGAACCGGCTCTCCGATTTTTGCAAGGGCCTTCGGGTCCGAGCGAGAGTCTCGATGGAGAGTTTGATCCTGGCTCAGGACGAACGCTGGCGGCGTACCTCATACATGCAAGTGGAGCGACGAACCAGGGTTTACCCTGGGGCAAAGCCGCGAACG
>PLZB01000073.1 GCA_003151955.1 Acidimicrobiaceae bacterium
CCGGCCCCGTCGGTGGATCCGGGTTTAGACCCTGGTGGACCAAGGCGCCCCGTTCCGGGGGCTGCCGCCCCACCGGGACCGGTCAGCGGGGGATGTCGGCCCCGATGTCAGGGAGGTAGAAGAGGGCGTCGACCACTCCCCCACCGTTGACGCCCGGGCCGAGAAGGATGGTGGTGGTGTTCGAGGCCGTGTCCCACCAGAGGAGGGACTGGCCGCTGCCGCAGGCGGCCGCCATCCGGACGGCGATCCTGGTGCCGTCGGTGCCGACCACCCACTGGCTGTTGTCGGCCGTGTCGACCTGGGGGATCGAGACCGGCGTGGTGGTGCCGTCGGGGTTGAGCGAGGCCAGGTACTGGTAGCCACAAGCCCCGGCGTCCTGGAGGTAGGTGCCGGTGGTGAGTTGCCGGGCGTTCTCGTCCCCGAGGTCGGGTGGCTTCGGGGTCTGGGCCGTGAGGGTGGTGGGAGTCCCACCGTCGGTCGGAACGATCCAGAGCTGGCCGATGCGGTCGTCGACGTCGGACTCGAAGGACTCGAGGAGGGCCGAGGGGGTGGGGCCGGGGTCACGCCGGGAGCGGCGCTGGTGGTCCCGGGCCTCGTGCATGGCCACGGTGTAGAGCCAGCCGTCGGGCCGCTCGATGTCGCTCACCTTCCGCCAGTGCCGGAACGCCTTGAGGAAGGCCTCCTGGAGGCACTCCTCGGCCCGCCCAGTCCTCCGCTCGAATGTCGATACCGGTGAAACTCCCGGGACCCCCGGAACCTTTACGCCCGTCCGGGGGAAATCCTGCCCCGAACCCGACGACCCGTCAGATGACCCGGCCGAGTTGGTACGCTCGGCCCGGGGAAGCTGGCGGGAGGGGATCGGGATGCATCGCCTGAGGGGAGCGGACGCGGGGTTTCTGTACGCCGAGAACCCCACCATGCCCGTCGACGCCACCATCCTGGTCGAATTCGCCGCCCCCGACCCCGGCGCCGGCCCCCTGACGGTCGAGGGGCTCCGCCGGCACCTGGCCGGCCGGCTCGACGAGATCCCGTCCTACCGGTGGCGGCTCCGGCGGGTCCCCCTCGGGCTCCACCACGCCATGGTCGTCGACGACCCCGACTTCGACCTCGACTACCACCTCCGGTCCGCCACCGTCGAGGCCCCCGGCGACGCCGCCGCCGTCGACCGGCTCATCGGGGTCCTGGCCCCCCGGCGGTTCGACCGGCGCCACCCGCTCTGGATGGCCACCCTGATCGACGGCCTCCAGGGAGGCCGCCAGGGGCTCCTCCTCCAGTTCCAGCATGTCTTCTTCGACGGCACCGCCATCGGGACCATCCTGTCGAGGCTGCTCGGGGACGCCCCCGGGGACCCCCGGGCCGACGCCGCCCCCTACCGGCCCGAGTGGCCCTCGGCCCTCCGGCTCATCCTGGGGGCGCTGCAGGACCTGGGGCCGACCTTCCGGCGGATCCCGGCGCTCTTCTCCGCCTCCCGCCGGGGCCAGCAGGCGGCGAAGGCCCAGGCCGGGCAGGAGACGCTGCCGGCGCCCAAGGTCCAGGACGTCCCCCGGACGATCCTCAACGACGCCTTCTCCCTCGACCGGGTCTTCACCCGGGTGACGGTCTCGATGGAGGACGTCGGCCTCGTCCGGCGGGCCGCCTCGGCCACCGTCAACCAGGTCGTCCTGGCCTCGGTGGCCGGGGCGCTCCGTGCCTACCTGGAGTCCCGGAGCGCCCTCCCCGACCGGTCCCTCATCGCCGACGTCCCCATCTCGACCCGGCCCGAGGAGCTCCCCCCGTCGGTGGGAGGGAACTGGGTCTCCCACTTCAAGACCACCCTGGCCACCGACCAGGAGGATCCCTGGAAGCGCCTCCAGATCATCTGCACGGGATCCCGGGAGGCCCGGGAGCGGATCGTCCTGGAGGGCGCCGGCCTCCCCGCCGAGTGGCTCGACCTGGGCCTTCCCTTCATCGCCGAGCCCGTCATGCGGATCTGGTCGCGGCGGCGCCGCAAGCACCGGGACACCGTCGAGTTCAACGCCCTCATCTCCAACGTCCGGGCCCCGGCCGCCCCGCTGGGGATCGGCCCGAGCCGGGTCGACGCCATCGCCATGTCGGGTCCCCCCCTCGACGGAGCCGGGCTCAACATCACGGTCGCCACCTTCGGCGACGACCTCTGCTTCGCCATCCAGGCCAATCCCACCGCCGTCGACGATGCCATCGAGCTGGCCGGGGGCATCAGGGACGCCCTGGCCGAACTGGTGGCACTGGCCGCCGATCACCACTAGGAGGAAGAGATGCACCGACTGGGAGGAGAGGACGCCGGGTTCCTGTTCATGGAGCTCCCCACCCAACCGATCAACAGCATGGGGGTGGCCATCCTCAGACCCGGGACGGGCCCGGACGGGAAGCCGGCCCCGGTCACCCTCGAGGAGGCCCGGACCCACATGGCCCGGCGGATGGGGGTCCTCCCGGCCTACCGCTGGCGGATCCAACGAGTCCCCCTGGGGATCGGCCACCCCGTCTGGGTCGACGACCCCGACTTCGACATCGGCTACCACGTCCGCCACCACCAGCTCCCCGCCCCGGGGACCCCGGCCCAATTCGACGCCTACTGCGCCGGGCTGACCGAGCAGCGCCTCGACCGTCGCCATCCCCTCTGGCAGCTGGTCCTCGTCGACGGCCTCGAGGACGGCCGCCAGGCGCTGGTGCTCCGCTACAGCCACGCCCTGGCCGACGGGGTCGCCGCCGTCACCACCTTGAACCGGATGTTCACCGGCCGGGACCACGAGCCCGAGGTGCCGGCCGAGCCCTGGGTGCCGGCCCCACTCCCGGGCCGGGGCCGGCTGCTCCTCGACGCCCTCCGGGACCGGCTCCGGCTCATGGCCAAGCTGCCCCGGCTCATCCTGGGCGCCATCCGGAGCCAGCAGGCCATGCGCCGCTACCGGGCCTCGGGCAACGACGAGGTACCGACGGGCACCGGCCAGGCCCCGGCCTGCTCCCTCAACAACGCCTACACGGTGGGTCGTCGCTACAGCCGGATCGCCCTGCCCCTGAGCGAGATCCGGGCCGTGAAGGACGCCGCCGGGGTCAGCGTCAACGACGTGGCCCTGGCCGTGGTGGCCGGCGCCCTCCGGAGCTACCTCCTGGCCCGTGACGAGCTCCCGGCCGGGCCCCTCCTGGCCAGCGTCCCCGTCTCGACCGAGCCGGCCGACGCGCCGGTCCGGCAGTGGGGGAACCGTTTCTCCGGCATGACCACCTCGCTGGCCACCGACATCGCCGACCCCTGGACCCGGCTCGAGACGATCAGCCGGATCACGAAGGAGGCCAAGGCGGTCTTCGACATCTCGGGGGCCGCCGACATGCCCGACCTCCTGGACCAGATCCCCCCGTTCCTGGCCGAGTGGGTGGCCCACGGCATCTACGACTCCCTGGCCAAGGGGAAGAAGAAGCCGGACGTCAACATCGTCGTCTCCAACATCCGGGGATCCTCGAAGCCCTGGAAGTTCGACACGGCCTCGGTGGAGGAGTTCTACGCCCAGGGTCCCCCCTGCAACGGGGTGGGCTCCAACATCCTGGTCTGGAGCCACCTCGACCAGCTCTCGTTCGGGACGATCTCCTTCGCCGACTCCCTCGACTCCAGCGAGGACCTGACCACCGGGCTCCGCCTGGCCCTGACCGAGCTGGTCGAGGCGGCCGCCAGTCGGGCCGGCGTGGCCGCCGAGGACAAATCGGCCTGACCGACACCCCGGCGGGCGGATCCGGACCGGGGACGGCTGTGCCAAGATCTGGGGCGGACCACCACCAGGTCCGGGGAGGGGGGTCCCATCATGAGCGACGACCTTGCCGACCCCCAACGGGCCTTCCATCTCCTCCTCCAGGACGCCTTCGACCTGGTGGCCTGGTGTGTCCACGACGGCGGGCGGGTCACCCTCCGGACGGTGGGGAGCGCCGGGGGCCGCACTCCCCTCCCCCCCCACCTGCGTGAGGGTTTCGCTCTGGCCATCGACGAGCTCCGCCGGATCCAGCTCCCCGACACCCTCCGGCTCGTCGACTCGGACGAGGGCTACGCCTTCCTCGACGCCGGGGGCTGGTCGGGCCGACAGCTGGAGCTCAAGCTGACCCTCCTGGGCGAGACCCGGGACCGGGTCCGGGGGTCGGTCGGAGCCCGGGCCGCGTCAGGGATGCCCGTCGATCTCTTCCTGACGGCGGCCCGGGGCTATGCAGCGCTCCTGCGGGGGTTCCCCGGGATCGGCGGGACGACGGCGGTGCTGGCCCTCCTCGAGCTGATCCTGGCCGTCCAGGAGGAGCAGACCGTCCGGAAGTCCTCGGGTCCGGCCCCCATCCCCTACTGATCCGGTCCGACCACCGGCGGGAGCCCCTCAGCCGGCCGTGATGGCGCCGAGGTCGGCCCGGGGCGCAGGCCGGGGAACGAGGCCGTTGGGGTGGGCCTCGGTCAGGAATGCCTCGATGGCCTCGGCGTCGACGGGCCGGGAGTAGAAGAAGCCCTGGCCCAGCTCGCAGGCCTCGTCCCGGAGGCCGTCCAGTTGGGCCTGGTCCTCGATCCCCTCGGCCAGGGTCTCGAGCCCGAGGGTCCGGCCCAGCTCGACCAGGGTGTGGATGAGGGCCGCCGACTCGGTGGAGTCGTCCATGGCGGCCACGAAGGACCGGTCGATCTTCAGGGCGTCGACGGGGAACCGGCGGAGGTAGGCGAGGGAGGAGTAGCCGGTGCCGAAGTCGTCGATGGCGATGAGGACGCCCAGGGCCTTCAGGGCCCGGAGCCGGTCGATGGTGGCATCGGCGTCGCGCATCAGCGTGGACTCGGTGATCTCGATGATGAGGGAGCCGGGGTCGAGGCCGCTCGTGACGAGGGCCTGGCGGACATCGTCGATGAAGGCGTCGGTCTCGAGCTGGCGCATGGAGACGTTCACCGACATGGTCAGGGTGTGGCCCCGGTCATGCCAGACCGCGGCCTGTCGGCAGGCCTCGTCGAGGACCCATCGGCCGACCTCGACGATCTCCCCGGTGTCCTCCAGGGTGGGGATGAACTCGTCGGGGGCCACCACGCCACGGACGGGGTGGCGCCAGCGCAGGAGGGCCTCGACGCCGCAGGTCCGGACCTGGTCGAGGTCGAAGACGGGTTGGTAGAGGAGGAAGTACTCCTGGCGGTCGAGGGCGCTGTGGAGGTCGAGCTTCAGTCCGAGGCGGTCGATGATCTCGGTCTGCATGGCCGTCTCGAACAGCGTGGAGCAGTGCTTCCCGGCCGCCTTGGCCTGGTAGAGGGCGACATCGGCGTCACGGATGAGGTCCTGGGCCGTTCCCCGGTCCCCGAAGGCGATCCCGATGCTGGCCGAGACGGCCAGGGACGTCTGCTCGTAGCCCTCGAGCCGGAAGGGCTCCCGGAGGACGTCGAGGATCCGCTCGGCCACCACCTCGGGCCCGGCCGACAGGGAGGAGCCCTCGGCCAGGACGACGAACTCGTCCCCGCCCAGACGGCCCACGGTGTCGCCCTCCCGGAGGATCCCGACGAAGCGGCGGGCCACGGCCTGGAGGAGCTTGTCGCCGGCGTCGTGGCCGAGGGTGTCGTTGGCGTCCTTGAAGTTGTCGAGGTCGATGAAGAAGGCCGCCACTGGCTGGCGGTGCCGGCGGGCCCGGGCCAGCATCTGCTGGGCCCGGTCCATGATGAGCTGCCGGTTGGGGAGCCCGGTGAGGGGGTCGTGGAGGGCCTGGTGGGCCAGGAGGGCCTCGGCCTCCTTCCGCTCGGTGATGTCCCGGACGTTGGCCACATATCCCAGGACCGAGGGGCTCTCGAGCTGGTTGGTGACGACGGCCTCGACGTGGCGCCAGCCGCCGTCGGCCAGGGACATCCGGAACTGGATGGGCTCGGTCACGGCCATGATCTGGAGGAGGGAGTTGAGCTGGAGCGAGACCCAGTCCCGGTCGTCGGGGTGCATGAGGTCGACGGCCGACATGCCGATCATCTCCGCCGGCTGCCAGCCCAGGAGGGCCTCGCAGGCGGGGCTGGCGTAGGTGATGAGGATCTCCGGGCCGATGACCAGGGTGGTGTCCGAGGAGTTCTGGACGAGGGAGCGGAACCTCTCCTCACTGAGGGCCATGGCGGCCTCGGCGATCTCCTGACGCTCCATGGTGGTGGCGGCCATCCGGATGACGAAGAGGAGCACGAAGCCCCCCATGACGGCCAGGGCGACCCCCCGACCTTCGGAGAGGAAGCTGGGGGCGATGTGCCGGGCCACGAGCACCTGGCCGACGATGATGCCGATCAGGCTCCACAGGGCCGTGGCCCGCCAGGTCCGGGATCCACCCCGGGCGATGTTCTCGAGGGCGATGAAGGCGAAGGTCCCGATCAGGACCGGGCCCCAACCGGTCAGGTAGGTGACGGAGGTGACCGCGACCACCTCGTAGGCGATCCGGACGTGAAGGGTCAGCGTCCCGGGCCACCGCTTGTTGGCGATGTCGGCCACCACGGTCAGGGAGGGGATGGCGACGAAGACGGCCACCCAGACCCAGGAGGACTCCTTGGCGATGAGGTGGAACCGCTCCAGGAGGAGGATCAGTCCCAGGGCCAGGGGGGCCATGGCATAGGACAGGACCGAGGGGCTCAACCAGAAGTCCCGGGCCGACCGGCGCGTTTTGGCGACCAGGGCTTCATCGCCATCCGACTGCGATGGCACGAGCTCTCCAGATCCGGTGGTCTCCATGTCGGTACGACGCCCCCTCAGGCCAGCCCCGCTGGCTGGTAGTCGTATCGTCCAACGGGAGGCCCCGCTTGAACGGGACCTGTTCGCTCCCTACAGGGTGGCCAGCTCGGGGGCCGGATCGGGGTCCGAATCGCCGTCCCCGGACCCCTTCCCGGCCGCGGGCCCGGTGGCCACATGGGCCGTCGTCCGGAGGGGGATCTCCTTGATGAGCCAGCTGAGCACGAAGGCCAGGACGGCGAAGGGGACGGCCACCAGGAAGACGGCCTGGACAGCGTGGCTGAAGGCACCCACGTAGACGAGCCGCTGGGCCGTCGGGAGGTGGTCGATCTGGGCCGGGTTGGCGGCGATGTTCGACCCCTTGAGGAGCTTGAGCTGCTCGGGGGAGGCATGGGCCCGGAGTTGAGAGATCAGCCTGCTGTTGAAGACGGCGCCCAGGGCGGAGACGCCGAAGCACCCGCCGATGGTCCGGAAGAAGGTGGCCGTCGAGGTGGCCACCCCCAGCTCGCTGAAGGGGACGGAGTTCTGGACCACGACCACCAGGACCTGCATGACCAGGCCGACGCCGAGGCCGACGACGACCATGAAGACGGCGGTGAGGGCGAACGAGGAGTCGGCGCCGAGCCGGGAGAGGAGAACCAGCCCGACGGCGAGGACCGCCGATCCCAGGATGGGGAAGATCTTGTAGCGGCCCGTCCGGGACACGAGCCGACCGCTCACGATGAAGGTGGTCAGCATGCCGGCCACCATGGGGAGGAGCTCCAGACCGGAGGCGGTCGGGGAGGCGGCGTGGACGGTTTGGAGGTAGAGGGGCAGGTAGACCATGGCTCCGAACATGGAGAAGCCGATGATGAAGCCCACCCCCGACGCGGCGGAGAAGGTCCGGTTCCGGAACAGCCGCAGGGGGATGATCGGCTCCGACGCCCTGGTCTCGACCAGGCAGAAGGCGCCGATCAGCACGACCCCGGCCAGGGCCAGGCCGACGATCGTGGGGGACCCCCAGGCGTACTGGGGGGTCCCTCCCCAGGTCGTGAGCAGGATGATGGCGGTCACCCCGGCCGAGAGGAGCGAGGTGCCAGCCCAGTCGATCTTGTGGGGCACCTTGGTCACCGGGATATGGAGGACGGCGGCGATGGCGAAGAGGGCCACGACCCCGATGGGGACGTTCACGTAGAAGACCCACCGCCAGGAGAGGTGCTGGGTGAAGAATCCGCCGGCCAGGGGCCCGAGGACGCTGGAGAGGCCGAAGACGGCGCCGAAGTAGCCCATGTACTTGCCCCGCTGCCGGGCCGGGATGACGTCGCCGATGATGGCCTGGGCCCCGACCATCAGACCGCCGGCCCCGATGCCCTGGAGGGCCCGGAAGGCGATGAGCTCGACCATGTTCTGGGACAGGCCGGAGAGCATGGAGCCGACCAGGAAGATGACGATGGCCAGCTGGAAGAGCTTCTTCCGGCCGTAGAGGTCGCCGAGCTTGCCCCAGAGGGGGGTGGAGATGGTGGTGGCGAGCAGGTAGGCCGTGATGACCCAGGAGAGGTGGTTGAGGCCGTGGAGGTCGCCGGCGATGGTGGGCAGGGCCGTCGTCACGATGGTCTGGTCGAGGGCGGCCAGGAACATCCCCAGCATCAGGGCCCCGAGGATGACGAGGATCCGGCGGTGCTCGGCCGGGCTGAAGGCGTGGTCCTCGGGCGGCGCCGTCGCCGCCGGGGTCTCAGCCGCCGGGGTGTCAATTGCCACGGGGTTCCTCCAGGTCCTGTTCCAGCGTTTCCGAGAACCGGGCGAAGAGGGTGGCGAACACCTCGAGATCCGCCCTGCTCCAGCCGTGGAGAAGCCCCCCCAACCAGCTCCGCCGGGCCTCCAGCACCCGCTCCAAGGTCTGGCGGCCCGCCGGGGTCAGGCCGATGAGGACGGCCCGGCCGTCCTCGGGGTCGCCGTGTCGAACGACGAGGCCGTCCCGCTCGAGCTGCTGGACCTTCCGGGTCACCGTGGGGGCGTCGACCCCGAGGAGGTCGGCCAGGGCGGTGACCCGGAGGCTGTCACTGTGGACATGGAGCTTGTAGAGGAGGGACGAGCCGGCCCGGTCGAGCCGCACCCCGGCCACCTTCAGCAGCCGCTCGTGCACCCGGACCTGGGACAGCGACCGGGCCACGGTCTGGAGGGAACCCTGGATCCGATCGACCGACTGGTCCTCGGACCGGACCCCGGAATCCCGGGCCGGGGCAGTAGTTACTTTCGGCACACAATCACTATAGCGTCTCCCCGGGAGGTCAGGTCGCCCCTTCAGCCGGGGAGGCCCGGGTAGGCCAGGACCCTGACGACGGCGCCCCCGTTCAGCGGGGGCCCGAGCAGGACGGTCTCGGTGGAACCGACGGGGTCGAACCAGAAGAGGGACTGTCCCCCGCCGCACCCGAGGCTGGCCTGGAGGGCGAGCCGGTTGTCATGGGTGCCCTCGACCCAGACACTGTCGCCGCTCGCCACCCCGGGGACCGGGAAAGGACTGGTGGTCCGGTCGGGGTTCAGCTTGGCCAGGTAGACCGAGCCGCAGCCGCCGGCGGCTAGGACGTAGGTGCCGGCGCCGAGGGCCCAGGCGTCCAGATCGCCCAGGTCAGGGGATACCGGGGTGGCCGCCACCATGGTCGGGGCACCCCCGGAGACAGGGAGGAGCCAGAGTTGGGGTCCGGGCTGGTCGGTGCTGTTGCAGGAGGCGAGGACCACCGTCGGGGTCCACCACCGAACCGGGTTGCAGTGCGACGAGCCGGCCGGTGTCGTCAACGGATCGAGCCGCGTGCCGTCATTGCCGACCCGGGCCAGGCCGTCGGTACTGCCGAGGACGAGGTCGGTCCCGTCGAGGCCGGGGAGCACGGTGCCGTCGAAGGTGCCGGCCCGGCCCAGCGCCGTCGGGTAGGCGAGCTGCTGGGTCCCGTCCAGGCCGATCCTCGTGAGCGAGGCGGGGCTGACCGAGTCGGCCACCAGGAGGGCGAGGCCGAGGGGCCGGGTGTAGCTGACTGAGACGCCGCCGGCCAGGGTGAGCTGGTGGAGGGTCCGCCCCGTGGCCAGGTCGATCTCGGTCACGACGGTCTGGGCCACGTTCGGATCGGTACCCGGTGCGCTGAAGAGGGCCCGACGACCATCCCCCGACCAGTCGGACAGGGTCCGGTTCTGGGGCGGCGGCAAGCTGGTGATGTTGTAGCGACCGCCGAGGGGATCGACGAGGTAGAGGGTGGTCGTCTGCTGCTCGAAGGCCTGCACGTCCTGGCTGTTCGACCCGGGCTGCACAGCCGGGGCCGGACCCCAGACGGCCAGGAACCATCCCGGCCCCACCTCCGACCAGGGGACGGCCGAGCCCGCAGCCTCGACCCCGTGGGCGGCGGGCGGGACGGTGGTCGTGGGCGCCGTGCTCCCTGAGGTCGAGGTGGCCAACGACGTCGGGGCGGAGGAGGCCACCGTGGTGCGGCCGGCCTGGCTCCCCGGGGTCGACGACGAGCAACCGGCCAGACCGACCACGCTCAGTCCGAGCAGGACGACCGCCGCCCACGCCGTCCCCGGCCGGGTCCAGCCCCATCCCTCCGCTGTCGATTCCGGACCTGCCTGCAAGATCACCCGCCTCCTGCTCCTCGAATCGCACGCGGCTCTGAGTCCGATGGTGCCTTCGCCGGGCTGTCCCATCCAGAGGAGAAGGTCCCACCGATCCGCGGGGTCCACCTCCTCGTCGACCAAGCTCGGAGGCGGTTCGATCGGCACGACAGAGCCGGCGGTCACGAGCGACCCCGATCTGACCGTAACGATCCCGTCGCCGGGGGTCGGTGGCGCTGAGGACCGTCCGCTGAAGTCTGGAATTCTCCATTCGTGGTGCCACGAGCAGAGAACGTCCCGCCGGTCTTGAGGGGCGTCGCCATGGTCACGCGGTCCTGTTCACGGCAGAAGATCGATCGTCGGTGTCCCAGCCGCAGCGATCGGACGGAGGACGACAACCGGCGGTGGACCTTCGCGATCCCCCATCGGCCGCCTCGTCCTATCCCGGCCGTTCGGTTCGTCGACCGGTCCGGTCGCCAGGGACGCGTGACCAGCAGCCTGACACCGGTCGAGGTCGCCGTCCTCGAGGTGCTCGGGGACTGGGATCGGATTGTCGAGATGCCCGAGGTGAATGCGCGCCTCCGGCTGGCCGAGATGGTGAGGACTGGGGAGGTTCGAGCTGATCGGCTGGCCCGGGCCGCCGTATCGGAGCCGGCCCCCGTCCGCGAGCGTCTCCGAGAGTTGCTGGTCATGGCCGACGTCCCCGACCTGGCCGAGACGGTCCCGCCGGCGCGGTCCGAGAACCTCCGGGCCGCGCTGGTCGGGGGCAGGTGATGCACAAATGGCAACCTTCACCCCTGGTCGCACGTCCCCTACTGGTATTCTCTATTCGTGGTGCCACGAGCAGGAAACAGCCCGACGGGTCTGATCGACTCGCTGGCCGCGGCCGGAGTCACAGCCGACTGGTCGCCTGACGAAGGACTCAACGTGTCCGACATCGTGTTCGGCGTGATGGAGGTGAAGGCTGTCAGGGAAACGGACGCCGCTCTCATGGTGCATCTGCAGAGGGAGTCTGGTTCCACACCAACCTTCGTCGTGGCAGACCGGATCTCCGCCGAGGCGCGGAAGACACTCAGCGAAGCCGGGATCGCCTGGTTGGACCGTCGCGGGCACCTCTGGATCAAGACGGAAGGGGTCTACGTGAACGCCGAGGTTCCCAGGAGCGCCGGCCCCCCACCGACGCGGGTCGTCGACGTCCTGAGCGGGACCGGCTTCGACGTTTGCCTCGCCATCCTGGCATCGCCCGACACCCAGATCGGGGTGAACGAACTGGCCCGGAAGATCGGACGCTCCCCCGGTCGGGTGTCCGAGATTCTGAACGCTCTCCGCCACGAGGGCCTCGTCGAGGGCGGCAACCGGCCAGTCGTTCCCGATCTGTTCTGGGACGTGGCAGACCGCTGGCGACCTCGATGGATACCGCTCTCGAAGGAACCACGACCTGAGCCAGTCGATCGGTACCGTCTGTCCGGCACGGTGGGCGCCGTGGCACTGGGCGCCCCGATCGCGTCCGGCACATCCTGGCCGCAGCTCTACGTCGCCGATGACGACGACGTCAGCCTGGTCGCCACCGCGTACGGAGCATCTGGCGGATCCACAGCAGCGGAGATCGCCGTCTGTCCGGCTCGCTACGCCTTCGAGCCCGACCTCCGTGGTGGAGAACGGGGAGGCTTCCTCGTTGCCGACCACGTTGTCGTCGCGCTCGACCTCGCTCAGGACAAGGCGCGGGGACGCGAGGTGCTGGAGCAGTGGGAGCCGGAGGGGCGGCGCCGTGTCTGGTGAGCTCCGTCTGTCGGGCAGTCCGGTCATGGTCCGCCTGGTGCGATCCTTGGCGGTCGTAACGAACCAGGTCCCGCTCGACGATTTCGCGGTGATCGGAGGCCTGGCCGTGATGGTCCGGCTCGAGAGCGCCCATCGAGCGACCGACGACCTCGACACGGTGGCCTCCCAACATGGCGACGAACCGACGGCCGTCGACGTCGTCGTCGCCGCCGACCCTGACGCCTTGGAGGGAACAAAGGTCGACTGCATCGCGGTAGGCGACACGCCGGCCGTCGATCTGTCACCTGGGGACCTCCCCGAGGACGAGCTCGACCGCGCCTTCATCCTCGCTCACCGTTGGGCGTTGGACACCGCTGACACGATCGTCGTCCATGCGGAGAACGACAGCACGGAGGCGACCGTGAGCTGCCGATTTGCCAGCCCGGCCAGCCTCGTCGCCATGAAGCTGCAGTCCGCACCTCGTCGGCGAGCGCAGCGGGCGCACAAGGCGGGAGGAGACCTCTTCGACATCTTCCGGCTGGTGTCGCACCCGTCGCTCACGCGGCCCATGGCAACAGCCCTGCACCACGCCCCCCATGACCTCGGGGATTGGTGCGCGACCGGTATTCGGCGCTTCCTCCTCGATGAAGCAGAGAAGACCGCGGCGGTGATCGCACGGTCGGGAGTCGCGGGAACTGCGCCACCAACGGCATCCCAACTGGTGCGGTCAGGCATACTTCTTCTCGAGTGGTTCGAGCGTTCTGCCTGACTCGCAGCCGGTGGGCGCAGAGGGACTCGAACCCCCGGCCTCAGCCGTGTGAATCCGCCCCAGGCACGGAAACGGGACGGCGCCGGACGACGGAAAACGCTTTGACCTGCAACAACGCCCGGACCCGACGACACCCCACGACACCCCTTGATGGGATTTATAGGACAAATCGTAGGACAAATCCGGACTCAGCCGGGGCGTCCTCGGGCGTCGAGGCAGACGACTACGGGCTTGGCACGCCTGGTTGCCTGCTTGTTGGCAACTCGGCGCCGGGCGTGACGACGTTGACAGCGAGAAGGCCGGAACTCTCGAAGAACCAGCGAAGGACCTCTTCTACCTGATCGGCCGGGACAAGTCCTGGTTGCAACCATCGGACACCCCACCTCCCAGCGATGATGGCGTTGACCTCGCGACGGTGACGTCGGCAGGTGGCGGTCAGGGTGAGCGGCGGGACACGGTGAAAGCCCTGGCCGGGGTAATCGAGGGACACGATGAAGGCCTCGACAGGCCGGGGGCATCCGAACGACTTGCCCGCGCACTTGGTGGTCCTGGCAACCGAGAGCATTTTCTCTATCTGAGCGTCGCACCCGCTGGGCAGGACCCCGTTGGACGTCAGTTCGATCCGGCGGCCGTCAGGATCCGAGACCACAGCGGTTCGTTGCCCAGGGGGCGATGACGCCGGAGTCACGATCGACCCACCCAGGTCGGTCACATCCTGCAAGATCACGTCGAGGTCCGAGACGTCGAACCCGAGTCGGAGATCGGACATCCCTCCGCGCTCGAGCTGACTGCCGGCAACGGCGGGGTAGATCTCAAGGACAACGCCCGCGACTTGAGCCGAGAAGTGGTGGGGCCCAGTTCCATGTTTCTCCGGACGGAAGGCCAGTCCGAGGCCGGAGTAGAAGCGCACGGCGACCTCCACGTTGAAGGAGCGGAGAACGACGAGGTTCAGGGACGGGTCAGCCACGGCATTCAGCCTATGAGCCATTCGGGGACGATCGTGAGCCGGGCCCGCCGTCCTTCATCCCTTGTTCTTCGTCCTCTCACGCCAACCGGCACCGACGACCTGGGTCTGCTCCTGCCTACCGAGCCTTGGGGAGCACGAATCCGATCGGCGCCTTTCGGGAGGAGGAGTGTTACGAGCCCGACCGGTTCTCTGGCTCGGTCGGCGTCGGGCCCGACGACCCGGGCACGAACCCAGACGAGGTTCCAGCAGAGCCCAAGGGCGGGACACCGATAACTACGGTGTGGCCCGTCGAGTTCTCTAGCTGTTGCAGGAGCCGCAGTTGCAAGAGGGCGGGGTTGTCGGCGGCGATACGGGCAGCGTTGGCCATGGCACGCAAGGCCGCAGTTTCGCCCCGCGCCCGTTCGAGGGCGGAAGCTCCCTGCGCGCGAGCCACGAGTACTTCCGTCTGAGCTCTCTTCAGCTCGCCAGGCAGGACGATGTCCTTCACCTCGAGTTGATCGACAGCGATTCCGAGCTCCTCGACGCCGCGCAGTCCGGCAAGAAGCCTGCCGCCAGTGTCACCTCGGTTGGCAACCAGATCCTCAATGGTCGTTGCGGCAACCAACTCCCTCAGCGCTATCTGCACAGCGAGGTAAAGGGCCTGCTCAGGGGCGCGGTTCGCGGTGACGTACGTGGCGACCTCCGCGACATGCGCCTGGCCGGCAACCGTCACCTTCACAGTGGCGCCATCCGAGGTCGGAATCTCCTGCGTGGGAACCTGGACGATCCAGGGACGCATGTCGACGATGCGCACCGTAAAGCCAGCGCCCCAACGCCGGAGTGGGCCGGGCCCAACCTCGACCTCAAGGCGACCGTGGTGGAAGAGCAGCCCCTTCTCCCAATGGTTGACTGTCACCCGCCGACCTCGGCGCATGACGCGACCAGCGGGTTCAGCGCCGAACGGACGAACCATTTGCCCTGCTTGCATCTGCCACATCGTCTCTCGATTGGTAATGCGAGTTGCCCCGGTCGACCCGGATGATGGCGGGGGCCCGAAGCCCGCAGGGCCGTCTACCGGTGGTGTCGACCGGGGCTCGTCGCGTCTTGGGAGTCGAACCCAACTGAGCCACAGGCGGTGGACGAACACACGGAACCCGAACCGGCACGCCAGCCGGGCCGCTCATCCTGCCGCGATCGCGATGCTAGATCATCGTTGACCACTTCGATTCCCTCGCGGGCTCATACGTTCCGGTTTGGTGGTGGCGGGAGTTCTTGCGTTCTACGCGTAGCGCAACGGCCGCATTCTCCTGGTAGAGTGGACCGGCGAGGAGCAGCGAGACGATGCGACAGGACAGCCTGACGGCCCAGATGCGGGCCAGGATCCAAACCCGCCGGCCGGACCGGTTCTGGCAGCCTCGCGACTTCGATGATCTCGCTGATCCGAAGCAGGTCGACCGGGTCCTGTTCCGGCTGGCGACGCAGGGCGTGCTGCGTCCGGTTCGGCGCGGTCTCTACTGGCGGGGCCGGGTGACGAGGTTCGGGATGTCACGGCCGGGAACCGATGTGCTGGTGGCGGAGGTTGCCGGCCGCCGGGGTGTCGGTCCGGCTGGGCTGACCGCAGCGAACGACCTCGGTCTGACTTCCCAGGTGCCAGCGGTGGAGACCTTCGCCGTCCCCCATCGGCCGCCTCGTCCCATCCCGGCTATCCGGTTCGTCGACCGGTCCGGTCGCCCGGGACGCGTGACAAGCGCCCTGACACCGGTCGAGGTCGCAGTCCTCGAGGTGCTCGGGGACTGGGATCGGATCGTCGAAATGCCCGACGTGGATGCGCGCCACCGGCTGGCAGAGATGGTGAGGACAGGGGAGGTCCGAGGTGATCGGCTGGCCCGGGCGGCCGTGTCGGAGCCGGCCGCCGTCCGCGAGCGTCTCCGAGAGGTGCTGGTGACGGCCGACGTCCCCGACCTGGCCGAGAAGGTCCCGCCGGCGCGGTCCGAGAGCCTCCGGGCCGAGCTGGTCGGGGGCCGGTGATGGCCCTCCTCCGAGACAACGCCGACCTCCGGGACGCCGTAGAAGAGGCCGCTGGCCGCCTCGGGATACCGGCGCGCCAGGTCGAGAAGGACTATTGGGTGACCGAGGTGCTCCGTGAGCTGGCCAGGGCCTTCGACGGAAGGTTCCTCTTCAAGGGCGGGACGAGCCTCTCGAAGGCCTACGGCCTGATCCGGCGCTTTTCCGAGGACATCGACCTGCTCCTGCTCAGCGAACCCGGGGAGGAGACCGAGCATCTCCTCGACGCCATGCAGGACGCTGCGGGCCGGGTATGCGGCACCGGAGCGTCGGTCCGTGCGTCGACCGTTGGGCTCGCCCGCGCGATCGACGTCCCGTACCCGAGACTGGCCAACACGCCGAAGGCGTCGGGGATGCGGCGGGACATCCTCCTCGAGCCCGGTGTCCGTGGCGGCCCACGGCCTCACGAACGAAGGAGGGTCTCGTCGCTTCTCGCTGAGACCCTCGAGCTCGACGACACCGACGACGTGATCCCCTTCGACGTTCCCGTCCTCCATCCGGCCAGGACGATGGTCGAGAAGCTGTTCGCCGGGGACGCCATCGCAGACCGGCTTCTCGCTGATCCCGGCCGGCGGCTCAGGGACACCGAGGCTCGCCATTTCTACGACCTGTACTTCCTCTGGGACACCGAAGTCTCCCCGGCGATGGCATGGCTGGCCGAGGGCACCAACTTCGTCGAAATCGTCGAGGACTGCATCGACGTGTCGACGCGCTGGTACCCGGACACCCCAGCGACGGTGCCGGCCGGCGGGTTCGCAAACAGCGCCGCCTTCACCGATCCCGGTGTCGTCGAGCGCATAGCGGCCGGGTACGAGGGGATGCTCGACGACGTCTGCTATCCGGACGCACCCCGACCGACCTACGAGGACATCTGCGCCCGGGCCGAGGCCCTGGCAGACCGGCTCAGGCCGTAATCATCCGTCCATGTATCTAGATGGCAGACAAGACCGCCTCATTCCCGGTCGTGGGCCGGTTCGGGGGTGGTTTCGATGAACGCCCCATTGCTCCACTGCCAACGCAGCGTCGTGAACACCGTCGCGCAACAGCGGGCCTCGCCGCCGAGGTACCCAGCAACCTCAAGGGATATCGATGTGGCCGTCACATGGAGGAACGGTGCCAACCCGACAATCGCATCGCTCCCGGGGACCCAGCCGTCGCTGGCCCTGAGGAGCGTCTGGGCCAGTCGGGGCCCGGCCGCCGAGCCGGTCCGGTAGGTGAAGATCCAGGCCGGGGCGGTCCCGTCCATCCAGTCGCACGTGACCACGATGACGGCCAGCACCGTCGATGGTGAAGGGTTGACCGAGGCAACCTCCACCAGGTTCGACAACCGGGAGGCCTGGCAGTCGGTTGGGAGTGGAAAGGTAGACCAATCCACCGGCCGGGCCGAGGCCGAGGGTTCGGTCACCGCACTGGCCCACGCGGCTGTCCCGGCCAGCACCAAGAGCACCGTGACGAGAAGCCAGGGCAGCCCACGGAAGGACGCGCGCACGGTGGTCACCGACTGATTCTGCCAGGCGCGTGATGCACACGATCGACCTCCTCTGACGAGGTTGGCCCATCTCCCGGACTGCCCACTTGCCTGCCTTCCGCTCAAACCTGAAATGCCGTCTTTTCGCTTCCTCTGCCTTCTCTCGTCACATTGAACTTTGCAGGACCGCCTATTCCGTCCATAGTCATCTCATTCGATCGTCGACCTCGTTCCGAACCGATCCACCCATAGGACATGATGCGAACACGATTGCAAGGGGTGCTCCCTTGCTGGGAGGTTCGGGTCGGTGGCGTGGATGCGGATGATGGGGGCGGAGTCGGTTGGCTATCACCGGGAGACGGTGATGGGCCGGGCCGACGACCACCGGGGTGCGGCGCTCGGCTACTACGCCAGCCGGGGCGAGACGCCCCTCGTCTGGGGCGGTTCGGGGGCCGACTCCCTCGGGCTGCGGGGTGCGGTCGACGACCGGTCTTACGACGCGGTGTTCGGGCCGGGCGGGGCGTGCGATCCGGTGTCGGGCCGGCGGCTGGTGGCGGCGAAGCGGCCGGGGATCGAGTTGGTGATCTCGGCGCACAAGTCGGTGGCGGAGTTGGGGGTGTTGGGCTGGGCCGAGGACATGCACCGAATCATGGACGCCGAGCGGGACGCCACCCTCGCCTACCTCGACACCCTCACCAAGGAGCGGGGTGGCCGTCGGGGGGTGGCGGCGGTGGCGACGGCGACGTCGGGTCTGGTCTACGCCCACACCCGTCACGCCACGACCCGGGCCGGGGACCCGGGCCCGCACGACCATGTGCTGCTGGCCAACGTGGTCGAGATGTTGGACGGGAAGGGGGGGACGAAGGCGCCGGACACGACGTTGTGGCGGGAGCATCTCCATGCGGCGACGATGGTGGGCCGGCTGGCGGCGGCGAAGACGGCCGTCGACCTGGGCTATGGCATCAAGGCCGATCGGGGGCCGTCGGGGAAGCTGGGCCACTGGCGGATCGCCGGGATCCCCGACGCGGCGTTGGCGGTCCATTCGAAGCGGGGGGCGGAGATCGACGAGGCGGTCGCGGAGCGGGGCTTCGACTCCTATCAGGCCCGCCAGGTCGCCGCCCGCGACACGAGGAGGTACAAGCGGCACACGGCGGTGTCGGACCTGCTGCCGGTGTGGCGTGGGGAGCTCGAGGCGGCCGGGTTCCCGCCGGACCGGCTCGTCCACCAGGTGCGGTGGGCCGGGTTCGACTACCGCCGTCCGGGCCGGCTCTGGGACCGGGATCTGTCTGACCTGGATCGGCGTGTAGGGCGGTGAGGTTCTCGGTTGTGGGTGTTGGCGGGGCGTGTTTGGGGGGTTGATGGGTGTTTGGGGGCTGCGGCCGGGTGTGGGGGCGTGGCGGTCC
>PLZB01000023.1 GCA_003151955.1 Acidimicrobiaceae bacterium
GGGATCTTCGCCTTCGGGGACGCCGCCTTCTTCGGGTCGACCGGATCGATCCACCTGAACCGCCCCATCGTCGGCATGGCGTCCACCCCGTCCGGCCTGGGCTACTGGCTGGTGGCCTCGGACGGCGGGATCTTCGCCTACGGGGATGCCGGGTTCTTCGGGTCCACCGGGTCGATTCCCCTGAACCAGCCCATCGTCGGGATGGCACCCACGCCCGTTCCCGCCGCCCTGCCCGCCATCCGGTCCGGACCCCGGTAGGCGCGCCCCTTCACGCCCCCCGCCGGCCGGCGATTGGACCGGTCCCCGACCCGGGGCCCAGAGTGTGACCGGGGGTACCCGTCGCTGCGACGGCCCGGTCGTCACGGGGAGGTTCGATCATGGTGGACGGAGGGATCCGGCCCCTGGAGGTGGCCGAGGTCGGGTCATTCGACCTGACGACCGACGTCCTCGTGGTCGGGTTCGGGGCGGCCGGCTCCTGTGCTGCCCACGCCGCCCGGGAGGCCGGCGCCGAGGTCCTGATCGTGGAGCGAGCCTCGGGGCCGGGAGGGGCGGCGGCATCGTCCGAGGGCATCGTCTACCTGGGCGGGGGAACCCCGGTCCAGCGGGCCTGCGGGTTCGAGGATTCGGTCGACAACATGACCCGGTACCTGCTGGCGGCGTGCGGGCCGGAGCCCGACGAGGCCAAGGTGGTCGCCTACGCCGAGGCCAGCCTCGGCCACTTCGACTGGCTGACCGAGCGGGGGGTGGAGTACGACGCCCGACTGGACGTCGAGACCCAGATGGCCCCGGCCGGGACCGAAGGTCTCGTGTGGTCCGGCGGGGAGGACGCCTGGCCCTTCAACGAGATCGCCGTTCCCGCCCCGAGGGGACACCTGGCCAGGACCAAGCGGTCGACGGGATGGCTCCTCATGCAGTGCCTGGCCGGAGCCGCCCTGGGGGCAGGAGCCGCCGTTTCCACCGACACCCGGGTCGATCGGCTCGTCGTCGACGACGGACGGGTGGTCGGGGTGCTGGCCAGCCGGTTCGGCGAGCGGCTGGCCGTGAAGGCTCGACGGGGGGTCGTCCTCAGCGCGGGGGGCTTCATCTGGAACGACGGGATGCTCCGACGCCACGCGCCCCAACTCCTCCTCGGGACCTGGAAGGTCGGCACCGAGGCCGACGACGGCCGGGGGATCGAGATGGCCCAGGCCGTCGGGGCCAGGGTGAAGAACATGCACGCCGGCGAGGTCGCCCTCCCGGTCATCCCGCCCCGGCAGCTCATCGAGGGGATCATCGTCGACGGCTCGGGGCAGCGGTTCATCAACGAGGACACCTATATGGGCCGGGTCGGCCAGGCCGCGCTCTACGGGCGGGACGCCACCTGCTTCCTGGTCATCGACGAGGCGGGATACACCCCGAACTGGATGGGCCTCGAAGCCTCCTGGGTGTGTGAGACGGTCGGGGCCCTCGAGGTCGAGATCGGTCTGCCGCCCGGCTCGCTCGAGGCCACGCTGGACCTCTACAACCGCCACGCCGAGACCGGCAGCGACCCGGTCTTCTACAAGCGCCCCGGACGGGTCCGGCCGCTGCGGGCCCCCCTGGGGGCGTTCGACCTCCGGCGGGGGTCGGCCCCCTACGCCCCCTTCACCCTCGGTGGCCTCGAGACCACCGTCGCCGGGGAGGTCCTCGACCTGGCCGGGGCCCCGATCCCGGGGCTCTTCGCGGCCGGTCGGACCACGGCCGGGGTCTGCTCCTTCGGGTACGCGTCGGGCCTCTCCCTGGGGGACTCGACCCTGTTCGGCCGGTTCGCCGGGGCGACCGCGGCCCGCTCGGCCACCGTGATCTGAGGGACTCAGACCGTCACGACGGTGATCGGGGTGTCTCCGGCCAGGAGGCGCATGTCGTCGGGGTCGCTGGTCACGACGGTGACGTGATCGACCGCCGCCGTTCGAATGACGGCGCCCAGGTGCGCGTCAGCCACAGAGACACCGGTGGCGCTTCGAATCGTGGCCCCGAGATTGGCGGCCGGACCGTCCAGCGGGATGTCGACGATCCGGAGGCGATTGGCGAAGGCCCAGGACGCCGAGGTCCGGTCCCATCCAGCCTCGACCCGGACGGCGAGGGGCACCGCCAGGACGAACTCCTCCGCTCGCAGTTTCCGGTTGGTGACGAATTGCGCTTGGCTGAGAACCTGTTGGTGCTTGAGATGAGACCGATCTCCCAGGGCCTGGACAGCCTCGTTGTCGAAGAGGACGATCCGGCTCATGGCGCCGAGAGTGCCCTGGCTTCAGCCCACAGCAGCACGTCGTCGGCTGTGGCCCCGGGGTGGTTCTCGATGATCTCGTCTGCGGCTCGACGGAGTCGTTCAGGCTCGTTCGCCAGGGGATGCCCTTCGATCTCCGCCGCCGCCAGGGCCAGATCACCGAGGCTGGGACGGGTTTCGGGGTAGAGCCGGTAGTGGTCGTCGAGGACGGCCTGCATGACGACCGCCTCGAGCGTCGTCCGAAGTGCCGCCGCCGTCAGTGCGGTTGCCGAAGGGGCGATTCCGAGCTCCTTGACGGCGAGGGCCGCCGCATCCCTGAGGGCGGTCGGGATCCTCATCGACGTGTTGGAGGTGACGGGGTCGGAGCTGTCGAGGAGCCGTTCGATCTGCTCGATCACCCGCTGCTTCATGGACGCAAAGTACCACGCTCACGTGGTACACGGCGCAGGCGCGTCGGTGGTCAACCGGCGGCGAGCTGGCGGAGGACGTAGGTGAGGATGCCGCCGTGGCGGTAGTACTCGGCCTCCATGGGGGTGTCGATCCGGACCCGGGCGGCGAACTCGAGGTCGCCGGCCCGGACGGTGAGCTCCTTGGGGATCTCCCCCGTGTCGAGGGCGCCGATCCCGACGATGTCGAAGAGCTCGTGGCCGGTGAGGCCGAGGGTGGTCCGGGTCTGGCCGTCGGGGAACTGGAGGGGGAGGAT
This sequence comes from Acidimicrobiaceae bacterium, assembly GCA_003151955.1. Classification (GTDB taxonomy): domain Bacteria; phylum Actinomycetota; class Acidimicrobiia; order Acidimicrobiales; family UBA8190; genus PALSA-743. The sequence goes on from PLZB01000023.1 coordinate 2,946, forward strand.
CCCCATCCCCACGAGGTTGGAGCGGTGGATCCGCTCGAAGGACTCGGCGATGACGGCCCGGACGCCGAGGAGGGCGGGGCCCTTGGCGGCCCAGTCCCGGGAGGAGCCCGAGCCGTACTCCTTGCCGGCCAGGACGACGAGGGGGGTCCCGGCGGCCTCGTAGCGGACGGAGGCGTCGAAGATGGACATCTCCTCCCCCTCGGGGAGGTGGAGGGTGACGCCCCCCTCGGTCCCGGGGGCGAGGAGGTTCCGGAGGCGGACGTTAGCGAAGGTGCCCCGGACCATGACCTCGTGGTTCCCCCGGCGGGCCCCGTAGGAGTTGAAGTCGGCCCGGGTCACGCCGTGCTGGACGAGGTAGTGGCCGGCGGGGCCGTCGGGACGGATGTTGCCGGCCGGGGAGATGTGGTCGGTGGTGACGGAGTCGCCCAGGATGGCGAGGACCCGGGCCCGGGAGATGTCGGTGACGGGGGCGGGGCCGGTGCCGAGGTCGTCGAAGAAGGGGGGTCGGAGGACGTAGGTGGAGTCGGCGTCCCAGCTGAAGGTGTCCCCGGTGCCGACCTCGATGCCCTGCCAGCGGTCGTCCCCCTCGAAGACCGAGGCGTAGCGGGCCCGGAACATCTCCGAGGTGACGGCGGTGCGGACGGTCTCGGTCACCTCGGCCCCGGTGGGCCAGATGTCCCGGAGGTAGACGGGGGTGCCCTCGGGGTCGGTGCCGAGGGGTTCGGTGGTGAGGTCGATGTCGATGGTCCCGGCCAGGGCGTAGGCGACGACGAGGGGCGGGGAGGCGAGGTAGTTGAGGCGGATGTCGGGGTGGATCCGGCCCTCGAAGTTCCGGTTCCCGGAGAGGACGGAGGCCACCGAGAGGTCGCCGGTCTGGGTGGCCTCGGAGACGCCGTCGAGGAGGGGGCCGGAGTTCCCGATGCAGGTCGTGCAGCCGAAGCCGACGAGCTCGAAGCCGAGGGTCTCGAGGGGATGGCGGAGGCCGGCCCGGTCGTAGTAGTCCATGACGACCCGGGAGCCGGGGGCCAGGGTGGTCTTGACCCAGGGCTTCGACCGGAGTCCCCGGGCCACGGCGTTGCGGGCCAGGAGGCCGGCGGCCAGCATGACCTGGGGGTTGGAGGTGTTGGTGCAGCTGGTGATGGCCGCGATGACGACGTGGCCGTCGGCGATGGCCTCGGTGGTGCCGTCGGCCAGCGTGGCGGGGGCCTGGCGGAGGGTCCCCTCGCCGAGGCGGGACTTGGCCAGGGCGTCGTGGAAGCCGGGGGCGACCCCGGGGAGGGAGACCCGGTCCTGGGGCCGGGCCGGGCCGGCCAGGGAGGGCTCGACGGTGGAGAGGTCGAGCTCGGCCAGCTCGGAGTAGACGGGCTCGGGGGCGGCCGGGTCGAAGAAGAGGCCCTGGGCCTTCGTGTAGGCCTCGACCAGGGCCACCTGGTCCTCGTCCCGGCCCGAGAAGCGGAGGTAGTCGAGGGTGACGTCGTCGACGGGGAAGATGGCGCAGGTGGCCCCGTACTCGGGGGACATGTTCCCGATGGTGGCCCGGTTCTCGAGGGGGAGGTCGGCCAAGCCGGGGCCGAAGACCTCGACGAACTTCCCGACGACGCCGTGGTGGCGGAGGAGCTCGGCGATGGTGAGGACGAGGTCGGTGGCGGTCGTCCCCTCGGGGAGACGGCCGGTGAGGCGGAGGCCGACGACGGGGGGGATGAGCATGGTCAGGGGCTGGCCCAGCATGGCCGCCTCGGCCTCGATCCCCCCGACGCCCCAGCCCAGGACGCCGAGGCCGTTGACCATGGTGGTGTGGGAGTCGGTCCCGACCAGGGTGTCGGGGAAGGCCTGGCCGTCCTCGGTGGCGAAGACCACCCGGGCCAGGTACTCCAGGTTGACCTGGTGGCAGATCCCGGTCCCGGGGGGGACGACCCGGAAGCCGGCGTAGGCCTGCTGGGCCCAGCGGAGGAGCTCGTAGCGCTCGATGTTCCGCTGGTACTCGACGTCGACGTTGGTGGCGAAGGAGCTGGGGAGGCCGGAGGACTCGGCGATGACGGAGTGGTCGATGACGAGCTCGACGGGGACGAGGGGGTTGATCTTGGAGGGGTCCCCCCCGAGGCCGGCCAGGGCGTCGCGCATGGCGGCCAGGTCGCAGACGCCGGGGACGCCGGTGAAGTCCTGCATGAGGACCCGCTCCGGGGTGAAGGCGATCTCGGCGGTGGTGTCGGTGCCGGCCTCCCGGCGGTCGGCCCAGGCGGCCACGGCCTCGATGTCGGCGGGGTGGACGTGGCGGCCGTCCTCGTGGCGGAGGAGATTCTCGAGGACGATCTTCAAGGTGAAGGGGAGCTTGTCGATCCCGAAGCGGTCGGCCAGGACGTCGAGCCGGTGGATCTCGAAGCTCCTCGTCCCCACCTCGAGGGTGGAGCGGGAGCCGAAGGAGTCGTGGGAGGAGGATCGGGGGGCCATCCCCCCATTCTGGCCCCGGAGGCCGCCGACCGACAGCCCGCCTCTTCCCCCTCATCGAGCAGGTCAACGACGATCGGGAGCCGGTCGAGATCACCTCCAAGCGGGGGAGTGCCGTCCTCATCTCGAAAGCCGACTACGAGGCGCTGTCGGAGACGGCCTGGCTGCTCCGAGCCCCGGCCAACGCCCGGCGACTCCTCGAGAGCCTGGTCCAGGCCCGGGCCGGTGAACGCGAAGTTCACGACCTGGGCTGATGCGGCTGGTCTTCACTCCTCTCGGATGGGAGGACCACCGGTACTGGCAGGCGACCGACAAGGGCGTCCTGGCCGGCTGTTTGTCCCGCCGGATCGACGAGGAGCACCGGATCGTCCTACCTGGTCGAAACGAGCGCTGAACCCCGACCCTGCCAGCAGTGTGAGAGGACAGGGCGGGCCGGGCTCGGCGAGGGACCCGGCCGCGCCCCTGTCCTGTGTCTTCTATCGGCAGGGAGGTGCCCGACGTTGAGCGCGGCCATGATGGCGGGGTGACGGCGCCGGCGGTGGTCGGGTTCTTCTCCTTCACCGAGGTCACCGACCCCGGGGGGCACCGGGCCTACAACGAGTGGCACCAGCTCGACCACCTCGTCGAGCAGTACTCGGTCCCGGGGATCGTCCACGGGGAGCGCTGGGTGGCGAGCCCCGACCTCCGGGCCCTCTGGCCCGCCGTCGAGGCCCCGCTGGACCGGGTCCACTACGTCACCCTCTACCTGGTGGCCGAGCCGGTGGGGGAGACCCTGGAGGCCTTCTGGGCCCTGGGGGAGGAGCTGGCCCGGCAGGGACGGTTCATCGGGGGCCGCCGGTCCCATCTCTCGGGCCCCTTCGACGTGGTGGGACGGACGGCCGCAGCCCGGGCCAGGGTCTCCCCGGAGGTTCTCCCCTTCCGGCCCGGCTCCGGAGTCGTGGTGGTCGTGGAGGATCCGGCCCGGGAGGTTCCCGGGGGGGTCGGGGCCGGCCTGGAGGGCCTGGAGGGGGTGGCCGGGGTCTGGACCTTCGACGCCCGGGAGGACCGCTCGGGGCGGTGGACCTCCGGGGGGGAGCGGATCACCGTCGGCTACCTCGACGACGACCCGGCCGGAGCCTGCCTGGCCCTGGCCGGCCGGCTCGGGGGGCGCCGTCCCCGGCTGGCCGGGGCCTTCGGGACGATCAGGCCGGGGGAGTGGGACTGGTTCAGCCCCTGAGGGCCCGGACGGCCCGGTCGACGGCGGCGGCCCCGGTGCCGGCCGAGGAGGCCGGCTCGGGTCGGAAGTCGACTCCGAGGAGGGCGGCCAGGGAGGCCCCGACGGAGAGCCGGAGGGCGTCGAGGTCGTAGCCCCCCTCGAGGACCAGGGCGAGCCGGCCAGGTCCGGGGGCGAAGGCCCGGGCCCGGAGAGCCAGGTCGGCGAAGTCGCCGGCGGTGAGCCCGATGTCGGCCAGGGGGTCGGCCCGGTGGGCGTCGAAGCCGGCCGAGACGAGGACCCAGTCGGGGAGGAAGGCCTCGACGGCGGGCGTGAGGACCTCGTCGAAGGCCCGCCGGTAGTCGTCCCCGGCCGAGCCGGCCGGGAGGGGGATGTTGACGGTCAGGCCGGGGGCGCCGGGCCCGCCCGTCTCCTCCAGCCGGCCCGTCCCGGGGTAGAGAGGCCACTCGTGGGTGGAGGCGTAGAGGACCCGGGGGTCGTCCCAGAAGATCTCCTGGGTCCCGTTGCCGTGGTGGACGTCCCAGTCGAGGACGAGGACCCGCTGGCCCCGGTCGGCCAGGGCGGCGGCGGCCACGGCCACGGTGTTGAGGAGGCAGAACCCCATGGGCCGGTCCCTCCCCATGTGGTGGCCGGGGGGCCGGGCCGCCACGAAGGCGACGTCCCCGGTGCCGCCGTCCAGGGCGTCGACGGCGGCCAGGGCGGCCCCGACGGCCCGGCGGGAGGTGTCCCAGGAGCCCGGCCCGGCCGGGGTGTCGGCGTCGAGGTGGCCCCCGCCGCCGCCGCAGAAGGCCTCCAGCTTCCGGAGGTAGTCGAGGGGGTGGACCAGGGCCAGCTCCTCCTCGGTGGCCAGCCGGGGATCGAGGGTCACGACGGCCTCGTCGAGGCCGGCCGTCCCGATCCCCTCGAGGGCGGCCCCCAGCCGGGCCGGCCGCTCGGGGTGGTGGGGGCCGGTGTCGTGGTCGTCGTCGCCGATGTTGGTGGCCAGGAGGAGCACCGGCCCAGTCTAGGGAGGGTGCCCTCCCCGGCGGATGCGAAGATGAGCCCGTGACCGACATCCGGACGATCCTCGAGGAACGGCTCCAGGCCGCCTTCGACACCGTCGAGGCCGGGGCCGACCCCGTCCTCCGGCCCTCCGACCACGCCGACTTCCAGGTCAACGGGACCCTCCCCCTGGCCAAGCGGCTCGGGAGGAACCCCCGGGAGCTGGCCGAGGGCCTCCTGGCCGCCGTCGACCTCGGGGGGATCTGCGAGACCGTCGAGGTGAGCGGCCCGGGATTCCTCAACCTCACCCTCTCGGCCGGCTTCCTGGCCGACCAGCTCCAGGCCATGGCGGCGGACGAGGCCCTGGGGCTGGCCCCGACGGCAGACCCCGTCACCGTCGTCGTCGACTACTCGGCCCCGAACGTGGCCAAGGAGATGCACGTCGGCCACCTCCGGTCCACCATCATCGGCGACGCCCTGGTCCGGCTCCTCCAGGCCGCCGGACACGAGGTTGTCCGGGAGAACCACGTCGGGGACTGGGGAACCCCCTTCGGGATGCTCATCGAGCACCTCCTCGACCTGGGGGAGGAGGAGGCCACCTCGGAGCTCTCCGTCGGGGACCTCGACGGCTTCTACCGCCAGGCCCGGGCCTCCTTCGACGCCGACGAGGCCTTTGCGGCGCGGGCCCGGGCCCGGGTCGTCCTCCTCCAGTCCGGCGATCCCGAGACCCTCCGGCTCTGGGGGATCCTCGTCGGCCAGTCCATCGCCTACTTCGACGAGGTCTACGCCAAGCTCGGGGTCCTCCTCACCGACGCCGACGTCGTGGGGGAGAGCTTCTACAACCCCATGCTCGAGGGGGTCGTCGCCGACCTCGAGGCCCTGGGGCTCCTGGTCGAGAACGACGGGGCCCGGTGCGTCTTCCCCCCCGGCTTCGCCAACCGCCAGGGGGACCCCCTCCCCCTCATCATCCGGAAGTCCGACGGCGGCTACGGCTACGCGGCGACCGACCTGGCTGCCATCCGGGACCGGGTCGACCGGCTGGGGGCGGGCCGGATCCTCTACGTCGTCGGGGCCCCCCAGGCCCAGCACCTCCAGATGTGCTTCGCCGTGGCCCGGCTGGCCGGCTGGCTCCCCGAGGGGGTCGAGGCCGTCCACGTCGCCTTCGGCTCCGTCCTCGGCCCCGACCGGAAGGTCTTCCGGACCCGGGCCGGGTCCACCGTGAAGCTCGTCGACCTCTTGGACGAGGCCGTGGCCCGGGCCGCCGGGGAGGTGGCCGAGCGGAACCCCGACCTCGACGAGGGGACCCGCCGGGACATGGCCCGGGCCCTCGGGGTGGGGGCGGTCAAGTACGCCGACCTCTCCAACGACCGGGCCAAGGACTACGTCTTCGACATGGACCGGATGCTCGCCGCCCAGGGGGACACCGGTCCCTACCTCCAGTACGCCCACGCCCGGGTCCGGAACATCTTCGCCCGGGGGGAGGTCGACCCGCCCCCGGCCGGGTCACCCCTCGTCCTGGCCGAGCCGGCCGAACGGGCCCTCGGGCTCCGGCTCCTCCGCTTCGGCGACGCCGTGGCCGGGGCCCGCCAGGCGGCCGACCCCCACCGGCTCTGCCTCTTCCTCTACGAGACGGCCTCGGCCTTCTCCTCCTTCTACGACCACTGCCCCGTCCTGAAGGCCCCCGACGGGCCGACCCGGCTGAGCCGGCTGGCGCTGGCCGACCTGACGGCCCGGGTCCTGGCCCGGGGTCTCGGTCTCCTCGGGATCGAGGCCCCCGACCGGATGTAGGGAACAACACAACAAAAACACAATGGGGTCACAAGAGGTGCAATACACTCTTGCTTCCCGGGGTCCTGGTCGATGCCTCTCCGCATGGACCGTCTGGAAGGCGCCCCTCCGTCCGGGACACTCACCACCCTGCTCGTGGGTCGGATCTCGGCCGCCCTGTTCGCCCTCTGCGGGATCCTGGTCGTCGTGGCCGGTTCCCTGGTGGCTCTCCCCCGGGGCGCCGATCGGGCCGGCCTCCTCGTCCTCGGGGTCGTCGTCACCCTCATCGGACCCCTCGTCTGGTCGGTGCCCTGGGGACGCTGGGACCGGAGCGCCACCCTCTGGCTGGTTCCGTTGGCCTTCGTCCTGATCGACGTCCACGGCCGGCTCACCGCCGAGGACGGATACCTCTACCCCATCTTCTACCTGGTCGTCTTCGTCTGGATCGGTCTCGGCCACCGCCCCTGGACCTCCCTCGCCGTCGGACCGGTCCTCGCCCTCTCCTACCTGGCCCCCTTCTGGTGGGGAGCCGCCCCCGGGACCCGGCTCGGGCTGACGGGGGCCCTCTACGTCGTGCCCTGCTGTGTCCTCGTGGGCGAGACCGTGGCCTGGGTCAGCGGCCGGCTCCGCCGCTCCGAGGAGGCCCTCCGCCGCAGCGAGCGACGCTTCCAGGCCCTGGCCGAGGGGGCGGCCGACGTGGTCAGTCTCTTCGACGGATCCGGCCGGATCCTCTACGAGTCCCCCGCCGTCGGCCGGGTCCTCGGCTACCGGCCCGACGAGCGGCTGGGGGCCGAGGGGGGCGCCTTCGTCCATCCCGAGGACCGGGAGGAACTGGCCCGGTGCTGGGTCCAGGCCGTCGCCGACCCGTCCGCCGTGGTGAGAACCCAGTGCCGGATCCTCCACGCCGAGGGCTACTACCGCTGGTGCGAGGCCGTCCTCCGGAACCTCCTCGGGGACCCGGCCGTCGGCGCCGTCGTCGTCAATTTCGCCGACGTCACCGCCCGCCGGGAGGCCGAGGAGCTCCTGACCGAGAGTGAGGCCCGCTTCCGGCTCCTCTTCGACGCCAACCCCCGACCGGCCTGGGTCCACGACCGGATGAGCCTCCGCATCCTCGAGGTCAACCCGGCTGCCGTCGGCCACTACGGCTACAGCCGGGCCGAGTTCCTCACCATGCGGCTCCCCGACCTCTGGCCGGGAAGCCCTCCCGACAGGTTCGACCTTCCGGCCGGACCGGGCCCGAGCGGGCTGGGCAGCTGGACCCACCGGCGCCGGGACGGGAGCCTCACCACGGTCGAGTTCGCCAGCCACGACCTCGAGTTCGCCGGACGGGACGCCGTGGTCGTCACCGTCTCCGACGTCACGGCCCAAAAGGCCCTGGAGGAGCAGCTCATCCACCAGGCCTTCCACGACCACCTCACCGGTCTGGCCAACCGGGCCCTCTTCCAGGAGCGGGTCGGCCACGCCCTCGAGTCCCGGGCCCGGGAGGTGGGGGTCCTCTTCCTCGACCTCGACCGCTTCAAGAAGGTCAACGACAGCCTCGGTCACTGCGGCGGCGACCAGCTCCTGGTGGCCGTGGCCCGGCGGTTGGAAGGCGTGGTCCGGGCCGGGGACACCCTGGCCCGGTTGGGAGGCGACGAGTTCGCCGTCCTGGTCGAGGGGGGCCCCGACGGGGCCGAGGTCGTGGCCGGCCGGATCCTCGAGGCCCTCCGGGGGCCCTTCGCCGTGGAAGGGGTGGAGATCCCCGTCTCGGCCAGCATCGGGGTGGTCACCGCCGCCGGCGGATCGGCCGACGACGTCCTCCGTGACGCCGATATGGCCCTCTACCGGTCCAAGGCCGGAGGCGGGAACCGCCAGACCGTCTCCGATCCCGAGGAGGACCGCCAGACCCGGAACAAGCTCCGGCTCGAGATCGACCTGGCCCGGGCCGTCGAGCGGGACCAGCTCCGGCTCCTCTACCAGCCCGTCGTGACCCTGGGGTCCGAGTCCGTGGGCGGGGCCGAGGCCCTCCTGCGGTGGGAGCACCCCGAGCTGGGGACCATCTCCCCCCTCGAGTTCATCCCCCTGGCCGAGGAGTCCGGCCTCATCGTCCCCATCGGCCGCTGGGTCCTCGAGTCGGCCTGCCGGCAGGCCCAGGCCTGGCAGGGGACCCTGACCGGCCGGGCCGGCCTCTCCATCGCCGTCAACGTCTCCGGCCGCCAGCTCCAGGAGCCGGGCTTCGTCGACGAGGTCCGGGGCGTCCTGGACCGAAGCGGCCTCCCCCCCGAGACCCTCACCCTCGAGATCACCGAGAGCGTCCTCGTCCAGGACTCCGAGTCCCTCATCGGCAGCCTCCGCAGTCTCCGCCGGCTCGGCATCCGGATTGCCGTCGACGACTTCGGGACGGGGTACTCCTCCCTCGCCTACCTCCGCCGGTTCCCCGTCGACATCCTGAAGATCGACCGCTGCTTCACGAGCATGATCGAACGGGTCGACTTCGTCCCTCCCCTGGTCGAGGGCCTCGTCCACCTCGGCCACCAGCTCGGCCTCGAGATCGTGGCCGAGGGGGTGGAGATGCCCGAGCAGCGGGGCCAGCTCCGCTCCCTGGGCTGCGGCCTGGGCCAGGGCTTCCTCTGGGCCCGGCCCCTCGACCCCGGGGCCTTCGAGGCCTTCTACGCCATCGCCCCTCCCGTCCCCGTCTCCGGTCTCGTCTCCCGCTGAGGAGGCCACCCCGGCCGGGGCCGCTCCCCAGGTCATGACGGTTCGGACCCGTTGCCGGCCAGCCCGGCCTAGTCTCGGCCGGTGCCGTCCCCACCCTCTCCTCCCGGACCGGTCACCACCGTGGAAGGGGCCCTGGCCCGGATGGAGGCCATCGGGGCCGCCCTCCCGGCCTCCGACGGGGTGGCCTCCTTCAACCGGATGTACCTCGGGGTGACCCGGGGAGTCGAGGCCGGCCTGGGGGCCGGGACGTTCGCCGACCCGGCCTGGATGACCCGACTCGACGTCGAGTTCGCCAATCTCTACTTCGCCGCTGTCGACGCCGCCGGCTCCGACGCCCCCCTCCCCCGGGCCTGGGAGCCCCTGGTGGCGGCCCGGTCCCACCCCGGGATCGAGCCCATCCAGTTCGCCCTGGCCGGGATGAACGCCCACATCGACCACGACCTCCCCCTGGCCGTCGTGGCCACCTGCCGGGAGCTGGGGACGACTCCCAGCGAGGGAACCCACCACCAGGACTACCAGCGGGTCGACGCCCTCCTCGACGCCGCCGAGCAGTCGGTCCGGCAGTCCTTCGAGTCCGGGCCCGGCCTGGCCCTCGACCACCACCTCCGGGCCGTCGCCGACCTGGTGGGGAACACCACCATCAACTCGGCCCGGGCCCTGGCCTGGGACAGCGCCCTGGCCCTCTGGGACCTCCGGGACCACCGCCGGGGCACCGACCTCTACCTCGACGGCCTGGCCGACGCCGTGGCCGCCGCCAGCCGGCTCCTCCTGGTGGCGCTCCCCTGATTCCGGCCCGATCCCGTCAGTCGCCCAGGAGGGCGGCGACGTGGTCGGGGACCCGGTGGGCATCGTCCGGGGCGGGCCGGAGCTCGCCCCGCTCCGGCGGGGGAGGGGGGAGCTCCGGGAGCGGTCCCGAGACGTCCTCGTAGGGGACCTGGCTCAGGAGGTGGGCCATGCAGTTGAGCCGGGCCCGCCGCTTGTCGTCGCCGTCGATGACCCACCAGGGGGACTCCGGGGTGTCGGTCTGGGCGAACATCAGGTCCTTGGCCCGGGAGTAGTCGTCCCAGCGGAGCCGGGACTCGAGGTCGACCGGGCTCAGCTTCCACCGCTTCAGGGGATCCCGGAGCCGGCTCTGGAACCGCCGCTCCTGCTCCTGGCGGCCGACCGAGAACCAGTACTTCACCAGGATCAGCCCGGTCTCGATCAGGAGCTCCTCGAACCGGGGGCACTGCCGGAGGAAGGTCCGGTGCTCGTCGGGGGTGCAGAACCCCATGACCAGCTCGACCCCGGCCCGGTTGTACCAGGACCGGTCGAACAGGACGATCTCCCCCCCGGAGGGGAGCCGTTCGATGTAGCGCTGGAAGTACCACTCCGACCGCTCCCGGTCGTTCGGGGCCGGCAGGGCCGCCACCTTCACCACCCGGGGATTCAGGTGCTCCACGATCCGGTTGATGGCCCCGCCCTTCCCGGCGCCGTCCCGGCCCTCGAAGACCACCGCCACCCGGGCCCCCGTGGCCCGGACCCACTCCTGCATGACCACCAGCTCGACCTGGAGCCGCTCGAGCTCCTCCTGGTACCGCTCCGTCGTCAACACGGTCGTCATCTTGACCCGGCCCCGCGCTCCGTGGCCCACCTGGCGGCCAGGAGCTCCTCGGCCCGGGGCGAGAGGCCCGGGAGGTCGGCCCAGAAGGACCGGTGGGGACCCTGCAGCCGGCGGAGCTGTCCGACCAGCCGGCGCTGGCTCGGGAGGAGGTCGCCCTCCTTGCCGGCGCCTGGGTGCCGGCGCTGGAGCTCCGGGGTGACGATGGCGGCGGCCGCGGCCCGGGTCGCCCCGGCCACGGTGGCCACCACCCGGCCCTCCAGCCAGTCGGCCACCGCCCCGGTGACGGCCCGGGGGTCGGACATCAGGGCCTCGTTGTTCACGACCAGGGTGTCGAGGCCCCGGAGTCCGAGGAGGGCGTCGTGGGTGTACCGCTCCCAGAGGGCCAGCCCGTGGTCCAGGTCGAACCCGTCGCGGCGGGCCAGGGAGCCGGCCACGGCCAGGGGATCCCGCCAGGTCAGGATGGCCAGGGGTGGCCCGGGGAGGAGCTCCCGCCAGAAGGGGAGGAGGATGCAGGTCCGTGGGTCCTTCCAGACCAGGGGACCCGGTTCCGGGAAGGCCAGGGCGGCGGCGGCTGTGGCCAGGGCCCCGTGGGTCCGGACGGCCTCGGTGGCCCAGCCCGGCTCGAGCCGGGGCGGGGCGCTCCAGGAGCCGCCCAGGGACTCGAGGAGGTGGTCCCCCGTCGCCGTCAGGGCCTGGCTCTCGTAGTGGAAGGGGTTCCCGACCCAGGCCCCCATGAGGTCGTCCCCGGCGGGGAGGGCCGGGCCCAGGGCCCCGACGACCCCGGCCAGGACCGAGGTCCCGCTCCGGTGCATCCCCACCACGACGACCCAGGGCCCGGCCGGGACCGGAGGGGCGAAGGCGGCGCCCGGAGACGGGATCAGCACTTCTCCCGCATGAGCTCGCCCATGCCCTGGCAGATCTCCACGGCCCCGGCCATGGCCTCGGGGAGGATCCCCATCCCGAAGAACCCGTGGATCATGTCGTCGTAGCAGCGGTAGCGGACCGGGACCCCGGCGGCGGCCAGGGCCCGGGCGTAGGAGGAGGCGTCGTCCCGGAGGGGGTCGAAGCCGGCGGCGATGACGTAGGCCGGGGCCAGCCCGGCCAGGTCGGGCTGGACGGCGGGGGAGGTCAGGGGGGAGGTCCAGGACGACTCGTCGGGGAGGTAGAGGGACCGGAACCAGGCCATGTCCTGTTGGTCGAGCCAGGGGCCGTGGCCCATGGTCTCGTAGGAGTCGCTCCCGAAGGTCATGTCGAGGCCCGGGTAGACCAGGCACTGGGCCACCGGGGCGGGCAGGTCCGAGTCCCGCATCTCCTGGGCCACCACGGCGGCGAGCCCTCCCCCGGCGCTGTCCCCCATGACCCCGACCCGGCCCGGCTCGATCGAGAGCTCCCCGGCCTCCTCCTGGACCCAGCGGTAGGCGGCCAGGGCGTCCTCGACGGCGGCCGGGAAGGGATGCTCGGGGGCGAGCCGGTAGTCGACGGCCACCACCACGCAGCCGCTCTCGTCGGCCAGGAGCCGGCAGCTCCCGTCGTGGCTGTCGAGATCCCCCGAGATCCAGCCCCCCCCGTGGAGGTAGACGACGGCCGGCGGGGTGGCCTCGGAGCCGTAGCGGCGGTAGACCCGGAGGGAGAGGGGGCCGCCCGGCCCCGGGATGACCCGGCCCACCACGTGGACGGCGGTCCGGTTGGGCATGGCCAGCTTCGTGATCCGGCCCATCTCCCGCCGGGAGGTCTCGACGTCCCGGGACTTCTCCCCCCGGCCCAGCCGGAGCCCGAGGCCCAGGATGGCCTGGACCCGGCGGTTCAGGACCCGCCCGTCGATGACGACCGGCTCCTCCCCGGCCAGGAGCCGGAGGATCGGCTCGGGGGCCCCGAGCGACCAGGTCACGAGACGCTGCACGATCGAACGATGCTCCGGCCTGTGTCCCACGCGCGCCCTCGGCAGGACTCGAACCTGCGCCACCGGCTCCGGAGGCCGGTGCTCTATCCGCTGAGCTACGAGGGCATGCACGCCGGGTCCCGGGGAACCGCACCGGGGGACGCGCCCCCAGCACCTTAGTCGGGTCCGGCCGGGGCCCCGATAGCCTGGCGGCCGTGACCGGCCCGGCCCCCTCCGAGCGTCCCATCGGCCCCGACCTCCTCCCCGACAGCGCCCGGATCGGGGCCGACGGCCGGATGACGGTGGGCGGCCTCGACCTGGTCGAGCTGGCCGAGGAGTTCGGGACCCCCCTCTTCGTCTACGACGAGGGCCACCTCCGGGCCCGCTGCCGGGAGGCCCTCGAGGCCTGGGGGGAGGGGGTGGCCTACGCCACCAAGGCCTTCCTCTGCCGGGCCATGGCCCGGCTCGTCCACGAGGAGGGCCTCTCCCTCGACGTCTCCACCGGAGGGGAGCTCGAGGTGGCCCTGGCCGCCGGGGTCCCCGGGGACCGGCTCGTCCTCCACGGCAACAACAAGTCCCACGACGAGCTGGCCCGGGCCCTCGAGGCCCAGGTGGGCCGGATCGTCGTCGACTCCTTCGACGAGATCGACCGGCTCGACCGCCTGACCGTTTCCCTCGACCGGCCCGTCCCCGTCCTCGTCCGGGTCACCCCCGGTGTCGAGGCCCACACCCACGAATTCGTCCGGACGGGCCAGGAGGACTCGAAGTTCGGCTTCGGCCTGGCCTCGGGGGCCGCCGCCGAGGCCGTCGACCGGCTCCGGCTCCTCCCCGGGGTCGACCTCCTCGGGATCCACGCCCACATCGGCAGCCAGGTCTTCCGGGTCGACTCCTTCGCCGAGGAGGTCGAGGTCCTGGCCGGCTTCTTCCGCTCCCTCGACCTCCCCGAGCTCTGCGTCGGGGGCGGCCTCGGGGTGGCCTACGTCGCCGGCGAGGAGGCCCCCACCCTCGGCTCCTGGGCCAAGACCGTCCGGGAAGCCGCTACCGGGGCCGGGATCCCCCCGGCCACCCGGATCACGGCCGAGCCGGGCCGGTCGATCGTGGCCACCGCCGGCCTCACCCTCTACACCGTCGGGACCGTCAAGGACCTCCCCGGCATCCGGACCTACGTGGCTGTCGACGGCGGGATGAGCGACAACCCCCGCCCCGTCCTCTACGGCTCGGGCTACGAGACCTTCCTCCCGGCCCGGGCCGCCGAGCCCCGCCCCGACCCGATCACCCTCGTCGGGAAGCACTGCGAGTCCGGCGACCGGATCGTGGCCGACGGCCGCCTCCCCGAGGGTCTCCGGGTCGGCGACGTCCTCGCCACCCCCGTCACCGGCGCCTACGGCTACTCCATGGCCTCCAACTACAACAAGGTCCCCCGCCCCCCCGTCCTCTTCGTCACCGAGGGCACCGCCCGGGTCGTCGTCCGCCGGGAGACCCCCGAGGACCTCCTCCGCCTCGACGCCTGAACGGGACCCTCTGACGCAGACTATATACTGCGGTGCGTGAACGAAGAGGAGCGGAGGTTACGGCGGTGGGCGGGGGATCCCCGCCTGACAGATGCCGATCGCGAACTCCTCGATCGCATCATCGACGGGGACCTGACTGAGGAGTTCCAGGCCAACCTGGATGCCCAGCTGATCGCCGATCCGGTCCTCGGTGGGTTCCCCCACACGAGCGACGATGCGAACTGCCACGACGGCCCGTTCGCCGACCCCTCCGAGCCCAGTTCCTGAAACGGCGATACCGGTCCGCGGTGGCTGTGCTGGAAGATGTCGAGATTCTTGCTGGTGGCGGTGAATCCGAGACGGTCGAGTTCAAGCTGACCACGGGCCAGAAGCACGAGGCGGCCCGCACCCTGTCGGCAATGTTGAACGGCCATGGCGGAACGGTCCTCTTCGGCGTCAGACGCGATCGCGCCGTCATCGGTCAGCTGGTCGCTGACAAGACCCTCGAGGACGTGACGCAAGCTTGCCGGGCCGTCCGCCCCGTGTTCCGCCGTCGATCGACCGGGTCGTCATCCCAGGTGCTGGTGGCAACGAGGTGCTGATGGTCCGGGTTCCCTCCGGAAACGCCAAGCCATACTCGTACAAGGGTGAGTTCTATGTCCGATCAGGAGCAGCCACCGTGGCCATGCCCGAAGAAATGCAGTTGGGTCTGGTCCTTGAGCGCGCTCACGGGATTGATCGTTGGGAACTCCTGAGCTCAGCCCGGGATCTCGAGGCCATCCAGGAGCGGGAGGTCTGCGACTTCCGAGACGAGGTCATTGCCAACGGCCGGGGGAAATTCGAGAAGGACGCCAAGATGGTGGATATCCTTCGGGCCCTCAAGCTCCTTGATCCCGATGACCGTCCGAACAGGGCCGCCGTCGTGCTCTTCGGGGACGCCGACTCGTTCGGCGGCGAGTACATGGCGATCGGCTGCCAGATGGTCGCGGTGGAGGGGACCGATCTGGGCGAGCACTTCGTTGACGAACGACTCGTCGAGGCCAATGCCTTCGCTGCCACTCGAGCCGCGGGTGTGTTCTGCAAGCAGCACCTGGCGAGGTCGGTGACGCTCAGCGGGCTCCAGGCTGACGTCGGCGTCGAGGTCCCGGAGTCGGTAATTCGGGAAGCCCTCGCCAACGCGTTCGCTCATCGCGACTACGTGACGTCGGGCCGGGTGCAGCTCCGGGTGTTCACCGATCGACTGGAAGTCGTATCTCCGGGAGGACTGCACTTCGGCCTGACGGCCTCCGACCTCTACCGCCCCCACACATCGCTTCCTTGGAACCCCATGATCTTCGGTGGCCTCTACCGCCGCGGCATCGTCGACCAGCTTGGGTCCGGAACGATGCGGATGGTGAAATTGTGCACCGAGCACGGACTCGGGTGGCCCGTATTCTCCTCAACGCCCTCGTCCGTGAGCTGCACCATCCCGAGGCGCGGCTACTGGTTGTCAGCCGCCGGGACGAGCATCCTGCTGGCCGACCAGGAACAGAAGGCACTGCGGATCATGACCACCATGCCTACTTCGAGGGGCGAACTGGTTGAGCGGCTCGGCCTCGGTGACACGCAGATCAGGGACATCCTCGGCCGTCTTCGGGGTCACGGGCTTGCCCATCCCGAGGGACTTGGACGCGGGGCCACTTGGACGATCGGACCCGGCTGATGACCCCCCCCGATCAGACCGGAATCAGACTTCTTGGGCAGACCGCATCGGAAACGTCCTGGTCAGAGCGGGTGCGCCGAAGCCGCCGCCATCGGGAATGAGACCCGAATCGGACCTGGAGGCATCGGCGACCGGCGGATGGCGGACGATCCACGGGCGTTGCTCGAGTCGAAGATCGGGCCTGGACCCCCTTGCCGCCGGGAATCTCGGCGCTCAGGGACCTGGCCTGTCTCGACAGCCGGCACTGCCTCGCCGTCGGCGCTGGGAGCACTGCACCGCCGACCGGGGATCCGTTGCTGACAACGGATGACGCGGGGAAGACCTGGACGGCACACAAGGGGCTGGGGCCGGGCGAGGAGCTCTCCCAGCCGGCCTGTAACAACTCTCTCGACTGCACCCTGGTAGAGCACGCCCCCACCACGGCGCTCCTCGTCTCCACCGACGCGGGGAGCACGTGGGCCGCTGAGGCCCTCCTACCCAGCAACCTGACGGTCAGCTGTCTCGATCTGGAGCACTGCCTCGGCACCGAGGGAGGCTTTCGCTACAGCTACCAGCCACTGCTCCAGCTCTTCGCTTCCGGCGACGGGTGGAGCACCTGGATCTCGCGGCCCATTCCCCCTGTCGCGGCGCAAGCAGGCACCCCCCGCTGACGTCCCGGCCCGCCTCGGCCCGTCTTGTAGCGTGACCGGCATGGTCCGGACCGGGAACGAGGGGCAACCCGTGCGCGTCGCCGTGCTTGGCGCCGGCAACGTCGGGGGTGCCCTCGTCCGACTCCTCCTCGACGACCCCGAGGGGATCGCCGAGCGGTCCGGGGTCCGGCTCGAGCTCCTGGCCGTGGCCGTCTCCGACCCGGCCCGGGAACGGCCCGGGATCCCCACCGCCCTCGTCACCGGGGACGCCAAGGCCCTCGTCACCGACCCCGGAGTCGACGTCGTCGTCGAGCTCATCGGGGGGATCGACCCGGCCCGGGAGCTCATCGAGGCCGCCCTCGCCGCCGGGAAGCCCGTCGTCACCGGGAACAAGGCCCTCCTGGCCGCCCACGGGGCCGCCCTGGCCGCCGCCGCCGCCGAGGCCGGGGTCGACCTCCTCTACGAGGCGGCCGTGGCCGGCGCCATCCCCATCATCCGGCCGCTGCGGGAATCCCTGGCCGGGGAGAAGGTCCGCCGGGTCATGGGGATCGTCAACGGGACCACCAACTACATCCTCACCACCATGGCCGAGGAGGGGCTCCCCTACGACGAGGTCCTGGCCGAGGCCCAGCGGCTCGGCTTGGCCGAGAAGGACCCCACCGCCGACGTCGACGGCCACGACGCCGCGGCCAAGGCCGCCATCCTGGCCGGCCTGGCCTTCCGCTGCGACGTCGTCGACGGCGACGTCTACCGGGAGGGGATCGCCCGGGTCACCCCCCTCGACATCGCCTTCGCCGACCGCCTCGGCTACGTGGTGAAGCTCCTGGCCGTGGCCGAGCGGGCCGGCGGGGAGGAGCTCTCCGTCCGGGTCCACCCGGCCATGGTCCCGAAGACCCACCCCCTGGCCTCGGTCCGGGGGTCCTTCAACGCCGTCTTCATCGAGGGGGACTCGGCCGGGGAGCTCATGCTCTACGGCCGGGGCGCCGGCGGGGTCCCCACCGCCTCGGCCGTCCTCGGCGACCTCATCGACGCCGCC
Organism: Acidimicrobiaceae bacterium; assembly: GCA_003151955.1. Taxonomy (GTDB): domain Bacteria; phylum Actinomycetota; class Acidimicrobiia; order Acidimicrobiales; family UBA8190; genus PALSA-743. Next base: position 20,388 of record PLZB01000023.1, read on the forward strand.
CACAACCTCCTGGCCGGGAGCGCGGCCCCGGCCCCGGCCCGGGCCCGGGCCCGGCTCCAGCCCATCGACGAGATCCGGAGCGCCTACTACCTCTCCATCGAGGTGGCCGACCGACCCGGGGTCCTCGCCGCCGTGGCCACCGTCTTCGGCGACCACGGGGTCTCCATCCGCTCCATGGAGCAGCAGGGCCTCGGCGACGAGGCCCGGCTGGTCTTCCTCACCCACCTGGCCCGGGAGGGCGACGTCCGGGCCACCCTGGCCGGTCTCGAGGCCCTCCCCGCCGTCGACCTCGTCGGCGGGGTCCTCCGGGTGGTCGGCGACGAGGACGGAGCCGGCCGGTGACCACCCCCGTCCTGGCCAGCTGGCCCGGGATCATCGAGGCCTACCGGGACCACCTCCCCGTCTCCGCCGCAACCCCCGTCGTCACCCTCCTCGAGGGGGGCACCCCCCTCGTCCCCGCCCCCCGCCTCTCCGAGCGGCTCGGGGCCCGGGTCTTCCTCAAGTTCGAGGGCCTCAACCCCACCGGCTCCTTCAAGGACCGGGGCATGACCATGGCCATCTCCAAGGCGGCCGAGGCCGGGGCCAAGGCCGTCGTCTGCGCCTCCACCGGGAACACCTCGGCCGCGGCCGCCGCCTACGCGGCCCGGGCCGGGCTCACCTGCGCCGTCCTCATCCCCACCGGGGCCATCGCCCTCGGGAAGCTGGCCCAGGCCCTCATCCACGGGGCCCGGGTCCTCCAGGTCAACGGGAACTTCGACGAGGCCCTCACCATCGTCCGGGAGCTCGGCGAACGGGAGCCCGTGACCGTCGTGAACTCGGTGAACCCCCACCGGATCGAGGGCCAGAAGACGGGGGCCTTCGAGATCGTCGACGTTCTCGGCGACGCCCCCGACATCCACTGCATCCCGGTCGGCAACGCCGGGAACATCACCGCCTACTGGAAGGGCTACCTCGAGTACCGGGAGGCGGGCCACTCCACCCGGCTGCCCCGGATGCTCGGCTTCCAGGCCGCCGGGGCCGCCCCCATCGTCGAGGGACATGTCGTCGAGCATCCCGAGACCGTGGCCACCGCCATCCGGATCGGGAACCCCGCCTCCTGGTACGGGGCCGCCGCCGCCGCCTCCGAGTCCGGCGGTGGCATCGCCGCGGTCACCGACGAGGAGATCCTGGCCGCCTACCGCTTCCTCGCCGCCGAGGAGGGGGTCTTCTGCGAGCCGGCCTCGGCCGCCTCGGTGGCCGGTCTCCTCCAGAGCGACATCCCGTCGCGGTCCACCGTCGTCTGCGTCCTCACCGGCCACGGCCTGAAGGACCCCGACCGGGCCATCCAGCAGATCACCGTCCCCACCCCCATCTCCGCCGACTACGGATCGGTCCGGGAAGCCCTCGGCCTCTGACGGCCGGGCCCCAGGTCTGTTGCTGGCAGGTCCGCCGATCCGGTACCATGAACCCGCCGTCGCTCCCCAGTTTCCCTCGGGAACTCGCGGGCGGCGGACCCGCCCCGACCCGGGGTGGGTAGCGGAGCCACCTCTTCTCGGTGGAGCCGGGCAAACCCTTCCTCTGTCCAGTGTTCTCTGGCGTCTCGTTCCAGCCGTCGCCAGGGGGGGACGCAACCTAGCGAGGTGGCCGATGGCTGCAGAGCAGCAGCTCGAGCGCTCCGTACTCGAACGAAAAGAGCGGGACGAGCTCAGGGCCATCGCCCAGGCGATGTCCCTCGACACCAACTCCAGGTCGAAGAAGGCCGACATCGTCGACCAGATCCTCCGGGCCGCCGGGGTCGAGCTCGATCCTCCGGCCGAGGAGAACCCCGACACCGCCCCGGCCGAGGCCAAGGTCCCCTCCACCCGGGCCCGCAACGCCACCCGGCCGGGCAACGCCGTGGACGCCGCCCTGCTCGTCTCATCGAACGGAGCCGGCCCGGAGTCGAGCGGCCTCGTCCCCGACGGGAACGGAACCTCCGTCAACGGGGCACCCGACCCTGTCACGGCCGATCCGGTCCCCGCTGCCCCGACGGCCGAGGAGCCCTCGGCCGGCCCGGGACCCACGGCAGCTGTCCCCAGCGCTGACGATTCCCCCGACGAGCCGGTCGGCGAGCCCCGTCCTCAGGGGCAGAACGGACAGCAGGGCCAGCAGGGCCAGGGCCAGCCCGGCGGTCCCAACGACCCGGCCAACCGCCGGAGCCGTCGGCGCCGCGGTCGGGAACGGCCCGGCGCCCCCGGGCAGCCCGGTCCCGGCTCCGCCACCGGCGGGGGTGGGAGCGAGCGGGAGCTCCAGGGCGGCGGTCAGGAGGCGGCCCAGTACCAGGGTGAGCTCATCCCCGTCCGGGGACTCCTCGACCTCCGGGACGAGGGCTACGGGTTCCTCCGGGCCGAGGGCTACCTCCCCAGCCCCCGGGACGTCTACATCTCCATCAGCCAGGCCCGGCGGTTCGCCCTCCGCAAGGGGGACGCCATCGAGGGGGCCTGCCGGCCGGCGGCCTCCAACGAGAAATTCCCGGCCCTGATCCGGATCGACTCGGTCAGCGGGCTCGCCCCCGAGGACGCCCGGAGCCGGCCCCGCTTCGAGGACCTCACCCCGCTGTTCCCCGACTCGAAGCTCCGGCTCGAGACGACGGGGTCGGCCGAGCTGACCTCCAGGATCATGGACCTCCTCTGCCCCATCGGGAAGGGTCAGCGCGGGCTCATCGTCTCTCCCCCCAAGGCCGGGAAGACGACGATCATGAAGCAGATCGCCCACTCCATCGAGGCCAACAACCCCGAGGTCCACCTCATGGTCCTCCTCGTCGACGAGCGCCCCGAGGAGGTCACCGACATGCGTCGCTCCGTCAAGGGCGAGGTGGTGGCCTCCACCTTCGACCGGCCCGCCGACGAGCACATCGCCATCTCGGAGCTCGCCATCGAGCGGGCCAAGCGCCTGGTCGAGACCGGGAAGGACGTCGTCATCATCCTCGACGGCATCACCCGACTGGCCCGGGCCTACAACCTGGCCCAGCCGGCCAGCGGCCGGGTCATGTCCGGTGGTGTCGACTCCGGGGCCCTCTACCCCCCCAAGAAGTTCTTCGGGGCGGCCCGGAACATCGAGGAGGGCGGGTCCCTCACCATCCTGGCCACGGCCCTGGTGGAGACGGGCTCGAAGATGGACGAGGTCATCTTCGAGGAGTTCAAGGGGACGGGGAACATGGAGCTCCGCCTCGACCGCCGGCTGGCCGAGCGCCGGCTCTACCCCTCCATCGACGTGAACGGCAGCTCCACCCGCCACGAGGAGCTCCTCTTCGAGCGGGGCCAGCTCCAGCAGGTCTGGAAGCTCCGTCGGGTCCTCAACGCCCTCCACCACGACTCCAGCTCGGGCGCTCCCGGGCTCGAGCTCCTGATGGACAAGATCCGGAACACCAAGTCCAACGACGAGTTCCTGGCGGAGATCGCCAAGGGCCCGGCCTGATCCTGCCGTCCACCCCCTAGACTGGAGGGGCCATGAAGACCGACATCCACCCCAATTACGTCGAAGCCAACGTCCGCTGCTCCTGCGGGAACACCTTCACGACCCGCTCGACCAAGCCGGAGCTCCACTCCGAGCTCTGCAACGAGTGCCATCCCTTCTTCACCGGGAAGCAGAAGCTCGTCGACTCGGGCGGCCGGGTCGAGCGGTTCCAGCGGCGCTACGGCGAGCGCAAGGGCGCCAAGAAGTCCTGACGCCCCCGGTGGCGGTCCCGGGCGGTCCCCTCGAGGAGGCCGGTCCCGGGGGAGCCCTGGCGCGCCGGTACCTGAACCCGTGGACGCCGAGCGCCTCGCTGGCTGGGAACGTGAGTACGAGTCGGTCCTGCGCGCCCTGTCGGACCCCGAGGTCCTGAGCGACCAGAACCGGCTCCGGGAGGCGTCGCGGCGCCACAAGGACCTCGAGGCCCTGGTGGGGGTGGGCCGGAAGCTCCAGCAGGCCGAGGACGACGTCGAGACGGCCCGGGAGATGCTCACCGACGCCTCCGGCGACGACCGGGAGCTGATCCGGGTCGAGCTCGAGGGGGCCGAGGGCCAGGTCGAGGCTCTCGGCGACCAGCTCCGGCTCCTCCTGCTGCCCCGGGACCCCAACGACGGCCGGAATGTCATCATCGAGCTCCGGGGGGCAGAGGGGGGGGAGGAGGCCAACCTCTTCGCCCGGGACCTCTACGAGATGTACCAGCGCTACGCCGAGCGGCGGGGCTTCAAGCTCGAGGTCCTCTCCTCCGATCCCTCCGACCGGGACGGCCTCAACGAGATCACCTTCGTGGTCAAGGGGGAGGACGCCTGGCAGCGGTTCAAGCACGAGGGGGGGACCCACCGGGTCCAGCGGGTCCCGGTCACCGAGTCCCAGGGCCGGATCCACACCTCGGCCGCCACCGTCACCGTCCTCCCCGAGGCCGAGGAGGCCGACGTCCACATCGACCCCAACGACCTCCGGGTCGACGTCTTCCGCTCCAGCGGCCCCGGGGGCCAGTCCGTGAACACCACCGACTCGGCCGTCCGGATCACCCACATCCCCACCGGGCTGGTCGTCTCCATGCAGGACGAGAAGAGCCAGATCCAGAACCGGGCCCGGGCCATGGTCGTCCTCCGGGCCCGGCTCCTCAAGGCCGAGCAGGACCGGGTGGCGGCCGAGCAGTCCGAGCAGCGCCGGAGCCAGGTCGGCGGCGGGGGCCGGTCCGAGAAGATCCGGACCTACAACTTCAAGGAGAACCGAGTCACCGACCACCGGATCCGACTCACCCTCCACAAGCTCGACCGGGTCCTCGACGGCGAGATCGACGAGCTCGTCGACGCCCTCCTCGACGACGAGCGGGACCGCCAGATCGAGGCCGGCGGGGCCGCCGCCGCCGGGGAATGAGCCCCCCCGGCCCCGAAGGGGACCTCCCCGCCGTCCGGGACGTCCTCGTCGACGTGGCCCGCCGGCTGGGCTCGGCCTCGGAGGCCCGCTGGATCCTCGAGTACGCCACCGGCCGGAACGACGTCCAGGTCCTGGCCCGGACCGGGGCCCGCCTCCCCGTCGACCAGGCCGACACCGTGGCCTCGGTCCTGGAGCGCCGGCTGGCCGGCCATCCCCTCCAGTACCTCCTGGGCCGTTGGGCCTTCCGGAGCCTCGACCTCGCCGTCGACCCCCGGGTTCTCATCCCCCGTCCCGAGACGGAGCTGGTGGCCGGTCATGCCCTCGACGAGCTCCGCCGGTCGGCCCTGGCCGCCCCCACTGAAGAGCCCGTCCGGGCCGCCGACCTCGGGACCGGGTCGGGGGCCATCGCCCTCACCCTGGCCGCCGAAGGTCCCCCCCTCCCCGGGGGCCGGGACCTCGAGGTCTGGGCCGCCGACCGCTCCCCGGGGGCGCTGGAGGTGGCCGCCGCCAACGAGGCCGAGGTCCGCCGGGCCCAGCCCGGGCTGGCCCCCGTCCACCTCGTCGAGGGCTCCTGGTTCGGGGCCCTCCCCCCCGAGCTGGCCGGCACCCTGACCCTGGTCGTCTCCAACCCCCCCTACGTCACCGAGGCGGAGTGGACCGACCTCGATCCAGTGGTCCGGGACCACGAGCCCTACGAGGCCCTCGTGAGCGGGCCGTCGGGCACCGAGGACCTCGACGCCATCATGGAGGAGGCCCCCCGGTGGCTGGCCCCCTGGGGGGTCCTGGTGCTCGAGCTCGCCCCCCACCAGGCCGACGGCTCGGCCCTGCGGGCCCTTGTCGACGGCTTCGACGGGGTCCTCATCCGCAACGACCTGGCCGGCCGGGCCCGGACCCTGGTGGCCCGCCGCTCCCTCGAGACATGACCCCGGAGCTGACCGCTCTCCTGGCCGAGGCGGCCGCGGCGCTCCGGGCCGGGGAGGTCGTCGCCTTCCCCACCGACACCGTCTACGGCCTCGCCGTCGACCCCGACCGGCCCGGGGCCACGGCCCGGCTCTTCGCCCTGAAGGGCCGACCCGACACCGTCGCCCTCCCCGTCCTCGTCGGCGACCGGGCCCAGGCCCAGACCCTGGCCGGACCCGACGGCCTTCCCCCCCTGGCCCGGCGCCTGGCCGACCGGTTCTGGCCCGGCCCCCTGACCATGGTCGTCCCCCGGGCCGCCGATCTCGACTGGGACCTCGGCGGCGACGATGCCACCATCGGCATCCGGGAGCCGGCCGACCCCCTGGCCCGGGCCCTCTGCCTGGCCGTCGGCCCCCTGGCCACCACCAGCGCCAACCTCCACGGGGACGAGCCGCTCACCACAGCCGCCGCCGTCCGGGCCGCCTTCCCGGTGGGCATCGCCGTGGTCGTCGACGGGGGGCCCTGTGCCGGGCAACCCTCGACGGTGGTCGACGCCACGGGAGCCGAGCCGGTCTGCCTCCGGGCCGGGGGGGTTCCGTGGGAGGGGATCCTGGCCATAGTGGCGGATCGCTGACGGCTGGAGCATGGTTCAGAGGGGCAGGATTCGCACCGTGGGAGCCAGACGGCTGATGTCGCCCGGATCGCCCGTCACCACGAGTTGGCCGAGCCGCTGACCGCAGACGGCGACATGGGCATCGACAACGTCGGTTGTCCGCGACGAGGCCAGGAGCAAACCGACCCGTCGTGCATCCTGGTCGTCGAGGGGGACGATCTTGACGTTCGGCTGCCGAAGGAAAGCTGCCAGCCGTGCCTGGCGGCGCGGGTCCCGCCAGGCCTGGGCCACGCACCCGGCTGGAACCGTCATCGGCTCGTTGGAGCGGCGAGCCTCGCCGATGAGCACTGCCAACGCCCGGGCCCCCCGTTCGACGGCGATGAGGGCTCCGGTGTCGAGAACGGCTCCGTTCATGCCGCTCCGGTCAGCATCCTCCGGGCGTCGGCACGCTCCACGTCGGTGGCGGGCCCGCCGGTTTCGGCCAGCATCTCGGCAATGATGACGTCGAAGTCAGCCTCGGCGGCCAGTTGCGCCGACACGGCGTGCTCGATGTAGGCCGACACGCTTCGTGCCCGGCCCTCCGCCACCGCGCCGCGAACCTCTTCGAGAACAGCTGTCCGGAGCGTGATGGCCACCTTCGCCTTCGGGGGTGTTTCCATACCATTCATCATACCGCCTCCGAGGCCGGGGTGACCCGTGATCTGTCCTCGGCGCCCGGTCAGCAAGCCAGGCGCACGACGATCCGGGCCCGCCGTGGGGTATGGAAGGGCAGGTGATGCTCCCCGGGGCCGGATTCAGCCGGTCAGGTGGCGGCGGTACCAGTCGATGGCCGGCCCCACACTGGCCTCGAAGCCGTCCTCGTAGGCGCCGAAGTGTCCGCCCGGGATCTCGACGACCTCGACGTTGGCCGTCGAGGCGGCGACCGCCATCGCCGGAGCCGGGGGGGTGAGGGTGTCGGCGGGCGCCACCACGAGGAGAAGGGGAACCCTGGCCCCGGCCAGGTGGTCGATGGGACGGAACGGCTCGAGGAGTCCACTGACCCGGAGCTGGTTGCGCCAGCTCGGGGCCCGCTCGGCCGCCACCCTGGTGAACCAGTCGGCGGCGCCGTCCTCGAACATGACGCCGAGCCCGTCGGCGCCGTCGGTCACGGCGGGGAGGGTGGCGTCGTCCTGGCCCTGCCCGACCGCCTCCATGATGGCGGCCAGCGCCGCGGCCGGGACGGCCGGCCCGCCGTCGCCGAGGGCGGGCACCTGGGCCACGGCGCAGGCGATGGGGAGGTCCTCCGAGGCCAGGATGATGACCTCACCGCCGGAGAAGCTCGAGCCCCAGAGGCCGATCCGCTCGGGGTCCACCGACCGCTGGCCACCCAGCCAGGCGACGGCGTCCCGGTAGCCCTCGAGCTGGAGGCTGGGGGCCGGGCACTGGCGGGGCTCGCCGTCGCTGGCGCCGAAGCCGAAGTGGTCGTAGACGAGGGTGGTGAACCCGGCCTGGGCGAAGGCCTCGCCGTAGCGGTCCAGGAACATCTCGCGGACGCCCGAGAGTCCGTGGGCCATGACGACTCCTGGGCCCGGTCCCGGCTCGGCCGGGTGGTAGAGCCAGCCCCGGAGCCGGGCGCCGTTGGAGGTGAAGTCTACGTCTTCCCGGGAGAGAGCCATGGGGGCACGGTACGCGCCACGGGTCGTTCCGGCCACCCCGGCAGGCCGACGCGGTCGTGTCCGACATCCTCACCCCATAGCCTGCGGTGATGCCGATCGATGGGGAGTACGAGCCGAGTTCGTGGGACTGGGTCCGGGACCAGGTGGCCGAGTACGAGGCGTCCGGCGGGACCCGGGCCGACACGCTCCTCGACACCGGTCTTCCGATCATCGTCCTGACCACGCGGGGCAACCAGAGCGGGAAGGTCCGGAAGATGGCCCTCATGCGGGTCGAGCACGAGGGGGAGTACGCCCTGGTCGCCTCCCAGGGGGGGCTGCCGACGAACCCCTCCTGGTACTACAACCTGGTGGCCGACCCGACCGCCCTCGTGATCCAGGACGGTCCCGAGCCCCGGGACTTCGTGGCCCGGGAGGTCAACGGGGAGGAGAAGGCGGTGTGGTGGGAGCGGGCCGTCGCCGCCTACCCCCCCTACGCCGAGTACCAGGCCGCCACCAGCCGGGTCATCCCGCTCCTCGTGGCCCGGCGGGCCGAGGCCTCTTAAGCCTGATCCGGAGGATGCGCGAGCGGCGAGCATTTCTGTCGTACAATAACGACATGCTCTCGCCAACCGACTTCGAGGTGGACGTCAGGTCCCTCTTCGACATGGTGTCGGATGCCACGCAGGTCATGGCTACCGCCAGGGACGTTCCCGAGTCGGTGGAATCCCTGGTCGACCAATTCGACGTCCTGCTCTCCGTCGATGCGCCGGAACGGGGCCTGGCGGGCATCGATCCCTACCTCGGTGAGGTACTCCTGGCCGGCGCCGTCGTCTGCCTCAAGGGACTCCGGGACGACAATCTCGAGCAGCGTCGACGACGGGTTCGAATCGGCCTCGAACGGATCCGACAGGCCCTCCGCGACATCGTCGACGAGGCTCCGGCCAGCGAGCTGCGCTCCTCGAAGGACACGGTCAAGTGGTTGGCGGAGACGGTCTCGATGCCCCAGGCCCGTCTCGCCGGCCTCCTCGGCGTGTCCACGCGCACCCTCCAACGCTGGTTGTCGGACACCGATCCTGCCCGGCCCGAAGCCGACGACGAAGCCCGGGTCGGCGCCGTCGCCCACGTCGCCAGCCACCTCCGGCACGTCTTCACCGGCCCCGGGGTTGTTCGCTGGTTCGAGCGTCCCCATCCGTCGCTCGGCGATCGCGCCCCTCAGGTGCTCCTCGACGATCCCATGGCCTACCCCCAGCTAAACCATCTGGCGGCGCGGGCCCGCTCCACCATCGCCTCCTGACCGATGGCGGATGTAACCGGCTACCGCCACGCGGCCTGGGACACGCCATGGTGGGTCTCCCCCAATCGGGAACAGGGTCGCTTCCACCGCCCGTTCCAGAGCCCGACCCAGTACCTCTGCCTCCATCCGCTCGGACCACACGCAGAGTTGCTGCGCCATCTGGGGGCAGAGTCGGCCGACGACCTCGACACCATCAGGCTCCGGCTCTGGGGCGGGAAGGTCACCCTCGACGACCTGGTCCGAATCGATTTCGACAACGCCGGCGACTTCGGCCTGACGCCGGAGGAATTGGTCGGAGATGACTACAATCCGACCCAGGCAGTGGCCGACGACCTTCGAAACCAGGACCGGCCCGGGTTGGTGGCGCCCAGCGCCGCCCTCCCAGGAACCGACATCGTCGTGCTCTTCGGACCCCGCATGCTGTCCCCCTTCCTGTTCGACCCCGTCGACCCGCTCGACCAGATCGCCACCGCCCACGCTGCAGAGGAATCGCAGCCAGCCCCAGAGATCCTTCCTCTGGTCCGCTGGTTCGGTGTCGACCATGCCGGCGTTGTGGAGTGGAGAAATACAGGAACCGCACCGGTCTTCCTGGACCCACCTGTGATGCCGTAGGTACGGCTGGTGGGGCCTCCGCTCGGCGACGAATAGCGTTCCCCTCGGTGAACGTGGCAGGAGGTCTCCCCGTGGCGTACGCGCTCTGGAAGCGCGGGGTGCTGGAGATGTGCTGGTTCCCGAACCGGACGATATCCGGACGGACCCGGCGGAGATCGGACAGCTCGTTGAACTCGTCGAACCGGCCCACCGACACCCCAGCCCGCTCCCACGCCCCCTTCCGATGCTCGACCGAGGCGTTGAACACCTCCCGGGACAGATCAACCAGCCGGACCAACGCCCGGACCTTGGCCCGACGCGGCGACAACGAGAACTCGGCCTTCCGGAACACGACCATGTCAGTCCCGTCGACGACCAACAACGCCGACCCCACCCGCACCGCCTGCCGATCCGACCCGATCACCCCACCCAACCTACAAACCGGGTGTATCGCCCACTGCGGACCGACCCCGACAGAACCTCCAACGCGCGAACAAACCTAAGGTGGACCCTAACTTGGCGATCCCAGGGTGGCAGCCTTCAGGAGAGGACCTTCCGCCTGAAGTTCCGGAGCCCGATGCCGAGGAAGAGGGCGGAGAAGCCCATCAGGACGGGGTAGACGACGTAGAGGTGCATGTGGGAGGCGCCGGTGAAGGCGGCCCGCATCCCCTCGTTCACGTAGACGAGGGGGTTCACGAGGACCACGGTCTGGAGCCAGGGCCAGGCTCCGACCTTGACCGGGGCCAGCCGGGTCCACTGGTAGTAGGTGCCCCCGAGGAAGGTGATGGGGAGGACGACGAAGCCGAACATGAGGCCGATGTTCCTGGGCTCGAAGCTGGTCCCGAGGACGAGGCCCAGCGAGGCCATGGTCAGGCAGGCCAGGGGGACGACGGTCAGGATCTCGAGCCAATGGAGGTTGATCCGGGCCTCGACGCCCGAGGCGTGGACGACGGCGGCGATGGGAAGGACGAGGGCGGCGGAGAGGATCCCCTGGAGCCCACCGGAGATGACCTTGGAGAGGGCCACCAGCCAGATGGGGCAGGGGGCCTGGACCCGGTCCTCGATCTCCCGGGTGAAGCCGAATTCCTGGGCCATCTGGAGGGCCACGGACTGGACCCCCTGGAACATGATCGAGATCCCGACCACCCCGGGGACGAGGACGGTGGCGAAGCCGGCCGACCCCCGGCTCCCCCCGGTGCTCCCCCCGACGGCCTGGCCGATCTTGGGGAAGACGTAGAGGAAGACGAAGCAGAGGAGGAAGGGCTGGACCAGGGTCCGGATGACGAACTCCCCGAGGTTCTTCCTCAGGACGACGACGTCCCTGAGCATGAGGGCCCGCAGGGCGGTCCGGCTGGCGGCCAGGGCCGAGCGGGTCGGGTGGACGGCGATGGGGACGTGGCCGGGGGCGGCCTCGGCGGAGGTCATTCGTCTCGGAGCTCCTTGCCGGTCAGGTTGATGAAGACCGTCTCCAGGCTGGGCTCGGCCACGGAGAGGTCGGCGAGGTCGAAGCCGGCGGCCTCGGCCGCGGCCACGACCCGGGGGACGAGCCGGGCCGTGCCCTGGACGTGGAGCTCGACGCCGGTATCGGTGGCCCGGGTCCGGGTCACCCCCTCGACCGTTTCGGCCAGGGTCCGGGCCAGCTCCTCCTGGTCGCCTGGGGCCTTGACGGTGACGATGGTGTCGGCCCCGACGCTCCGCTTCAGGCCGGCCGGGGTGTCGAGGGCCAGGATCCTCCCGTGGTCCATGATGGCCACCCGGCCGCAGAGCTGTTCGGCTTCCTCCATGTAGTGGGTGGTGAGGAGGATGGTCTGGCCCTCGGTGTTGAGTTCCCGGAGGATGTCCCAGAGGGCGAGCCGGCTCTGGGGGTCGAGGCCGGCGGTGGGCTCGTCCATGAAGAGGACGGCGGGCCGGTGGAAGATGGACCGGGCCACCATGAGCCGCTGGGCCATCCCCCCCGAGAGGGCGTAGACGGAGGCGTCGGCCCACCGGGTGAGCTGGAACTGGCCGAGGAGCTCGTCGGCGGTCCTCCTGGACTCGGCCGCCCCGATCCCGAAGAGCCGGCCGTGGAAGGTGAGGTTCTCCCGGACGCTCAACTGGCGGTCCAGGGTGTTCGTCTGGGAGACGACCCCGATGAGCTGCTTGACCAGGCTGGGCTGGGCCAGGACGTCGATCCCGGCCACGTAGGCCTGGCCCGAGGTGGGGACGACCCTGGTGGTGAGCATTCCCGCCGTCGTGGTCTTCCCGGCCCCGTTGGGCCCGAGGAGCCCGAAGATCTCACCGCAGGCGACGGTGAGGTTCAGCTCGTCGACGGCCCGGAAGTCGGCCCCGGCGTAGACCTTGGTCAGGTCGACGGTCCGGATGACGTCGCCGGGGGTGGTGGGGGAGTTGGTCGCCATCGTCCTCGACGCCAGGCTACCGAGCGGCATCCGGTGGGTTCAGGTGAACCGGCCCCAGGGCAGGCCGACCTCGACCAGGGGTTCCCAGGGGCCCCGGTCGGCATCGGCCCGGAGGGTGTCCCGGACGGCATCGGCCATGCGGCCCAGCTCGGCGCTCGTTGAGCAGTGCCGGCAGACAAGGCCCGTCAGGAGCCGCTCGATGGGCCGGGCCGCGGCCGGGTCCTGGGCGTGGACGGTCTCCCAGAGGTCGAGGAGGGGGTTCATGATCCCGGTGGCGCCGATGACCGAGCCGGGGTGGGCGGCCAGGAAGCGGTCGAGCTCCCGGCCCAGCCGGCCGGGGTCCTGGCCGGGGGTCCCCGTCCCGTCCGGGCGGTCGAGGAGCGAAACCGCTCCCCCCGTCGTGTCGGGAATGCTCGTCATGGCCGGCCCTCCTGCTCGTCACCTCGGCGGGTTCCCCCGTTGGTCCCATCCTGGACCGGGGGGCCCGCTCCGGGCAGAGCCGAACGTCCCTGTTCCGCCCCGGCGGAGGTCCCGGGAACCATCGGCCCTGGCGGAGGGGCCCCGCGTGGAGGAGGCTGGGGGTGGGCAGGGAGGTGGTCATGGGCTTTCGGAACCGGGTCGAGGCCGGCCGGAGCCTGGCCGGGCTCCTCCGGCAGCGCTACGGGGAGTCCGGGGACCTGGTGGTCCTGGGGTTGCCCCGGGGCGGGGTCCCGGTCGCCTTCGAGGTGGCCCGGGGGCTGGGGGCGCCCCTCGACGTGATCCTGGTCCGGAAGCTGGGGTTGCCGTCCCGACCCGAGCTGGCCATGGGGGCCGTCGGGGAGGGGGGGGTCCGGGTCCTGAACCCGGAGGTCCTCCGGGCGACCCAGGTCGGTGAGGCCGAGCTGGCCGAGGTGGAGCGGCGGGAGCGGGAGGAGCTCGAGCGGCAGGCCGGCCGCTACCGGGAGGACCGGGTCCGGGTGGTGCTCGAGGGGCGGACGGCGGTGGTGGTCGACGACGGGATCGCCACCGGCTCGACGGCCCGGGCCGCATGCGAGGTGGCCCGGGCCCAGGGGGCGGCCCGGGTGGTGCTGGCCGTCCCGGTGGCCTCCCCCGCCTCGATCGCCGAGCTGGTCGACATCGCCGACGAGGTGGAGTGCCTCGAGACCCCCGAGCCCTTCTCGGCCGTGGGGGCCTGTTACGTGGACTTCTCCCCCACCTCCGACGAGGAGGTCGTCGCCCTCCTCCGTCGGGTGGCCGGGCCCGGGGTCGGGGCGGTTGTCCCGGGGGCCGAGGTCAGAGCTGGGCCGTGATGATCCGGGCCAGCTCGTCGTAGCCGATCCAGCCGTCGGAGGAGCCGACGCCCCAGGCGCCGGTGATGGTGAGGACGCCGTCGATGAGGGTGGCGGACTTCTCCTCGACCTTCTCGACGGGGAGGTTGATCCAGCGAGCCTTCTTGATGGTGTCCCGGATGGCTTCCTTCCCCATCTCGTCGACCCCGATGATCCGGCAGGCGTTGGCCAGGTACTTGAAGCCCTGGTACTCGAAGAAGTTGAGGGCGACGGCGTCGTTGATGAAGGAGTCCTGGTTGATCTCGAGGTCGATCTCGGCCCCGGTGTCCTCTTTGATCTCGGCCTGGCAGGCCGGGAGGGCCGTCCCGAGGAGTTCGGCCATCTTGCGTCGTTCGTCGAGTCCCATCCCGGCACGCTACCGCCGTGGCTCCCACGGTGCTCAGAGGGTGGCGTCGAGCTTCCCGACGGGGTCACCCCGGAGGAGGTCGGTGGCGAGCTGGGCTACGAGCCGGCCGACCTCGTCGTGCTGGTCGGGGGACCAGCCGGCCAGCTGCTCGTTGAGGCCCCGCTGGCGGGCGGCAGCCAGCCGGCTCACTGCCGCCTCGCCGTCGGCGGTCATGGTGCAGCCGCGCTCGGCCGCGGGGACCTCGGCGCCGGCGGGGGAGGGGTGGGGGGCGACGAGGCCCTGGGCGGTCAGCTCGTCGACGAGGCCGATGAGTCGTTCCCGGGGGACCCGGATGGAGTCGGCCAGCTCCCCCAGGCTCTTTCCGGTGTTCTGCTCCAGGCGGAAGAGGAGCCAGCAGGCGGCGGGCTCGACGTCGAGGCCGGCCTGGTCGGCCAGCCAGCGGTAGATCTGGGCCTGGTTCTCCCGGCGGGCGAGCACGCTCAGGGCCCGGGCGATCTCCTCCCCCGAGGACCGGGTGCTCGGGATGGAGGTGGGGGCCAGGCTGTCGGCGGGGTCGGGGGCGGAGGTGGTCTTCCGGAGCTTCACCTCGGGGAGGAGCCAGGTCAGCCCGAAGGCGAGGAGGGCGAAGGGGACGGCGACCAGGAAGACGGTCTGGAAGGAGGCGGCGTAGGCCAGGACGATCCCGTGGTGGATGGGGCCGGGGAGATGGGCCAGCTGGGCCGGGGTGACGCTCGAGGAGGAGGAGGCCGAGGGGAGGGGGATGCCGGGGAGGTAGCGGCGGAGGTTCCCGACGAGCTGGTTGGAGAAGATGGCCCCGAAGATCGCCACCCCGAAGGAGGCTCCGATGGACCGGAAGAAGGTGGCCCCGGAGGTGGCCGTGCCGAGGTCCTCGTAGCCGACGGCGTTCTGGACGGCGATGACGAGGACCTGCATGACCATCCCGAGGCCGAAGCCGAGGATCAGCATGGCCAGGGTGATGAAGGTGGTCGAGGTGGTGGCCCCGACCCGGGAGAGGAGGAAGAGGCCGAGGGCCATCACGGCCGTCCCGGCCACGGGGAAGACCTTGTAGCGGCCCCAGCGGCTGATGATCTGGCCACTGCCGACGGAGGTGGCCAGGAGACCGAACATCAGGGGGGCGAGGCGGAGCCCGGAGACGGTCGGGCTCACCCCCTTCACGACCTGCCAGTAGAGGGGGAGGAAGGTGATGGCCCCGAACATGGCGAAGCCGACGACGAAGCCGATGGCGCCGGTGGAGGAGAAGGTCCGGTTGGAGAAGAGCCGGAGTGCGATGACCGGCTCGGTGGCCCGCCGCTCGACCAGGACGAAGACGGCCAGGAGGACGAGGCCGGCCACCCCCATGGCGATGACGGGGGGGGAGAGCCAGCGGTAGGTGGTCCCCCCCAGGCTGGTCAGGAGGATCGCCGCAGTGGCAGCCAGGGCCAGGACGGTGGTCCCGAGGTAGTCGATGACGTGGTGGCTCCGCTTGCTCCGGGACGGGAGGACGATGGCGGTCACGATGAGGGCCACGGCCCCGACGGGGAGGTTGATGTAGAAGATCCAGCGCCAGGAGAGGTTGTCGACGAAGAAGCCGCCCAGGAGGGGACCGATGACGCTCGTCACCCCGAAGACGGCTCCGAAGATCCCCTGGTAGCGACCCCGCTCCCGGGGGGAGACGACGTCGCCGATGCTGGCCTGGGCCCCGACGATGAGGCCCCCGCCCCCGAGGCCCTGGACGGCCCGGCAGGCGATCAGCTCGACCATGTTCTGGCTGAGGCCGGCCAGGACGGACCCGATCAGGAAGATGACGATGGCGGCCTGGAAGAAGACCTTCCGGCCGTACTGGTCCCCGAGCTTCCCCCACAGGGGCGTGGAGGCCGTCGAGGCCAGGAGGTAGGCGGTGACGACCCAGGAGAGGTGGGAGCCCCCCTTCAGGTCGGCCACGATCGTGGGGAGGGCCGTGGCCACGATGGTCTGGTCCAGGGCGGCCAGGAGCATGCCCAGGAGGAGCCCGGCGATGATCAGCCAGAGCCGGCGGCTGCTGATCTCCGGCATCTCAGGGGTTCCCGGCCGTCGGATCGGGAGCTGGGGGGAGGGTGAACGCGGTGGGCGCCGACCCCGGGGGGCTGGGCGGGGGCGGCGGAGGGGGAGGAGGCGGGGGCGGAGCGGCCGGCTTCAGGGGCGGTGGTGGGACGGGGGCCAGCTGACCGTAGGGGACGCCCGAACCGGGTGGGGGCGGGGCCAGGTGGAGGGGGAGGGGCCCGGGGGGCGGGGGCTGGCCGGGCCGGGGCCCGTAGCCGGGGGGTGGGCCGTAGCCGGCCTGGGGGCCGTAGCCGGGCGGGGGGCCGTACGCCATGGGGGGTGGGCCGTAGCCCGGCGGGGGGAACTTTGGCCGGGCCACGTACCAGTAGATGAGGGCGCCGACCCAGCCCACCAGGACGATGACGAGGATCCACATCACCTTGGACTGGCCGGAGATCTGGTACTCCCACTCCTGGTGCCGGGCGGCGTCGATGAGGGCCCGGATCCAGAAGACGAAGGAAAAGATCCCGAGGGCCAGGATGGCCAGGTAGACGAGGATGAAGAGGACGGTGAGCCCGGCCCCGGCGGCGTTCCCCACCGCGGTCACCGGAGCTCGGTCCGGCCGTCGGGGTTGAGGCGGGCCTTGCGGCCGCAGCCCTCCTCGAGGGTCAGTTCGGTCATGGTGTCGGGGTCGGTGGTGTTCCCCCAGGCCCGGCGGCCGTCCCCGGTGAGGAGGGCCAGGATCCCGAGCTCGGGGTCACCGTCGCGGTCGTGGACGACGGTGTAGGTCTCGACGGTGGCCTCCCCCTCGTGGTCGGAGGCGGGGGAGCGCTGGGGGAGGGGGTCGACCCCGGCCTGGGCGCTCTCCCAGCGGAAGCCCCCGGCCGGGGGGGTGGTGGACCAGAGCCCCAGGGAGTGCTTGGTCAGGTACCAGCCCAGGGCGGTGACTAGCCCGACCGTCCCGGGCTGGTCCCGGAGCCGGCCGGCCATGGCCGCGATGGAATGGGTGACGTAGTTGTTGACGGGGCCTCCGGCGAAGGCCAGGCCGCCGGTCACGGTCAGGGGCCGGCCGGGGTCGTCGAGGGGGAGGCCGAGCTCGGCGGTGGCGATCTCGACGGCGGCCGGGAAGCAGGAGTAGAGGTCGAGGTGGGCGACGTCGTCGATCCCGAGGCCGGCCAGCTCCAGGGCCAGCCTTCCGGCCTGGCCGATGGCGGGGGAGGAGGAGAGGTTGTCCCGGTGGGTGAGGAACCAGTGGTCGTTGGCGTCGGCCCCGGCCAGGGGGAAGACCCAGCGGTCCTCGGGGACCCCGGCCGACCGGGCCGCCTAGACGGTGCAGAGGATGAGGGCGGCCCCCTGGTCGACCCGGTCGTTGGCGTTCAGGAGCTTGGGGTAGGGGAAGGCGACCATCCGGTTGGCCGGGCTGACCGTCCGGATCTCCTCCGCCGTCCGGGCCTCGGTCGTCCAGGCGTGGGGGTTGGTGGCGGCCACCTCGGAGAAGCGGCTCCAGAGCTCGGAGATCCTGACCTGGTGCTCCCCGATGCTCCGGCCCACCGCGGCCCGGAGGGCGTTCTCGAAGAGGGGGTAGACGGTCGAGGGCCGGTCGAGGCCCCGCTCCTCCTCCACCTCGGTGGTCGGGTTCCGCTCGGTTCCCGTCGGGACCGGCTCGGCCGTCCCGGCCGGCTGGGTCGTCCAGGGGAGGACGGGCCGGTCGGGGTCCCGGCGGGCCGCCACCCGGGTGTAGATGCAGTCGGCCCCGGCCACCAGGGCCACCCCGAGCTCGCCGGCCGCCAGGGCCAGGGCGGTCTGGTTGACGAGGGCCTGGGGGCTGTTCCCCCCGGTGGCGGTCAGCATCTCCTCGGCCGGGGTGATCCCGAGGCGCTCGGCCACGAGGGCCCCCGGATTGAGGTAGCGCCAGCCCACGGGCCGGACGATCCGGATGGAGTCGGCCCGGGCCAGGAGGCGGTCACCGGCCCCGCCGGGACCGCAGTCGGCGGCGGCGGACAGGAGGGCCCGGGCCATGAGGTCGACCGGCTCGGCCCGCTCGGCGATGGGGAGATCGGGGTCCGGCCTGGCGTTGACCTGCCCGACCCCGACGAGGACCGGCGTCCGGGGATCGAGGGCCATGGCCGGGGAGCGTACCGCCGGGCCCCCGGCGGGGCCATCGCCGGCCCCCTCCGGGAGGTGGCCCGGACCCTCGGTATGCTTCGGCCATGCGCATCGCGGTCGGGTCGGACCATGGCGGCTACGCCCTCAAGGTCCTCCTGGCCGGCCAGCTCGAGGCGTCCGGTCATGAGGTCCTCGACCTCGGGACCGACTCGGAGGAGTCCGTCGACTACCCCGACTACGGGGCCGCCGTGGGCCTGGCCGTGGCCGAGGGCCGGGCCGAGCTGGGCCTCTGCGCCTGCGGCACCGGGATCGGGATCTCGATCGCCGCCAACAAGATCCCCGGGGTCCGGGCCGCCCTGGTCCACGACGCCACCACGGCCCGGCTGGCCCGGGAGCACAACCACGCCAACGTGGTCTGCTTCGGGGGCCGGACGACGGGGACGGAGGTGGCCGGCGACGCCCTCCGGGCCTTCCTGGCCGCCACGCCCCTCGGGGGCCGCCACCAGCACCGCGTCGACGAGATCTCCGCCCTCGAGGCCGACCTGACCCGGAAAGGGAACCCATGACCGACGCCCCCGCCAGCCGACCCACCCTGGCCTCCCCCTACCAGTCCTGGCTGGCCGGTGACCCCGAGATCGCCTCCCTCCTGGCCGCCGAGGCCGAACGGCAGACGACCACCCTCCAGCTCATCGCCTCGGAGAACTTCACCTCCCCGGCCGTCATGGCCGCCACCGGGTCCCTCCTCACCAACAAGTACGCCGAGGGCTACCCGGGCCGGCGGTACTACGGGGGGAACCAGGTCATCGACGAGGTCGAGGACCTGGCCCGGGACCGGGCCAAGTCCCTCTTCGGGGCCGAGCACGCCAACGTCCAGCCCCACGCCGGGGCCATGGCCAACCTGGCCGTCTACCAGGCCCTGGTCAAGCCGGGGGAGACGATCCTGGCCATGCGGCTCGACCAGGGGGGCCATCTCACCCACGGGTCCCCGGCCAGCATCACGAGCAAGGTCTGGCGGTTCGTCTCCTACGGGCTGACCCCGGCCTCGGACGACCCGGACCGGCCCGGGGAGATCATCGACTTCGACCAGGTGGCCGACCTGGCCAAGGCCGAGCGGCCCAAGCTCATCGTCGCCGGGGCCACGGCCTACTCCCGGCAGATCCCCTCGGAGCCCTTCCGGGAGATCGCCGACTCGGTGGGGGCCCTCTTCCTCTTCGACCTGGCCCACCCGGCCGGGCTGGTGGCCGGGGGGGCCCACCCCAGTCCGGTTCCGGTCGCCGACGTGGTCACCTTCACCACCCACAAGACCCTCCGGGGTCCCCGGGGCGGGGCCATTCTGTGCCGGGCCGACCTGGCCAAGGCCATCGACTCGGCCGTCTTCCCCGGCCTCCAGGGCGGCCCCCTCGAGCACGTGGTGGCGGCCAAGGCGGTGGCCTTCGCCGAGGCGGCCCGGCCCGACTTCCGGGACTACGCCACCCAGGTCGTGGCCAACGCCCGGGCCCTGGCCGGGGCCCTGGCCGGCGAGGGCTTTCGGCTCGTCTCCAACGGGACGGAGAACCACCTCATGCTCCTCGACCTCCGGCCCTTCGACGCCGAGCTGACCGGGAAGGAGGCCCAGGAGGTCCTGGACCGGGCCGGGATCACCCTGAACCGGAACACCATCCCCGACGACCCCCGGTCCCCCTTCGTCACCTCCGGGCTCCGGCTCGGCACCGCGGCCCAGACCACGGCCGGAATGGGTGAGGAGGAGATGGGCCGGGTCGCCGGGCTCATCGGCCGGGCCCTGCGCCAGCGGGGGGACGACGACGCCCTGGCCGCGGTCCGGGCCGAGGTGGGGGAGCTCTGCGGGGCCTTTCCCCCTTACCCCACCCTCGCCCCGGGGGCCGGCCCCGCCGGCACCGACCGGAGCTGAGGAGGGTGCCCCCCCTGGGGGCCTACGCCCTGATCGGGGGCGTCGCCGTCCTCGGCACCTTCCTGGCCACCTTCCCCATCCGCTGGTACGCCACCCGGGTCGCCTTCGTGGCCGAGCCCGACGAACGGCGGGTCCACAGCCGGGTCACCCCCTACGGGGGTGGGGCGGCCATGTTCGTGGCCTTCCTCCTGGCCATGATGGTGGCGTCGCTGCTGCCGGCCCGGATCGGCCTCCGGGGACTCTTCCAGAACTCATCCGAGCCCCTCGGCCTCGTCCTCGGGGCCGCCGTCATCCTCGGGGTCGGCCTCATCGACGACGTCCGGGACATGTCGGCCCCGGCCAAGATGGCGGGCCAGGTCCTGGCGGCGACGGTCCTCTTCTACTTCGGGGTGACCATGTTCCAGTTCAAGGTCCCCCTGGCCGGCCTCTTCGTGGTCTCGACCAACTGGCAGCCCCTGCTCACCGCCGTCTGGGTCATCGTCATCACCAACGCCATCAACCTCATCGACGGCCTCGACGGCCTGGCCGCCGGGATCGTGGCCATCGCCTCGGGGGCCCTGGCCGTCTACGGGGTCGTCCTGGTCCGCCACGGGCTCCTCCTGAGCGACAACCTCGGCCCCCTCATCGCCGTGGTCACCTGCGGGGTCTGCCTCGGTTTCCTCCCCCACAACTTCCAGCCGGCCCGGGTCTTCATGGGGGACGCCGGGGCCCTCCTCCTCGGCCTCCTGATGGCGGCCGCCACCATGGAGATCGGGGGTCGGACCAGCGGGCCCTTCTCGGGGCAGACCTACTTCTTCTTCGCCCCCCTCTTCCTCCCCCTCTTCATCCTCGGGGTCCCCATCGCCGACATGGCCTTCGCCGTGGTCCGCCGGACGGCCAAGCGCCAGGGCTTCCACACCCCCGACAAGGACCACGTCCACCACCGGCTCCTCCGGCTCGGCCACGGTCACCGCCGGACCGTCCTCATCCTCTGGGCCTGGACGGCGGTCCTCTCCGGGTTCATCCTCGTCCCCCTCTTCGGCTGGAAGGGGAACGCCGTCATCCCCTTCGGGGTCGTCGTCCTCGGCCTCTTCCTCTACACCCTCTTCCGCCCCGGTCTCCGGAAGAACCCCGGGGACATCGACGAGCCCGAGGCCCTCGACCCCCCGGAGGGCACCGGGGAGGCCGCCGCCGTCCTGGCCGGCCCCCGGGCCGGCCCCCCCTCGGCCCGGCCGGCCTCGTCCCGACGGCCCGAAACAGGGAATTCACCTGGTCTTCACGGTCGTCATCCTTGACGGACCCGCTCGTTTTGCTACGCACAAGCGCAGGATGCGATCATTGGGGCGTGTTGACGCCCCCCGCCGCCACAGCCCGTGAACGGACGCGCCCGTCCCAGCGGAGCGTCGACCCCGCCGGATCCGGCGAGTGACCGGTGAGCACGGAGGCCATGGCCCACAGCACGACAACGGTTGACGCGGCCGGGCCCGGACGCGGTGGACGAACAGAAACCCAGCCCCAGCGTCTTCACGCTCCTCGGTCTCGGGATCTCCCTCGCCGTCTGTGTGGCGGCCGGGCTCCTGCTCGGTCTCGTCGTCGACGCCGCGACGAAGCTCTCCCCGCTGTTCACCCTGGTCGGCCTGCTCCTCGGGGTGGGGCTGGCCGTGGTCACCGCCTACATCCAGATCAGGAAGTTCCTCTGATCGGCGCCGTCGGGGAGGTCTCGGGTGTTTGACGGGACGATCGACCTCGACGCCGACCGGCTGAGTCGGGCCCTGCGTCGAACCCGGATCGTCGCCATCGTCCTCGGGGTGATCGGCTTCGTCGTCGCCGGCCTCATGCACTACCCGCTCGTCGGCCTCGGCCTGGTCGTGGGCTTGGGCCTGGCTGCCGCCAACACCAGCCTCGTCGACTCCTCGGTGGCCCGGCTCCAGAACCTCGGTGTCGAGGGGAAGGCGGCCCGCAAGCCCCTGGCCATGCGGACGGCCTGGCGGCTGGTGGCCACCACCGGTGTCGTCCTCGCTCTCCTCTTCCTCGTGACCCCCATGGGCTTCGGCGCCCTGGGCGGGCTCGTCCTCTACCAGGCCGCCTTCCTCTCCAGCATGATCTCGGCCGTCTTCAAGGGAGGGATCCAGCCGTGACCGGCCTCGGGATCCTCGCCACCGGGGACATCAACATCGGCAGCGGCTTCGTCGGCCACCTCCTCGGGCAGAGCGTCGAGTGGGACGTGGTCTGGAGCACGGCCATCGCCGCCCTCATCGTGATCGTCCTCGGCCTCCTGGCCGCCCGCCGGGCCACACCGGGGGTGCCGGGCAAGCTCCAGCTCCTCTTCGAGACGGTGGTCGAGCAGATCACCGGTCTGGTCGATTCCACGGTGGGCCCGGCCGGCGTGAAGATCGTGCCGATGGCCGTCGTCCTCTTCCTCTTCATCCTGACGGCGAACTGGCTCGAGGTCATCCCGAGCGCCCCCAACGGGACGAAGGAGCTCCTCCCGGCGGCCACCGGGAACGTGAACCTCACCTACGCCATGGCCCTCATCGTCATCGTGATCGTCCACGTGGCCTCCATCCGGGCCCGGGGCCTGAAGGGGTACGTCAAGCACTACTTCACCCCCTTCGCGTTCTTCCTCCCCATCAACATCATCGAGGAGATCACCAAGCCCATCACCCTGGCCCTGCGGCTCTTCGGGAACCTCTTCGCCGGCACCCTGATGCTGCTGCTCATCGCGGCCCTGCTCCCGGCGCCGGTGGTCTGGCCCGCCGACGTGATCTGGAAGCTCTTCGACATGTTCATCGGGTTCATCCAGGCCTTCATCTTCTCCCTGCTCTTCATCGTCTACTACGGCATGGCCACGACGGTGGAGGCGCACTAGCAGTTCGCATTGCGGGCAGCCCGGGTGCCCGACCCACAGCCCGGCAGCACACAGTCTCGAGACATTCCAAGGAGGAGTGATGGCAGCAGTAACGAGTCAGTCGATCCAGCTGGCCGGAGCCATGATCGGCGGTGGACTGGCCCTGGCCGGCGGTGCCGTCGGTGCCGCCATCGGCGACGGCCTGGCCGGGAGCCAGACGATCGCGGCCGTGGCCCGCCAGCCCGAGGTCGAGGCCAAGGCCCGCCTGTATCTGTTCATCACCGTCGGCCTGGTCGAAGCCATGTACTTCATCAACCTGGCCTTCATGGCGTTCTTCGTCTTCGTCCTCTACAAGAAGTAGCCGGAGCCCGTCATGCTCATCGCGAGCAACGACAACTTCCTGGTCCCGGACCTGACGTTCGTCTTCGAGTTCGTCGCCTTCCTGACCATCGTGGCGGTCTTCGCCAAGTGGATCCTCCCTGCCCTGAACAAGGCCATGGTGGCCAGGCAGGAGGAGATCCGCAGCTCATTGGCCGCCGCCGACGACGCCCGGGCCGAGGCCGACGAGACCCGGTCCCAGCGCCAGGGGATCCTCGACGAGGCCCGCCAGCAGGCCCGGGACATCGTCACCGCCGCCAATGTCACGGCCGAGCGGGTCAAGAGCGACGGCCAGGAGCGTGGCCAGGCCGAGTACGAGCGGCTGGTGGCCAGCGCCGAGGCCGAGATCGCCCTGGCCCGCCAGCGGGCCGTCGAGGAGGTCAGCGGCCGGCTCGGGGCCCTGGTCCTGTCCACCGCCCGCCAGGTCATCGGCCGGGAGGTTGACGCCACCGCCCATCAGGGGCTCATCGACGAGGCCGTCTCCGCCCTCCGGTCGGCCTCGGCCGGCTCCCAGGCCTAGAACGACCAGACCGTGCACCCCTCCCTCCGCGGCTACGCCACCGCCGTCGCCGAGACGTCCCGGGCCGAGGGGACCCTGGCCGAGCTGGCCCAGGAGCTCCTCCAGGTCGAGGGGCTCCTCGGGACCAACCACGGTCTGGCCGCGACGCTCACCGACATCGGGGTCCCCGTTCCGGCCCGCCGGGCCGTCCTCGACGAGCTCCTGGCCCCCCGGGTCCTCCCCGTCACCCTCCGGATCGTGGTCCGGATCATCGAGACGGAGCGGGCCCCCGAGTTCCTCCCGGCCCTCCACGACGTGGCCGAGATGGCCCTCCACCTGGCCGAGGACGTCGCCGACCCCTCCCTCGAGGACCGGTTGAGCAAGGCGGCCGGGCGCCAGCTCGTGGCCGGCTACGCCGCCGCCCTCTTCGAGACCCTGCCCGCTGTCTCCGATCTCGAGGCCGTCGAGGACGAGCTCTTCCGGTTCGCCCGGGTCGTCGAGTCCACGGCCGCCCTCCGGACCGCCCTCTCCAACCGGAGCCTCCCCCTCGGGGTCCGCCAGGGAGTGGCCCGGGACCTCCTCGAAAGTCGGGTCCACCCCGTCACCCTCCGGCTGGTGGCCCAGTCGCTGCGGGGCCGGAGCCGGGACGTCGTCGGGACCCTCGATTGGCTGGTGGAGCAGGCCGCCGACGCCCGGGGCTGGCGGGTGGCCCGGGTCCGGACGGCCCGGGGCATCGAGGGCCCCGAGCAGGACCAGCTGTCCGGGGCCATGCAGCAGCTCACCGGGAAGCCGGTCGAGCTCCAGATCCGCATCGATCCCGATCTCATCGGAGGAGCCGTCGTCGAGGTGGGGAACCTCATCGTCGACGCCAGCCTCCGCCACCGTCTCGAACAACTGCAAGAGCACCTCCTCGGTCCTGAGGGGGCAACCCGAGGAGCAACAGCCTGATGGCAGAGCTGACCATCAACGCCGACGAGATCGCCGCCGCCCTCCAGCGGCACGTCACCGACTACCGGCCCGAGGTCTCGACCGAGCAGGTGGGCCGGATCACCGAGGTCGGCGACGGCATCGCCCGGGTCTCGGGCCTCCCCTCGGTCTCGGTCAACGAGATCCTGGAGTTCGAGGACGGCACCCAGGGACTGGCCCTCAACCTCGACGAGGACACCATCGGGACCGTCATCCTCGGCAGCGACACCTCCCTGGAGGAGGAGCAGCTGGTCCGGGCCACCGGCCGGATCCTCTCCGTCCCCGTCGGCGACGCCCTCCTGGGCCGGGTCGTGAACCCCCTGGGGGAGCCGATCGACGGGAAGGGGCCCATCGCCACCACCGAGACCCGCCGGCTCGAGATCCAGGCGCCCGGGATCATGGACCGCCAGCCGGTCAAGCAGCCCATGCAGACCGGGATCAAGGCCATCGACTCCATGACCCCCATCGGCCGGGGCCAGCGGGAGCTCATCATCGGTGACCGCAAGACCGGGAAGACCACCGTCGCCATCGACACGATCCTGAACCAGAAGGGTCAGGGCGTGAAGTGCATCTACGTGGCCATCGGCCAGAAGGGCTCGTCGATCGCCCAGACGGTGGCCACCCTGGCCGAGCACGGGGCCCTCGAGTACACCGTCGTGGTGGCCGCCCCCGCCTCGGAGCCGGCCCCCTTCAAGTACCTGGCCCCCTATTCGGGCTGCGCCATGGGCCAGCACTGGATGGAGCACGGGGACCACGCCCTCATCGTCTACGACGACCTCTCCAAGCAGGCCGAGGCCTACCGGCAGCTCTCCCTCCTCCTCCGCCGCCCCCCGGGCCGTGAGGCCTACCCCGGCGACGTCTTCTACCTCCACAGCCGGCTCCTGGAGCGGGCCGCCAAGCTCTCCGACGAGCTCGGTGGGGGTTCGCTGACGGCCCTCCCCATCATCGAGACCAAGGGCGGGGACGTCTCGGCCTACATCCCCACCAACGTCATCTCCATCACCGACGGCCAGATCTTCCTCGAGTCCGAGCTGTTCTACGCCGGGGTCCGGCCCGCCATCAACGTCGGGATCTCCGTCTCCCGGGTCGGTGGGGCCGCCCAGATCAAGGCCATGCGCTCGGCGGCCGGGACCCTCAAGATCGACCTGGCCCAGTTCCGGGAGCTCGAGGCCTTCGCCACCTTCGGCTCCGAGCTCGACAAGGTGTCCCAGAACCAGTTGGACCGGGGCTACCGCCTGACGGAGCTCCTCAAGCAGGGCCAGAACGCCCCGGTCCCCGTCGAGGAGCAGGTCCTCGGCCTCTACGCCGGCTCCAACGGCTGGATCGACGACGTCCCGGTCTCCGAGGTCCGGCGATTCGAGAAGGAGATGCTCGAGAGCCTCCGGGCCAACAGCCCGGCTCTCCTCGAGCACATCCGGACCACGGGCACCCTCCCCGACGAGGCCGACCTGAAGAAGGCCCTCCAGGCTTTCAAGGACGGCTTCGACGCCGGTCAGGGGGCCTGACCGGTGGCAGGTGGCCAGGAGCGGGTCCTCAAGCGGCGGATCAAGAGTGTCAAGGCGACGCAGAAGATCACCCGCGCCATGGAGCTCATCGCCGCCTCCCAGATCGTGAAGGCCCAGAACCGGATCGCGGCCGCCGCCGCCTACCAGGAGGGCATGGCCAAGGTCCTGGCCACGGCCGCCGCCGACGCCGGCGGGGGTGCCGGCCGGGTGGTCGGGGTCCCCGAGAGCCCCTCCCGGATCCTGGTCCTGGCCCTGGTGGCCGACCGGGGCCTGGCCGGGGGCTACAACGCCAACGTGCTCCGGACGGTCGAGCGCCTGGTGAAGACCTGGCGGACGAGCGGCGTCGACCACGAGATCGTCACCGTCGGGAAGAAGGCCCCCGCCTACCTCCGGTTCCGGGGCTACGAGATGGCCGAGTCCTTCATCGGGTTCACCGAGCGACCCGCCTTCGAGGACGCCCGGGCCGTGGCGGCCCGGGTCACTCCGGGATTCCTGGCCGAGGAGATCGACCAGGTCCTCCTGGTCTCCACGCGCTACCTCTCGGCCGGGAGCCAGGCCGTCGAGACCCGGCAGCTCCTCCCCCTCCCCGAGCCCACGGCCGGGGACGACGACCGGCCCAAGTCCCAGGGCTACACCGAATTCGAGCCCGAGTCCCACGAGCTCCTCGTCGACCTCGTCCCCCGCTACGTCGAGGCCGCCCTCTTCGGCGCCCTCCTCGAGGCCGCCGCCAGCGAGCACACCGCCCGCCAGCGGGCCATGGCCGCTGCCACCGACAACGCCGACGACCTGGCCAAGACCCTGACCCGGGTCATGAACCGGGCCCGCCAGGACGCCATCACCACCGAGATCATGGAGATCGTCGGCGGGGCCGAGGCGCTCCGTCAGGCCGCCGCCGACTAGTCCCACCGACCGACCGCACATCTCGACCACCTCGCACACAGACAAAGGGAGCACCGGGCTCATGACCACCACAGCCACCGAGTCGTCCACCGGAGGCAAGGAACTCGCCAACGGCCGGATCGTCGCCATCGCCGGACCGGTCGTCGACGTCGAGTTCCCCCCCCACTGCCTCCCCGAGATCAACATGGCCGTGGAGATGGACCTCGACCTCGACGGCAAGAAGATCACCGTCACCGCCGAGGTGGCCCAGCAGATCGGCGAGGGCCGGGTCCGCTGCGTCTGCATGAAGGCCACCGACGGCCTCCAGCGGGGCACGACGGTCCGGAACCTGGGCCGGGGCCTCTCCGTCCCCGTCGGCGACGCCACCCTCGGCCATGTCTTCAACGTCCTGGGCGAGGCCCTCGACGTCGAGGACATCGGGGTCGTCGAGGACCGCTGGGAGATCCACCGTGACGCCCCGGCCTTCGACACCCTCGAGCCCCGGGCCCAGATGTTCGAGACCGGGGTGAAGGTCATCGACCTCCTCGAGCCCT
>PLZB01000077.1 GCA_003151955.1 Acidimicrobiaceae bacterium
CGGTGCCTTCTTGGCCGGTGCCTTCGCCGCCGGGGCCTTCGCAGGGGCGGGACCCTTTCCGGCCCGGGTGGTGGCGTCGCCCATGGTGCGGATCACGTCGGAGACCATCTTCCGCTGGCCCTCGATGACCCGGGTCGCGAAGTCGAAGACGTCGTTGACGATCCTGGCTGCGTCGGAGCCGGCCGGGGGGACGACCCGGGCCGTCTCCTTGGTGATGGCCTCGGCCAACCGACGGCTGGCAGCCAGGATGTCGTCCTGGGCCTGCATCACGAATTCCTCGACCTGCTCACGAATCGTCGGACCTTCGGCCATCTCCCACCGTCCCTGGTTCGGGGCCCCTGCACAGGGCCGCACCTCCATCATGGTCCGATTCGCGTCACCGGTCCCAACCGCCCCCGTCAGCGGATCTTATCGATCTTATCTGATGTGTGATAAGAAGGATAAGACGCGGTAAGATCAATTGAGCTGGACGAATTCACGAACCCCTACCGACCTGGCGCCGGGACGAGCCCCCCAGCGCTGCTCGGGCGGGACGATCTGATCGCCCACTTCCACACGAGCGTTCGGCGAGCCCTCGCCCGGCGACCGGGCAAGAGCCTGATGCCGATCGGACTGCGTGGGGTTGGCAAGACGGTCCTGCTGAACCGCTTTGCCGAGATCGCCGAGCTCGAGGGATACGTGGTCGGCTTCATGGAGGCACCCGAAACAGGAGACCTCCGGTCGATGCTGGCCGGCCGGCTCCGGAAGATCCTGCTCGCCTACGACGCTCTCGGAAGGACGGCGAAGGTCCTGAAGGCACTCCGGGTGCTCAAGTCCTTCACCGTTCAGCTCCCGGACGGCTCGGCGGTCTCCATGGACGTGGACCGGCTCGTCGGATCGGCCGACAGCGGCAGCCTGGCCGAAGACGTGACAGACCTGTTGGTCGCGGCCGGTGAGGCGGCGGCCGAACGTGACAGCGGCATCCTGCTGGCAGTCGACGAGATCCAATACCTGTCCGTGGTCGAGCTCGGAGCACTCATCACGGCCATCCACCGCTCCACCCAACAGGACCTGCCCGTGGTGCTGGTCGGTGCCGGCCTGCCCCAGCTCCCCGGCCTGGTCGGAGAGGCCAAGTCGTACGCCGAGCGATTGTTCGAGTTCCCGGTGATCGGCTCGCTTGGGGACGACGACGCCCGAGGTGTGATCCGGGTGCCGGCCGCGAGGCAGGGTGTGGAATTCACCGATGAAGCGGTGGACTCGATCGTCGACCGGGCCCAGGGCTATCCCTACTTCCTCCAGGAGTGGGGGTATCACGTCTGGAACGCGGCGACGGGGGGCACGGTGGGCCGGGAGCTCGTCACGGTGGTGGCGCCCGACGTGGTCCGGCACCTGGACAACAACTTCTTCCTCGCCCGGTTCGCCCGGCTCACCCCGGCCGAGAAGACGTATCTCCGGGCCATGGCCGAATTGGGGCCCGGGCCCCATCGCTCCGGTGACATCGCCGGCCAGCTCGAGGTCAAGGTGGAGTCGGTGGCGCCCCGGCGGAGCGGCCTGATCTCCAAGGGGATGATCTACAGCCCCGCCCACGGCGACACGGCGTTCACCGTCCCGCTCTTCGACGAATTCCTCCGGCGGATCATGCCCCGAGGGTGATCGCAGGTCCTGGTCAGGATCGGCGGGGGAGATGCCTTCGGACCCGGACCAGCATCCTGACGAGCTCCTCGCCGAGCTCGTCGGGGGTGACCCGAGGGTTGTTGTAGACGACGTACTCCTTGGCCACCAGGGCGGCGAGGTAGTCCAGGAGAGCCGGCTCGGAGTCCTTGACCATCAGATAGTCCGAGTGGGTGTCGTTGAACAGCACCAGCCCGGCATCGGGATCGAAACGGCTCCGGGCCTCACCGGGGCTGGGGTCGGGGGCGAGCGATGGGAGCCTGCTCGATCCGGCCCGGTCCGGTCTGGCCCCGCCGGGGTCGGGTGCGGGGGGGACCGGATCGGACGAGGACGGCATGAGGTCTCCCAGGTCGGGTGGGGGAGCCTCCCGGGACCGGGGCTTCGGCTCTCGGCCGTCATCGCCCGGTCCCGGATCCAGCTCGAGGACCCCGCCCTCCCCGGGGAGGGTCCCCGAAGGGGACCGCATCGGGTTGTCGATGTCGGAGAGCTCCTTCAGAGGCGGTCGGACGGGAAATCCCCGTACCGCTGAGGGGGTCTCGTGCGGTCAGGCCGGCTGGGGTTGAAGGGCCTGCGGCCGCCACGGCCCCCAGACCACCAGGACCCCGTCTCTGCGCATGACGGCCATGAAGCGGGTGATGGAGAAGAAGATGGCCCCGGCCGTCAGGGTGTAGGTGACGACGGACCGCTCCAGGACGAAGGCCTGGAGCGACGAGGAGGTCAGGAGCCAGAGGACGAAGGCGGCGTTCACGAGGAGGACGGCGGCCCAGAGGACGGAGATCCGGACGAAGAACCGCCGGACGTCGGGTCGGCCGAGGAGGTCGGGGTGGAGGGGGCAGAAGTCGTGGGCGAAGCGCTGGGTGAAGGGACGCCGGATGGCGGCTGAGCCGAGGAGGACGCAGGCGATGACGACGGCGCCGGCCAGGGGCTGGGCGAAGTAGAGGAAGGCGCTCCCCGTCACGAAGGACACGGCCGTCCGGAGGGTGACGAGCAAGGTGCCGAGGAGGAGGAGGGCCGAGGCCCGCTCCCCCTTGAGGAGCCGGCGGGCCAGGGCCACATAGGACCAGCCCAGGGCGGCCAGGAGGGCGGCCCGGAAGCCGACCACGACGAGGACGAGGTAGAAGAGGGCCAGGGGCCCGAGGATCCCCTCGAAGACGGTGGGAACGGCGTGGCGGAGCACGGCCCGGGGGGAGGGAAGGTGCAGCACCGATCCCGACGAGCCGTCGGGTCGGTCGGAGTCGTGGGCGACGGCCAGCACCGGGAGTGGCCGGCGTGGTGCCGTGGTCGAGATGCCTCCAGAGTACCGGTCCGACGGTCCCCCCAGGAGTCGGGGGCGTTACAGCTTCGGGTGCGTTCGCCGGCGCCCCGCCGTAGAGTCTCGGGCCATGGACCTGATGGAGATGCTGAGCCACGCCACCGCCGAGTTCGACCTCCGGCTCCGGGCCGTCACCGCCGACCAGTGGGCCAACCCCAGCCCCTGCGACGAGTGGAACGCCCGCCAGCTCGTCGCCCACGTGGCCGGCGGCAACCGGATGGCCGTCCTCCTCCTCGCCGGTGCCTCCCTGGAGGAGTCCCTCGTCCCCCTGAAGACTGCCGATCCCGCCGAGGACCCCCTCTCCTCGTTCACCGAGAGCGCCGCCGCCCAGATCGCCGCCTTCGCCGAGCCGGGATCCACCGAACGCGTCTGCCACCACGCCATGGGGGACATCCCCGGGGCCCAGGTCCTGGCCTTCCGGATCGGTGACCTCACCCTCCACGCCTGGGACCTGGCCCGGGCCACCGGCGGGAACGAGGAGCTCGAAGGGGAGCTGGTGGCCCAGCTCTGGTCCGACCTCTCCCCCCTGGCCCAGGTCATCCCCCACATCGGGATGTTCGGGGCCGGGCCGAGCGGGACGGTCCTCGAGGACGCCCCCCTCCAGGCCCGCCTCCTCGATCTCGTCGGCCGCCGGCCCTGACCCGCCCGCCTATGCTCGCCTACCGGCCGGGACCCGGGTCGGAGGGAGAGGAACTGCTGTGAACGTCGACGATCTGCGGGGATCCACCGTGGCCTTCTGCGCATCGGGGGGCCTCGACAGCTGCACCATCACCCACTGGCTCGCCGCCCAGGGGATCCGGGTCGTCAGCTACACCGCCGACCTGGGCCAGACCGACGAGGCCGACCTCGACGCCGTGGCCGACCGGATGCTCGCCTGCGGAGCCGCCGAGGCCCACATCGTCCCCCTGGCCCGGGAGATGGCCGAGGCCGGGATGTCCGCCATCCGGTCCCAGGCCCGCTACGAGGGGGGCTACTGGAACACGACCCCCCTGGCCCGCTACGTCACCGTCCGGGGCATCCTCCCGAAGGTGCTCGAGGCCGGCATCGGGGTCCTCAGCCACGGGAGCACGGGCCGGGGCAACGACCAGGTCCGGTTCCAGCTCATCACCAACATGCTGGCCCCCGAGATCGGGGTCTACGCCCCCTGGCGGGACCAGCGATTCCTCGACGCCTTCGGGGGCCGGGAGGAGATGCTCGAGTACTGCCTGGCCCATGGCCTCCCCGTCAAGGCCTCGGCCAAGGCCCTCTACTCCACCGACGCCAACCTCCTGGGTCTCACCCACGAGGCCGGGGAGCTCGAGGCCCTCACCACCCCGGCCAGCTTCGTCGAGCCCGAGATGGGGGTCCGGGCCACCGAGGCCCCCGACCTTCCCGAGCAGGTCACCATCCGCTTCGAGTCGGGCCGGGTCACGAGCTTGGCCGGTGAGCCTCCCGGCCACCCCGAGGCCCTCTTCGCCCGGGCCAACGCCCTCGGGGGTCGCCACGGTGTGGGGATCAACCTCCACCTGGTCGAGAACCGCTTCGTCGGGATCAAGTCCCGGGGGATCTACGAGGCTCCCGGGATGGAGCTCCTGGGCACCGCCTACGCCTTCCTCCTCCAGACCATCCTCGACCGCCGGGCCCGCCGGGTCTTCGACTTCTGCTCCGGCTTCATTGCCGAGCAGCTCTACCAGGCCTACGGCGAGGACCTCGGCACCCGCCTGGCCGAGGAGGTCACCGGGCGGGTGGCCACCCTCGCCACCGGGACGATCACGGTCGAGCTCTACAAGGGCATGGTCAGCTTCGTGTCCGCCAGCGACATCCCCCATTCCATCTACGTCGAGGAGGACGCTTCGATGAGTGCCGTCGGCGGTTTCGACCACAAGGACTCCGAGGGCTTCGTCCGGGTCCTCCAGGTGAGCGCCCGGGCCCTGGCCGAGCGGGGCCAGATCCTCCGGGGACTGGGGGAGTGACGGTGACCGACCTCTTCTCCGTCGCCGGGAAGACCGCCCTCGTCACCGGGGGGTCCCGGGGCATCGGCCTCATGATCGCCACCGGCTTCATCGAGGCCGGGGCCAAGGTCTACATCTCGTCCCGCAAGGCCGAGGTCTGCGATGCCGTGGCGGCCGAGCTCTCCGTCGCCGGCCAGTGCATCTCCCTCCCGGCCGACCTCTCCACCGAGGCCGGCTGCCGGGGCCTGGCCGGGGAGCTGGCCGACCGGGAGGACCGCCTCCACATCCTCGTCAACAACGCCGGGGCCACCTGGGGAGCCCCCCTGGCCGACTTCGACGATGCCGCCTGGGACCGGGTCCTCGACCTGAACGTGAAGGGGGTCTTCCACACCACCAAGTTCCTCGTCCCCCTCCTCCAGGCGGCCGGCACCGCCGAGGAGCCGGCCCGGGTCATCAACATCGGCTCCATCGACGGCATCCACGTCCCCATCCTCGACACCTTCTCCTATTCGGCCTCCAAGGCCGCTGTCCACCAGCTGACCCGCCACCTGGCCCGGAAGCTGGCCCCCACCGTCACCGTCAACGCCATCGCCCCCGGCCCGTTCGAGTCGAAGATGATGGCGGCCACCCTGGACGCCTTCGGCGACCAGATCGCGGCGGGCGCCCCCCTGAAGCGGATCGGCCGTCCCGACGACATGGCCGGCACCGCCATCTTCCTGGCCTCCCGGGCCGGGGCCTACCTCACCGGGGCCATCATCCCCGTCGACGGGGGGATCGCCACCGTCGGCTGACCACCCCGGTCGAGCCATCACTCCAGCCGCCCCCACCCCAGCCACCTCGCGACGAAGGGTTCCCCGATGCGCCTCAGCACCATGCTCGACTACTCGAAGGGCTTCAAGGAGGCGGCCGACGCCGCCGCCGACTGGGAGTCCGCCGGCCTCGACATCTGCTGGGTGGCCGAGGCCTACGGCTTCGACGCCCCCAGCCAGCTCGGCTACATCGCGGCCCGGACGTCCACGATGGAGATCGGGTCGGCCATCCTCCCCATCTTCTCCCGGACCCCCGCCCTCCTGGCCCAGACGGCGGCGGGTCTCGACGCCCTGAGCGGCGGCCGGTTCATCCTCGGCCTGGGCGCCTCGGGTCCCCAGGTCATCGAGGGCTGGCACGGCGTTCCCTACACGAAGCCCCTGGAGCGGACCCGGGAGATCATCGGGATCTGCCGGGATGTCTGGAAGCGGGAGCGTCTCGTCAGCGACGGCCTCTACCAGATCCCCCTCCCCCCCGGCCAGGGCACCGGCCTGGGCAAGGCCCTGAAGCTCATCACCCATCCCGTTCGGGACCGGATCCCGGTCTGGGTGGCGTCGATGGGCCCCATGAACGTCCGGATGACCGCCGAGGTGGCCGACGGCTGGTTCCCCTTCCTCTACGTCCCCGAGCGGGCCGCCGAGATCTGGGGGGCCGACCTCGACGCCGCCAGCGCGGCCCGGACCGCCGCCGGCCTCGGCCCCCTCGAGATCGCCGCCGGCGGTCCCGCCTTCATCGGCGAGAACGTCGAGGGTCTCCGGGACCTGGCCCGGCCCATGCTCGCCCTCTACATCGGCGGGATGGGGGCCAAGGGGAAGAACTTCTACAACACCCTCGCCCGCCGCTACGGCTACGAGAAGGAGGCCGAGCTGATCCAGGAGCTCTACCTCGACGGGAAGAAGGACGAGGCCGCCGCGGTCGTCCCCGAGGAGCTCCTCGAGAAGACCTCCCTCATCGGCTCCCCCGGCTACGTCGCCGACCGGATCGCCGCCTACAAGGAGGCCGGCGTCACCGTCCTGAACGTCATGGTCTTCGGCCCCACCGCCACCGCCACCATCGAGCAGCTCAAGGGGCTGATGGACTGATTGGGACGGGACCGTCCCGGGCCGCTCAGATCCCCTTGCCGAGAGGACGGGGTCCGGGGACGGCCACCACCGTGACCTCGAAGAGCTGGGCCCCCGGTGACACCCGCCAGACCTGGAAGCCGTCGATGACGAGGCCGGTGAAGGAGGCGAGGCCCTCGGGGGCGAGGGCGCTCATCTCGGGATGCTCGGAGGTGACCAGGAAGTAGGCGTAGCCTCCGGGGCCGACCCGGACCTGGGCCCCGGCGTCGTAGTAGAGGAGGCCCCCCTGCTCCTGGTAGGTGATGGCAGGGGGGAAGTCGAGGGCCACCCGGACCTGGGGGACGGCCCAGTCGATGTTCCGGTAGGGCCAGAGTCCGTTCTCGTAGGAGACGAGGACGACCACGTCGATGTCGGGATGGACGATTCCGGCCAGCCGGCGGAAGGCGCCGTCGGCGGCGTCCGACGCCCGGATGGTGGCGGCCGTCTCGACGAAGGGGGCCCCGAACCGGGCCTGGCTGATCCACAACCCTGGAAGGTGCCGCTGGACGACGATGGGGACGATGCCCCTTCCCGCCGTGAACCGCTGGGTGTTCAGCCCGGTCACGGCCACCACCACCAGCACGGCCACGGTCGTGACGGCTACGGCACTCCGGCGGCCCAGTTTCCGGACCAGGCCGCCGACCGGCCACAGGAGCAGGATCGCCACCGTGGGGAGGTAGGCCAGCTCGTAGCCCCCCTTGGCGAACTCCACCAGGTTCACGATGGCCAGCGGGGGCACGATGGCCGTGGTCAGGACCACCCCGGTCCGCTGGTACCAGGGCCGGAGGGCGTCCAGGTCACCGTGCGGCCCGGCACCATCCGGCCGGCCGGCCCGGTGGACGGCCAGGGTCACGAGGGCGGCCAGGCCGAGCAGGAGGAGGGGACCGAACGTGAGCACGGCGTAGGCGGCGAAGGTGCCGAAGTTGGTGGCCCCGCCCGTCCCGCTGACCAGGATCGACCCGGTCTGGTAGGCCCCGCTCGTCTCGGTCCTGGTGGCCCGGAGCCAGGTGGAGAGCCCGCCCGGCTGGGCCCAGGACAAGGGGACCAGCCACAGGGCCAGCGAACCGACCCCTGCCGCCACCGTGGCGGCGAGCCGCGGCCAGGTCCGGGTGGAGGCCACGACGGCCAGGCAGGCCAGCAGGAGGAAGGCCTCGGCCATCGACGGCCGGAAGCCGGTCCCGATCCCGAGCACGACCACGGCGGCCACGCCGTGCCAGCTCCCGGGCCGGGCCCGGCGGACCAGGAGCACCAGCGCCACCGCCACCAGGGCGTCGAAGCTGTAGGTCCCGATGGTGGATCCGTCGAACCAGGCCACCGGGCAGCTGGCCACCACGGCCCCGGCCCCGACCCCGACCCACTTCCCGACCAGCTCCCAGCCGGCCGCCACCGTCAGGGCCGCCGCCCCCGCCGAGGCCAGCGCGGCGAGAAGGACCAGGCTCCCCGGCACCCCCAGGCCCGTCACCACATCGATGGCGTGCCCGGTGGCGACGTACAGCCAGTATCCCGGGGGCTGGGGCGCCCCGTGACCGACGTCGAAGTGCAGGGCCCCCTCGATGTATCCGGTCCCGTCCCAGTCGGTGGGCCCCGACGCCCCGTAGGCGAGCCGGAGGCCGAAGGTGACGATCCCGAAGAGGCCGGCGACGACCGTCGGCCGGTCGAGGATCTTCAGAGACAACTCAGCCGCAGGCGGGTGGAGCCTGGGCCAGGGCCCAGAGCGTCACGACCGCGGCCGGGAAGAACGTGTGCTGGGCGCACTGGGTGGGCGCGCTGCCCACCGAGACCGTCCAGCTCCCGCCGGCTCCGACCTTCTTGAACAGCCCCTCCTGGCCCCCGTCCTGCATCCCCACCAGGACCTGCTGGGGGGCCGAGGCCGACGGCGAGAAGTCGGCCAGGGCCCAGTAGGTCCCGCTGGAGAGATCCTCGGCCTCGTAGACGCTCCCGGGCCGGGTCCCGCTGATGTCCGAGGCATGGAAGCCCCGGAAGGCCACGAAGGCGGCCACCAGATCGCTCCGGACGGCGTCGGTCACCGTCAGGTTCTTCAACCCCGCCCCAGCCGTCGTCGAGGTCGAGGACGTCGACGCCACGGTGCTGGAGCTCGAACTCGATTGGGCCGCGATGCTGGAGGCCGTACTCGATTGAGAGGACGCGGAGGCTGATGTCGCCGTGGTCGAGCTGCCCGCCGATGAGCTCGACCCCGACCCGCACCCGCCGGCCAGCACCGCCGTGGCCAGCCCGCCGGCCATGAGGGCAGCCCTCATCCTGCTCGTCTTCACGCCGATCTCCTGTCGTCGAACCGTCCCCCTACCGTAGGGGGCCCGGGACGACCCCGGGGAGGGCTCAGCCTCGCCGGGCCAGGGAGGGCTGGTTCCGCTGCCGGAGGAGCCGGCGACGCTGGCGCTCGGAGGCTCCTCCCCAGACGCCGTGCTCGACCCGGTTCTCGAGGGCGTACCGGAGGCAGAGGGCCTTGACCTGGCACTCCTCACAGATCCGCTGGGCCACCAGGACACCCTGACCGTCTCCTGGGAACCAGATGGCCGGATCCATCTCCCGGCACTTCCCCCCTGCCATCCACTCCGTGTCCACCCGGACCTCCCGTGCCGCTCACCGACCATCCCACCAACCGAACCTGTGCGTTTCCGGTGGGAAGCCTGAGAGTCTTCGGAGAGGCTCCCGGCCGGGCCATTGCCCTCCCGCCCCCCGTCAGGGAAGCTGAGCGTCCATGACCGACTCCCCGCGCTCCCGATCCACAGCCGGCGGCTACACCGGCCCTCGGGCCGGACCCTCCTCCGGACCTTCCGACGCCCCCCCGGATGAGGGGTCCGGCCCCGCTCCGGTCCCCTCGACGGTCCCCTCGACCGGCCCAGTGCCGGCTCCCTCCGGCGGTCCCTCGATGGCTCCCTCGGCGGCACCCTCGGACGGTCCCTCGGAGACGCCGTCGGGAACTCCCTCCGGGACCCCCTCGGCCGAGCCCTCCGGAGCCCCCTCGTCCACCCCCTCGGAGTCGCCGTCGGCCTCCCCGTCGGACGCCCCGTCGGACGCCCCGTCGGCGTCTCCTTCCGGGTCCCCGTCGGCATCGCCCTCGGAATCCCCCTCGGCCGGCCCGAGCGACCAGGTGGGCGGGGCATCCCCGGCCGGCCAGGGGGACGGACCGGACCGGGAGATCGGGGCGGAGGGGGTGGCGGGGATGATGATGGTCAACCCGCAGGGCCCCGCCGGCGCCGGCGGTCCGAGGCCGGTCCTCCTGCCCGGTGAAGGCGGCGGGGGCGGTCCCCTCTGACGGTCTATGTCGACGACTGGCGCCAACTGGCCACCGTCGGTCCGGTCAGGGGCCGCTGGTCCCATCTCACCGCCGACGACACCGAGGAGCTCCTGGCCTTCGCCGACGCCCTCGGGCTCCGGCGGGCCTGGTTCCAGGAGCATCCCCGTGATCCCCTCCGGAACCACTTCGACCTGACCGAGGGGGGCCGGGAGCGGGCCATCGCCCTGGGAGCGGTGCCGGTCACCTGGCGGGAGGCGGCCCGCGGGCGGCGGCTCCGGCGGGCTCCGGGCGGGAGCGGGCCGGAGGGGCCAGACTGACGGGATGGCGGACAACCCCCAGTGGCCCCCGGGCCCGGCTCCGACGGACGCCGGTCCGCCCCCGGCCGGGGGGTCGCTGGTCGAGCGGGTCTCTGACGAGGAGCGGGACCGGGTCGTCACCCTCCTCCGGGACCACACCGTGATGGGCCGGCTGACCCTCGACGAGTTCTCCGACCGGATGGGGTCGGCCCTCGAGGCCAGGACCAGGGGCGACCTGGCCGCGGTCCTCGCCGATCTCCCGGTCGAGGCCACCCCCCTCCCCGCCGCCGGCCGGCAGGTGGCCCGGCGCCGGTTCGTGGCCGTCATGAGCGGCGCCCGGGCCAAGGGCCGCTGGCGGGCCGGGACCCACACCACGGCGGTGGCCGTGATGGGCGGCTGCCAGC
The DNA here is from genome assembly GCA_003151955.1 of Acidimicrobiaceae bacterium. Lineage (GTDB taxonomy): Bacteria > Actinomycetota > Acidimicrobiia > Acidimicrobiales > UBA8190 > PALSA-743. The sequence goes on from PLZB01000077.1 coordinate 10,760, forward strand.
TCGATCTCCGCCGGGCCGAGATCGACGGGTCCGAGCTCGTCATCACGGCCTGGGCCGTCATGGGGGGCGTCGAGATCATCGTCCCCGAGGGCATCGAGGTGGAGATGTCCGGCTTCGCCTTCATGGGGGGCCGCAGCGTCCGGGTGGCCGATGTCCCCGTCGTCCCCGGATCCCCCCGGATCCGGATCCGGGCCTTCCCGATCATGGGCTCCGTCTCGGCGCGGAGTCGTCGGCATCGCCCCGCCCCCGATCCCGCCCTGGCCGGCCCCGGAGCCGTCCCGGCCCTCGGGGCGTCGGCTCACCGGTCCGACGCCGGCCGGTCCTCCTCCCGGTCCCGGCCTTCCTCCCGGCCCCGGTCACGGTCCAACTCCTCCCCGGGTCGGCCGGTGGCGGTCGACGTCGGTGGGGCCTCGGCCGATCCCGTCGGGGTCCCCGGCCCGGGGGAGCCGGTGGAGGGCCGGGACGGGACGGTCACGATCCTCTTCGCCGACATGGTCGGCTTCTCCGGCCTGACCGAGCGGATGGGGGACCGGGACCTCCAGCAGCTCCTGGCCGACTACCACCGGATCGTCCGGGCCGCCCTGGCCGACCACGGCGGCCGGGAGGTCAAGGTCCAGGGGGACGGCTTCATGATCGCCTTCGCCGGGGTCGGTCGGGCCCTGCGCTGCGCCACCGCCGTCTTCGAGGCCCTGGCCCGGCGCCGGGACGGGGACGGCGGGCCCCCCATCGACGCCCACATGGGCCTCCACACCGGTGAGGCCATCGAGGAGGGGGAGGACTACGTCGGCCACACCGTGGTGGTGGCCAGCCGCCTGGCCGACGCGGCCGGACCGGGCGAGGTGCTCGTCTCCCAGCTCTCGGCCCTCCTGGTGGCCCGGACGGGGGAATTCCGTTTCGGCCCGGCTCGGGAGCTCACCCTGAAGGGCCTGGCCGCCCCCCAGCCCGTGATGGCCCTCCAATGGCGGTCCGGGCCGGCGGACGACGGGCCGGCCGAACCGTCGGAGGCTCAGGGCCCCTGACGGGGCCGCCGGGGAAGGGCCGTCAGAAGCTGACGACGACCCCCAGGTCGACGCCGTTCCCGATCCGGTCCCGGCCCCCGAGGGCCGTGATCTCGAGGAGGGCGGAGACGGCCACCACCTCGGCCCCGGTCCGGCGGACGAGCTCGACGGCGGCCACCAGGGTCCCGCCGGTGGCGACGACGTCGTCGACGACGAGGACCCGGTCGCCCGGGCCGAGGGCGTCGAGGTGGACCTCGAGGCTGGCCGTCCCGTACTCGAGGGTGTAGCCCTCGGCCAGGGTGGGGGAGGGGAGCTTCCCGAGCTTGCGGAGGGGGATGAATCCCGCCCCCAGGGTCAGGGCCACCGAGGCCCCCAGGATGAAGCCCCGGGCCTCGATCCCGGCCACGTGGTCGACCCGGCCCCGGTAGGGCTCGGCCATGGCGGCCACGGCGGCGGCGTAGGCAGCGGGGTCGGCCAGGAGGGGGGTGATGTCCCGGAAGACCACCCCGGGCTCGGGGAAGTCGGGGACGGCCCGGATGAGGCCGCTGAGATCCATCCCCCGAGTATGCCCGCCGGAGGGGGAATCCCCGGGATGCGGCCCCGGCGCGGATGAGACAGACTCAGGCGGGTGAGCAATCGGACCATCGCCTACTTCTCCATGGAGATCGCCATCGGCGACGAGATCCCCGGTTTCAGCGGCGGCCTCGGGGTCCTGGCCGGGGACTATCTCCGGTCTGCCTCCGACCTCGGCGTGCCCGCCGTGGGGGTCACCCTCGTCTACCACCGGAGCTTCTTCCGGCAGGATTTCGACGAGGAGGGTCGCCAGATCGAGTTGCCCGTCCGGTGGGCCCCGGCCGACCACCTGGAACGGCTCGACACCCAGGTGAAGATCACCCTGGCCGGCCGGACCGTGGTGGTCGGGGCCTGGCAGCGGGTCCTCACCGGCGTCGGGGGGGGAACGGTCCCGGTGTACTTCCTGGACACCCAGCTCCCCGAGAACGACCCCGAGGACCAGGCCATCACCGACCGGCTCTACACCGGGGTGGCCGCCGAGCGGCTCTCCCAGGAGACGGTCCTGGGACTGGCCGGGCCGGCCATGCTCCGGGAGCTCGGTCACACCAACATCGCCTCCTACCACCAGAACGAGGGCCACGCCTCCCTGGTGCCGGTCTCCCTCCTGTCCGAGGCCCTCGAGGGTCGGGTCGGGGACGCCACCCCGGAGGACATCGAGGCCGTCCGGGACCACTGCGTCTTCACCACCCACACCCCGGTCCCGGCCGGCCACGACCGGTTCACCCCCGAGGTGGCGACCGAGATCCTGGGCCGGGAGCTGATGGCCGGGCTGACGAAGATCGGGTGCCTGGACAAGGGCGCCCTCAACATGACGGTCCTCGGCATGTTCTTCGCCGGGTTCATCAACGGGGTGGCCCAGCGCCACGGGGCCGTCTCCCAGGCCATGTTCCCGCAGTACGAGATCGACGCCATCACCAACGGGGTCCATGTCCCGACCTGGGTGGCCCCCAGCACGGCCCGGCTCTTCGACCGGCACCTGGCCCGGTGGCGGCACGACAACACCATGCTCCGGTACGCCTCGGTCATCCCCCTGGAGGAGATCCAGGCGGCCCAGGCCGAGGCCAAGCTGGTCCTCATCGACGAGGTGGCCCGGAGCCACGGGGCCACGCTCGACCCCGACGTCCTGACCATCGGGGTGGCCCGGCGGGCCACCCCCTACAAGCGCAACGACCTCCTCCTGTCCCAGCCCGACGAGCTCAGGGCCCTGGTCGAGCGGGCCGGGCCGATCCAGGTCGTCTACAGCGGGAAGGCCCATCCCCTCGACAAGCCCGGCAAGGAGCTCATCGCCCGGGTCACCGCCGCGGCCCGGGACCTGGCCGACGACGTCACGGTCGTCTACCTCCAGAACTACGGGATGGGCCTCGCTGCCCTCCTCGTGGCCGGGGTGGACGTCTGGTTGAACAACCCGGTGGCCCCCCACGAGGCCTCGGGGACGAGCGGGATGAAGGCCGCCATCAACGGGGTCCCGAGCCTCAGCGTCCTCGACGGCTGGTGGGTCGAGGGCCACGTCGAGGGGGTCACGGGCTGGGCCATCGGCCGGGACCTGGGGCCGGATGTGGAGCTCCCCATCGGCGACCCCGAGGTGGACGGGGCCGATGCCGCCGAGCTCTACCGGATGCTCGGGGACGTGGTCGCCCCCCTCTACTACGGCGATCCCGACGGGTTCACCGCCGTCCGGCGGGGGGCCATGGCCCTGAACGGCTCCTTCTTCACCACCCAGCGCATGGTGGCGGAGTACGCGGCCCGGGCCTACCGCCGAGCCATCCGCCCCGGTGGCTAGGGACATCCCACCGGACTCGCTGGGGCGTCCCCGGCCCGTCATCGGCGCGGTCCGGCCCTCGGTCGACGGGGGCCGCTACCCGGCCAAGGGGGCCCTGGGTGAGCCGGTGGTGGTGGAGGCCGACATCTTCGCCGACGGCCACGACCGGCTCGCGGCCGAGGTCCGGTTCCGCCACGAGGAGGACAGCCGGTGGCGGACGAGCTCCCTCGAGCCGGTCGGGAACGACCGGTGGCGGGGGGAGTTCCCCGTCGACCGGACCGGACCCTGGCGGTTCTGCCTCCGGGCCACGGTGGACCGGTTCGGGACCTGGGTCCACGATCTCGAGGCCCGGGCCGGGGCCGGCCAGTCCCTCGCCGTCGAGCTCCTGGTCGGGGCGGAGCTGATCCGGGAGGGGGCCGGCCGGGCCCGGGGGGCCGACCGGCGGGGCCTCGAGGACGCCGCCACCGCCCTGGAGGGGGCCGCCCCGGGCGCCCCGGCCGAGGGGTTGGAGCTGGCCACCCGGCCCGAGCTGGCCGACCTCCTGGCCCGCTACCCCGATCCCGGCCCGGCCGCCACCTCGGCGTCCTACCCGGTCGAGGTGGAACGGGCCCGGGCCCGGTTCAGCAGCTGGTACGAGCTCTTCCCCCGGTCCGCCTCCCCCGACCCCTCCCGGTCCGGGACCCTGGCCGACGTGGAGGCCCAGCTCCCCCGGCTGGCCCGGCTCGGCTTCGACGTCCTCTACCTCCCCCCCGTCCACCCCATCGGCCTCACGGCCCGGAAGGGCCGCAACGGGGTGACGGGAGCGGGCCCGGCCGACCCGGGGAGTCCCTGGGCCATCGGGGACGCCACCGGGGGGCACACCGCCGTCCACCGGGAGCTCGGTACCCTGGCCGACTTCGACCGGCTCGTGACCGCCGCGGCCGGGGTCGGGATCGAGGTGGCCCTCGACCTGGCCTTCCAGTGCTCCCCCGACCATCCCTGGGTCACCGAGCACCCCGACTGGTTCCGGCACCTCCCCGACGGGAGCATCCGGCCGGCCGAGAACCCCCCCAAGCGCTACGAGGACGTCTACCCCCTCGACTTCGAGACGGCCGGCTGGCGGTCCCTCTGGGAGGCCCTCCACCAGGTGGTCGAATTCTGGATCGGCCACGGGGTCTCGATCTTCCGGGTCGACAACCCCCACACCAAGCCGCTGCGGTTCTGGGACTGGCTCCTCGCCACCGTCCGGGCCGAGCACCCCGAGGTGATCATGCTGGCCGAGGCCTTCACCCGGCCCCGGATCATGGAGGAGCTGGCCAAGGTGGGCTTCTCCCAGTCCTACACCTACTTCACCTGGCGGAGCAGCCCCGCCGAGCTCCGGGAGTACCTGACCGAGCTGACCCGGACCCCGATGGCCGACTCCTTCCGGGGGAACCTCTGGCCCAACACCCCGGACATCCTCCACGCCGACCTCCAGGTGGGGGGCCGGGCCGCCTTCATGGCCCGGCTGGTGCTGGCCGCCACCCTGGGGGCGAGCTACGGGATCTACGGACCGGCCTTCGAGCTCCTCGAGCAGGAGGCCCGCCAGGAGGGCTCCGAGGAGTACCTCGACTCGGAGAAGTACGAGGTCCGGCACTGGGATCTCGACCGTCCCGGGAACCTGGGGGACCTCGTGGCCCGGGTCAACGCCGTCCGGCACCTCCACCGGGCCCTCCAGCAGGACCGGACCCTCCGGTTCCACGACGTCGACAACGACCGGCTCCTCGTCTACTCCAAGACGGCCGGCTCCCAACCGGGCCGGGCCGGCTGGGACGACACCGTCCTCGTGGTCGTGAACCTCGACCCCTTCTCCCCCCAGGCCGGGACCCTCCACCTCGACCTCCGGGCGCTCCGGCTCGAGGGGGAGGGGTCCTTCGAGGTCCACGATCTCCTCACCGACGCCCGCTACCGGTGGGCCGGCCCCGACAACTACGTCCGGCTCGACCCCGGCAGGGTCCCGGCCCACCTCTTCCACGTCGAGCGCCCGGGAGGCTGATCCCCGTGACCCCGAAACCCTCCCCGGCTCGACCCGATCCGGCCGTCGCACCCGGCGAGGACCAGGTCCACTGGTACAAGGACGCCGTCATCTACGAGGTCCACGTCCGGTCCTTCCAGGACTCCGACGGGGATGGGATCGGGGACTTCAAGGGGCTCATCTCCCGGCTCGACTATCTCCAGGACCTGGGGGTCACGGCCCTCTGGCTCCTGCCCTTCTACCCCTCGCCCCTGCGGGACGACGGCTACGACATCTCGGACTACGAGCGGGTCAACTCCTCCTACGGGACCCTCCGGGACTTCAAGGCCTTCCTGGCCGAGGCCCACGCCCGGGGGCTCCGGGTCATCACGGAGCTGGTCCTGGCCCACACCTCCGACGAGCACCCCTGGTTCCAGAAGGCCCGGCGGTCGGCCCCGGGGAGCTCGGCCCGGGACTTCTACACCTGGAGCGACACCACCGACCGGTTCTCCGAGGCCAGGATCATCTTCACCGACTTCGAGACGTCCAACTGGACCTGGGACCCGGTGGCCGGGGCCTACTTCTGGCACCGCTTTTACTCCCACCAGCCCGCCCTCAACTACGACAACCCCGAGGTCGAGGCGGCCGTCACCCGGGTCCTCGACTTCTGGCTCGAGCTCGGGGTGGACGGGCTCCGGCTCGATGCCGTCCCCTACCTCTACTCCCGGGAGGGGACGAGCTGCGAGAACCTCCCCGAGACCTTCGCCTTCCTCCGCCGGCTCCGGGCCCACGTCGACGAGCACTTCGACGACCGGATGCTCCTGGCCGAGGCCAACCAGTGGCCCGAGGACGCCGTGGCCTACCTGGGGGAGGGGGACTCCTGCCACATGGCCTTCCACTTCCCCCTCATGCCCCGGATGTTCATGGCGGCCCGCCAGGAGGACCGGTTCCCCATCGTCGACATCCTCCAGGAGACCCCCCAGACGCCGCCGGACTGCCAGTGGGCCCTCTTCCTCCGGAACCACGACGAGCTCACCCTGGAGATGGTCACCGACGAGGAGCGGGACTACATGTACCGGGCCTACGCCCAGGATCCCCAGGCCCGGGTCAACGTCGGGATCCGCCGCCGGCTCGCTCCCCTCCTCGGCAACGACCGGCAGATGATCGAGATGATGAACGGGCTCCTCCTGTCCCTGCCGGGGACGCCGATCCTCTACTACGGCGACGAGATCGGGATGGGGGACAACTTCTACCTGGGGGACCGCAACGCGGTGCGGACCCCGATGCAGTGGGGGAGCGACCGCAACGCCGGCTTCTCCAAGGCCAACCCCCAGCAGCTCTACCTCCCCGTCATCATCGACCCCGAGTACCAGCCCCAGGCCGTCAACGTCGAGGCCCAGAGCGAGAACCCGAGCTCGCTGCTGTGGTGGATGAAGCGGGTCATCGCCCTCCGCAAGCGCTACCGGGCCTTCGGCCGGGGGTCCCTCCAGATGCTCCGGCCCGACAACCGGAAGGTCCTGGCCTTCCTCCGGGTCCTCGGGGCGGAGCGGATCCTGGTCGTCGTCAACCTGTCCCGCTACGCCCAGGCCGTCGAGCTGGACCTGGCCGACTACCGGAACACCGTCCCGGTCGAGCTCTTCGGGGGGAGCGAGTTCCCCCCGGTGGGGGACCTCCCCTACCTCCTCACCCTGGGGCCCCACGGCTTCTACTGGTTCTCCCTCGAGGGTGACGACACGGCCAACTGGGCCCCCCGGCCCGTCCTCCAGGTCGGGGGCCAGTGGGAGGACGTCCTGGTCGGGAAGGCGGCCCGGAAGCTGGAGGAGATCCTCCCCGGCTATATCGCCGATCGACGCTGGTTCCGGGAGAAGTCCCGCCGGATCAAGGCCGTCCGAATCGCCGAGGTGGTGGCCGTGCCGGAGACGAAGGGGCGGGCCGTCCGGGCCCGGCTCGTCCTCGTCGAGGTGGAGCTCGACGTCGGCCACCCCGAGACCTACCTCCTGCCGCTGGCCTACACGAGCGGGGCCCGGGCCGCCGAGCTGGTCCGGTTCCACCCCGAGGCCGTGGTGGCCGTCATGGGAGTGGGGGAGGAGGACGGGATCCTCCACGACGCGGCCTGGGACCCCGCCTTCGGCCGGGCCCTGCTCGACCTGGTCCGGGGCCGGCGCCAGGCCCCGGGCCGGTCGGGCCGGCTGGTCGGGGCCCCGGCCCCGGCCATGCGGCGGCTCCACGCCGGGCTCCCCCCCGACCTCGACCCCCAGCCCCTGGCCGTCGAGCAGTCGAACAGCTCGATCACCTTCGGGGACCACCTCATCATGAAGCTGGTCCGCCACGTCGAGAGCGGACCCTCCCCGGCCGTGGAGCTGGGCCGGTTCCTGGCCGAGGAGGCCCGGTTCCCCTCGGCTCCGGCCGCGGCCGGCAGCCTCGAGTACCGGCCCGACCGCCACGGTCCGGTCTCCACCCTGGTCACGGTGGAGGAATTCGTGGCCAACGAGGGGGACGGCTGGAGCTACGTCATCGACGCCCTTCGTCACGGCCTGGAGGAGGCCCTGGCCCGCCACGACCAGGTCGAGGCCCGCCGCCGCCCCCCCCGGGGGATCCTGGCCGGTCCGGCCGGCGCCGCCGAGGCCGACCATCCCCTGGTCGGCCCCCACGAGAGCTGGGCCACCCTCCTGGGCCGGCGGACGGCCCAGCTCCACCTGGCCCTGGCCTCGGGCCGGTCCGACTCGGCCTTCGCCCCCGAGTCCCTCACGGCCATGGACCGCCAGGCCATGTACCACGGGGCCCGGAGCCTCCTCAAGCGGACCCTCCGCCAGGTCCGGCCCCAGGCCCTCACCGTCCCGGCCGTGGCCGCCGTGGTGGAGCGGTCGGAGGAGATCATGACCGGGCTCCGGGGGCTCTCGACCACCCGGGTGGCGGTCCAACGGATCCGGGTCCACGGCGACTATCACCTGGGCCAGGTCCTGTGGACGGGGAAGGACGTCGTCCTCATCGACTTCGAGGGGGAGCCGGCCCGGTCCCTGGGCCAGCGCCGGCTGAAGCGGCCCGCCCTCGTCGACGTGGCCGGCATGATCCGGTCCTTCCACTACGCCTCCCACGTGGCCGCCTCCGAGCTGGCCCAGGACCTGGCCGGGTCGAGCTCTCCCGAGGCCCTCGACCCCCTCCTCGACCTCTGGTACCGGTCGGTGGCCGGGATCTTCCTCCGCTCCTACCTCGAGACCGCCGGCGACGCCCCCTTCGTCCCCGCCGACCCCGACCAGCTCGGGACCCTCCTCGGCTTCCACCTCCTCGAGAAGGCCGTCTACGAGCTCGGCTACGAGGCCAACAGCCGGCCCGACTGGATCGGGATCCCGGCCCGGGGGATCCTCGACCTCCTGGACCGGCCCCTTTGAGCCGGGGCGGCCGGGAGGAAGCCACCGGGCGCCGGGCCCTGGTGGCCCTGGCCGCCGCCCACGGGGTCAGAAGCGGCTATGAGGCCTACGACCACACCCGGCGGCGGACCCCGGACGAGGCCCTCGTCGGGGTCCTGGCCGCCCTCGGGATCCCCATCGACCATCCCCGGGAGGCCCCCGGACTCCTGGCCGAGGCCCGGGCCGGAGTCCGGGAGGGGGTCCTCGAGCCCGTCCTCGTCCACCGTCCGGGCCCCCCGGTCCGGCACCGGCTGACCCTCCCGGCCCGGGTCTCCCCAGACCGGGTCCGGGTCAGGGTCCGGCGGGAGGACGGGACGGTCGGACAGGGGCCGCTCGCCGAGCTCCTCCGGGGACCGGCCCGGCCGGGACCGGGCGGGGGGCCGGCCCTGGTCGAGCACCGGTTCGTCCTGGCCGGGGACCTCGCCGCCACCCCGGGCTACCACCGGCTCGAGGTGGAGGGACCGGGGGTGGAGGCCTCGGCCCTGGTCGTCTCGGCCCCGGCCCGGGCCCCAGCCCCGGAGCGGACCTGGGGGGTCTTCTCCCCCCTCCACGCCGTCCGGACCGACCAGGACTGGGGGGTGGGGACCTACCGGGAGCTGGCCGGGCTGGGGGACTGGACCCGGGAGCTCGGGGGCAGCCTGGTCGGGACCCTCCCCCTCAACGGGGCCTTCCTCGACGGCCCCTTCGTCGAGCCGAGCCCCTACCGGCCGGCTAGCCGGCTGGCCTGGAACGAGCTCTACGTCGAGGTCACCGCCCTCCCCGAGCTGGCCGGCTGCCCCGAGGCCCGCCGGCTGCTGGGGTCGGCCCGGTTCAGGCGCCGGCTGGACTGCCTCCGGGCCGCCCCCCGGTCCGACCCGGCCGGCACCCTGGCCGCCAAGCGGGAGGTCCTCGAGCTCCTGGCCGCCAGTCTGGCCGGGAGGGACAGCCACCGGTCCCGGGCCCTGGCCGCCTTCCTGGCCGGCCGGCCCGAGATCGAGGCCTACGCCCGGTTCCGGGCCGCCACGGAGACCCTCGGGCCCTGGCCGACCTGGCCCGGAGTCCGGCCCGGTCGGGTCCCGGCCCGGTCGGCCCCCGAGGACCGGGTCCGCTACCACCGCTACGCCCAGTGGGTGGCCGAGACCCAGCTGGCCGGGGCCGCCGCCCGGGGGGGCCTCTACCTCGATCTCCCCGTCGGGGTCCACCCCTGGGGGTTCGACCCCTGGTTCCACCGGGGCTCCTTCGTGACCGGGGCCAGCGGGGGGGCACCCCCGGACCGGTTCCAGGCCGCCGGCCAGAACTGGGGGATCAACCCCCTCCATCCCGAGGGGGTCCGCCGGGACCACTACCGCTACCCGATCGCCCTCTTCCGTCACGCCATGCGCCATGCCGCCGTTCTCCGGATCGACCATGTGATGGGGCTCCACCGGCTCTGGTGCATCCCCGAGGGGGCGGCCGCCACCGAGGGGGCCTACGTGACCTACCGGGCCGAGGAGCTCCGGGCCGTCGCCGTCCTCGAGGCCAGCCGGGCCGGCACCGTCCTGGTCGGGGAGGACCTGGGGACGGTGGCCCCCGCCGTCCGGGCCGCCATGGCCCGGGACGGGATGCTCCGGAGCCACGTCCACCAGTTCGCCGCCACCCCCCGGGCGCCCTTCCCCGACCCGCCCCGGTCCTCCCTGGCCTCCCTGGCCACCCACGACCTTCCCCCCTTCGCCTCCTGGTGGGCCGGCCTCGACATCGACGACCGGGCCCGCCTCGGCGCCCTCAGCCCGGCCCTGGCCCGGCGGCGCCGGGCCGAGCGGGCCCGGCTGCGGGACCGGGTGGGACGGCTGCTCGGTGCCCCGCCCACTCCGGGGCAGGCGCTCGGGGCCTTCCTCCTCCACCTGGCTCGGGGCCCGGCCCCCCTGGTCATGGTCGACCTCGAGGACCTCTGGGGGGAGGCCGAGCCCCAGAACCGGCCCGGAACGGGACCGGAGGAGGGGAACTTCGTCCGCCGCTGGAGCCGGACCTGGCCCGGGGGTCTCCGGTCCCGGTCCCGGCTCCTCCGGCTGGTGGACCGGGCCCGGCGCCAAGGTGGGACCGACGGTGCGGGAGACTCGCGTTCATGACCACCAGCTGGGAGCTCACCGACCAGGACCTCTACCTCTTCAACGAGGGGACCCACCGGGGCCTGGCCGGGAAGCTCGGCGCCCACCAGCTCGGCCCGGCCGGGACGGCCTTCGCCGTCTGGGCCCCGGGCGCCACCGGGGTCTCGGTCATCGGGGACTTCAACGGCTGGGACGCCGGGGCCCACCCCCTCGAGGCCCGGGCCTCCTCGGGGATCTGGGCCGGGATCGTCCCCGGGGCCCACCCCGGGGACGTCTACAAGTACGCCGTCAGCGTCCCCGGGGGAGCCGTCCTCGAGAAGGCCGACCCCTACGGCTTCGCCTCCGAGGGAGCCCCCCGGACCGGCTCGGTGGTCTGGGACCTCGACTACGCCTGGGGGGACGGGGACTGGATGGCCGGCCGGGGGGCCCGGGCCGCCCTCGACGCCCCCGTCTCGATCTACGAGGTCCACCTCGGCTCCTGGCGGCGGGACCCCGGACGCCCCGGGGAGGTGCTCTCCTACGAAGCGCTCACCCCCCTGTTGGTGGACTACCTCCTCGAGACGGGCTTCACCCACGTCGAGCTCCTCCCGATCATGGAGCACCCCTTCTACGGGAGCTGGGGCTACCAGACCACGGGCTACTTCGCCCCGACGGCCCGTCACGGGACCCCCCAGGGGCTGATGGCCATGATCGACGCCCTCCACCGGGCCGGGATCGGGGTCCTCCTCGACTGGGTCCCCTCCCACTTCCCCAACGACGCCTTCGCCCTGGCCGAATTCGACGGGACCCACCTCTACGAGCACGCCGACCCCCGCCAGGGGATCCACCCCGACTGGGACAGCTGCATCTTCAACTACGGCCGGAACGAGGTCCGGAGCTTCCTCCTCTCCTCGGCCGAGCACTGGCTGGCCACCTACCACGCCGACGGACTCCGGGTCGACGCCGTGGCCTCGATGCTCTACCTCGACTA